>JALHPC010000042.1 GCA_022842685.1 Candidatus Kapaibacterium sp.
CCAACCGCATTTTAGATGAACTCGTGGCCTGCTGCAACCCCCTCGAAATGACCGTTACCGCCGAATGGCATGCCCGTGGTGGTATCACCAGCGTTATCGAAGCCTCGTTCGTTCGCCCGTGAGTCGCTCAACCATCATCGCCAAGGAGTTCCGTTGGGAAATGGGGCACCGCTTGCCTAACCATGCAGGGCTGTGTCGCAACATTCACGGACATTCCTACGAGGCCCACGTTAAGCTTGAAGGTGTTCCCGACGCGTCCGGCATGGTGATGGACTACTTCGACGTGAAGACCATGGTTCAGCCGTTGATCGACGAGCTCGATCACTGTTTTCTTTGTGATACCACCGACGTCGTAATGCAAGCGTTCTTCGCCGATAATCCCATGAAGGTCGTTGTTATCGATGCCCCTTCAACAGCCGAAAACATTGCAGCGTGGTTGTTGGAACGCATAGCCAATCGGCTACCCACGAACCATGCCGTAACACGTCTTTGGGTACGCGTGTACGAAACCGAAAAAACCTACGCCGAAGTATCCATGACACTAAACCACGTAGCTTCATAACCCCCTCCTTTGTCTCTTCCAATGTCCGTCCGCGTCCGCTTCGCCCCCTCACCTACCGGCTTTCTGCACATCGGCAGTCTTCGCACGGCCCTGTACAACTACCTCTTTGCCAAGCATCATGGTGGTCAGGTTATCCTTCGCATCGAAGACACCGACCGTACGCGCTTTGTGCAAGGGGCAATGGAAGAGCAGATTGCTATGCTCGAGTGGGCAGGTGTTACGTTCGACGAAGGTCCACACGTTGGTGGCAGTTACGGACCGTACATTCAAAGCGAACGCTTCGACCTCTACCGCGAACATGCCCAAGCATTGCTGGCTAATGGCACGGCCTATTATGCCTTCGACACCGCCGAAGAACTCGACGCCATGCGCGCACGCCAACAGGCAGCAGGCATTGCACCACGGTATGACCGATCGGCAATGCGCAACCAGTATACGCTGGGCGATCAGGAAACAGCACGGCTGCTGGCCGACGGTGCGCACCACGTGATACGACTTGCTGTGCCACTAACACGCGACGTGCGCTATACCGACCTCGTGCGTGGCGACGTGGTGGTGCAAGGTCGAGAAATCGACGACCAAATTCTGCTTAAGAGCGACGGCTTTCCAACGTATCACCTTGCTAATGTTGTCGACGACCACCTGATGGCCATTACGCATGTGATACGTGCCGAAGAGTGGCTGCCGTCGACGCCGAAACACGTCTTACTCTACGAGGCCTTTGGATGGACGCCGCCGGAGTTTGCTCACGTGCCGCTGTTGCTCAACGCCGACCGTTCCAAAATGTCGAAACGCCATGGCGACGTCATGGTAAGCGACTTCCGCAAGCGTGGCTACATGCCCGAAGCACTGGTAAACTACGTTGCCCTTTGCGGCTGGAACCCCGGCACCACCGAAGAGTTCTTTACCATTGGCGAGCTAACAGAGCGCTTCGCGCTGGACCGCGTTCATAAGGCCGGCGCAGTGTTCGACTATCGTAAGCTCGAATGGATGAATGCCGAGTACCTACGCAAGGCCGACGCAGCACTCTTGGCAGAACAACTCCTGCCGGTGCTATCCGAACGCGGCTATCCGTTTATCGACCTCGATACCGTCGCGGCCACGATTACGCTCCTTCGTGAACGCGTACATTTTTTGGCAGACATCGCAGACTTCGGCGACTACATCTTTGGCGATACCCTAGCAGCACTCGATGCCGATGTTGAAGCCTCCTTGCGCGCCAATGATGCCCTTGTGCAGGTATGCAAAGGCTTAGTCGGAACACTTGATTTGTCGTCGAGCGAAGCGTTTAAGGCAAGCGTCGAACAGCATGCCGTAGCTGCCGGCGTTAAGCCGGGCTCGCTTATGAAGCCCCTGCGTATGGTGCTAACGCATCGCGACGTAGGCGCCGATCTTTACACCACCCTTGCACTCATCGGAAAGGAACGATGCATCGCTCGACTAGCATCATTCGCTGGCTGATGATAACGTTTGCCGTTGTGATCGTCGCCGCTTGCGGCGGTACCGCGCGGCCGTCTGTCAGTGCCCCTTGCATTTCAGAAAAAAGTACGGCTTTGCTAGTGCGATGGGGCGACGAGGACGACTCGCTGCGCACCATCACGTACTACGAAGTAAACAGCAAGGGCGAGGTCACAAGGTACCGCGGAACATCGCGGGATTCGGTGACGTCCGACTATCGTGGCTGGATACCGCACGACGCCTACTGCGAACGCGTTGCCAGCACACGCACTGCATTTCTTCAAACACAAGCCATGAACGTTCGAGGTGTTCGAGCGCGATTCATGGAGTATGTGAATCCCAATGGCGATGTATTTTTACGCGTTGTGTGGAACCCCGACCTACAAACCTTTCAAAGCCGCTTCATTAGGCCCGAGTACGAAGCGTTCATGCAGCACTTGCGCGATTTGAACTGATATCATGAAGATCCTCATCGTAGACGATAACAACGACTTCTGCTCGACCATTGCCGACGTCGTCCGCTCGCAAGGATGGACGCCCGAAGTGCGGAATAGCCCCGAAGCTGCCCTGGCCCACCTCGAAGAAGCGTCGCGCACCGTTGGGCTGATGCTTCTCGACATCGAGTTTGGTAGCGAGTCGTCGATGTCGGGCCTCGACATTCTCGACCGTTCTGTGCGGCTCTATCCCCAGATTCCAGTCATCATGATTTCTGGCAAGGGCACTATCGAATCGGCAGTGCGAGCCACGAAGCTGGGTGCACTCAACTTTATCGACAAGTCGTCGCTTACCAACGACCGCCTGGTTGGCGTTCTTCATAGCGCCATGGAACGTGTCCGCCAAGACACGTCCAACGACGAACTGCGCCGCGTTATCGAAATGCAGGGCATCATTGGCCGCAGTGCCTTGATGATGGACGTGGCCGACAAAATCTTGCGCTATGGTCGTACCGACCTGAACGTTCTTATTACTGGCGAAACGGGCACCGGCAAGAAACTCGTTGCCACGGCATTACATGGTGTTTCAAAGCGAAACAAGCATGCCATCATCACGGTCGACATTCCCAATATCCCCCGCGAGTTGTTTCAAAGTGAACTCTTTGGCCACGTAAAGGGTGCATTCTCGGGCGCTATGGACAACAAACGCGGCTTGTTTCATCAGGCCCACAAAGGCACGTTGTTTCTCGACGAAATTGGCGACATGCCGCTCGAGCTTCAAGCCAACCTGCTGTTACCTACCGAACAGAAAGCCGTTCGCCGCGTTGGTTCGGTAGAAACCGAGCCCGTCGACATTCGATTCGTTAGTGCTACCGACCGCGACCTTGTAGGTGCTATGGGCGAAGGCCGTTTTCGTGAACAACTCTACCATCGCCTGCGTGAATGCGAAATTTACATTCCCAGTTTGCGCGAGCGCTCCGAAGATATTCCCCTTATCGTCGAGCACTATATCGCCAAGCATAACAAGGAGATGGGCGATAGCAAGTCGGTTGCTCCTGCCGCAATGGAATACTTGTGCAACTACGAATGGCCCGGCAACGTGCGCGAGTTAGCCAGCGTGCTTCGTGTGGCCTTACAAACTACTGCCAATCAGCAACTCGAGATCACCGATCTGCACCGCATTCTTGCGCGTAGCACGTCGGGTGGACGTGTTGTGGGCATTAGCGTTCAGCCCATGAGCGCTCCCATTTCGTCTGTTCACGAAACCACAGCTCAACAACCACAAGCGTCCAGCAACACAAGTGCTTCTGCAACGGTAGCGACAGGGGGCACCGACATGCTATCGGCCGACCGCTCGCTGAAAGACGACCTGGCACTCGTTGACAAACTCAAGATCGAAAAGACGCTTGAACGTACGGCCGGCAACGTCTCAAAAGCTGCGGCAATCCTTGGCGTAAGCCGCGAAACGTTGCACAACAAAATCCGCAAGTACGACATCGACGTGCAGAACTTCCGGGCGAAGTAGCTCCTCCTGCAGCACACTATTTCAGCCGGCTTGCTAGCGCAACCAGCTGCCTTGCCATTACCACGTTATGTACCCGCAGTACGCTGCAGCCGTGATGCATCAGCAGGCCATGAGCCATCATGGTAACAGCATCGCGATCGGCAGCAACAGAGAGGCCCGACAGTGTTCCCAAAAAGCCCTTTCGCGAAATGCCTAGCACCGTTGTTCCCAACTGGGTAAATCGATGGAGATTCCGAAGTAGTTCAAGATTGTGCTCCATGGTCTTTCCAAAGCCAATGCCTACGTCTACCCATACGTCGGCGATGCCCCTTGATCGAGCTTCCGTAGCACGTTGCGAGAGGAAGCTAAACACGTCGTCGACAACGTTGGTGTAGGAAGGGTTCGCTTGCATCGTTTGTGGTGTGCCCTGCATGTGCATGGCTATATATGGCACGCCAAGTTCGGCTACCGTGTCTAGCATAGCGGCATCGTACAGGCCGGCCGAGACGTCGTTGACGATGGTAGCACCAGCTTCGACGGCAGCACGAGCAATGCGCGACTTCATCGTGTCGATGCTAATAGGGATTGTCACTCCGGCTCGACGGATTCCGCGTATCACAGGAACGACGCGCGACAACTCGTCGCCCTGCAGTACCGGTGAGGCCCCCGGACGAGTGCTTTCACCACCAACGTCGAGAATGTCCGCACCCTGATCGGCTAAGGCAATGCCATGGTCAATGGCTGCCTGCTCTGCTGCATACAGCCCGCCATCAGAGAACGAGTCAGGCGTGATGTTAATCACGCCCATAATGCGAGGGGAAGCAGACATGTAATTATTTCTGGCGAATATGGTGGATAAGCAACGCCAAACAGGCAACCAAATATACCGCCGAGGCAATCACTCCTACCCACCATCCAACAAGCAGTGTTGTTGCTACAACGATTACCTGATATCCGCGAAAGTACAGCGTTGTGCCCACAGCTACGATGCCCAGCGACGTTGACCATCGAACGTTCGGCACAAACGTGAGTGCTAGCGGCACAAGGTACATTAACACGCTTAGGATGGCCCACCATAGTTCATTGTGGTCGTAGGCATAGAGCACCGTTGCCGTGTCGCCCTCGCCACACGAATACTGCGGCAACAACACAGCTATCGCCAAGATCATCGCCGAAACCTTCCGAACTGTATCCATAGTTCACTCCTTGTGATTGATGGGATTACACGAGATTTGCCCTTGGCAATACTACAACAGCCTTGCTAACATCGGCAATGACCAAACCATGAATGTCTCTTCACTTGCTCTACTTCTTGTTCTTGCTGCCTCGGTTGCCACGTCGCAAGTGCGAGTGTCGCGGTCGTGGTATCACGACATTATTCGCCAGCCGGCGCCTTCTGGTCCCATACCGGCCCTAGCCGGAGGCGTCGAAATGTTCCGCTCGTTTGGTTCGGTCGGCAACGAGCAGGCCTGGCAGTTCCGCTTGCATGCGGTAGCCGAGCTGTATCGCTTTACCGATTCTACCGATCCCGTGCAATGGTCCACGTCGGCAGAATTCCACCACGAACTCACGGCCAATCCCTATTCGCAAATCAGCTTTAACCCACGCACAGCACGCTGGGAAGAACAGGTACTTGTACACATGGCTACCACTGCGGCCACGTTCCGCGCCGGATGGATCCACCGCTGTAAGCACGATGTCGACAACCTAGAAGGGTCCAACGAACTCACAAACGAGCCCACCCTGCCCGTACAGCGCACAATTATTCTTACAGGTCCTATCGTCGGTGCTGCCACTGCCCCTTTCAATATGTTAGGGGGCTCTGGTATACTGGCGGCTACAACAGAATGGTATGCTGTGGCCGAAGACTATCGGCGTCCGTCGTCGTCGTCGACGGCGTTGCTGTCTGACGTCCAAGGTGCGGTAACGGTTCAGGCAAGGTGGAACATGGCACTTTCGCCCGCGATTTCGCTGCAGTCAACCATATGGGCGTCGTTACCGTGGTTCGCTGCTCGTTACAACGCCCCCAGCCAGGGCTTGCCCTACGATGGCCGCGCCGAGGTGGCCCTGTCGGTTCGAGGATCCGCCGCACGACTAGACCTGGTACTTGCTGCAGAACGCCAATTCGACGAGGTGGCATTCCTTTCAGGCCAGGCAACGTCGCTGGTACAGGTTGGACTGCGCTTTGCGCCCCGATGACTGAACAGAACGGGCACATCTAGGCACCAGGAGCTTAGATGAACTCAGACCCGAGCGAGCGCAGCCAACCCTCTACTGGCTCGATGGCAATGCCGTCAACCACCATTCTGTCTGTACCCCCATACAGCAAGATTGGCGTTGCCTCGGGGTAATCGGCAACGAAGGCCTTCAAGCCGCGAAGATGTTCGTGACGGACTTCTCTTGAACGTTTTACTTCGATAGCCCAAAAGGTTGATGGGCCATACACGATGGCGTCTACCTCGACGCCCGATCGCGTGCGCCAGTACGACACGCTGGTGCCATCCTGACGCAGGCCAGCTAGTGCCACAAGGTGCTGAAGTACAAGTCCTTCTAGCGCAGCACCTTCGACGTCGGCCGTGGAGTCTAGTGGTCCTGTTGGACGATTGGCACGAAAGACGCCGACATCAAAAAAATAGAACTTGGGATGCTGGGCCAACTCGCGCTGCGCGCGCTGGCGAAACACCTGGACCTTAAATGCGAGGTACATGTCCTCAAGTATCTGCAGGTACGACTCCACGGTCTTGCGCGGTACAGCACACTCTCTCGACACATTTGCGACGTTTACCACTTGGCCATGCGAAAAACTAATGGCCTCTAAGAATCGCGCAAATGCGTCGGTGCGCCGTACCAAGCCCTCGGCATATACCTCTTCGTGTACATACAGCGCATTGTATGCCCTTCGCGCTGCCTGCGGATCCGTGGCTTCGACAACAACAGGTACCATACCATATTGCAACGACCGATCCAACGAAAAGTCATGTCCTAGCTCGATGGCAAGGTAGGGATACATCATACGAATCTGCGCCCTTCCACCCAGCAAGTTTACGTCGCCTCGACGCAGCTTACGAGCACTCGACCCGGTGAACAGGTAGGTGCCTAACATCCCTTCAGAAATCGAAAGGTGGGCAACCTCGAGGAGCTGAGGTAGTTTTTGAACTTCGTCAACAACGATGACCTCGCCGGGTTGGGTAGCACGCGCCAGCGCAAGAAGTTGCTCCGGCCTCGCCGCAAACAACCGAAAGGTGTCGGGATCCAGTAAGTCCACACGAACGGCGTCTGGATACGACGCCTTACTCCATAGCGTCTTACCAGTACCCCGAGGTCCCAGCAAAAAAGCATGTGCAGAAAAGGGGGCTAAGAGCCGCTTACGATAGGTGTTCATGCTGCAATATCGCAACTTGAACCTATTCCATCATCACAAAATGGCAACGCTACCGCCATTTTGCGTCTCAAAATGGTATCAGCGCCGCCATTTTGCTGCGATTAGTGGGAAAATGGCACAAAGATCTCTGCTTCTGGTGGTTGAACGGTGAACAGACCAAATACCATACCAACAAGTATGAACATCAGCCAGCCCAGCCAACTCGTCCATGCAGCTAAGCTGATAAGGGGCTTCGTTTCTACAACGACGGCCAAACGCCATGCCACGAAACAGCCCAACACGAACAGTGCCAAGTCGAAAGGCAAAAAGGGGCGTCCTAGAACGGAAAAGTAGCCATAGAACCCCACCACAATCAAGAGATTCATGGCAACAAGCCCCACGACACGTCCCAGAATGTAGGTGTTAGCTCGCCTTCTCACTACGTCCAACACAACCAGCATGATTGTCCCACCATAGCCAAGTTTTAAGTGCTCCCACACGCTTTCGTTGATAGGCGCAACGACAGCAATCAGGTCATTACCACCTGTCCAATCATACAGGTAGTGCCACAGTGTGCCTACAACAAGCAGGATAATCAGATCCGTGTACGTCGATTTCGGCGTCACGGCACATCCACAAAGCCGTCTATCATGGCATCGAGGGTTGCCACTGTTGATGCCTGTGGTGGCACTAAGGGCAGCCGCCATGAGGCCTGGCAGAAGCCAAGGCGATGCATGATGTGCTTTACCGGCAGCGGATTCGATTCGATAAAATTGGCCGAATACCACGGCATGAGACGCCGCTGCAAACTACGCGCTGCCTGCATGTCGGCGGTACGTGCTGCATGGATAAGCCGCCCATACATGCGGGGAGCGTAGTTCGAGATGACAGCGATGACGCCGGTTGCGCCGCAGGCGATGGCGGGTAGGGCCAGCGAATCGTCGCCAGCCAGCAACACAAAGTGCTCGGGCGCTTCGCCAATGATATGCGACATGTGCTCGAGGTTAGCCGAGGCCTCCTTGGTGGCCACAACGTTGGGGCAGGCTGCAGCGATTGCAAGCTGCGTGACTGCCGTAATGTTAACGCCCGTTCGGCCGGGCACGTTGTAGATTATCTGCGGCAGGTCTACGGCGTCGGCAACGGCACGATGGTGTGCCACAATGCCGGCCTGTGTGGGCTTGTTGTAATACGGCGTAACCAGCAACAGCGCATCTACGCCACATTGCTGTGCCGCCTTCGATAGTTCGATGGTTGATTGTGTACTGTTGGTGCCCGTGCCTGCAACGATGGGCACGGCGCCGGCAACCTGCTCGACGGCCATAGACCACAGCATTTCTTTCTCGGCAGAGGTGAGCGTAGCTCCTTCACCGGTAGAGCCACACACAACGATGCCATCGACGCCCCCTTCAAGCTGATGTGAAAGGATGCGGCGGAACGAGTCGTGGTCTACGCTGCCGTTGGCGTGGAAGGGCGTGATAACGGCTGTGTACAGTCCATGTGGTTTCATGGGCTGCAACCTACGAACTAGGCGCGAATGCTGCGGCGGCTTACAAGGTATTCGCGCAGGGCAACATCGTATGGCGTCGATGTAGGAAGCAAAACGTAGTCGACATTTTGATCGTGACAACCACGCTTGAGCTTGGCACAGAAGGCGTCGACCGTGGCCTTGTACGAACGCTGCAACTGTGCAGGTTGTGTTGTAAGCTCAATACCAGTTTCGACGTCCTTAAACACTGCTGCACTGTCAAAGCCAAAGTCCAACTCGCGAGGGTCTATCACGTGCATCACCAACACATCATGGCGATCGTGACGGAAGTGGCGAATGGCTTCGAGGGTAGACGTGGGGTCGTCGAGCAGGTCGCTAATAAGCACCACCATCCCTCGGCGGCCAATACGTTCGGCTAGCACGTGCAAGGCACGGGCCGTAGATGTAGCGTTGGATGGCTGCGTAGACTCGACAGTGGCCAGCAGTTGCTGAACCCAACTCATACGCGATCGAGCTGGCAGGAAGGTGTGCAAGTCGTCGGCATACAATGCCAAACCTGCTGCATCGCGTTGCCGCAGCAGCAAGTACATAATGCTGGCCGCCAACGTTGTGGCATAGGTGTACTTGGACACATTCCCAGGCGAGGCATAGGACATCGATGCCGATGTGTCGACGGCAACGATACAGCGCAAGTTGGTTTCGTCTTCGAATTGCTTGACGTAATGTCGATCGGTACGGCCATAGATGCGCCAATCGATGTGCTTGAGTTCGTCGCCAAGGCGATACTGGCGGTGCTCCGAGAATTCGGCGCTAAAGCCGTGAAACGGCGACCGGTGCAGGCCAGTGATGAAGCCCTCGACAACGGCACGCGCCCGAAGCTCGAGAGAGCCCAGGCGCGCAATAATGTCGGGACGTGATGTAGCGGTTGCTTGTGCCATTCGTGCGGCGTTCACCGACGAATGCTAGCGGTCGTTCGTGCTTAGGTTGAAGTACTTTGCGTGCAACAACGCAAATCGAACAAGGCCCGCCGTGTTGTTAACGCCAAGCTTATCCATGATTCGAGCCCGATGCGTTTCAACCGTACGATGCGAAATGAAGAGCTTTTTGCCTATTTCTTGGCTGGTAAGGCCGGCTGCCACAAGTGCCACGATTTCTTCTTCGCGCTTGGTAAGTGAAAAATGCGGCTGGTCTTCGGGACGCGATTTCTCTTCGCCTTCCAGTGTAGCGATAATCGACTTGCTGAACACCCGCTCGCCATGCATGACGTTGCGAATAGCATCGCAAAGCTCTATGCTGCCCACCTCTTTCGTCAGGAATCCATCTGCGCCGGCATACATGGCACGCTCAATCGTCTCCTGCTCGTTGGCAGCACTTAGCATGATAACCTTAATGCCCGGCAGCTCACTCTTGGATCGCGAGGCAGCATCGATACCCGACATCGTGGGCATGTTCACGTCCATCAATACGACGTCGGGCTTCAGCGAACGTGCTAAATCGAGGGTTTGAACGCCGTTTACGGCCTCGGCAACAATCTCAATATCCGACGATGTGCTGAGTAAACGCCGGATGCCAATGCGAGATATCTCGTGGTCATCGGCAATGAGAACCCGGACCGGAACGTTACTTCTCTGTGGCTGCTGCATAAAAACTTACGACCTTGAGATACAATTCAACTCTTCGTCGACGACTCGAACAAGCGCGAAGATAGGCATTGCGCTCGGTAGTCCAAGCCTAGCTCGCAAAGGCAATTTTGGTCACCGCTGTACATTGCATTGCGCCAATAGCTCGTCGAGCTCTTCTAACCACACAGCAGCACTGGCATCGCTCGGCATGCGCCAGTCGGCACGCGGCGACAGGGCCACTGTACCAACCTTGACACTATCCGGCATACTCGATCTTTTGAATTGCTGCGAAAAGAACCGTGTCACAAAGGTGCGGTAGTACCTAGCAATCTGCTGTGGCCGGAAGTCCTTGCCAAACGCCTCGACGGCCAACGTAAGCACAGTGGCGGCGGGAAGCTTGAGGCGCACAACGTGGTAGAGGAAGAAGTCGTGCAGTTCGTAGGGACCCAAGACTTCTTCTGTACGCTGCGCAATGATGCCGCTCGTAGTGGGAGGCAGCAGTTCTGGCGAGACTGGAGTTTCTACGATATCGGCA
The DNA here is from genome assembly GCA_022842685.1 of Candidatus Kapaibacterium sp. Lineage (GTDB taxonomy): Bacteria > Bacteroidota > Ignavibacteria > Kapaibacteriales > Kapaibacteriaceae > JALHPC01. Next base: position 10,963 of record JALHPC010000042.1, read on the forward strand.
AGCACAGCTCGCAGGGCTTCGTCGGCCTTGCCAACCTCTTCGATGATATGCCGCACGAGCGTCTTAGGTACGCCGGCGTTTACGCCGTACATCGACATGTGGTCTGCATTATACGTACACCATCCCAAGGCCAACTCGCTTAAGTCGCCGGTACCCACTACAAGGCCCCCCTCCATGTTGGCAAGGTCCATCAGAATTTGCGTGCGTTCGCGCGCCTGCGCATTCTCGAAGGTGATGTCGTGGTGCCCACGATGCCCAATATCCCGTAGGTGCTGCTCTACGGCTGGTCCAATGGGAATCTCGCGCAGCTCGATACCTAGGGCACTGCACAGTGCTCTCGCGTTCTGCAACGTGCGGTCCGTTGTGCCCGGCCCCGGCATGGTTACCGCAAGGGTTGTAACATCGCCGTCCATCTCCTGCGCCACGGCATTACATACTAGGAGTGCCAACGTGGAGTCGAGCCCGCCCGAAACCCCTATCACCAACCGTCGGGCCCTTGCACGCTCGGCACGTATCGCCAGTCCTATCGTCTGGATACGCATCACGTCCTCTGCTACCTGGCGCCGCTCATCAGGCGCAGTTGGTACAAAGGGGCGTCGGCGAACTGGGCGCGCAACCGTCGGTGGTTGATCGAGGGCAAAGTCTACGGCGATGCGCCGCACGGCCCGCACGGGCTCCTGCCGCCACGACGTGGCGTCAAGCCGTGCGCTCACAACACGGTCTAGGTCGATGTCGGCCACTGTTACCACGCGCTCACGCAATAGCCGGCCACTTTCGGCCAGAATCTCGCCGGCCTCGGCGATAATCTGGTGACCACCATACACAACGTCGGTCGTGCTTTCGCCAACGCCGGCCGACGTGTACACGTAGGCCGAATACGTACGCGCACTTTGCTGCTGCACGAGCGTACGACGGTAGGCCGCCTTGCCCACCAACTCGGTGCTGGCCGACGGATTTACAATCACGGTTGCACCCGATACAGCTAGCCAACCACTTGGGGGCATTGCAGACCATAGGTCCTCGCAAACCTCAATGGCCAAAACAAGGCGTGGGTCCTCGGAATCGGCAAACACCAGGTCGGTGCCACAGGGTATCGCGCCAAATCCAAGGTCAACTTCGGTTCGCTGTAGGTTGCTGCCCGACGTAAACCAGCGTGCATCGTAGTATTCATGGGCATTCGGTAGCGCAATTTTCGGAACCAATCCTAGCACACGCCCATCATGCACAACGGCAGCCATGTTGTACAAATGCGAGTCCACCAACACCGGCAACCCCACCACAAGTGTCGCCGGCTTCTCACTCGTCTGCGTCCATTCCATGACGTCGACCAGTGCCGTCGATGCGGCCTCTAGCAAGCTGGGCAGCGTAAACACGTCGCCACAGGTATAGCCAGTAATGCAGAGTTCGGGATACACAATGATGGTCGCACCCTGATCGACGGCGGCGTCGGCCGCCTCGAGGATGCGGGCAATGTTGTTGGCAATGTCGGCGGGACGCGTTTGCGGCGAAACGGTGGCAACGCGAACAAACGAACAGGCCTTGCGAAAGGGATTTTTCATGGTTTCAATGTGGGAGACAAGACCTTGCGAATCTTTTCGGGAGCCGCAGAGTCGGCAAAGAAGTCTCGGTCGACCTTAGCCACCTGTTTGTGCGCCTTCTTTAATACCGATGCCCCCTGCTGAGAGAGAGCAATGGCATGGGCGCGTACGTCGGTGGGATGTTGCATGCGATCAACAAGACCGTCCTGTTGTAGCTTGGTAATGATGGACGATACCAACATGACGTCGTAGCCCGTCATGTCGGCTATCATGCGTTGCGACAGGATAGAGCCCTCTTTCGAAGCGTCGATGGCACACAACACGGCATACTTCGTGGTCGAGAGTCCAAAGGCGTCAAGGCGAACATCAACAATGGAAGACCAACGCTTTGCCGCGAGGGCCAACAGCGTACCAATACCGTAGTCATCGACAGGAGGAACAGCGCGACGTTTGCTCATGGGGGGATGCTAGATGGTGATTCGTCACACCTGCAAGATACGAAGGTCGGCCCCTACGGGGCGAGTAAAGGGCAGCGTACCTGACTGACAGCAGAGCAAGGAGGACAAGGGGCGGTATTGCGTAGTTTTGTTGCCAACGTAAGCGAGTTGGCACCACGGCCTGCACCACCCCCCACATGATTCGTGCCTCCATTTTTGTGTTCATCACAGCGGCCTTGTTTCTGCAGTTTTCGGCGTGTTCTACGTCGGAGATCGACGAAGCGCCAGTTGCCGAGCAAGCGGTTGAACACCGTGACACTACAGCACAACAGATGGCCGTTGCCATTGCTGTGATTTCGCTCGACCCACAGGGCTGGAACGATATCACCGAGTTCCTAGATGGCATTCCGCTGTCTGCCGAGATTTCGCTGTTTTACGGCAACGGACACGCAGCAACTGGCACCCGGAGCGAAGTGCGGACCTTGCTCGATTCGCTACAGTCATCGCAGTCGCTGCAACCGTCAAAAGAGCCGCCGTCGCTACCGTATTTCTCGACGGCCCTGTCGTCGGCCGTTGCTTCGTCACTTCGTTCGCAAGCGCAGCGGGTTCGCACGGTTGTTCTCGGCACGTTCCCACCCTTGGAAGTACGTTCGACGAGCGAGCTCAAGCGTGTTGGACCTATCATCACGCGAACCGAACTCGACGCGTTGACGTCTCTGGCCGACCATCAGTTCGTGTTGATTGGCCCCCTCGATGTATCACCACTTCGTGACATGCTTCTTCGGGCATGCATGGAAGCCCGAAGTTCTGTCACGTCCATTAGCTATTCCTCCGAAAGCAAGCCATGATGTACTCCGTCGTGATGTCGTTCTGCCTCGTTCTCTTGGTTGCATGTACATCGGCGCCGCCACCGCCGCCACCGCCACCAGTACGAAATTTCGAAACTGTCTATGCCCCAACGGTGCTGTCCGAAGACACGGTTGCCATTGTGGCTACGGCTGGTGGCCTGTCGTACACGCAAGCGCCAAAGCAGAAATCTCAAACGCGCACTGAGTCGCTGTCGAAGGTTGGCGACATTGTCGAGATTAAATATGGCGAGGCGCTCCTGCTCGTTCTCGACAGTCTTAACCCCGCCGAGATGACGATTGAATCGGTCATCGACGAAGCCACGAAGTCTGTAACGCTGCGCGTGGTGGACAAGACGAAGGACGTTGTAATACTAACCCACAAGTGCCAAACCATCGACCGTGTTGGTGGCGGCGCAACCGAGTTCCCACGCATACAACTTGCCGAAGGTTTGCAGCCAGAACAAGTGGTTGTTACGCCCATGTGCGACGAGAAAAACCGAATGGCGGGCTATTCCATCCGTTACGGCTCCGAAGAGCGCGGCTGTCAGATACAGGCACAGGCCGGCCTGCGTTCCTTCCACCGTTGCGGAGAAAAGCCCAAGTCGGAACCCAAGAAGTCGTCGAAGACAAAGGGGCCAAGCGTTCAGAACGAAACGTGGCGACTGCTGTTCTATGGCGACGACAGAAAGTAACGTTTAGGACGCGGCCTCGATCCAGTACGTATACATCACGCCCTTGCCCTTGACGTTGGTTTCGCCATTTTCGACAACGCGCAGGGGCAACGCAGACGTGTCACCAAGGGCATCGACGAAGGCCTGCGAGCAGTGAATGCGATCTGACTCCGACAGCCCCTCCATTCGCGCCGCAACGTTAACAGCGTCGCCCCACACATCATAGGCAAATCGGGTTTCGCCTACGATGGCGGCAACAACTTCGCCGCTATGAATTCCTACACGTAGGTGCAGGTCGTATCCGGTTTCTGATGCATAGTTATGGATTATTCCAATCATATCAACGGCGAACAACGCTAATCGCTGTGCGTGGTCGGCTGCGGCATCTGGAATTCCCGCCGCAGCCATATACCCATCACCAATGGTCTTGATGCGCTCCACTCCCCGTTCACGTGCAGCTCGGTCGAATCGAGTGAAGAGTCCGTTAAGCATTGCAACAACCTCGTGTGGTGTCAACGACGACGTAAGCGGTGTAAACCCAACAAGGTCGGCAAACAACACCGAGGCCTCGGTGTACGAGTCGGCCACATGTTTTTCGCCACGCTTAAGGCGTTCGGCAATCGACGCAGGCAGCACGTTCAGCAGCAGACTATCGCTACGCTGCTGCTCGATGCGAAGATCCTGCGTTCGTTCCTCTACAAGCACTTCCAACTGCCGATTACGCTCGGTAATCGTTCGTAGACGCGAGCGCACCACGCCGATACCAGCAAGAACAATCATGAGTCCCGACGATAGTTTTAGCCAAATGGTCTGCCACCACGCCGGCCGCACTTCCACCACCATTGGCTGCCGTGGCTCTTTCCAACGTCCATCCACGTCGAACACCTGCACGCGGAATCGATACGTACCTGGATCGACATGCTGATATCGAGCTTCGAACACGTCCGAGGCCATCACCCACCGCTCGTCGAAGCCCTCGAGTAAATATCGACATTTAACAAAGCTGCCATACGTTGGATCAACGACGTCAAATCGAATGGTAAATGGCGACTCAGAATAGTGCACCGAAATTGTGTCATACAGATTTAACCACCTTGGTAGCGGTCGCAACGAGTCCCCCACCAACAACGCATTGTGATGTATCGCCACGTCCTTTCGAACGCCCCTTATCACATGCGGGTTAATGTATAACAGCCCACCATCTGCATCGCGCAACGCAATGTGAATAAGGTTGCCAACGCGGGGGAACATTGCTGCCTGAATTTGCACACCGGCGGCGTGATTCGAAAGAGGGACAAGGCGGAATCGACCAGATCGTGGCTCGAAGCTCTCGCAATGTGTTGCCGTTGCTGCCCACATCACACCGCGGTGGTCGACGGCAGCGGCAACGTACGGCTCTCTACCTTCTGGTACAAACGGACTTCGAATTCGCTTATACGTTTTGTTCACCAGATCGAACACCACCACGCTTCGCCTATCCACGCCATAGGCAGTCTTAGAATCAAGCACCCACCAGCACTTGATAGCTGCAAGGGGCTCTGTATACATGTCGGCCGGCGAAAACGACACGGGCGCTACCGCGCCATTCGTTTGCAGAATTCCAATTTCGCGAAATCCGTAGAGCCATTGTGTGCCGTCGAGTCCGGCTGCAGCACCAACAAGGGCATCACCAAGGGCAAAGTCCGAGAATTTCGACGTAGGAGCTCGAAAGACAAAACGGTCGTTCGCTGCATCGTACTCATATCGGCCGTGGTCGGTAAGTGCCCAGATACGTCCGTCGGCCAATTGAAATATCCGCGACACAACATTGCTTTCAAAGACATTCGAAACCGAACTACCATCCACGGAATAGGTCTGCATGCTTAGGTCTGGAAGCCGGATCTTTCGAATGGCACCAATGCAGCCAACCCACACGCTACCGTCTCGAGCGCGCATGGCGCATCCAGCAGCAGCACCATTGGGCCTTGGATTCGCAGAAGATTGTTGGGTTGGAACAAGACGGTCTGCGCCAAACGTAAACATGCGGCGCTGTCCCGAAGCAATGTCGTAGATCGTCACATCAGCCCAACCGGTCCACGAGAACAGCATGGCCGTTCGTTCATCAATCAACGTAGCGCTGCTAACAAACGGTAGTTCTGTTACGGTAGCAAATGTTGGCGCTGTGGGGTCAACAACCACCAGCCCCATATTTCTTATCCAAGCGCGAACTCTGCCCTGGGCGTCGCGATGAATGGGCAGGACTGCAGTGCCGTACGGCAGTGGTGTAGCGTTCAGGGCAACAGGTACAAATTGATAGGAGCGCGAGGCGACGTTTATACAATGCACGCCGCCACTACCGGCGAACGTGACGTTGCCAACGGAATCGGCGATAACCATGTCGTACGAGTAGTCGGCAAGTAAGCCCACCGCTGTGGGGCCAGAAGGGCCAACGCGATGAACGCGAATGCCAGTGCGTTCGTGGTAGTCGACGATAGAAGCCCCTTGAGTTGACACAATGGCAAGGGTACGTTCGCCAACCCTGCAAGCGGCTTGCGAGAAGCCATCATCACCACGAAGGGGCGCAGTTGCCGTGGCAACGATCGATTGTTTTTTTACATCGACAACGGCCACATTGGTACCGTACAGTAACCACGCAGTTGTGGCAGTGCCCCTTATCAGCAGGGCGTTCGACGGCAGTGGCAAGGGTAGTCCAGAAACTGGCTTGAGTGTAAAGACGGTGTCGTGTGGTGACTGCCAGGCCAAGCCATACTGAGTGGCCACAACGAGCGAGCCACCGGGGCCACTAACCAATGCATTGGTAAAGGGGATGGTTACGACTGAACCGTTCGGTAAACGTAGTCGAGCGGCATGACTACGTCCTGTTCGGAAGCTGGCAATATGGAGCGAGTGATTCGAGCCATTTTCGGTAGTCGACGTACCACCAAGGCGCATGAAAGCAAACGTTGTATCGTTTACCAAGTACATATTGGCAGTACCACGGAATGGCTCGGCCATTCGCGAGCCACCCGGGGTAATGTTGGTAAATGCCTGGCGTCCGGGGTCGAACGTGGATATACCATTCACCGATGCAAAGTGCAGCGTACCATTGCTGGCTTCCATGATGGAGTAGCAGCGGAGGTTAAGAATCGACGTCGAGTCGCGTTGATTTGGTAGAAAGGGCGTAACGGAACGTCCGTCATAACGACACAGCCCATCTTGCGTGGCTATCCATGTATAGCCATGGCGGTCTACGTGGAGGGCGTATGCCTCATTCGAGGGCAGACCTGACGCCACGTTAAGCAGTCTGCTAGACTGGTACTGGCTGAGTGCTACGCAGCACGACAGGAGGAGGAACGAACCAAGGATTGCACGACGCTTGAGCTTCATGGCGTAACACCGTAGAAATGAAGGGCGCAAGATATGGCATCAACGTATACTGAAGCAGTACGATTCTTCGAGGGCATGAGCCGAACCGCTTACCCATGTTAGGGAGAAGGGCCGCGTAGGGCTGCCACAAAAGGCCGCCCAAACATCGGTGGGTAATTGGTGGTGGTGTGGTTTGTGCCAACGATCCTCTGTGTAGATTGCACGAATTATTTCGTTTTCCTTCAGCCATGTTGCTTATGCGGTGCATTTCTATTCTCGCCCTGTTTATCCTGCTTACTTCGTATGCCGCTTTTGCCGGGACCGTGCACACTTCGTCGTTGCAGCCACGTGCGTTTATCATCAATAAGGGGCAATGGCCTGCACATGTGGTAGCAGCTACACGCAGTGGCGATGCCGACATATTTATCACGCGCACAGGCATGGTGGTAGACCGCCTTAGCGTTGACGCAGCTACAGGTACACGTGCCGATGACGTTGTAGCGCTGACGTTCGACGCCGCACGCCCAGGTCGTGTAGAACAGGGCAAACATGTGGGCACGACGTCGTTCTTTCTGGGCAATAACGCCACGCAGTGGCGCACGGCACCAATGGTTGAATCGCTGACCCTTAACGATGTATACGATGGAATTGATGTAGTGTACCGCTACGACAACAACAACGTGCGATTTGATATCCACGTGGCCGGCTTTGCTTCGGCCGATGTTGTGACCCTGCGCGTTGAAGGGGCTGTGCCGACACCGACAACGAACAACGTGATTACGTTTGGCAATAGTGGCATTGCAATGTCTGACCTTGTTGTGTTGCAACAAGGCCGCACATTAGATGCCGCCATGCGCGTTGATGCCAATGCCCAAGGTGCACGGATTGGATTTGATATTTCGGGGCGTGACATTGCTCGGCCAATGATTATCGACCCGATAGTCTATGGCACCTACTTGGGCTCTGGCCTCGACACGTATGGTGGAATTCGACGCCTTGCCAACGGCGATGTGGTCGTGGCTGGGGGCACTCCCCGACTACGCTTTCCGGGATCAACTGGTGGATTTAAGGCCGAAGCTGCTGCCGGTAGCGACATATTTGTTGCACTATTCGATTCATCGCTTAGTTCTGTGAAGTCGTACACATTCTTAGGCGGAGCCGCCGATGAATTGGTTACGGCTGTAACGTCCGACGCCCAAGGAGCAATCTATCTAACGGGCACAACCACGTCGGCCGATTTTCCAACATCAACAGGCAGTGCTGGTCAAGTATACCGTGGTGCGCGCGACGCCGTGGTGGTAAAACTCACGAGCGGTGTTGCCAACCTTGCGATAGGTGCCTTTATTGGCGGCAATGCCGATGATGTACCTCATGCCATTGCACTTGATGGCGACTTGAATATCTACATTGCTGGTGAAACACGATCCACTTCAGGCTTCCCTGTGAATAACGGGTTTCAGAAGACACCGGGGGGAAATCTTGATGGATTCTTCACAAAGCTAACGGCCAGCGGAAGTTTAGTTGTGTACTCTTCGTACATGGGTAGAAGCAGCGACGATGCCTTCACTGCTCTAGCCGTTAGCGATGCTGGAGCACTTATGCTTACGGGCTACACTGCAAGTAGTAACTGGCAGACTTTTCCTATACAGTTCTATTTTGTCGATCCGCCGCCGCCGTACCAGACGGTCTTTAATGGAGGAAAGACAGATGCCGTTGTCGTGTCGTTCAACGCCAGCGGAAGCAATCTCGTTTTTTCAACCTTTCTAGGTGGATCGGGCGACGACGTTGGCAAAGGCGTATACGTGGATGCTCAAGGGCGCCCCACAATCACGATGGTCACCACGTCGCCGAATATGCAAGTCGAAGGCGGTCAGGTTCAGGCACCCGTCGGTGGCAATGACATGGGTTTGTTCACGATGGCGGCAGACGGTCGCAGCATCGTTTCATCTTCGTACTTCGGTGGTTCCGGCGACGACGATCCCGTATGCGTTACATCCGATGCTGGCGGTACCGTTATCGTCGGCGGCTCGACGAAGTCCATGGACTTCCCCTTGCGCGGCGCTGGCTCCAACGTCGAACGCCGTGGTGCCACCGATGGCTTCGTTACGATCCTCAGCACTGCCGCTACGCGTTCGTCAAATCTTATCGTCGGCGCGGCCGACGACGCCGTGGTTGCTATCGATGGCGACCCTAACGGCGACGTCTACTTCATTGCCACCACATCGTCGAACAACCTGCCAACATCACGCGATTCGTACAGCCGTACGTTCAACGGACCAACAACAGGATACATCGGCAAGCTCGCCCAGGGTGTTGTGCTGTTATCGGCGCCCTCAGGTGGCGAGACCATCTGCGCAAGCGGTACAACCACCATTTCGTGGGGTGCCAACGAAATGCTGTCTTCAGACCGCTACAACGTGGAGATGTCAGCCGACAGTGGCGCCACGTGGACGTCGGTTGCCTCGCAACTGCGCACCACGAGTCACGTGTGGCAACTGCGCGACGTTCAGCCCGGCAAGTATCTCGTCCGTGTACGCTCTAGTCGTGGCCACACTGTGCAAACCGAGTCCGAAGTCACCATCGTCGCCCCACCGTCGATAGCCCGCCAGCCGGCACCCGTAGCCGACTGCGAAGGGCGTCCTGCAAGCGTCAGCATTCTTGCCCAGGGCGAAGGCCTTAGTTACCAGTGGCGTCGCAACAACACCAACATCGCCGGTGCCACCGAGGCCTCGTATACCATTAGCGCACTAACACCGGCCACCGTTGGCCGCTACGACTGCATCGTCACTGGCCGCTGCAGCCCAGTGGCCACCTCGCAAGGGGTCGACGTCGCCATCGTCAACGCCCCCGTCATTACAACGCAGCCATCATCACAAATCATCGATAAGGGGCAACGCCTAACGCTCAGCGTCGAAGCCCTTGGCTCGGCCTTGCAGTATCAATGGCTCAAGAACGGTCAGCCCATTGCCGACGCTACGGCAGCAGCTTTCGAGATAGCGGCTGTTACCCAAGCCGATGCCGGCGACTACACCTGTCGGGTTACCAGCGACTGCGGTACGACACTATCGCAGGCAGCCACGATTGTCATCAACGACGGCACAAGCGTGGGCACCATGGCCCTCCTCGAAGGTGTGCGCATCGTCGGACCCAATCCGGCGTCAAGCGCCATCACGCTGGAGCTACCCTCGCATCATGGCGACGTCACCATCGAAGCCCACGCCCTCACGGGCGAGCTCGCTGCGCGCCACACCACGGCGTCCGAGCGCTACGCGCTCGACGTCTCGTCATGGCCTACGGGCATCTACCTCTTGCGTGTACAGTCAGGCGGGCGGGCGTTCAACGCCACGCTAACGGTGGTACGGTAGGGGGATGGCGCTGCTTCGCAGCTGGAAACTGGCCAAAGGCCGTCGATATGCGCAGCATGTACCTGGCCAAAGGCCGTCGATATGCGCAGCATGTTTTGTCGGCGTGGCGGGATTTGAACTACAAACAGCAATCATGGCCGCCATGGACGCCCATGGCAACATGAGCAAACAGGCATTGGACGACCCGAAGATTCTTCTGGGCATTCTGCGCGCACTTTTGGATCATGGTGGGTTGTATGAGGGATTGCGGGGGTGAGGGGGGGCGAAGACCCCACACAAAGCTCATGCGTGTCAAACACACTTGACTAACCTTCGACATACGAAAGACAACGTAGAGCCTTGCCATTTACTGTCATCCGCAAACTAAGGCTTCGTTCCAATCTGTTCGAAGGCCGTTAGAGCCCTTGGCGAAAAGGAATGGTAGCTCCACTTTGGGATAAGCTGTGGTTCCTTTTCAAAACGATCCAGCAAATCCGCTAAGTCAGTCTTAGACGATATTCCGAGAAGAGGCTTCATACTATCGAAGTAGCGCGCTGACTTTGATCTTGCGAATACTTCAAAGGCGGCAGCGTGTTGATACACATACAGCAACGTCTCAGGGTACCAATGAAAACTCCCAGCCGGTCTGTCGAGATGGTCTCGCAGGAACAGAATGAAATCCGCCTGCAGAATGTCTCTAAACGGAACATCCGTATGCTTACTCCGCTGCTCAAGCATGTCGGCTCTGAGTGAAAGGTGACTGAGTTTCAACCGTTGGTTGCGCGTCACTAGAGAATCCATGTGCTTACGCATCACCTCGAATGAGAACATCTCGCTATCGTTGTTTGCAAGTCTAGGAACATAATAGTCCGTTTCGATTAACTCTGCTGCTAACTGAAACCTTTCGTTTTTGACGAGTAGCGCGATACAGTACAGAAAGAGCTCGTGGATGATGAATCGATAGTTATCGGCACTGCTATCGTGCAGGTAAAAGGAGTTGGAAGGTTCAAACAAGAACGGGATAAGTCCTTCAAAAAATCTGTGGAGCGAGCGCCGCACTTCGGGCGTGTCGCGGAATCTTGCTATCGACGCAAAAACGGAGATGACTTCGTTCCGATAGGGCAAGAACGCGTCGATTGAGGCGACGACGGTATCGTCAAAAACGGTTCCGTCCTGTGGCGCAGATAACCTGAGCTTCTTGAATTCGGTGATAAGATGATCAAAGTACTCCTTGATAAGACCATCTGCATTGGCACTATTCGTGCGTATCGCTTCAAGTGCACTACGACAACGTGATGATGTCGCGAGCTTGAAATCAGAATTGTCATCGTTCAAGAAGTTTGGCATGCTGCCAAGCGCTGGCTTCTTATGCACGGGCTTGTCGAAGATCCAGCGGAGGAGTTTATCGAAGTTATCTGTATACGTAGCTTGATCACTTAGATCAATGTAGATACGGCTGCGATAGTGGATTGGGAGAAACGGCTCTCCATTGGGCCGTCGTTCGCGTACAACGGCTACAAATTTCGCTTGGACTGAGGCAGAGTAGATCTCAGGCGTAATAATTTGTGTCTCGGTACCAACACCACCTTTGCGTTCGTCGGCCTTGGTAACGTAGTCCTCGTCGCAGATCATCAGTACTTTCTGTATTGAAGCATCGCTCACCATCTGCTCCATGAAAGCGTGCGCATCATCTCCTTCTTTGAGGTCCCACTTATCAAGAATTACGTCAACGCCAGAATCGCGAAGTTCTGTAGCAATCTGTAGCACCCATGCCTCATGAGCACGATTGGACCAACTGTAAGAGATGAATAGTCTTGGGGTAGCCACTAGATGACAAAGCACAGGTGATAGTAATGCAGGATTTTTGAGAGAGACGCTCATCTAAGCATCCAGCTACATCCGCGGCGCTCAAACTGAGCACAGTGGAAGCTCAAAATTACGAATCGTATCGCATCAGAGGTCGATCAATCGCTCTGATATGCGCTTTCAGGAGGTGTCAGTACAAATTGACCAATGTTAACAGTCGCACCGTTCCACCGTCGGTGCTTCAATTAGGTCAATCTAGGACCGACATTAACAGGCACTCTACTCGACTCAACTTCTATTCGGAGACGTGTTGGAGTGTCGTACTTCAGTATCATTCGTAATCGAGAATACTTCATTTTGCTGTCGTATGAGTGGTCTCGCACGAGGCCAAGACTGACAGCGGATATATGGTAGTCGAGAATGGACTGGTAACGCCGCTTTTGATATTCCGCACAAGCTATACTAGGTTGAAAGCACGGTATGATTGTGATGGTGTCCGATAATTGGCAGTTCAACCCGACCGTTGAAGCTAGTTGTGTGTTAGACTCGCTAACTAGAGCCTAATCCCGCTTAAGGAGTAATTATCGTTGATTTGTTTGGTTTTGTCGAGCGATGCCGTATTTTGGCGTACGTAACCATGTGCTGATATCATAGAACTCTGTACGTCCTGTGAAAGGAGACATTCATCTTCCAGTTCCACGTCTCGAACACCTCAAGACATGTAGTGGTTTTGTCAAGGTTTTCACTAGCTATTTCTCCCTACATTGCCTTATGAGACGTGGAATCAGACCTGAGGAGACGGTCAGTTGTGCTTGTGACAGTAACGCTACGAGTGCTTACAAGGGGTCTGGTCTTTGTCGTCAAGGCGTGACGAAGCTCATTATCAATTGCATATACATAGGGACTGCGGCAATGTGACACGCCGCGCCTGCCATATCCATCCACTCCTATCTAACGGAGGTTTTATGTCACAGCTCATGCAGTCTCGAATGCGAGATAACGGCTGTCAATCGTTTTGGCATTGCCTAGCAGCCGAGGTACGCCGCATTGCGTGTTGCGCCCCAGCGCTGCCGGTGGCACTTTTGGTGATACTCTTGCTGAGCGCTGGCGTTGGGCGAGCCCAGACGCCTATCACCTACGAAACAACGCCCCGTGATACGCTTGGTGAGACGATGTGGACGATAGACCTGTCGGGCCCGATGACGCCGAGCCAAGACGGGACGAAGTTTCTGGTTGTCAACGCAGCAGATGCGATGTTCTACGTTGTTGACGTAGCCACTGGGACGCACCGCAAGATTACCTCAGCACCCCAAGTTATCAATCGTGAAGGACCGAACTTCACAGCTTCATCATTCAATGTTGACAGCGATTTGCGATGGTTGTTCTTTAGTCGCCGATATCGACCGTTCCCCGATGCTCCGTATAACAACCACATGATTGCGATTGTCGATTTAATCGCCGACTCAGTCGTTTATACGGTTGATTCTGCTGGCATTCCCATGTCAGCGATATCGTCAAAGCACCAACGTGGTGTACACCCAGGTAAGCTGTACGAACTGCCCACCTATAAAGAGCTGGCCACATTCCAGAACGAACTTCAGTCCACATGGTGGTTCGACGACGCGCATGGTTTGTTATACCGCTCGCGAAACGTGGGAGTCGACGAATACGACGCCGTGACGGGGCGCTTTATCCGCTCGCACGGCCCATTTTGGAATGCCGAGGCGACGGTGGCGCGGCGTGCGCCCGGCTCGCCGTGGCTCTACGTGGTCACCACGCGCATGCGCGACGGCTATGCGCCCTACGTTGTGGCCATCCACACCGAAACCAAGGAGCAACGCTACTTTGACGCCTTCGCAGGTAGTAGACAAAATATTGTTCGGTTTACAGATGAATCGATACAGCAGCTGGCACTTGATGATGGGCGCCTGATAATATGTGGAAACGTTGGTGTGCGCTACCCAGTATGGATGTTTGATGCTGAAGGTGCTAGGTCCACAGCTATCTGCGACGCCAGCTTCAGAATATTTGGCGAGACCCTCGGTTTACCAACGTACGTATCTGCAACGTCGGGGACGTGCATTCACAATGAACCGAAGGTAGGAGATGAAACGCCATGGGTCATTCGTCACCGCCGTCTCGTCCCACGCGCCAGCGTATCTGTGGCAGGCGACACAGGTCTAGTGATACCGTCTTGGTTTCGGCAGTGGCCGGACCGCATTGCCGTGGTGATGCCAGCCGGTACCGTTGACGAATGCGTTGTTGTTGGCTCTGACGGCCGCGAGGCCCTGCGTGTGCCACAAGGCCGCCTACAGGCGTCGCCTATCGAGTTGCCGACCTTGGGCCTCGCCAGCGGCATGTACATCTGCCGCGTGCGCACAGCCGGCGAGTGGCGCTCGCAGTCCTTCATGGTTGTCAAGTAGAGGTGGGCCATGAAGCCAACAACGTGCAGCGTTTGTTTACACAATCAACCCTACCTTGGTATTAACGCCGGCGTCCGAGATGTGCACGTTACGTTCGCAGCACAGTGGTTTTCGGCGTTGGTGTCGACGACAACGAATCCGACCGCTTCGGCATGAGGACGTAGTGTAACGGATGTTTCTTTCCACCTCAA
>JALHPC010000043.1 GCA_022842685.1 Candidatus Kapaibacterium sp.
GCAGACCCTTGACAACCGTTAGTCGATGAAACGGACACGCTAATCTGACCAGAGTCGCGTATGACCGTTGTACGACTGGTGCTTCCGTTAGACCATAGGTAGGAATCGAATCCTTCGCCAGCGTCAAGCTCGAGGCTATCTCCGAGACACAACGGTCGCAATCCACGAATCGAGGGAGTTAGCGAGTCGGAGACTGTTACATCGAGTTCAACTTGTTGTGGACATCCACTGGTATCCGTAAACGAAACCGACAGTCGCACGATGCCAACGTTCGACCACGTTGTGTCGATCGTTGACGCCGTATACGATCGTGTTCCCAAGATTGACGAGACGTTCCATCGAGGAATGTCAGCAGTTGTAACTGGAAGCGAATACGTGACGGGCTGACCAACGCATGGACCGCGCGGGCCAGCTACAATCGTTGAGTCCTGGCGAGGGCGCACACGGATACGCAGAGTGTCAAACACCTCGCATTGCCCGCGAATCGACATTGCTGCAACGATGAACGTATCGCTGGTGATTGGAACGGTACGAGTTGTAAACGAGGTTGGGTTTTCGACTAAGCCGGACGGACTCCACCGCACAGATGTAGCGTTAGCGACGGTTGCGATAACGAATTCATCAGGGCAAATCAATGTGTCGCGTGGCACGAGTACTGGTCGTAAGACTGTGTCGCGACTCTGGCGAAGTGGGCCAACTATCACAATCTCGCCAATCTGGCCGCTCGTTGCGTCAAGGTGGCGTTCACCAAAGCACTGGAAGAGCTCTGGTTGATTCTGTCCGTTGGAGCCGAAGTCCAGATTCGAGAAAAAGTTGCCAGAAAGCAGCCGCCGATTGACAGGAATGCCAATTAGACCTCCACCACCTCCGCCACCAGGTGCATAACAGGCCAAGCCAAACGGAAAGGCCATGCCTCCTTCTCCACCTCGAACATCAACGGTAACGTTGCCAACAATCGTATCAACGTCGAGGATTACCATGCCACCGCTGCCTCCTCCTCCTGCGCCATCGCCGCGAGTGGAGTCTCCCGCCAATCCACGTGCATCAATACGCCGAGCACCAGTACCAACGATGGCTTTAGCGCTAATCAGGACGAGTCCCCCACCGTTACCACCCTTTCCTCCCAAAAAGTCATTCTGATGACCGCCACCGCCTCCACTCCCTAGTATCAAGCGTAGGGTTGAGTGGTCCAGCAACAGCGGGTAGCCACCGATACCTCCAGCGTCAAAGCGACTGTACTCAGTCGTCTGACGTCCACCCGTACCTCCACGTGACACCATTGCCCCACCGCCACCGCCGCCATTACCTGCGTTGCCACCACCACCGCCACTGATAGCTGGGGCTTTGCCACATGCGCGGCGACTGGGTAGGCGTACGGGACCTTCTCCCTTAAACCCGCCCCGACCATCATCGGCATCAAGGAACATCTGCGTGATGTTAGAGTCCGCCGTGTTTCTGCTCGACACGCCGCCACGAAATCCACTGCCCCGGACGATAATGTCGTGATTCAAGAATAGCGTGTCGGAGCATTCGATAACCAGTATCCCGCCCGACCCTCCGTTCCATGGCTGAACTTCCAAAGGGGCATTGGTACGCAGCGAGCGTCCAGAGACGATGCGTATACACTGGACGTGATTGCTAACATCAAAGCCCGCATCGATTGGAAATAGCATCGTGACCGAGAAAGCATCCGACGAAGTCACAGTGTTACGTTGATACAGTCCAACGTTGTTGGCACTTACTGGTTGTCCCGCTAAGGGCGACTCGTTCGTGTCAATCGTTGCACCCTTCATTTGTACGAGCATGACGTGGTCACCTGGGCGGTAAGCGAAGCCATTCGGCACTGTTATGGTATTCGAACAGGTGTCAATCCGCGTTACTTCGCTATAGCGTTGGGCATCGCCCCCTACGAAGGTTGGTGGCTGGCTACTCAGGGTGCCAACAAGTACTGATGCAAGAGTAAAGAGGGAGAACAACATCCGATGGAGCATCATGGAATGTACGAAATCACGCGCCATCGTTGGCCGATGACGTCGTACCAGAACGTTATAGCGCCCTCGTCGGTAATAATGATGTCGTTCCCAAACGGCGACCGTAGACGCTGCTCGGCGGGTGCACCGATGTCCTCATGCACAATCGTCAACTGGTTGGCGATATTGATGAAGTGAACAATGACGGGATGGTTAGGAACGGCCATGCCTATCAAGCGCGATCCGGCTTGCGAAGAAGAGGCAACAACCACGTTGCGGTTTCCCAACTGGTTAATAATCTGGTCGCCTGGCTCAAACTGGAGATAGACCGAGGCAGCTACGGGCATCCATCCGAGTTGAAACGTATCGTTTTGACGTCCAATAACGCCAAGTGTAAAGCCAACGTCGGGTGGCTCGGATGGCCAACGGTATTTCCATTGTCCGCTATTCGGACCTAGAATCGTTGCCGATGCGGATGTACGGCCACGTAGTGTTAGTCCACCACTAATGCGTGCATCATACATCCACGTGGTCGATAGATTATCATCGAGAAGACCTTCAGTGAACGACCACCCTCCTGCCGGACGGTCGTGGGTTGTACTGCCTAGGTAGGTATCGCCGCGGCGAACTGCCATTGCCAGTCGTCCACGTCCGGTATCTGCTTCGACTAGAGACGCGATTGCAGCCGTTGTGCCTGCACCCGACGTTGAAGCCCTAGCTCGAATACCAACGACGAGCCCACCGTGAGCTGTTGACGTCGATGTAGCTTCGGCATCTACACCAATACTAAGCGTATTCGTACCGCCGGCTCCGCTGCGTAGTGCTTCACCGCGCACTCCAGTAACGACTTCAGAAGCGATATTGCTTGCCGTAGCAGCATATCCAAAGACACCTGTGCGGGGACGATGATCTGGATCGATAAACGAACCACTCCGACTTACACCAAGTAGACCTAGTCCTTGAGTATTGGCTCGAAAGATACCAGCTATGTGTCCGGAACCCGCAGCCGTTACTTCGATACCGATGTTAGGGGGCATTGTTGATCCAATGTCTATCCCCTTACCGCCGCCGGCACTCAGGGAGTTATACCGAAGTCCCGTTCCACCTGTCACGTCGATGCCGGTGAGCAACGTAGGCCTTCCCGATCCCGTTGGGCCGCCAATTCGGATTCCAACGCCTGTACCATTAGCCGCTGATGTAATGGCAATGCCAGCTCCGATACTGCCCGACTCACCGACATCGCGGATGCTGAGCCCTGTAGTTGAGTCGGCGAAACGCATGTCGATAGTCACTCCTGTGCCTACACTTCCTGTGATAGACCCTATGCGAACGCGTTCCGATGTGGATGCAGCTATGCCGTTGCCAACACCAAGGCGTAATGGTAATGAGACGTCGCCAGCACCCGACAATTCTAAGCCAAGCAATATGCCGCCCGGACCGGTATACAACCGCAATGGCTGCGGGATCGGGCTTGCATTCACTATCGACAAAGGTTGCAACGTCGATGAGCCGACGTAGGCTCCGTTGACTCCGTCCCAAACGCCGAGCGTATCAAGATCGATACGCCCGGCGCGGAACGTTTGCGCATGGAGCTCAACGGCGAGCACACAGGCGGGCAGCAGCGCGGCTACAAACCGAAGCTGCCATGCGCTTAGGATGGGGGTACGCTCCATCGTTACTGTGGAATGACTGCCCACGTGATTCGGTCGGCAGTGGTCAGGTCCGTCGAAGTTTCGACGGTAATCGTGTTGGCAACATCATCGATTGCCGTGATGGTGTATGCGATGGTTGAACCGGCAGGTCCACGCACGCTTACAAGGGCAACGTCACCGGGTTGCACGTCGTAGCCAGTGGTTGGAATGACGTGGACGAATCCAACGCCTGGAGGAGCAAACGTGCCTCGACCCATGAACGACTGTGGCGAAGCCCATTGCATCGTGCCTGCTGGCGTTGCTGTTAGAACCATGCCGTTGGCAGCAGGAGCTGATGCGGGAAGCGTGTAGGTAATGTCGGCAGACTGAGCCTGAGCGCGAAAGCTCGTTGTGTTCGTTCCGTCTGCCAGTGGTTCGGCAAACGTGAGGAGCGACGCCGTACCACTACTGGACAACCGTAGGTCGCCCGCCACATCGACAAAACTCGACGGTGTGCTTGTGCCGATACCAATACGTCCTTGGCCAGGCCCCGGAACACCCAATATGCGCAGGCGCTCTTGCCCATTACTTGCCAATACTACGTCTTGAGCGTTGCTCGTACCAAGGTACTGTTGCCCAACGGCAGTGCCGCCTGCGGAAATCGACGATCCTACTAAGCCCCAGTAGCTTGCTTCAGACCACCGAAGTGTGGCCGTCGACCCCGTGATAGCGTCGATCGTGAGAACTTGACCGACGCCCCCTGTCGATGAAGGTAGTTGGATGGTATACGGTGTAACGCCTGACGATGGAGACGTGAGAGAAACGGACTGAGCAGAACTGTTCCGAAGGTTGAGGGTTCCCGTGGTGAAACTTTGTGCAAACGACGTGACTGATGCAACGGCACAGAACATGACCGTTAGCGTGATACGAATGGCGAGATACATGAATGAACTCCTTCTGATTGGGTTTGTGAATGAGAGTAATGGTGGCTAGGGACGGTATGACCAGCGAATGTGGTCGTCAGGCGTTAGCACAGCGGTACATCGAAGTTCAACGCTAAGACGTGCGGCGTCGTACGTCACGACGTCGACCCCGACATGACTGCCGTCGGCAGTGGCGACATCGACTCTGAGATCGTGGACATGCCTGAGTGGCGCAGGGAGCTGGAGGAAGTACGTGGCAGTCGTTGCGTTGCCAACCATGGTGCCCTGATGGAGCGTGTCGGTGCCATCGGTTGTGAACGTGAAGACACTGCCCCTCCGTTGCACGTTGATTCCCCCCTCTCCAACGAGCCATACGTTTCCGGCGACCTCGTTGATGCTTGTTACAACGCCGGTAACGTTGGGTGAGAGTCGTTCGGCTACCTCGGCTCGACGGGCAGCAAGCGCGAGCGGTACGGGCGTGAGCACTAGACGAGGCTGACGTTCGGTCTGGCCGTTGAACGTGATACCCAGATAGCGTGCACCTCGTAGCCACACGATGTCGGGTATCGGTTGCATTCGACCCAACGGTATATGCGCAACGGAGTCGTACACATCAATCGTCTGTGACTCCGAATGTAAAATGTCGCCATCTACTGCACTGGCATACCAACGAACAGTAACTGCATACGCTCCATTGGCGGGAACGTCGTCGACAAAACGGTGAGTAACTACCGTACTGGCGTCGATTTGAGCAATCGCCCAACTCGGAAAAAGCAACAGCAGAACGAAGGCAATGTGGTACACAGCAGTCACAGACTCGTCAAGGATTCGTAGTGCCGGCGTATCTCATTGGCCGGCAGATGTCCTTGTGTCGCGACGGGGTAAAAACGTGACACTTACGCCACGCCAACGTTCAATCCCTATCCCAGACTACCAGTGAACCGTAGGATAAAACCGACTACATAGATGCAGAGTCCTACCATCCCAACAACACGGTGCCGACGGGTTCTGGCCGGACAAAACGGCATTGCTAGCAGAAGTGCCGTGGCACCTATCACGTCTGGTCCCACGTCTTCCACAGCGGCAACAATCCCCGTTGTTAACGCCATTGCAAAAGCAGCGTGATGCAAATGTCCAAACGATGTGCCTCTCAACCACGCCGTTATGCCTAGACCAGCAGTAGCGATGTAGCAAACTGCCGAAACAAAAAACCACACGGTCATGATGCCGGTGCGCCTAGCTCGTCGATAACAGCCGAGAGTCTCCTCATATCCCTGCCCGTTGCCCGCATCAAGAGATCCTCAACCATCCGCAGTCGCTCCTCCATTCCTTGGTGGAAGGGGGCATCGTGTAACGCATTGGCGGTATAGTGCCCTACAATGGTCGTCGAAATCCAGCGATACTCCGCTATCGACATCATCGACTGATTAAACTCTCTGGCAAGAGTCTTTGAGCGAACCTGTTGCGCTACACCCTCGCGGCGAAACACCGAGTCAATCCTGGCTATCCGCAACGCAAAGCCAATCTGCGCAGATGATGGGAATCCGTGCGATGGAGGTACAAACGACTTGCGATTAATAATAGCCGTCGTAAAGGACGACGCCGTGTCAATCGTAAGAGCTGTACCGATTGACATCTCGGCCCTTCGCGACTGGTCGCGAGCGGTTAAGCCAAGGATAACAAGCGCGATACCAACGCAGGCGATGAAGATCCATCTGCCTGGACGTCGAAACCGATGCGATTTAGACTTCTCCATCGGAGGCAGAAGCACGATCTTCGAACATCGCATCAACAAAGGCTTGAGCATTGAACACTTGCAAGTCGTCGATACGTTCGCCAACGCCGATAAACCGAACAGGAAGTTGCATCGCGTCTGCAATGGCTAGCACAACGCCCCCCTTTGCGGTGCCATCAAGCTTCGTAAGCACGAGTCCAGTTATCGGGGCTACCTTCGTGAACTCGCGCGCTTGCTGCAGGGCGTTCTGACCAGTAGTTGCGTCAAGTACCAAAAACACCTCATCTGGCGCCGTCGGTTTTACCTTCTTCATCACACGACCAATCTTCTCGAGCTCCTGCATCAGACCTTGCTTGTTATGCAGTCTACCCGCAGTGTCGATGATCACGACGTCCGAGTCCCGGGCAATGGCTGCCTTAAGCGTGTCGAACGTGACGGCCGCTGGGTCGGCACCTTGCTGTTGCTGGATTACCTCGACACCTGCCCGTTCGGCCCAGACCTCTAGTTGCTCGTTCGCAGCAGCTCGAAATGTGTCGGCAGCTCCAATAATCACCTTTCGACCGGATTGCCTATACGTATGCGCCATTTTGCCAATGGTCGTAGTTTTTCCAACACCATTAACGCCAATCACCATAATCACGAATGGGCGTCGTTCTGCACCAAAAGTGAAAATCGCATCGTTCTCGCCAGATGGAGTAGACACGAGTAAGCGCTCAATCTCCTCCTTGAGAACCGATGTGATGACCTGCGCGTCTTCCAGCTTTTCGTCACGAACGCGGATCTTCAAGCGATCGATAAGCTTCTCCGTAGTCTGGAGGCCAACATCAGATGTCAGCAATATTTCCTCGATTTCCTCAAGTAAGGCCGCATCGATTTTGCGCCCTGCAAAGAGAATCGACTTAAGTCGACTGACAAACGATGTACGCGTCTTTTCAAGTCCTTCGCGAAGACGGTCAATGTTCAACGCGTCAGAAACAGTACCTACGGCAGTCTGAATCGTGCTTTTGATTTTGTCGAAGAATCCCATGGTCAGTCCGCCGCTATCGTTGTGGAGTCGTATGTTCCCGAAGAATTTGGCCAAGTCGTCGGCCATAATCGTACAAAGATACGGCCATCGCTGCGCAGCTGATTACCATAAGTGCATCAACAACGACAGAACGATCAAGCATCGCCACAATCCCGGTAAGAGCTATGAGTGAGACAGCGATCTTGCCACTCCACAACGACGCCAGAACACGTTTCGTAACCCGTGTTGCTACAATGCTACCAACCAGGATCACAACATCTCTCGAAAGTACAACGAGCACAAACCACAACGGAAAACGTTCGGTGACGAGCAGGGCCACCATCACACCACCTACAAGCACCTTGTCTGCAACGGGATCAAACACCATACCCCATTCACTAACTGTTCCCGTCTTGCGCGCAACAGCGCCATCAAGCCAATCCGTAAATGCTGCCACGATACAGAGCACCATGGCCTCTGCACCGCGCTCTTCCAGCACCAAGTACACGATGGGTACGGTGAGTATCAATCGCACAATACTCACAACATTCGAGAGCGTTATAACTGGTCCGGTCATGTTATGTCGACAAGCGCGATCGAATCGCAATAGCACCAATCATACTACAACTTGTTAGTAGCCCCGCTACCATGCCCTCGGCTCCTGCTAGAAAGGGGGCACCCGAGTAACGCTGTGCGATAATCGCGAGTATCGACGTTGTTGCGGGTGCTACGATAAGCCACCAACCTAACTGGCGTACCGTGTCACGCCATCGCGAAAAGCCGATGAGCGTTGCTGGTAAGAACGCAGGAACCCCTACGGAGGCCGCGTAAAAGAGAAGATCAACCACGCTCGGGACGACGCTTGCCAAGGCGATGGCTGCAATGAACACGATGCACAGTCCCAAGGCATACCGCCAACGACCTCCAAACCATGCTGGTAACAGGTCGTGCGAAAGCGTCGCACCTGCTGCCAACGCATAGCCATCAAGAGTGCTCACGATGGCGGAAACAACTCCTGCAACAAACAAGCCCTTGTAGATCGGGGGTAACACTGCTTGTGCCAGAACGAGGTAGGTATCTATCGGTCGATCTATCGAAAGAAAGGCCATCGCGTAAAGGCCTGTTGACAACTGTAAGATGTCAAACAGTATCCAGAAGCCCACACTAATGATGACGCCGCGCTGCGCTGTGCGTGGAGAGCCGACGGCTGAAATGCGCTGATGCACGTTGGGGTCCACGAACGTCTGCAATGCGATGAACCACCACGCAATAATCATGGGCCATCCTAGCGTTCCTGGCACATCGAACGCCGACGGAGCAAGTTCGTCTATAAGATTCCGAGGTCCACCGAACGTGAACCAACATGCCGCTAGCAGTACTCCAAAACCAACGAACATCGAAAGGAACTGAACACTGTTGGAAACTGCATGAGAGCGAAGTCCACCACGAATCACGATGCTACCGGCAACCAAGGTGCCCACTGCCATTGATGGTACAATCCCCCACCCGGTCATTCCATCTACGAAGGTCCCGAGCATAAGTACGTAGGCGGCAGGTATCGTCATGGCCAACATCACGATGCTGGCAGCGCGGCGTGCAATTGGCCCGTACATCGATCCCAGCATGTCCGGAATACTCACAGCGCGAAGTCGATGGTACCGTGGTATGAACCATATAGCGTACACAATCGCTGCGAGGTAATATGGCAGACCAAAGCAGAAGATCATTGCGATACCATGACGTACGATGAACTCCCCGCTACCTAGAACTGCGCCATACCACGTGGCAACCAGACTTACCACGAACAGTGGGAGTGTAAGCGCTCGACCAGCAAGAATGTACTCACGCGCAGAGCTCAATCGCGAAGTGGCATGCGATGCCCCCTTCAGACCAAGAACAATGGTAACGGTGAGTATCACAACGACGGTGACAAGATCGTACGGCGACAGAGTTAGTATCATGTGTCGAGGAGCCGTCGCAGAAACGACCTACGGTGAAGTTCGCATAGGCCGTGTTGTTGCACCATAGCAAGGTGGTGGCGCGTTCCGTATCCGACGTGTCTATCGAAGCCGTACATCGGAAAAGTCTGATGGTATGTGTGGCGCATCAACGCATCGCGATAGGTCTTTGCAATGATTGATGCTGCAGCAATCGATACCGAGGTCGCGTCGCCTCTAACGATACATGTGTTTGGGATGGAATGCAACTGGAATCTGTTACCGTCTACAAGGAGATGGTCTGGCTGAAGCGGCAATGTGTCGATGGCACGATGCATTGCCACAAACGTTGCATTCAGAATGTTCATGCGATCAACGTCAGCTGCCTCTACCGCGGCAACCGAAACTGCCAGAGCCACTCGGCGAATCTGTGTGTCTAGCTCTCGTCGGCGCTTTTCCGAGAGGATCTTCGAGTCGTCAAGCCCCTCAGGAACGGCGTTCGAATCAAAAACAACAGCCGCAGCCACGACAGGACCTGCGACGGCACCGCGACCAACTTCGTCGACACCTGCAACGAGCTGACCACATTGCCAGAAGGCAAGTTCGAATCTTGTGTTAGCACCGCTCTTCATAGAGCGGCAAACCTACGACTTCGTGATGAGCTTAAGGAACTCCGCACGAAGTGACGGATTGGTGGAGAGTTCGCCACGCATCACCGATGTCGTCATTTCTGAGCTATCATGCGCCTCTACGCCACGGGCGATCATACAGTAGTGTTTGGACGAGATAACCACACCCAACGCAATGGGATCGAGCAATTCGACCAGAAAGTCCGCAATCTGTTCGCCAAGCTCTTCTTGTATCTGGCCACGCCTCGAGAACCACTCCACGATACGTGTGAACTTGCTTAGGCCAATTACCTTGTCGCGAGGGACGTAACCAATGGCACACGTTCCGTTGATCGGCTGCCAATGATGCGAGCAGACGCTCATAACCTTGATGCCCGAACTGATCACAAGCTCGTCGACATGCTTGCGATTAGGGAAGACAGTTATACGAGGAGGTTGGGAGAATCGACCATCGAACAGTTCGTTAACCCACATTCGTGCCAGTCGGAAGGGTGTGTCGGTGCTGTTCGGGTCGTTACGATCGATACGAAGGATGTCCAACACCTCGGCAAACTTGTGCTCCAAAGCACGAATCATGACTTCACGCTCGGCTTCATCGATCGGTAGATTACCATTGGCATCGAACAGCGGATGCCCGCCTGAAGATGTCCGCGGATATAGGCCCTTCGACAATAGGTGGTGTTCAAGCTCAGCGTCGTCGAGATCGACGAGAGAGAGAATGTTTTTTTCGTTATTCATCATACGTTTCAAACCACAGAGGGTAGATGTGTCGGAACTTCCGCTGACGTCCAACGTGGAAGTTCAACGGGCTCGCCGAAGTAGTCGCAGAGATTTTGATCAGACTCAAACAGCCGAATGCTATGTAGGGTACCTGACGGTAAATTGGGCTCGAGCTCTTGCCAGAACGCAACGCATAGATTTTCTACGGTCGGGATGATGCCACGCAGGAACTCAACATCGTAGTTTAGGTGCTTATGATCAACCTTGTCGATGATGACGTGATCGAGGATGTCTTTGAGAATCTTCAGGTCAATCACGTATCCGGTGGCTGGGTCGGGAATGCCTCGAACCGTCACTTCGAGCGTGTAGTTATGACCATGTCCAAGCAGGTTGTTGCATTTGTCGAAAACGCGCTCGTTCTGTTCGTCGGTGAACGTTGGGTTGTACAACCTGTGAGCGGCGCTGAAATGTGCCTTGCGCGTGACGTACACCATGAGAATTCGTGAAACGTTATAGTACTGTTACCGGCGGGCCATAACCTCGATTGAATATCTCAGGTTCCCGTGGCGAATGATTGACGTACAAAGTTGGATATTTGCGTTCGATGAAACACCATCACAACCTGATTCTGCAGACGCTACGCGTCGTCTTGGCAACTGGCCTTGTTACGATCCAGGCATGCACGACGCCTCAAACCACGTCGAACAATACGACGCCAGGTACTCATGCGCAGGACGTTTCGACCAGCGATGAGCAGGACGTGTTAGCGTCATTGGCGAATGGCGTTTCCACGCTTACTCTCTCTGGAACCATGTCTATAGACGGTACGATGTCGCTATCCGGCCTACCGTTCCTTGCCACGATGGTCGAGCGCGACTCCTTCCGCATTACGATGAGTGGTCCGATGGGCATAACCGCCGCCCGCCTGTTTAGTACGCCTTCGTATTTCACGCTTGTGAACTACTTCGAGCAGTCCGTAATGGATGGCAATCCGGCTTCGAAGGAGCTAGCTGAGAAACTTCCCTTCCCTATTTCGGTACCCGAGATCGCTAGTCTGATTCGCGGCGAAGTGCCAGGCAGCCCAGCCCGCTTCACACGGCAATCCGCCCGCACCGATGGCCTCATCCTTTACCGTGCTGGTGGAGAAGGGGGCGTCGAGTTTGCGTTGATCGACGCACAGCGGCGTGTGCTGAAACAGTACCAACGCAAGAACGCCGCCGGTGCCTTGTTGCTCAACGTAACGTTCGACGACATACGCTCGGTAAACGGTCGCGCGATTGCTCATGCCGTCGACGTTGCAGTCGATGAAAAGCGGCAGTCGATGCAGTTCCGTATCGATAAAGCGGCTGTGAACGAACCCGTGCAGGACCGACTTTCGGTCGACATTCCCGCTTCGTTTCGACGTACCACCTTCAGGTGACCTCATTCCATCGGACGATCTTTTTTGGATTCGTGGCTATACTATGTTTGGCCCCGTGTAGGCGCATGCGTGCCGCTGATTCGCCGGACGATGCCGATACCACGCGTGTGCGCAACTCGGGGGTCGATACTGTTGTGGTATTCAGTGCCAAGGACTCGGTGCATTTCAGTGTTTCGAAACGACGGATGAGACTGCGAGGCGATGCCGACGTTACGTTCCGAACGCAGCGCCTTGAAAGCGAAGTCATCATTATGGACTTTGGTCCGTCGACGATGCGAGCCGAAGGCATGCGTGATTCTTCCGGGCGACTCTACGGCGTACCACTTTTTACGGATGCCGGAGAGCAATACGCAGGACAGGTAATCGAGTACAACTTTGCCTCGCGTCGAGGCCGTGTGGTATACGGCGAAACCGAAGTCGATGGCGCTTTCTACTACGGGTCGAAGATTAAGCGCGTATCCGAGAACGTTGCCTTTGTTGAAGATGGATGTCTTACAACGTGTGACGCACCGCACCCACACTTCTACTTCAAGGCACCAGAAATGAAGGTCATTATGAATGACCGACTCTTCATGGACCCAATCGTATGGTATGTAGAGGATATACCAGTCTTTGCCTTGCCATTTGGCATGTTCGTCTCGCTTGAGCGTGGCCGAAGGTCGGGCCTTCTGATTCCGACGCCCCTTGTCAGCGGAAACAGAGGGGTTGTACTGCAAGACCTTGGCTACTACTTTGCCTTGAGCGATTACTACGACGTTGATATTCGAGCCGATGTGATGTCGGCGGGTGGTATTCTGCTAAAAAGTCGGAGCAATTACAAGCTCAACCAGCGTTTGGATGGACATCTCGACTTACGCTATGGCTACACGAGATTCTCGTCGACGGACGGTTTTACACAGAACGTAGGCGTAAATCTCGTCCACCAGCAGTCACTACGTCCTGGCGAGTCGATATCGGCAAACATCGAGTATGCGTCAGAGAATCTGTTTCAGAATACATCGTTCAACATTCCCGATCGACTACGGCAGATCGCTCGAAGTAATGCGTCGTACCAGCGAACCTTCTACAATGGGCATACATTGAATCTGGTATACGATGCCAACCAGAACATTCAGAATGGGTCGTTAACACAGAATCCTTCTGTTGCATACACCGTACCCCAGTTTTCACCGCTTCGCGGTGTTGTTAGTCCCGATTCTTGGTTGAGCGATCTTGCGCTGTCGTACTCCGTGCGCGGTCTCTACTCACACGACCAATCCCGATTTACGTCCAACGACCCCTTTACGATAACGGAGAATAGTCGAATAGAACATCGGCCAACCATTACAGTGACGCCGAAACTTGGCTTCTTTACTGTTGCACCGACGATACAGTATTCTGAAAACTGGCACTTTCAGGAATACGTCGAGTCGGTGCGTTCTATAGATTCCACGGTTGAACGCCGCCGCGTTCCGGGCTTCTTTCGCGACTACACCTACAGCGCCGGTGTAAACATCAGCACGTTCTTGTATGGCATGTTTAAGCCAGGGCTGTTTGGTATCTCGGCCTTTCGACACACGCTGCAACCAACCATTGGCATTTTCTACGTGCCGAATCAAGCTGTGGCAAACAACGCCTTCTTCGGCGAATACGTGAGTCCTGTGACTGGCCAAACCGTACGTTACAACAGGTTTAACACGATGCTGGCCTCGGCAAACGAGCAGTTCCGCATCGATGTTGGGCTTGTGAATCGATTTGCCATGAAGCTCGAGCAGACGGATACGCTCGAACAGCGCCCTATCGAACTTCTTACCGTTAATCTGAATACGTCCTACAATGCAGCGGCCGATAGCTTGCAATTGTCGCCGATCTCTATCGGAATCCGTGCTCCTGTTCTCGAGGGAATCACGTTTGCTGCCAACGCAACTCTCAATCCGTACTTGGTTGAGCAGCGAGTCGACCCAGCCACAGGACGCTTACAATGGCAGACGGTAAACACCTTTGCTCTGGCACGTGGACAGGGTCTTGGGACACTTACCAACGTGAACCTTCAGCTTGGCACGCGGTTTTCGTCGCAGGGTTTGTCATTCGCTCCGTCAGGCCAAGATACTGTTTCGTCCGACACGGCAGAGGCCGAAGGACTCCGATCGCGATTTAGTCGACGCTTGAATCATCGTGCTCGTGACTCTGACATCTTCGGCGAGGCAACGCCTGGCTATAGTCCCGTCATCATCCCTTGGGAAGTTGACCTCAATCTCACCTATTCGTCGAGCAATCCCAACCCCGACGCACGGATCGAAACGTTGCTTCTGAACGTTGGAGGGTCGCTCAGTCTTACCGAGACACTTCGAATGAACGGACGAGCCAGTGTAGACATGTTCACTGGAACCGTTAATACTCCTGTGATCGATATCACCAAGAGAATCCATTGCTGGAGTCTAGCACTCAACTGGGTTCCTGCTGGCTTCAATCGCGGCTTCTTTCTTACGTTCTCGGCTGATGCCAGCCAGCTTCGAGATCTGCGAATCACCAAACAAAGCACTCCCATCTTTCGGTAACGGGCTTAAAGGCTAGGTCACACCAAAACTCCAACGGAGTCGTTTTCGGTAGCTTTGCACGTTCACAATCGAATCATCCAAGCTCCTTTATGTGTGGTATTGTAGGTTATATCGGCCCCCAAGCGGCGGCCCCCATCATTCTCAACGGTCTTCGTCGTCTTGAATACCGTGGCTACGATTCCGCCGGTATCTGTACAGTCGACCAAGGGGGCATCGAAATCCGCAAGCGAGCAGGAAAGGTTGCCGATCTTGAGCAGGCCTTGCATGTTTCGAGCATGCCGGGCACAACAGGTATTGGGCACACACGCTGGGCTACGCATGGCGTACCCAATGACCCCAATGCTCATCCTCATGCAGATGCTTCCGACACGATAGCACTCGTCCATAACGGCATCATCGAGAACTATCTTACGATCCGTAAGAAGCTCGTCAAGGCGGGATATCAGCTACGTTCCGAGACGGACTCGGAAGTTCTTGCTGTGTTTATCGGCATGCTGTACGAACAAACGGGCTCTGTCGAGCAGGCCGTGCGTGCCGCGCTTGGCGAAGTAGATGGTACGTTTGGACTTGTCGTGGTATCGTCGCGCGAACCCGACGTGATGATCGGTGCTCGACGCGGCAGTCCACTCGTCCTTGGGATTGGTAGTGGCGAGTTCATCTTCGCCTCCGATGCTTCTGCCATCATTGCCCACACCCGACAAGTGGTATATCTGCACGACAACGAAATGGCGATAGTTCATCGAGACGGATCGTATGTAACGAAGACCATCGGCAATGAAGCAACGGTATCGGCCATTGAAGAGATTGAATTCGAACTTGATGCAATCGAAAAAGGCGGCTTCGATCACTTCATGCTGAAAGAGATCTTTGAGCAACCTAACACGTTCCGTGATGGTTTGCGAGGACGCTTGCAGCTTGAAGACGGCAACGTTCGCTTAGGAGGTTTAGAATCGGTACGGGATGCGTTACGCACGGCGCAACGTATCGTCATTACGGCGTGCGGCACAAGTTGGCACGCCGCCTTGGTTGGTGAATACCTGATTGAGTCGCTGGCGCGCATACCGGTCGAAGTAGAATATGCCAGCGAATTCAGGTATCGTAATCCTATCATTCAGCCGAATGACGTTGTCATTGCGATCTCACAGAGTGGCGAGACAGCGGACACTCTTGCGGCAATTCGTGAAGCGAAAATGAAGGGTGCCACCGTACTGGGCATGGTAAACGTCGTGGGTAGCACGATTGCCCGCGAGACCGAGGCGGGGGTCTATCTTCATGCAGGACCAGAGATCGGCGTTGCCAGTACGAAGGCGTTTACCTCGCAACTGTGCATACTAACGCAGTTTGCCTTACTACTTGGCCGTATGCGAGGGCTTGGCCAACTAGAGGGACGAGAGCTGGCGAAGGAACTCGACGCCATACCAGCTAAAATTCAACGTATACTCGAGCGAGTTGAAGATGTAGAGGCCATTGCACGTGAGTACGCATCTGCATCGAACTTCCTGTATTTAGGTCGAGGTGTGAACTTCCCCGTTGCCCTTGAAGGCGCACTCAAGCTTAAAGAGATCTCCTACATACATGCCGAAGGCTACCCTGCAGCCGAAATGAAGCACGGACCGATTGCCCTTATTGATACGAACATGCCAGTTGTGTTTGTAGCCACGAAGGATGACATCTACGACAAAATCGTGTCGAACATTGAAGAGGTACGAGCACGTAGTGGCCGCGTAATTGCTATTGCCACCGAAGGTGATACGCACTTGCATTCGGTTGCCAACCACGTTATCGAGATACCAGAAACTCATCCGTTGCTTACGCCAATCTTAGCCTCGATACCAATGCAGTTGTTAGCCTACTACATTGCTGTGCAACGTGGTTGCAACGTCGACATGCCCCGGAATCTTGCCAAAAGCGTCACGGTCGAGTAATGGCAACTGACGTGTCGAACGTGGCTATACGATTGGCACAAGCAATTGCCGCTGGCCAGCGACGGGCGCTCGCCCAGTGCTGCTCTCTTGCTGAGAGCATTCGCGACGACGACCAGGAACTGCTTTCTGCTGTGCTTGCCGAGCTACCAGCGCCTGCACGCCACACCCGACGCGTGGCCGTGACTGGCGCTCCAGGTGTCGGTAAAAGCTCATTCGTAGAACGATGGGGCACCTCCCTCATCAACGCAGGACATTCAGTTGCCGTCCTTGCCATCGACCCGTCTTCACGAAGGACGGGTGGAAGTATCCTTGGCGACAAGACGCGCATGCAGGTATTGGCCAACTCATCACATGCCTTTGTTCGACCACAGCCTTCGGGAACGCATCTCGGTGGTACTGCCAGAGCTACGCGCTTATGTATTCCGTTGTGCGAGGCGGCAGGATACGATACGATTATTGTTGAGACTGTGGGTGTGGGACAAAGTGAGGTAGAAGTCGCCGACATGGTTGACCTTTGCTTACTCTTGGTTCTGCCGACTGCTGGGGATGACGTACAGGCCATCAAGCGCGGCATCATGGAAGTTGCCGACGTGGTCGCCGTTACCAAGTCTGATCTTGATCCAGAGGCATCGCGTCGTGCTGCTGCCATGCTGTCCGGCGCTATGCGGCTTTTGCAACCCTCTTCGGAGGAGTGGACGTCGCGGGTCGTTCTTGCCAGTGCTGTTGATCAAGACGGGTTGACCGAGGTCGACCAGTCTGTTGCCGACTACTTCTCCGATGTACGACACGACATGGTGATGCGTCGCAGGCGTCGGCAGCAAGTACGGTGGTACGACGACGAAGTGGTAGCCATGATGCGCCTGGCGTTGCTAGCCAACTCCAAGGTTAGTCAAACGGTTGGCGAGATGCGCGAAGCGATCGTCGCGGGGCGTTTAACGGTGCCCCATGCAAGCAGCGCAGTAGTAAAGGTGATTCAGGACGTACTGAAACAAGGGAACTAACGATGGATACGACGCAATTGGCCACAGCTATTCGCGAGGCGGGGTGTGATGCATGGGTAATGTTCGACTTCCGGCACTCAAATGCAACAGCTTGGAAGGTGTTAGAAGTACCCTCGGACGCGCATTGCACCCGCCGATGGGTGGTTGTAGTTCGGGCTGACGGTGTGGTACGTAAGCTTGTGCACGTGATGGAGCAGGCGCCCCTTGAACACGTATCAGCAGAAACCATCCTGTACGGAACGCGAGAAGAATGGGAAGCTGGACTTCGAGCAGCATTAACGAATTGTGGTACTGTAGCCATGGAGTATTCGCCCATGGGCGAGCTACCGGCAGTGTCGTGTGTCGACGCCGGTACAATCGAACTGGTACGCTCGCTTGGGTGCAACGTCGTCTCTGCTGCCGACCTAGCCCAGAGATTCACAGCCGTGCTAACCGAGTGGCAAATCGAGGAAAATAGAAGAACGGCGCAAGCCTTGCGACGGTCAGTGATGGGAGCCTTTCGCGTTGTTACGAAGGCGATACAGGAACACGGTGAGATATCGGAATATGATGTTCAACAGGAACTGCTTGCAAGATTGGAGCACGAGCAACTTCGCACCGACTCGCCACCGATTGTTGCTATTGGTCCCAACGCTGCAAGTCCGCATTACGCGCCTACCCGCAACGAGTCATCGATGATTCGCAGCGGCATGACTGTGCTGATTGATGCATGGGCGCGTGGGATGCATGCTGATAGTGTCTTTGCCGACATTACGTGGGTTGGATTCACCGGTACAACTGTACCTGAAGACATTGCTCTGCGCTTCGACGTTCTGGTGCAAGCCCGAAATGCAGCCGTAGATGTCTGCCGAGAGCGATTTGCCGGTGGACAACATGTACGGGGCTTTGAGCTTGATGACGCTTGTCGACGCGTTGTGGATGCAGCCGGCTTTGGACATTGGTTTATTCATCGCACCGGCCACAACATCACGACGGTGGTACATGGTCCAGGGGCAAATCTCGATAACTACGAAACACATGATACGCGCTGTATCTTGCCTGGGACGAGTTTTTCGGTTGAACCTGGGATCTATGAGCCCGGAGTGCTAGGTTTGCGAACTGAGCTCGACGTTGTTGTAAGTGCATCTGGTGAAGTCATGGTGCCTAGCGAGCCAATTCAATCGGAGATCATTCCACTACTCGCACCAGAATGGGTAGCGTCGACATGAGACTCTATGCCCTCCTCGTATTGCATACGCTTGCCCTTGCCTTTGCCTCTACCTCTGCACAGCAAGGGGCACCGGAGCGCTATCGATATGCGCAGGCGTTAGAACAGTCAGGAGATCAACGAGGAGCCGCACGGATTTATCAGGAGCTGTACACAGAACGCCCCAACGAAGATCGATACTTCGATGGAGTTGTTCGTACCCTGAGCGCTCTTGGGCAACATGCGTCGCTTGTGCCAATCATCGAGGAGCGAGTCGCGAAGGCGCCATCGGTGCCCCTTCTTAACCAGCTAGCCATGGCACAGTGGAAGAGCGGGATGACAGTGACGGCAACAGAACAATGGCAGCGTGCTTTAGCGTTAGCAGGAAATGCCGAGGACGCCTTGGTTGAAATTGGCGAGGCGCAGTTACTCGCAGGAGCTGCTACGGTAGCAATGCCCACGTTTGAGCGTGCAAGAAGCGTAAACGGCAACAAGCGTGCCCATGCATTTGTGATTGGCAGGATAGCTCTTGCAACGGGTGACGTTGCTCGTGCGACGACTGAGTTTATTGAGGACTATCGTGATAGAAGTGACCTGTTACAAACGCAGGGACAACTTGCGGCAATCATGGCGACGCCAGAAGGTGTGCGTACAGTTCGTGACAAGCTTCGTGGCAACGAACCCGAAATCCTGCGACTCCGCGTGTGGTTTTATCAGGAGGTTAAGGAATGGAACCAGGCATTCGAAGTCGTCAAGATGCTCGATGCTGCAACACGTGCAGCAGGGCAGGAGCTCTACACGTTTGCTGAACGCGCACGACGAGATGGGCAGTACGATGTAGCGATCGAGGCCTTTGGATACGTTGCCGATATGTCGGCCGCTGCTGACCAGTGGCGGCAAAATGCATTGTACTGGTATGTGAGAACGCTCGACCAACGAATTCGAGGTAGGGGCAAGACAGTAACAAGTAGCGATGCTGCGACGATCATCGCGCGTTATGAAGACGTCATTCAACGAAGTCCTAGAAATCCGTTCGCTGCGGATGCGCTCTATCACATTGGAGTGCTTCAGGGCGATGTACTCAAGGATCGTGAGCAGGCACGATTGACCATGCAGCGACTTATGAATTCGTGGCGAGGGACCACTGCAGCGGCCGATGCAGGGTTGTATGTTTCGGACTTGGCTGTGGTCGCAGACCAGCTAAACGTAGCTGAGCAAATATTGCTGGGCCTGGAGTCATTGCCTGTAACCAATGACCTTGCGATGAGGCGAGACATGGCCGTAATCAAGCGAGCGGATATATTGGCCTGGAAAGGGCTAGCGGATTCCGCTAGACGGTTGTACATGGCAGTGGCCAGCCGGCCTGGCTCGGCAGCATCCAATGATGCGTTTGAGCGACTAATGATGTTTCAGTTGACGGATGAAGACACGGCAACTCGAAGCCAGATTCTCTTGGGCGACCGCATGATGATAGCCAGGCGGGAGGATGTTGCAGCACAGCACTACGAGGCAGCGGCTTTGGGCACTAAGGACACTGAGCTGCGCGATCGATGCCGTTGGCGTGCGAGCGTAGCATGGAACTCGTTTGGGAACGTTGCCGAGGCCGAACGACTTGCGCAGTCTATTGCTAACGACGCTCCCGAGAGTATTGTTGGCGACAGAGCCTTGTTTGTACTTGCCGAGATCAAAGAGCGTGGAGGCGATGTATCGGCTGCCATGAAGCACCTAACCGATCTATTGACGTACTATCCTTCGTCGATTCTTGTGCCACGGGCGCGGGAACGTCTGCGCCTGTTGCGTGGTGACGTTAAGGGGTGATGCAATTCGGTTCTTTCCGTCGAGGGCTGAGATTCTGTCGTCGATACCGTATTTTCGCCATCTTTCGGTAACGAACCAGATTTCCATGACGAGCATCAGCACCGCACCACGCTTTAACGACATTCCATATCGACGTCCAGACCTCGATGCCATCGCCCGAGAGACTAAGGCGCTGCTTGATGCGTTCGACCAACAGCCATCAGCCGAGGATACGATTCGGTTGATTCGCCAGTGGAACAAGCAGCGGTTTGACTACTCGACCAACTCCAGTCTTGCCGAAGTTCATTACACGCAGAACGTTGCCAATACTGCGGCGAAAGATGAGAAGACCTTCTTTGATAACGCGAATCCCATTGTGTCGAACTACGCCTTGGATGTTTCGCGACGCATTCTGGCTTCGGAGCATCGTTCTGAGATTGCAGATACCTTTGGAGAGCTCTTTCTGCGTCGACTAGAGGCGAGTACCCGTACCATCTCCCCGGAGATTAACGATCTGTTGGTTAGGGAGGCAGAGTTATGCAATCAATTCAACGAGATTCAAGCGTCGGCTAAGTTGGAGTTTGAGGGAAACACGTACAATCTTTCATCCATTGGCGGCTTTGCCATCAGTCCAGACCGCGAACAGCGCAAGGGAGCTGTCCGCACTACGTATGCCTTCATTGGTGAGCACTCTGCGGCCCTAGACTCCATCTATCATGATCTTGTGCAACTTCGGACGGAGAAGGCCAAGCTACTAGGATTCTCGTCGTATACAGAGTTCCGCTATGTGGAGTTCGGTCGAATCGACTACTCGGCCAAGGATGTCGAAGTGTTTCGGAATGCTGTTCTTGAGCACGTCGTGCCTGTTGTGCAACGATACCGGATCGCCCAGGCACGTCGGT
The DNA here is from genome assembly GCA_022842685.1 of Candidatus Kapaibacterium sp. Taxonomy (GTDB): domain Bacteria; phylum Bacteroidota; class Ignavibacteria; order Kapaibacteriales; family Kapaibacteriaceae; genus JALHPC01. Next base: position 21,320 of record JALHPC010000043.1, read on the forward strand.
TGGGCCTGGAAGAAATCGAGCTCTTTGACGAGAAGCTTCAATTCCTAGACGGAAACCCCCTTGCTCAAGGTGACCACGACTGGATAGTCGAACGAGCTGCTCGGATGTATCGCGAGCTTAGCCCTGCTACAGGCGAGTTCATCGACCTCATGCTGTCGCATGACCTCATGGATTTAAAGTCGCGTGATAACAAGGCGACTGGTGGTTATTGCACGAGTTTTGCCGACTATGGTCTACCGTTCATCTTCGCGAACTTCAATCGTACGACGCACGACATTGAAGTACTGACACACGAAGCGGGTCATGCCTTTCAGGCATATAGCTCGCGCCATTTCGAGGTACCCGAGTATCGCTGGCCTACCGCTGAAGCATGCGAAATTCACTCGATGTCGATGGAATTCCTCACGTGGCCATGGATGAACCTGTTTTTTGAGGGCGAAACCGACAAGTTCTTCTTCTATCATCTACAAGGGGCACTGCTGTTCCTTCCGTATGCATGTGCAGTCGATCATTTTCAGCACTGGGTGTATGCAAACCCGACGGTTTCTCCCGCAGAGCGGAATGCCGAGTGGAGACGTCTTGAGGCGATGTACATGCCGTGGCGACGAACCGAGGCGATTCCGGAGGCAGCCGAAGGCCGACAATGGCAGTTCCAACGGCATATCTATGAGTCGCCATTCTACTACATCGACTATGCGCTTGCACAGACGTGTGCATTGCAGTACTGGCAAGCCAGCCAGAAGGACCCTACCAGGGCGTTTGAAGACTATATTCGCATCTGCCGCATCGGAGGCAGTATGCCATTCCTAGATATCGTGGCTGCAGGCAACGTACAATCTCCGTTTGACCCAGCCACACTACCAAGGATGGTAAATGCCGTTGATGACTGGCTTGAGGAGAGATTTCCTAGATATCTAGATCCAGTTTCTTCGTAAGAACAGATGCCTGTATTACGATGATGTTACGCCACACGCATTGGTCGTGGGGTGGGAGTTCCGTACCTTTGTCACAGATTTTCCAAGTATACCAGCAGTAAGGAGTTACGTTTACCTATGGCAGCAACTACACGATACATTGCGAGTGCCCTACTCGCCTTCCTCGTTGTCACGACAGGAGCGTTGGGGCAATCGAGTCCTGTGCCGTTCAATCTCGCGGGCGGGAACTATTCGTTCACGACGTGGGCCACAACGCAGCCAGCGCTCACCTACCCCAGTTCGATGGTCTTTCACACGTTTGCAGAACGTCTGGAAGGCTTTGGTCTTGATGCCAATGCTCAGGCTAATGGCGACTGGCTCGGGGCGTATAATCTTACCAGTGGCACCCGTGTTCAGGGTGGTGACGCTAACGGCGTTCTCTTTACGAACACGGCCTCGCCGGCAACCACGAGCAACTGTCAGAGTGTTGGTGCGGCCGTACTGGCAGTCAGCACGACCGGACGCTCAGACGTTCGCGTACAGTTCGTTGCTGGAGCTACAACGAGCGGAGTGGCTCGCCCATACGTTCTCCGGTTGCAGTACCGTGTGGGTACAACTGGAGCGTGGATTCCTGCGACCGATAACTCGGGCAGCATTGTACAGTTTGTGTATGCAAGTGTTGCATCGACTTCAACGTTCAACTGGACAATGCCCGTTGCCCTTGAAAACCAACCAGTCGTTCAGCTTCGCTGGATTTATGCCCAAGAGGGATTTGGGTCGGGCAACCGGCCTACGATGCGCTTAGATGAGATCTCTGTCCAATCATCTGCCACTGGAAGTGCTCCTACCGCTCTTCGCGTTTTCCAGCAGATTCCAACGACACCGTCTCAGAATCTTCCCTCGACATTCGTTGTTCGCTCCGTTGATGCCTTGGGCGTTCCAAATAACGTGACAACGGCGACCACGGTGACCCTTTCCTTGAATTCTGGTACGGGAACGCTTGGTGGTACACTGACCGGCACGATTCCGGTTGGGGCAAATACGGTTGTTTTCTCCAACGTTACGTATAACACAGCCGAGGCTGGCGTTTCCGTGCGTGCCACTGCTTCGGCAGGAATGGCACTGGGAATCGTAAACAGCCCGACGTTCACCGTCGCAACTGGTGCCTCGTATGTGTTGTATGAAAACTTCGAGAACATTGGCTACATCAATACGCCAGCAAATCCTTGGCGTGTTGTTGCCTATCGTGCCGATGGTACTGTAGACGTTGGATATTCTGGTGCCGTCACGCTTTCGCAAATCAGTGGAACCGGTACGCTTCTTGGAACGCTCACTGTGAATGCCGTACGTGGTGTTGCAGACTTTACGAACGTGTTCTTCAACTCGACAGGAACAAAGCGAATCCGTATCAGCCCTGCGGGACTGCCCATTGTAGACATGGAGCAGATTGAGGTGCGTAACCAGCCCACGATTCTTGCCGGTTCCGAGATCATCCCACAGTTTGTACCATCCAGTGGTGGAACGTGCGGTAGCAGTGCGTTTGCCGTACCTGTTTTTGCCCGCGTAACGCTAACAGGCCTTACCCCGAACACAACGTACCGATACGTTGCAGGCATGGCCATCGACGACAATGTAACGTCGACCGGTCCAGGCCTGAACATCACCTATAACGACCTTACAGGGCAGTTCGCCTATTCTGGTGGAAAGAGCATAGCCACGGATGGAAACTTCTCGACGTTCTCTACTGGTCCATTTGAAACGTCGAAGTCCATCTGGGTCAATATCATGATTTCCAACAACGTCGTCTTCCAAGAAGGAGCCGTTCTACGTTGGAGGATTACCCTTGGTGACCATCTCGGACGACTGATACGGCATCTTCAACTGAGCCAAACATCGACCGCCCTTCGACTTGGTTCTGCAACGACACAGGGTACCGGAGTTGTTGATGAGCACAGCCAGTTCGCCGAAAGAAATATGGTCTACCTATGGGACAACACGACCGGAACTGGCCGCCCACTCGTTATCACGATCGTTCAGGGCCTCAATACGGTTTCGAACTTCGTTGAGACCTTCTACCGCAACATTGAAAACCGTCCAACTGCTTGGGCAGCGTTTGTACCGAACAACAACGCCATTCGTCGAATCGAAGAGCGGAATCGAATGACGAATGCAATCGTGTACAACGTGACGTCAGCTACGGGTGTATTCGACAACGTCTCCACAGCTAATGCGACGGGTGGCTTCTCGAGCCCAATCTTCCTTCGTACGCCTCGAGTTGTCGTTAACCGACCAATGGCGAATGACTCGATCTGCGCAGGATCGTTCGTAACGATCAACTACAATGCTCGCGGTACTGGCCTTGTGAACATTCAGTATTCGACGAATGATGGAATCACGTGGGAAAACAGATCGGAAGAGCG
>JALHPC010000044.1:0-4029 GCA_022842685.1 Candidatus Kapaibacterium sp.
GAATCGCCGGAGAGCAACGAATCGTAAATCGGTAAATAAGCCACGCCCGCCATTCATGGCGGGTTGGAATATGGCTCTGCGCCTAGGCCCGCCGTTCACGGCGGGTAAAGGGTTATGAACGACGAGGAAGCCACAATGTGCGATCCACGTAAATGTCACCCCGTCACGTAATCCTGCCTCCGGCATTACCGCTGCTCCAGCAAGAGGACGACTCCGGCCCCGGCCTCTGGTCGGAACTGCCTCCGGCGGCCGAAGGGTATTGCATAAAACATAATCTGATCCCACCACCGCCGGAGGCGGTCCCTGCGAGACGCAGGGGCTGTGGGGCGGTCCCTGCGAGACGCAGGGTCTGTGGGGCGGTCCCTGCGAGACGCAGGGTCTGTGGGGCGGTCCCTGCGAGACGCAGGGGCTGTGGGGCGCGCCCTGCGTTAGGAATACGCCCGCAGCGTATACGTATCCACCGCCCGAGGCCGTATCTTGGCGTCCAGATAAAAGCGCAAGGGCATGTCATGATTCAACTATCGGTTACCACGAGCGGTACAGCATTTACGCCGGGCGATCTGGTTAGTGGCACGGTAAGCATTGAATGGCTGGCCACGGAAGAGGAGCAGTGGATTGATCTCGACGTGCTGGAAGTCGACGTCGAGCCGCCGGCAGGCGTTGGCCTGCGTACCTCGCTGCGCGGCACGCTGTTGGAAACCGTCGAGCTGCGCAACGCTCGTTCGGTGCCGTTCTCGATACGCCTTCCGGCACATGTTGATGGCAGTCCCGATGGCACCTGGTTCGTAACCGCGTACGCTCGGTCGTGGGCTCATACGGCAACAGAGCGCGCAGCGTTTTCTGTACAAACACCCCTAAGCCGAAACATTGGCGAAGCTGTATCGGCCGTCGCTTTTTCGCTGCCAATTCTTGCCGCTGGTCTGCTGTTTGCTGGCTTTGGGATTGCCGGTTTCCCCGATAAACTCGTTCCCGAAGGTGTGCGCTGGTTTGCCGTGATTGCAGGCGTCTGCGCCCTGCTGGCCGTGCGGGCTCTGGTGGGGCGCGCCGACGAAGGTGGACCGCTGCGCCTGTTGGCCATACCGCTTGCCGTACTGTTGTGGACGTGTGGTGCACTGTGCACCTGGGTGGTGCTGTTCCAACCCGGCTATCAGCCGTTTACGGACGTTATGCCCGATCTTACCCTTCGAGCCGCGGTGCCGGTTTCGGCCATGATTGTCGACGATGCCCAGTCGCTATCTCGCTTAGCCGCCCTGGTGTTTGCCATCATCATGGTGCCCGTTGGTACATCGCTGATTACTCGCAGCAAGGCCACGGCAAGCCAGGTTGCCGAGCTCATCCTTGGCAGCGGCGTTATTGTTCCCATGGTGATTGCGCTTGCATCCGTTGCACAAGACCTTGCCGCTGGCGTCGAGCCAACGGTTCCCAGTGCCCCTTACCTGCTAAGCGTCATGGTAGGAGCGGTTACGCTATGGCACACGTTGAGAGTAAATACGTGGACGGTACTGCCGCCAGCGCTGGTACTGAGTGCTGTGGCCGTACCACTTGCCATGGGCGCGCTAACAGTGTTAAGCGAACCCGTCATGGGTATTGTGCTCATTCTATGGGCCATCGTTGCCGGCTACCAAGGCGTTAAAAACGTGCTTGTGCGGTTGGTATCGGGAGTGGTAACGGTAGCTGTAGATGCAACCACACTACGCGTTGGTGGACAGATCCAAGCCCATGTTCAGGTGCAGCCACATAGTGGGGCTAGAGTGACGTCGATTGATGGCGTGCTACGTTGCGATCAGACGTTTCAAACCGGCTCGGCGCCTGATAGATCGCTGGAAGTTGTAACGGTTCATACAGACAGACGTCGGCGCAGTTTTGACGGAATCGAGGCACAGGCAACCGTGCTAGAACATACGATAGCTATGCCCATTCCCATTGGCACACCACCAACAAACACAGGTGATGCCTACCGCAGCGTCACGTGGTACTTGGAAGTAACCGTGCGCTTTCGAGGTCGTCCGGATTGGGTTCAAACATTTCCAGTGACTGTTTTGGCGTAGTTACGAAAATTTCACTTGACATAAGTACTTTCACGTAGTATTTTCGCAGTGTCTTCGTTGGTTCACTGCTGCCGTGTAGCCAGTCGAATGTAAATAAAGCTTCGTTCCGGACGAAGCAGTGAGTTACTGCCTCTCTTCTCCAACCGTCGCTGCTGTTGATGCTGACCTCATCAACCGCCGCCATTAGCCATCGCTAGCACTATCTACGTTGAGTGCAAGCGATAACGACCGTTCCAATATTCCCCTTTTTTTAAGGGTATGATATTCGTGTGCTAGCAGCACCTCGAGGAAGTCGTCTGTTGTTCAATTCATAACATTTGGAGAATCATCATGTCGACAAAAAAGACGTATATCGTCACCTTTACCGACCCCGATATCGACACTGCATCCATGAGTGAAGTGATGCATGTGTCTGCCGACGCCTTGCAAGACGGCGTATCAATGCTTGCTACCGACGCCCCACTTAGCAGCAATACGGTCTATGCCCTTGAAGGGCTTGGATCGGCCATTGCGATGATGTCCGACAAGGACGCCGACGCACTCCGCAAGGAAGCTGGCGTGGCAGAGGTTATCGAGGACTTCGAGGTTGTGGCCTTGGGCGACCATAACGGCTACAGCGTGGATACCGATGTGTACCAAGGCATGGGCACCGAGGAAGTGGCAGCAACCACGGCATACTATCAGGCCTATGCTGACGCATTTGCCGAGTTCCGGCAGCAGCTCGAGGAATTTTTGGGCAATCTGGATAATCGGAATGGTGGAGCGCAGTTTACGCCGCATCCCGACGGTCCATTGCCACGACCACCATTCCCCCCTCTGCCACTACCGCCACGGTTACCGTTACCTACGCCGCCACGGCTGCCAATTCCCACGCCGCCGATTCTGCTTCCTAAGCAGCCCACGCCGTGGAATATTGCCATGGTAAAGGCGCCTGCCGCCTGGGTTAGGGCGTCGTACGGATCGGGAGTAAAGGTTGGCATTCTCGACACAGGTATTGCAAGTCATACCGACCTTGTGATTTACGGCGGAGCGTCGTTTGTTGCCGGCGTAGCCAGCTACAACGACGGTCACGGTCACGGAACACACGTAGCCGGAACGGTTGGCGCTCGACACAATCATTTTGGAGTTGTGGGCGTGGCCCCACAGTGCCACCTCTATGCCGTCAAGGTGCTAAGCGATGCAGGCAGTGGCCAGCTAAGTTGGATACTGGCCGGCATGGCATGGGCACGGCAGAATGGTATGAAGGTCATCAACATGAGTCTGGGTAGCAATCAGCCAACGGTGGCCGCCTACACGACGGCAATTAGCCAGTGTCTGGCCGCCGGCGTAGTTGTCGTTGCTGCTGCTGGCAACAGCTTTGGCACTTCCTTCCCGTTTGTTGGCGCTCCAGCTAATAGCCCAGGTGCCATCGCCGTTGCAGCCGTCAATCAAGCCGGTGTTGTTGCCCCGTTTTCGTCGCGCGGTGGCACGGGTAATCAGGTCACAATTTCCGGACCCGGCGTAAGCATCAACAGTACCCACCTGGCTAACGGCTATCGTGTGTCGAGTGGTACGTCGATGGCTGCCCCTCATGTAACGGGTGCTGTAGCGCTTATTCGCCGCAGATTCCCAACATGGACGCCGTTACAAGTGCGCCATAGACTTGTGACAACGGCTACAGATCTTGGTTTTCCGGGCGTAGACCTTACCTACGGAGCTGGGCTGGTAAACTGCGATACAGCCACACTGTAGTACTTTACGTGATCAACAACACGGAGCATTCCAATGCCGAACAACCCCGAACTCGTTGCTAAGGCAACAGCATCTCCAAATGCAACCTTTAGCATCGTCGTTGTAACCGATGCCGAAAGTGCGTCGGTGCCCCATATCACCTTGCTTGAGGAGGTCGCCCAAAATGAAACAACAACTGTTTGCAGCAGTTCTTTCGATTGGAATTGCGTCAGGCGCTGCTGCGCAACCTGGCACAGCCTCCTCAACTTCG
>JALHPC010000044.1:4039-24461 GCA_022842685.1 Candidatus Kapaibacterium sp.
CGACTTGTTGGATGTTCTAGCCAACGAACATGTGCTAAGTGTAGACGAAGACACCGAACAGACCGCGCTTACATAACGTCTGCTGGAGGCAGCCGGCAGAATCGAGAGGTGGCCGTTGATGACCATGGAGTCGACGGCCACTTCCGTTGTTCGGTACCCAGTTAGCGCTTGGTTGCAGGCCCACCTGCATTAGGCCCATGCCGCTCTACCCTGCCATTGCGCCATGCAACCACAACTCCCGGGGCAAATTCCCACCCTTGTGTGGTAAGGGGCACCGCCCGAAATGCCGGCCGCACGGAGTGGCACTCCTTGTCTAGGATGTAAACCATGCCTGAACTGTCGGTGGCAACACATGCGGCGCGACTAACGGCCATACGCGCAGCAACGAGCGAGTCATACACTGCCCACCGCGGTACGTGAATGGGTGCGTGGTAGATGGTGTCGCGCGCCGAAACTACGGCACATGTTGGTGTAACGTCAAGCGACTGAACATCTGTCGGACCGATACCCGCTGGAAGGCGATTGCGCTTAAAACTGCGCCAGCCATCTTCGGTAAAAATCATGCCCGAGCTTACAATCGCCGCACCAAGCGTGTTCGTGGCCATGCTAAGCCGATGGAACCGATCACCGGCGGGACGCGCCAGGCGCTCGGCACGTATGGCACCTGCCTCGGGGCGGCCCACAAACCAGACGTCACCACGTGCCGTTAGACACCACCAACGCGAGGGCTCGTCGCTTCGGCTTACGTCCTGTACGTCTACTGTGTCCGGCAATACAACGAGCCGAAACGTGCGGCCACTGTCGGACGAAATCGCAAGGACCGACGGCATGCGTGCCGTGCTGCCAACGGCGGCAATGTGAGCCATGCCAATGCCTCGGATACTGCGTAGAGTGGTAAGCTCGCCAGCACCACCGCTGTCGATTACGATTGGACGTCTGTCGAGCCGAGTGCCCAGACTGTCGAACCACATAGCACCGTTAGACTCGGCAACAAGCGTAAGGCGCTGCGAGCACACGGCCAAACCAACCACGTGTGGCTGCGCTTGTGTGCCAGCGCAACCAACCGTAAAAAGAAATCCAAGAAGCGTGATAGCAAAGAACTGCGGCATGTTGTAAACTAGCACTTCATGCGCCAATCGTCACCGCTGCTGCTACAAACACCACGTGGCCTGTACTGTCAGGCCGGCGACTTCTACATCGACCCTACGCAGGCCGTCGACCGGGCCGTGATTACCCACGGCCATAGCGATCATGCCCGACGTGGTATGAAGAGCTACGTGTGCCACAGCGATTGCGTGCCGATTCTCCGGCATCGTCTTGGACCTGGCATCAACGTACATGGCATTGGCTACGGCCAGCGCACTGTTATCAACGGCGTGGACGTATCGCTGCACCCCGCCGGCCACATCATTGGCTCGGCCCAGGTACGTGTAGAATATCGCGGCGAAGTGTGGGTGGTTAGTGGCGATTACAAGCGTCAGCCCGACCCCTTTGCAGCCGCCTTCGAGCCCGTTCCGTGCCATACGTTTATCACCGAAACCACGTTTGGGCTTCCGCTGTACGCATGGCCGAATGTGGACACAATCAGCGCCGACATCAACGCCTGGTGGCGTCAACAGGCAAGCCATGGTCATACATGTGTTGTGCAAGCATATGCCCTTGGCAAGGCCCAGCGCATCATGGGAATGGTCGACGCCTCGATAGGCCCCATCCTTGCGCATGGTTCCATCCACGCCATGAACAGCGTGCTAGCCAGTGCCGGACATGCCCTACCCACGTGGCGCGAGCTGTTACCTACAACTCCCGCTGCGCTGCTGAAAGGGGCACTGATACTGTCTTCGGCGCAAACGCTAGACTTCCTGCCGTCCAACCTTGGCGTGGCGCATGCTGCGGCATCCGGCTGGATGGCCTTGGCGTCGCGCAGAGCGGCCTACGACGCCGCGTTTGTCGTGTCCGACCACGTTGATTGGCGCGGCATTCTCGACACCATTGCCGACACCGGCGCCGAGCGCGTGTTGACAACGCATGGTTATGCCGACGTAGTAGCGCGCTACCTGCAAGAGCAGGGACTCGATGCTGCGTCGCTGCATGACGCTTAGCATGACGTAGCGTTCCGCGTAGCGCTACAAACCAACCAACGCTAACGTCCATTCCACCTGGCAGATCCACCATCGCAGACGGCGCAACGTGCCCTCTATATCTTTGCCGCCATGTCTTCCATTCTGACGCTGCTGGCCGAGGTGCAACGTTGCCCCACGCATGATCGCGCCGTAGGCGTTCTGCGCAATGGTCTGGCAACGCTTTCACCAAATGAGCGGGCGGCGCTTGCGCCTGTCTTGCTAGGACTCCACCGCCAGCAACGCCTTGCTGCTGGTTCTCTGGTACATACACTTTCCCAAGCTCTAGCATTACCAGAATGGCTCATCGAAACATCAATGACGGCTGCCGATTCCCCTGCTCACGCTCTGCTCTTACTGGCCCAACACTCTCCCGCCAATCTCGACCACCTGCTTCCAACGCTTCCACTATGCGTGCCGGCTACGGTAGCTCTCGAAGCATTGTTAAGCATGGCCGATCCGGTGGCCGTTAGCGTTGCCCCGCCCGCCATGGCCCGTCCCAGCCGCTACGACGCGCTCTGGTGGATGCCAACGCCCATGGCAACCATCCTTGCCCGCCCCGCAAGACCCGGCCCCACAATCTTTGTCGTTGCTCGCACCGAACATGTGGCCTTGTGGCTAGACGGACGCGAAGTGCGCCGCCCACCGGCCCCTATTGCAAAAGCCATCAATGCCATTACCAACCACCATGGACCCGTTGTTCTTGTTGCCTCTCCCGCCCATGCCGCGTCTCTCACCCAGCTCCTCGTTCACGATGCCACCGAGATAGGGGGCACCGACCTAAGCATGCGGCCTTACGCAGAGCGCCAGAACGCCCTGCGCGACATCTTTGCAGCTATCAGTGCGGATGGCCCACTCACCACTGATGACGTCCTCGCAGCCTCGTCGTGGGCCGAACTCGACGTCCAACGACATCACCTTCCCATGCACTGCCACGGCATCATCGTTCACCATTCCGATGCCCCTTACGGCAAAGAACATAGTGCAGCGTTGTGGACCCGCCCCCCCATACCTGTGCGCACGGTGCTGATGTATGTTGATAGTTCTCGGTCGGCAGATAGTCCGCGTGGGACGTGGACGCTGGGACTGCGTGCACCATCGGGCCTTGTTCCTCTGGGCCAGGTAGCCGCACCTGCTTCGACGGCTTACGGCATCGATGCACGCATTGCTTCGATGGTTCTCGAGCGGTTTGGTCCGGTACGAACGCTACAACCTGGCATCGTGGTCGACGCAACTGTCGAAGCCCTTCAACCCAATAAACGCAAGGCGTGTGGCTACGACGCTCATGGGCTGCGCATAGGGAACGTCAGTACCCACGGCGACGCTGGCGCCGCGGATACCATTGCAGACGTGGTAGCGCGGTTTGGCGCCTAGGCGCAGAGCCACATTCCAACCTGCCCATAAGGGCAAGAACAGAACATACTTCAAGAATGTTTAGATTTGTCTAAACTTTGTTGAACTCATTCAAACTCACGTTGTATTTCATTCTTTGTGTACTGGCTCTAGCTGCCGTTTGCAATGCCACGGCACATACCCTTCACGGCATCGTCCACACATCATCTGGGGCTCCCGTACCAGGCGCTACCATTCGTGTTGTGGGCACAAGTCGTGGAGCTGTTGCGGCCAAGAATGGAATGTTCTCGATAGCCGGTGTCGAGGCTCCCCTACAGCTTCGCTGTACGGCTGTGGGATACGACACGGCCGTTGTTGCCGTTGCCGACATTCCCTCCACGGCCATCCGCATCGCACTTGCCGATCGCTCTGTGCAAGGTAGCCCCGTTAGCGTTGTTGCCGATCGCGGCTTAGAGCGTTCCTATGCCAACGAGGCAACAATCATGGAAGTCACTACCGCCGAACATCTCGAAGCAGCGTCGGCACTCAACCTTGCCGATGGTCTCAACTTTCAGCCCGGCATTCGTACCGAGAATAATTGTCGCAACTGCGGATTCTCGCAAGTGCGCATCAACGGCCTTGCCGGTCCATATACGCGGCTATTGCTCAACGGACGTCCGGTTCTCTCTGCCCTGCTTGGCGTGTATGGCCTCGAGCAGTTACCAACGGTCATGATCGACCGCATCGAAATCCAGCGTGGCGCAGCCGATATCGCCGGTGGTCCAGGTTCTATTGCTGGCTCGGTGAACATCGTCACACGGCAAACCTCTGCCAACGTTGTAAGCGCTTCCGTTCAAGGCACGTCCATGCCCCAAGGCGCCACCGATAGGTCGGCCAACCTGTTTACCAGCACGTCCCTCAACGCTAGCGGCAACTCTGGCCTTATGGCCTTTGCTACGTCTAGGCACCGCGACGACTACGATCGCGATGGAGATGGCTTCAGCGACGTGCCGCGAATGTCCCTCGACGCCGGCGGCCTGGGTCTGGACGTCGCCGTGGCCGACGGACATACGCTTTCAACCAGTGCGCAGTGGATTCGCGAGGCACGTCGCGGTGGCGACAACCTTAATCGCGCACCCTTCGAGGCGGCCATCACCGAAGGTCTCGACCATGCCATCGCCGGCGGCACGGCTCGCTACTCAGCCGTGCTTTCTGCCCAGTCGCTCCTTACCGTCGATGCCGGCACCATGGTTACGTCGCGGCAGTCGTACTATGGCGGCCTTGGCGCCGAGCCTTCAGCCGAAGATTCAGCACTTGCCAAAACCTACTTTGGTACCACAACCGACGCCTTGCTTACTGCCTCGGCACGCTACGACGTACAGCACACCTTCTTTGGCTCTGACGTATCACTTCTCACAGGGGGCATCGACGTTATTGGTAACGCCGTGCGCGATGCCATGCCTGGCCGCGAGCGACTCATCGACCAGACAACCACGACAACCGGCGCATTTGCGCAAATGCGCACCACTGGTATGCCCTTGGGTGACGACGGCACGTGGGGATGGCAGGCCGGCGTGCGCCTCGACGTCGTGTCAATCCAAGGCACCTATCTCACCGGCCCTACGGCCGAGTGGCAGACCGATCGGACGCTGGCTGCCTTCACACCGCGGCTAAGTGTGGACCTGCGACCAACCGACGGCGAAACGTGGCGCGTGGGCTACGCCTCGGGATTTCGCGGGCCGCAGGCCTTCGACGAAGACTTGCACGTGTCTACCCTAGGCGGCGAAGCCCGCGTAGTACGCCTTGCGCCCACCTTGCAGCCCGAACGCTCGCATTCGCTCACGTTAAGCCGCGTGCGCGAAACTGAAGACGGCTTTGGCTACACGGTGGACGGATTCGCAACGCTGCTGCAGCGACCCTTTCTGATTGCACTTACGGATGATGTGTTGGAGTCGGGAGCCGTGGTTGCCGAAAAACGCAACGGCGAGCCCGGCCTCGTCTATGGCGTGAACGCCGAAGTACGCTACGACAATGGTACCGTAACACGACGTGCCGACGTTCAACTGCAAGCGGGCCTAACGGTGCAGCAAGGGCGCTACACTGCCGTTGGCGGCGAAGTGATTATCGAGCAGGACGGCAACCCAGTTCGGTCATCACGGTTTGTGCGTATGCCCGAAATCTACGGCTCGTGGCTGTGCACATGGGTGCCACACACTGCCGTAAGCATTGCCACGAGCGGCATTGTTACGGGTCCGATGGACATGCCCAACGAGCGCACATCCACCCTGATACGTACACCATGGATGGTGGACGTAAGTATGCAAGCAACGTGGTGGTTACCGGTGGGTTCAGAGTTTAACCTTGGGCTCACATTGGCCGTGCTTAACGTGTTTGATGTGTTTCAGCGCGACATAGAGCAAGGCCCACTGCGTGACGGTGCCTATAGCTACGGACCCATGCGTCCGCGATCGATACGACTAGGATTGACAACGGGAATGGGACTACGATGAGAGACCTCAGCACGGCCATGCAGGACTACCTAAAGGGCATCTATCAGCTGCAACATCACGGTACTGTTGGCACGAACGACCTAGCGCGGCACTTAGACGTGAGTGCGGCAAGCGTAACGTCGATGATTCGTAAGCTTCACGAACTCCATCTGGTGAAACACGAGGCCTACCGTGGCGTGGAGTTAACGCCGGCAGGACGCAAGGTGGCGTTGGAGCTCATACGACATCATCGACTCATCGAGACGTACTTGGCAGAGGCCTTGGGCTATGCGTGGCACGAAGTGCACGACGAAGCCGAAAAACTCGAGCATCACATCAGCGAAGAATTCGAAGATCGTATTGCCAGCATTCTTGGCAATCCACAGTACGATCCACATGGCGACCCCATTCCCAGCAAGGATGGGCGTGTACCACCGGTTAGTACCACGCGCCTGCTAGATGTACCCCAAGGCAGTACAGTGCGCATACGGCGCGTAAGCGATCACGACGCAGCCATGCTGCAAGCACTCACCAAGAATGGCATAGCACTTGGCAGCGAGCTCGAGATAACGAAGACCGATGCTGCCGGCAACCTGCGCTTACGCGTTGATGGCGCGCGCACATGCAACGTTGCCTCTACCCTAGCCGCCCACATTTTTGTGGACTACTGCGACGAGCAATGAAGCGGGGGGATGGATACTCCGTAACAGAGTTGTGTGGTTGCTCGGCTGAAGTCTACGACTTTTACTCTAGTCGTATCAAGTGCGTTTGGCGAACACCGCCACCCTCGATCGTGAGGATGATATTCCCAACAAGACCATCAAGGTCGACGCCAGTTGTTGAAAGTAGGGATCCTTCTGCTAAATCCACCCGAAGCAAACGGCCCACCAAATCGAAGGAGCGCACGACGTACTGTTGCGCCTTGGCACCCATCCACAGAGCACGGTGGTCGCGCAGAACGAACCCGAGTGACGGCGCGGTTGTCTTTGACTCACTCTCGACACTAGTTGCTGGCAACGCTCCAAATGCGTCGTAGATGTCAACGTTCCAGGTAGCAGAAAGCCCGTCATTGTAAGCGATGGCAAGCTCTGCTCTACCGTCATTTGTAATATCCGGAAAGCGAAAGAAATGATAAAGTGATTCAGACCACTCGGAAAACTTGCTGAAAAGGGAGTCCGCCGTTGTCAAATAAGATCGAATGCTCAGGTGGTTCGCCGTCGAATCGGCAAACTGCACTAGTGCAAGGCGACGCCCGAACCACCCCGTTTGGCTTGCGATTGGATCGTAGAGCCAACCGATATCGTGATCGTCGATAAGAAACGTCGCACTCATTCCACCCAGTCCAATTCCAACGAAGCTTGCGAACGGACTGGCTGGCGTGGGCCAACGTACACCAGTATCCGTTACCGTGATACGGTTGTCAAACCTCCAGTCTTCAAGATGTACATTCCCACCTCGCCTAAACCGATACATTCGAGAATTCGGCCAATGAGTACCCGTGTACTGTTGTGGTTTTCCCAAACATCCTTCGCAACCCACATTACACCACAGTCTGTAAGCGCCTGACAATAGTCGAACCGATGACGGCTCGATGGTAATCTCGGATCTGTGGTTCGCAACATCTTCTCCGTTCAGTCTTGCATACCGCGCATATTCGTTACGGTACGACCTACTGGTATCTCCAATGCAACTGCGATCTTCGGCGAACGATTCAACGATAAGAAATGGCACACCCCTCGCGCTACCTAGAGCGAAAAACTTCTTGTTGCGTTCCGGAACAAACGACTCGACGGAAACCCGACTGCTAGTGGATAGAGGGGCCACGGCGGCGCCCCAACGTATTGCAGTGTCGCCCACGATGTCGTCATAACCGTCACCGTCGAAATCGTAAACGTCACCGTCATAGCGCCAATAGGCCGCCGTGTCGATCTCTACCAGAGCGTGTCCGGTGTCATTGCTTATGAGCCAATATTTCCGCCCCCCTCCGTAATCAGCTCGACCATCGCCATTTACATCGCCGAATCGAATCTTGTCAGCAAGGAAGTGAAACGTAGGGAATCCCAAATCATACAGATTTACGAAATCCACATGCGTTGAATCTTCAAGTGAAGCAAACCGCCAGATTCGGAGGGGATTCTCCTGACCATATACGACAGGCATGAATAGCCAGTCTTTCCCATCCTTGAACTTCGGAATCAGCGCCGGAAGGTCCAAGCTCTTGGCGACTTGAAATCTGCCTAAGAAGGGCATTACTGTCTCTGGAGGCTGTGCACGGACCACTCCTAAAGCCAGACTCGTAAGGAAGAACAGAAACGTAAGAACTGTACAAACTGGTCGTTGTTTTCGTCGAGTCGTCATCATACTACCTTTTCCACATAACCAACCGTAGTTCGAACACGGAAAATACAGAAGTTGGGCGATACGACTGCAGAACGATTCTCGGGCTGCAGCGCCGTCGATGTCTTCAGAATCAAGACCGTTTGCCACATGCCAAGCACCACACTTCTAACGAGGTTGGCCACGGAGGGCCGCCCCTACTTCCGTATGTTTGTGCCATGAAACACCGCCACATCGTTGAGCGCGACCTTCGCAGCGAGATTCTCGACGTCCTTCGGCGGTCGGCCGCTCCCGTGCAATTGCTGGAGCTCTCGAAAGCCCTCGGCATTCGATCGGATTCGCTCGACTACGACGCGCTTCGCGCTACACTTACACGGATGGCCGATGCAGGCCAAATTTCTCGTCATGCTCGACGCCGCTTCGGCCTGGCCGAACGCGATGTTGCCGGCTTTACCGGCACCATCCGCATTCGTAACGACCAAGGGTCGGTGCAAACAGACGATCCCGACATCCCCATCATCCATATACGCCGCGAACACCTTGCCACTGCCCTCGATGGCGATGTTGTTCAGGTAAAACCCCTTGCGCTACGACAGAAAAAGCGCACCTACGGCGAAGTCGTCACCATCGTCGAACGCTCCAATGCTCGCATCGGCGGAACGGTAGAATACGACGGCAGCTTCTACCACGTGGTGCCCGATGAAGCCAAACACTACGTCGACTTTCTTGTTGCCAAGAAGAATCTACAAGGCGCACGGCCCGGCGATAAAGTTATCGCCTCGTTCCTGCGATGGGAACACGTAAATTCGTCACCCGAAGTTATTGTCGTAGACGTCCTAGGTACCTCGGGTAATCCCGTCGTCGAATTCGATGCCATCGTCAAAGAATTCGACCTGCCAACGGCATTCCCTCCCGACGTAGAAGCCGAAGCCACACTATGCTCACCTCCGAGCAACCGCGTTCCCAAACATCGCGAAGACCTGCGCAAGCTCGACATTATTACCATCGACCCCGATGATGCTCGCGATTTCGATGACGCCCTTTCGCTTACTCCTCTCGAAGGGGGCGCCGTAGAGCTTGGCGTTCATATTGCCGACGTTACCCACTACGTTACCGAAGACTCGCCGCTCGACCGCGAAGCACGCCAACGTGGCAATAGCACCTACCTCGTCGATCGTGTAGTACCGATGCTGCCCGAACGACTGTCCAACGACCTCTGCTCGCTCGTGCCCGGCAAACCGCGCTTTGCCTTTAGTGTGTTTATGACGTTCTCGGCTCGCGGCGTTCTTAAAGACTATCGCATCGTTGAGTCGGTCATTCATTCCAAACGCCGCTTTACCTACAACGAGGCACTCGAGATTATTCAGACGGGCAATGGTGACTACGCCGACCTTCTCAAACGCCTGTTCAAACTGTCGCGCGTACTCAACACACGCCGCATGAAGTCCGGCGGTATCAACTTCCAATCACAAGAGCTGAAATTTATTCTCGACGAAAACAAACACCCTATTCGCGCCGTGGTGAAAACAGCAACCGATGCCACGTCGCTCGTCGAAGAATGTATGCTTGCCGCCAATAGAACGGTCGCCGAACACATTTCCCATCTCCAAAACGCGTGGAACTCGCGCACAGCACCGCCGTCGATCTACCGTATTCACGACGACCCAAACCCCGAGAAGCTAGCCGACGCAATCGCAGTGGTTCGTGCAATGGGCATATCCGTTCCCAATGGCAAGCTTACACCTGCCGACCTTAACGCTA
Source organism: Candidatus Kapaibacterium sp. (assembly GCA_022842685.1). Taxonomy (GTDB): domain Bacteria; phylum Bacteroidota; class Ignavibacteria; order Kapaibacteriales; family Kapaibacteriaceae; genus JALHPC01. Next base: position 14,076 of record JALHPC010000044.1, read on the forward strand.
TCCTCGATGCCGCAAAGCATCGCCCCGATGCCTCGGCCATTAACGCGTTACTGCTGCGCGCTATGTCGAAAGCCGTCTACGCCGAAGCTAACGTTGGCCACTACGGTCTTGGCTTTACAGACTATTCCCACTTTACCTCGCCCATTCGTCGTTACCCCGACCTCTTTGTCCACCGCGTTCTCAAAGAGTACGCCAAAGGCCAACCTGCTAAGGGGCGCTGGAAACATTTGCTGTCGCAAGCCGATGAAGTTTCCGACCACTGCTCGCAGTGCGAACGCAACGCCATCGATGCCGAACGCGCCTCGGTAAAATGTGCTCAGGTAATGATGGCGCGCACCATGATTGGCGACGTGCGCGTTGGTACGGTGTCAGGCGTGACAACCTTCGGCGTCTTCGTGACGCTCGACGACGTGAACATCGAAGGCCTACTGCATATTCGCGACATCTCTGACGATTATTACTTTTTCGATGAACGACGCTTCCGCCTTATTGGACGCCGTACGCGCCGCACATTTGCATTTGGTACACGCGTGACGATAAAGGTTGTAAAGGCCGACATCGAAAAACGCATGATCGACTTTATCCTTGCCGACGATCACACATAGAATCGGCTATCGCCCTTCTGGCGGCTGACCGGCGAATGCCCGTAGGTTGTACGAAAACGTGATAAGACCGTATCGCTGCAGTTGGTTGGCGCGTACGTCGTCGATAAACGACTCGCCAACAGTTCGGGTGATGGACGTATTCTGATTTAACATGTCGGCAATCGAGAGTCGCACTTCGGCGCGGTCGTTCTCCAAGAACTTATATCCCATACTGGCATTCACAAGCCAGATGCTCTGATTGAAGTCTGCCGATAGTCCGCTCGTGAGCGTATTCGTTACGTCGGCCGACACAAAGAGCCCTTCTAGGAACTGCCACTGCAGGCGCAAGCGCGAAACACCGTTCAGGTAGTCGGCATCTTGATCGCGGCGCAGTGTATTGCGCACCTGGCTGGCCGTGATAAACGTTGAAGCCGTAAAGTCAAGGCGCTCGCTGATGTTGCTACTTAGCACGATGCCCCCTCCAAAACTTGGAGCATTGGCATAGTTGGTTTCGTTGTTGATAATGCCGGGCGTGCGGGTGTAGTTGACGTTAAGGTTAAGGTTGACGTTCGACGACAGAAACGGCACCGGAAGTCCAAAACCAAGGAAGGACCGAAGCGAGACGTAGCCGTCAAGGTTCACCGGACGCGAGTACTGTCCGCCACGGGCAAGCACAACACCAGGAGCAATGGTGGTGTCGGCACGCGCTATCGTAACGTTGTTACCAACGTAGTCTTGTGTGGCTGTACCGCTGAGAAAAACGAAGAAGTTGTTCCCCGCCGAGAAGTCCGACGCCGAATATCGCAAGAACAGTGAGTGCGACACATCTTGTCGCAGATCTTCGTTGCCAGAAGACAGTTGCAGCGGATTGGTGTTATTAATCACGTTCTGCAGTTGATCGACGCTGGGCGGCGACGTGCGCGAGCGGTAATTCAGACGAAGGTTTTTGTCCTTCGTGATATTCCAGCGAGCCGAGGCATTTGGCAGCACGTTGATAAACGTACGATCGAGTGTAAGGGCTACGGGGAATCGCTGCTGATTGTCGAGGACGGCGCGTTGAAGCGAGGCGCCCACTTCGAATCCGTATTCCTGATTGCCGAACCGATACGTGGGATTCACGCTCATGGTAACGTATCGGCTTGTAAAGGCGTTTGTTAGCGTGGTGTCGAGCAGGTTAAGCGGACCATTTGGAGCATCGGGCCGGAAGGTACTGCGGTCGCTAAATCGGTATTCGTAGTTGGCTTGGGCTGTTAGTGCCACGCTATGCAGCGTATCGAATGGCTCGGTATAGGTAATCGTTGGGCCAACATTCCATCCGTTTTTATCAAGGGCGGCACGCTGGTCCAACGTGTCGGCCAGTACATCAAACGCATTAATGGCGCGCAGCAGGTTGTCGCCAACGTTGTTGTTATAGCCCGCGTTGACGTTCACGCTCAGCGTACGGCCGCGCATAGCAAAGGCCTGACGCCACAGCAGGTCGGCACCTAGGTTAGCACCGTCGAGATTATTCGTCAGATCGTTCGTTGTGCGGCTTACCAATTGATTTTCGCTGCTGTTTAGGCCATCGAGCAAACTGGTGCCGGTATTGAATTGGGCCGTGGCGCGGGGCGTAAACACAAACGACGTCAAACTATCGGCGCGAAGCTCGAAGCGCCCGCGAAAGCGATGGTTCACATTGGTGGATGTGTTTTGCGTGCCTTCGCCATACGTTTGCCCGGCCGCTCCGGGCAAGATAAACTGTCGCAGCAGCGACTGTTCGGCATCGTTGCCACTGTAGTTAAAAAAGTAGCTTGCTTGAGCGTCGAGCGTTTGTGCCCACTTGTCGCTGTAGTTTAGCCCAAGAGCATGCGTCGTGGTGATACCGTTCTGCTGGTCCACAAGGAAGTCGCTCATGCCACCGCCAAAGCGGCGTAGCGCCTGGGTGCCGCCTGGCATCATCCCACCCATACGACGCATCATGCCGCGCATGGGTCCGCCACCACCACCCATGGCCCCCACGATATCGTCGATCGAAAAGTTCTGCTCGTTCACGTTATTCGACTGTGCCAGCACCGTTAGTCGTGCATCGTCTTGGAATACGTTTACGACGGCCGACCCTTTATAGCGCCCCACGTCGCCAACGCCACCGGTTACGCGGCCGAACATGCCGTTGCGCATCCACTTTTTGGTAACGATGTTCATCGTTTTCGCGCCGTCGGGATCGGTCGACCCCGTAAACCGCGCCTGCTCGCTCCCCTGGTCGAAAATCTGCACCTTGTCTACCATCTCGGCAGGCAAATTCCGCAGGGCCGCATTCGGATCGTCGCCAAAGAACTGCTTGCCATCTACGAGCACCTGTCGCACACGTTCGCCTTGGGCCTGCACCTGTCCGTTCTGCACCGTAACCCCCGGCATCTTCTGCACAAGGTCTTCGGTGCTGGCATCCTTCGACGTCTTGAACGCCCCAGCGTTCAGCTCAACCGTATCGCCCTTTTGAACGGCCATGGCCATTTGCTCTTCGACAACAACCTCTTTGCCCTGAATGCCAACGTTGCTCAGCAGAATTGTGCCTGCATCTACATCAGTGCCTCGCTGTATGCGCACCGACTGTCGATGAGGGGCATAGCCAATAAACGACACCGTCATCGACCACAGACCATCGGCAAGGTCCTTTACCTCGAACGTTCCATTGCGTTGCACCACAGCTCCGGCCCGCGCCGAGTCGAGCGGCCGTATCAACAGCACCCGCGCTCCTGGTAGGGGGCTTCGAAGAACGGAGTCGACAACGGTGCCGCGCAGCGTTGCCGATTGCCCCTTGGCAGCATTGGGCAGTGATAACAAACTACAGACGAGGAGGAGCGGAAGGAGACGTGTGTGGTGGGACATGTAGGCGTAAAAAAAACCTCCGAGACGCATGGTGCGCTCGGAGGCGGTCGGTAACGTTTAAGCAGGAACGAAAGTTTAGTGCGGCGCCTGCTCGGCCGTGACGGCAAGCCGCATTACGTCGGATTCGGTTAGACGACGAGATCCGAGCAAACGCTTGGAGTAGTACGTCGACTCGAGTGACGAAACGGTGACGCCAAAGCGCGACGACGCATGGGCAAACAGGTTGTCGCCGATGTAGATGCCAACGTGCGACACGCGTGCATGCCTACGGGTGTGGAAGAACACAAGGTCGCCAAACTGAAGGTCACTACGGCGAACCGGCGTGCCGACGGTGATTTGTGTGGCTGCCGTTCGGGGTAGCTCGATGTTGGCAACAATGCCGTAGACGGTGCGGGTAAAGGCCGAACAATCGATGCCAGTGCGAGCGTGACCGCCAAAGTGATAGCGAGCGCCTAGCCAGTCCATGATAACGTCAACGATGCGTTGGCGCTCGATGCCGGCGGCCGTCATTTCGGGGTTGCCACCGTCGTCGACGTAGCTAAGCCACAGCGAGCGGAACGCTTCGATGTCGACGGTCACGTCGTCTTCGCGTTCAAGTTCGGCAAGGTCTTCGCCTTCGTCGCCAATCAGCGTAAGGTCTTCGCTTTCGCCATCGGCAGCCATGGTTGCCTGCGCAGCTGCGCGTTCTTCGGCGTTAGCCGAAGGTTCAATGCCTACCATGCGGCATAGGTCGGGGCTTTGCGTTCGCATAAGCTCCATGGCTTGCACGCGCCCTTGCGCGCGAGCGGCGGGCGTGCAGGCACTGCGACGTGAGCGGCGGGACTTTTTCTTCTTTGCTGCCTTGCGTGGGCTTTTCTTTGCAGAGACGGTTTTTCGCGCTGCGGCAGTGACGTCGATTGGCGTCGCAGCCGTGAACGCGAAGATTGCGCACAGCAAACAGCAAATGGTGGTAAATGTCGAGAGTCGTATCGTCAAATCAATCTCCTGTCGTTAGTGGTGAGTCGACCGGTCGTCCTTGGAAACTCTTTCCAACACAAGCCGATCGGAGCCGTCGAGATGATAACCTCGGACGGAGGGTTGTACCAGGCGTAGGAGGACATCGTGATAGAGAAACACCCAAGGGGCTTCTTCGAGGATGTGCTGCTCCATGCGGTGATACAGCAACGAGCGCTCGGTAAACGAGCGTCGGGGGTCGAGCGAGGCAGCATACATGCTGTCTAGCCGAGGCACACGAATGTGTGTGGTATTGGGGCCTTTCGGCGCCCGGTTAGCCGTAACGAACAAGGCCAAAAAATTTTCCGGATCGGGATAGTCGCCTATCCAACTGGTGCGCCACATGGGTAGGTCGCCTGCCCGCACCATGGAAAGGTGTTGGGGGAAGTCGACTTGGCGCAGGGTAACCGTAACACCAATTTCCTTCCACATGGACTGAACAGCTTCGGCGACTGCGGCCGAGATATCGCTGTTGCCCAACTGCAGCAGCAGTGGTGGCAAGCCCTTACCGTGTGGAAAGCCCGCTTGGGCGAGTAGTTGGCGCGCCTTTGCTGGATTGTATGAGTATCCAACAACGGTGTCGGAGAATCCCGCCATTGTTGGCGGAATCACGCCATGGGTTGCAGGGATAGCCCTGCCACGCAAGACGTACGTTACAAGCCGGTGCCTGTCGACGGCATAATTAAGTGCCTGCCGAAGCGCACGATGGCGTGCCAGGGGCGAGGCCGCCCCTACAGGCGTGGTTGTGTCGAGCAGCATACCGTAATACTCAACGGAGTGTGCTGCCGCACGAAACATCTGGAACCGATCGTATGGTGATCGAAGTCTGCCATCGGCCTCGAAAAGGGCCGGAGAAAGAGCTCCGTCGATAGACGACACCATGTCGTACTCTCCGCGAGTAAACTCGAGGAACTCATTGCGGCGGTCACGTAAGAACGTAATACGCACCGAAGCGAGATACGGCAGGCGGCGCCCAGCCGAGTCGACCTTGAAATAGCGTGACCAACGCGAAAGCGTTAAGGCCACGTCGGCTTGCCACGACGAACAAACGAACGGGCCCGTACCTACGGGATGACGTCCGAAGTTTGCACCATATGTCTCGACAGCTTCGCGAGGAACTATCCAGGCATAGGGTATGGTGAGCAAGGCCAGAAAAGGCGCAAACGGCGATGAGAGCTTTATGCGAATCGTCGAGTCGTTAAGAACTTCGAGACCGCGCAAGCGAACAGAAGAGTCGGTTTTTGATGCCTCGTGAAACACGTCGGCACCTTCGATGCGGGTGCGAAACACCCACAGTCCGGTTGTTTTTGTGCTAGCATGACAGATGCGTTCGATAGAGTAGCGAACATCTTCGGCCGTAAGCCGACGTGTTTGCTTAGAGCCAAAACAAGGATCGTTGTGGAAATACACATCAGTGCGAAGTGTAAAGGTCCACACCATTCCAGTTTGGTCAACCGTCCACGACCGCGCTAGGCATGGCACAATGGCTCCGTTGGAATCAAGTTCAACCAGACCATTAAACATCTGGCTTCCAGCCCAGATGGCTGCCTTATATGAGGCGAGCGCTGGGTCGAGGCTGGCGATTCCATCGGGTTCGTTATAGCGGAATGTGTTTGCATCTGCCGGCCGAGAACGCTCTGCGTCTCGACAGCCAAAACAAACAAAACCAAGAATGAGGAATGAGCAAATTGTCAAAGACCATGGCAGCATTCCCGACCTTCGAATGTGGTGGTTGGTTGACACGGAATGCATAACCGGGCGCAAAAGTGCGAAATCTGCTCCACACCACCAATGAACATCCGTTCACGATTGCCAAAGTTATCCACAGTGTACCAACGCCCCTTAGAGAGGTGTGGATAACGGGCTAGAAGCCTGTGCGGACGTCGATTACGTCTTCTGCTTCTTTTTTTTTGCCGCCGGAAAGAGGATGTTGTTTAGAATCAGGCGGTAGCCAGGCGACGTGGTGTGGAGGGCTAGGTCGGTGGGCGGGTCGTGCGGATAGTGCTGGTAGTCCTCGGGGTCGTGCCCACCGTACCACGTAAACGTTCCCCTGCCTACGTTGCCGTGGATGTACTTAACCTGGTCGGTACCTTCTCGCTCGGCGAGGACGGTAACGCTCTTCTTGACGTATTGCTTGTGGAATGCAGTTGTTTGGCCAAGGAAGCCCCGAACAACGTTCACGTGGCATTGAGTAAGCATGGTAGGAACGGGGTCGTACTTGGCCGAGAAGTCGAAGAGCGTAAAGTAGTCTGAGTCCTTGGTGGCTAGGAGTTGATTGCTTTCGATGTCAATCGACGAATACTCATACTCGTAGGGGTCGAGACTTGCCCTAAAGTTCTCGAAGGCAAACGTGCGCGTGAAGTCGAGTTTGTCGTTGGCTGCAGGATCTACGCCGTCGCCGTCAAACACGGCATCGGCGATATCGGTACCGGCCGCTGCTAGCGCCACGTCGTACGTGTCGGTAGCACTGCACATGGCAAACATAAAGCCGCCATTGGCAACGTAGTCGCGAATCTTTTCTACGACGGCCAGCTTGAGTTGCGTAACCTTGGCAAAGCCATGTTTGGCGGCCGTAGCTTCAAGCAGGGCTACCTGCTGAACGTACCATGGCTGCCCTGCAGCGCTGGAAAAGAACTTGCCATACTGCCCAGTAAAGTCCTCATGGTGCAGGTGCAGCCAGTCGTATTCCGACAGTTTGCCGTCGAGCACTTCGTCGTCCCATAGCTTGTCATACTTCACCTCGGCATACTCCATGGCAAGCGTCACGGCATCGTCCCACGGTAAAAAGCCCGGAGGTACATAGACGGCAATCCGCGGTGCTTTTTCGAGGCGTACAACTTCGGTGTTATTGCGTTCGCTTTGCACGTCTGCGTAAACGGCGGCGGCGCTTCCACCATCCAGTTGTTCAAACCGAACGCCTCGAATTCTGCACTCGGCAACAACATCCGATGCGGCATCGAGCATAAACGAACCGCCGCGGTAGTTCAGCAGCCAGTCGACGGGCAGGTCTTTCGTAAGCGCCCAATAGGCAATACCGTAGGCCTTCAGGTGATTGGTCTGCGTCAAGTCCATCGGTATCAGCAGCTTTTGGGCTACGGCCGAAACCGCATTCCAAGCCAGCATGATAGCAACGGCAGTTGTCAGCAGAACGGAACGTCGATGTTGGTTGTTCATCATGATTGCGACGAAACTAGCATCTTCGTATTTGTCATGGGTGTTCTCATTGCAACAATCATCATTCTGTCGTGGGGCGGCCATCTTGCGTGGTGCCTTGTGTACGTCGACGGTCTTGCCATCCATCATGTGTTGTTGCAGACCTTTCTGTACACCGGCTTGTTCATAACAGCCCATGATGCTATGCATGGCACGGTTCACAGCCGCAAGAGCGTCAACACTGGCATTGGCACCATTGCCTCGTGGCTGTTTGCCGGCATGTCGTATTCGCGCCTTCGCCGCAACCATTTTTTGCATCATGCCCACCCTGCTCACGACCACCTCGACCCCGACTTTCACAGCAGCAACAAACTGCTTCCGTGGTTCTTCAGTTTCCTCTGGCGCTACGCCACCGTCACTCAGATCATCTGGAATGGGGCACTGTATAACATTCTGGTTCACGCTGCCGGCGTCGGCGAGGTAAACGTCGTGCTGTACTGGATGCTTCCGGCGTTGTTGGCCAGCTTCCAGCTCTTCTTCGTGGGCACGTATCTGCCACACCGTAAGCCCCACGACCACACCATGCCTCACAACGCTCGGTCGCAACCCCGCAACCACGTCGTGGCCTTCCTAAGTTGTTACTTCTTTGGCTACCACGCCGAACACCACCTGTCTCCCGGTGCCCCTTGGTGGAAATTATGGAGAGTGAAGGATGGACGGTTGGGTCGCACGGGGACACGGGTAGCGTAGGTTTTCGTATCTTGGTGCTTTCGAAAACCTCGAGATGCTCTGATGCTAACGAAGGACGATATCGGCACAATTGCAAGCGTTTTGGGTGAGCCCGAATCGATTGGAGGCTCGGCATGGGCGTGGAACATGCGTCATGCCGAATCGGGCCGAATTTTGGCTTGTACCGTAACAACCGGTGTAGACGTTGGTGGCGGCGACGTTGCCAGCATGGTTAGTGTACACACCCACCAGGGCTATATGGAGCTGCATGGCGTTACGCATTGCCTTGCTGTGGAACCCGACGAAGTGATGTTTGTTGCACAAACAACCTCGGCTCTGTCGAGTCTGATTGTGGGTAAAACATGCACCTGTTCGGTGTTTGCCAACGTCCGCCCTAGCGTGCTCAAGCATCCGATTACCGAGCTCGACCCATCCGTGCTGATGGCGGCAATGCAGATGGCCCTAGCCGAGTCATTGTTGGAACAGTCATGACGTCGTTTGTGATAACTATCGCCAACCACACCGACCTACCGTTCGACGGCGAGGTGGACGTACGTGCCTGTGTAGAGCGAGCCCTTACGGGCGAGGGCATAACGGAGGCCGACGTTGACGTGTCGTTCATTGCCGACGACGTTATGCAGGAGGCCAACAGGACCTACCTACAGCACGATTACACGACCGATGTTCTGACGTTTCCGTATGACGATGGCGGCGAAGGAATCGAAGGTGAGATTCTGATATCGTTGGCAGTAGCGCAACAGCAGGCCAACGAGTATGGAGTAACCCTGACAAACGAAGTCTGCCGGTTGGCCGTCCACGGCGTGCTGCATTTATGCGGCTACAACGACAGTACCGACGAAGAGCGCCTTGCGATGCAACAACGAGAAGACCGATACATAGGAGTGCCTGCATGACCGATCGATACGCCGTGCAGCGGATCATGGAGATTATCTCTTTCGTGATGTCCGAGCTGCGCCAACACCGTCCCCTTAATTCCATCGACCTTGACGAACTTCAGCGCCGTGGCTACACGGAGGGAGAGATTTCGGCAGCATTTTCATGGATTCTCGAGCGAGGTACCGAGTCGAAGGAGACGGTGCCGAGTACTCGAGCAGCTAAGGATAGTTTTCGCATACTGCACGGACTGGAATCCGATTTAATATCGCCCGAGGCGTGGGGAGTATTGCTTACATATCAGGAGCTGGGCTTTTTACATGCTGCCGACGTTGAAAGTGTGTTAGATCGAGCCGTGGTAATGGGAGCCGAGCAGGGTGTTAGCGAATTCGACATCATGAATATCATTGCGGTATACCTGATGAATCAGCATGCCGACTTCGACATGGGAAGCCGCACGTTGCTCGACGGCACAGAGACGATCAACTAAGTTGATGTAACGCTATTTGCAATTCGGCCTCGTAGCTCAGTTGGATAGAGCGGCGCTTTCCTAAAGCGTAGGTCGGAGGTTCGATCCCTCTCGAGGCTGCGGATACTCAAAGCTGCCCCTTGGCAGCTTTTTTAGTACTACATCTCACCAGCGGCTTAGCAGAGGATTGCTGCGTCCCGTGCAATGTCCCATGCAATGTCCCATGCAATGTCCCATGCAATGTCCGGTGCAATGTCCCATGCAATGTCCCATGCAATGTCCCATGCAACGTCCCATGCAATGTCCTGGGCTACCGAAGCCAAATGCAACGCACCGGACAAATGTCCGGCGCGTTTGTGGTGATAGGATGGTGTGAATAGCCTGCCCATCTAACGAGTTTTAACCCGCATTCATTTTGGCTTCGGTTGCCACGGATTGGGATTCGGTAGCCACGGACTTGGCTTCGGTAGCCACGGATTTGGCCTCGGTAGCCACGGATTTGGGCTTCGGTAGCCACGGACTTTAGTCCGTGGTTCACAATAGCCAACCCTTGATAGTATAGGTATAGTCGATGCCTTGGACGGAGTCGCGGCCCATGGAGATACGGCGGAGGGGTCCGTGAGGGTAATACTCGTATTCGGCGTCGCGCTCCCACAGCACGCCATCGTGGGAGGTGTGGACGGCTGAGAGGCGGTTATC
>JALHPC010000045.1 GCA_022842685.1 Candidatus Kapaibacterium sp.
TGGCCACCTACAACGATGATGTCGAAGGCATCTTTCTGGCTGCCTAGCTCTCGCGTGACAGTGGCCAGATAATTGGCAACGTCCACCTCGCGGTCGCCTGGGCGCACAGCACTAAGCATACGTTCGTATGCCGTACTCACAATCGCTGCTGCCTTGGCGATGCTTTTGATTTCCGAGGCAGACTTTACACGCGTGATGGGCTCGATAAGCGAGGGCACTTCGACGCACTTGGCCGGGGCTACGGCCTTGCGAATGGCTTTAAGACCCGCAACGGTGATACGGCCGGGCTCGAAACCCATGTTCTTAACGGTTCGACAAATGCCGCTCGACGCAATGGCGCCCCACGTATCGCGGTTGATGGCAATCGTCAATCCGTCCAACGGATAGACTTCGTTGCGTACCTGCACATCGTATAGGTCGTTGGTAACGAACAAGACCTTGCGGCGGGTGATAATGGCCGTGGCCATAGATCCCGAAAAGCCAAACAGATAGCGGATACTGGGTAGATGCGTAACAACAAGGCCATCCACGTTGTGGGCCTTCATCGCTGCACGAACGTCGGCAAGGCGTTGAACGACGTGGGGAGGGGGGACGAGTGACGGCATGGTTATCGAGTGTAGTAGTTGGGCGATTCTTTGGTTATGATAACGTCGTGTGGATGCGACTCGCGCAGCCCGGCCGACGTCATGCGAACAAACTGGGCGTGGGCCTTGAGGTCGGCCACGGTGGCGCAGCCACAGTATCCCATCGATGCCCGCAGGCCTCCAACAAGCTGGTAGATGGTGTCGGCCACGTTGCCCTTAAACGGCACACGGCCCTCGATGCCCTCGGGCACAAGCTTGGCAACTTCGTCTTCGACGTCTTGGAAATAGCGGTCGGCCGATCCCTGCGTCATGGCACCCTGCGAGCCCATGCCGCGATACATCTTGTAGGCGCGACCTTCGAGTTGGACCTTTTCGCCGGGCGATTCTTCGTGTCCGGCTAACATGCCGCCAACCATAATCGAATCAGCACCGGCAGCTAGGGCCTTGGCAATGTCGCCCGTTTGTTTAATGCCGCCATCGGCTATCACCGGTACGTCGTGTGCAGCGGCAACTTCGGCAACGTTCATCACGGCAGTTATCTGCGGCACGCCAACGCCAGCAACCACGCGCGTTGTGCAAATCGAGCCAGGGCCTATGCCAACCTTGACGGCGTCGGCGCCGGCATCGATGAGGGCGCGCGCAGCGTCGGCCGTGCCAATATTGCCAGCAATTACGTCGAGCGAAGCGTAACGCGCTTTGACGCTCGATACCATGTCGATAACGCCACGCGTGTGTCCGTGGGCGGTGTCGATGATTACAACGTCGACACCGGCGTCGACGAGTGCAGCAACACGGTCGAGCGTATCAGGCGCAATACCCAAGGCAGCGCCTACCAGCAGGCGGCCACTGTCGTCCTTGGCGGAGCGCGGATAGGTCTTTTTCTTTTGGATGTCTTTAACCGTCATCAGGCCCACAAGCACACCATTGGCGTCAACAATGGGAAGCTTTTCGATGCGATGTTGTTGCAGCAGCAGCTCGGCATCTTCGAGGGTGGTGCCCGGGTGCGACGTCACAAGGTTCTCGCTCGTCATGATGCTGGCCACGGGTGCGTCGAGCGTGCGCGCAAAGCGCATGTCGCGGTTGGTAACGATGCCCACCAAGCGATGGTCGTCGTCTACCACGGGGAAGCCCGACACGCGATAACGCAACATCATGTCTTGTGCATCGCGAATCGTATGCTCGCGGCGCATGGTAATGGGCTTACGCACCATACCCGATTCGGAGCGCTTCACGCGGTCGACCTCTTCGGCTTGACGCACGATGGACATGTTCTTATGGATGATGCCGATGCCCCCTTCACGAGCAAGAGCGATGGACATGGCCGCCTCGGTGACGGTGTCCATTGCTGCACTTACAATGGGAATTTTGAGGCGCAGATTGCGGCTGAGGCGCGTCGACGTGTCGGCGTCGCGCGGAAGAACTTCGGAGTAGCGAGGAACAAGGAGAACATCATCGAACGTGATGCCCTCACCGAGCATTTTGTGGCTTGCCATTTGCAAACATACGGCAAGCGGAGAAAGTGAAAGTCATACGATATGCGCAAGGCACTACCGCACGATAATTGCCGTGGCCATGCCTACGTTGCGATGATTGGCGTCGGCAAAACGCAAGACATAGCAGCCCGACGGAACGAAGTCCGGAATGTCGACCACTACGCCATCGTCGCTCACGACGAAGCTGGTAGCCATGCCGACCTTTACACCCTGAAGTGAATGCACTTCCACGTGGGCAACGTTTAGCACTCCACGTACACTAATGGGGCCACCAAACGATGGCACCGGATAGGCCTGCCAATGGGTGATGGATGGGGCACCGGCATTGCCGACGCTAACGAGCTGTAGATTGATAGGCCGGTTGACGCTGACGTTTTGTGGATGCATCGAATCTCGGCCGTCGCACGGTAATGTATCGTTGCGGAAGTACTGCGTTAGCACGTGATACTCTCCGTTGTCGCAAGCGCCGTCTTCGTTGTAGACCACAAGGTCGCCAAAGACGCGAACATTGCCCGAGAGTGAGTAGTTTGAAACCATGCTGGCACCGGCTAATAGAGCGTTACCAGAGACGGTGTTGTTAACGGCGAAGCAGTTGTCGGTAACTACTGCGGCATTAGCATACGAACCGCCAATGACGAAGGCGTTGCCGGAAATCACGACGCTATCGGACGCGCGCGCATCGAGCACAACCGACTGATCGATGATGCGGACGTTGCCTTGCACAACGGAATTGCCCAGGACGTTGGCATGTGGGCCAACATAGACGGTGGGCTCGACGCTCGACGATGCATCTACCCAGCCGCCCCCGTTAGCATGCCATGCCCCGTTGCTGGAGCGCATCGACGCGCGGAACAGGCGGTTGTCGTGATGCCCTTCGGGCATGGCATTTTCTAAGGCAACGTGCCACGGATAGTGATATCGCTTGGGATTGCCGTTCCACGTTGTTTGTTCGGCATTGGCATGCATCGAGTCGACGGGGGCACCCATAACAATCAACATCGTTTGTGCGACGTTGAGGCGCGGCTCGACGAGCATGGTACCTCGTTGAGCCGACTCAATGGCCGATTGCCAAAGCACACGTCCGTTCGCGTCAACTTGGATTACAGCGTAGCGCCAACCCGCATGGTCGTTTACCTCGGTATGGCCGTGGAAGCGAATCGCTATGGGTTGCGTGGAGTCGCGGGCATACAGCCGAACAAGGTTGTAGCCGTAGTCTTGCGGCGCTAGATAGTCGGGCGTGTAAAAAACGTTGCTGCTGTCGGAAAGGCGGCGCAATACGTCGAACGTCCTTTGCGCAAACTGGCGTCCCCACGGGGCTTGCAAGCGCTCGGCGCGTGAGCGCCGCAGATGTTTTCCCCAGTCCAGCGTGTCGTAGTCCCACGTTGCACCACGAATGGCATAGCGCATCATAAAGTCGTTGAACGCCATTTGGTCGTTTTCAAGCTGCATTATGCGCCGCAGTGTTTGCAGTGGCACCTCGGCGGGCTTCCATTCAGACCAAAGGCGGCTTACCACATCCATGCCCAGTTCTTGGTGGATGTGGAGCAAGAAGTGATATCCCTCGTAATTGAACTTCCAGTCTGGCTCGAGCATCAGGTTTTTATGGGCATCGATGTCGGACGTTACTGCGTCGGGATAGAGTACATTGCGGACGTAGTTGGCATGCGTTTCATAGAACAGGCCGATGTTATCGAATATGGCTTTCGCACCCCTGTTTGGGTTCAGCCCATCGATATGGTACATGGCCTGAAGAGAGTGTGTAAACTCATGGGCGGTAACGATGCCCGTGCGGGTGGCCTGTGGATGCACCCAGAACGCACCAATTGTGTCATCGACGGCCCAGCCATTGGCCCAGCCCTCGGGACCGCCTGGCCCCCACGTGTTATACATCACCACCACAAATTTGTAGCGCGACGCCTTTGTGCCTGGAGCATCGTTTACGAGGCCTAGTTCTTTGCAGCGACGGTACACATACTCGAGCGTATCGAGCACCTGTTGCGGGTCGAAGCGTAGCGCTTCGTTATCCGCTTGTGTTGGGTCGGCACCTACACCAGTGCCCCATATCAGGAAAAAGTTCTGGCTTTGAGCCGTGTGATCCATCCGGAATTGGCGGCCTTCGACGGTGTTGGTGTCGCGAATGTAGGCTGGCACGTAAGCGGCTTTTTGTGCGCACAGGGGAAGAGTGGCAAGAACAAGAGCCGCGGCAAAGAGGAGGTGTTGAAGCATGGGCAAAGATAGTGGGGCAATGCATCTATTTTTGAGGATGCATCATTCACTCGTTGTAATCGGAGCCGGCCAGGCCGGTCTTGCCGTTGGATACTATCTGCGAAGAGCAGGGTTGCTAGACAGTACGGTTGTGTTCGACGCCGAGGAACAGGCCGGTGGTGCGTGGCAGCATACGTGGCCTTCGCTAACGCTGTTTTCACCGCGCGACGCTTCGTCGTTGCCCGGCATGTTGTTCCCGCCTACACGTGGTCTGTATCCCACGCGCGACGAAGCCCTTGCCTACCTTCGTGCGTATGAAGAGCGCTATGCCCTTCCTGTGCAACGTCCCGTCGAGGTTGGTGCTGTTAACCACAACGGCAGCATGTTTACGCTTGATACGAGTGCTGGGCAATGCACGGCCAACGTCGTGATTGGCTGTACTGGAACGTGGCGCAACCCCATTATTCCCGATATCCCCGGACGCCAGCAATTCAACGGTAGCATCCTGCACAGTGCCTTCTATCGTGGTCCGACGCCCCTTATCGGCAAGCGCGTGATAGTGGTTGGTGGCGGGAATTCGGGTGCGCAGATATTTGCCGATCTTGTTGATCATTGCCAGGTACAATGGGCCGTGTTGCATCAACCCACCTACCTTCCCGATGATGTGGATGGACGCGTACTGTTCGATGCAGCCACTATGCGTCGTATGGCACTTGAGTCTGGTAAGGGGGCATCGACAGCGCCAAGCGTTACACTTGGCGATATCGTGATGGTAGACAGCGTGCGCCGCCTACGCGATGGGGGACGGCTGACGCCGGTGGCTATGTTCGAGGCGTTTACGCCAACCGGAGTACGATGGAGCAATGGCGCTGAAGCCGAGGTAGACGTGGTGGTGTTTGCTACGGGATTCCGCGCTGCGTTGGGACCGTTTGCCGAACTCAATCTGGCAGATGCCCAAGGCCGTATAGAAATGCGAGGCACGGCCGTGGCGCACAGGCCTGGGCTCTACCTTGTGGGCTACGGCGGATGGACTGGCTACGCCAGCGCAACAATGATAGGTGTGGGCCAAACAGCCAAGTGGACCGTCGATGATATTGTGGCGGGGCGGTAGGGGCTGGCCCCCGTGCCTGCCCCTCGCCACACGATTGGTGCGTTCCATTTCGTTGCCTCGTGACAAATTTTGTAATGATAGCGTCTCGAAGTATGCACTGGATATCGTTTCCTTGCATCAACGTGTTAACCGAGACACAAGATTGTACTTTAACATAAGCGAGGTGCCAAGTGCGTTCCCTTCTTTGTGTCGTTCTATTTGCGTTGGTTGGACTCCTACTTGGATGCGGCAACGGCGTCTGTCCAGAGTACGTCGACTACGTGGACATCGTCACGGTTGACGCCCATCGAGATGGTTCGCAGGCAGAGCTTGTTGTTGTGGCTACCATGCCAACATATTGCCCGCGTATATGGGTGAAGCAAACACGGCACCTTGGAGCAGGTGAGTATGCAATTGCACTAGGCACTCGAATTCCCAATCCAGAGTCTCCTTGCCTAACAGCGTTTCGTAATGACACTGCCAGGATCCGCTTGAATGGTAGACTCGACCAGCCGTTTCGTGTGCGAGTGACGGCGAACAGACGTCTTCAAGAGGAGCCAATAGACACGACAATCGTCGTGCCCTGAAAAAAACGTAGGCGGCGCGTGCAACCAAACGAACTGCATTCGCCACTACTCCCTTGTATGACGCAACGCCAACAAGATTTTGTCGCAATTGTAGAACCACTTCGGCCTCGGCTATGGAGGTTCATACGCGTGCACTGCTACGGCGACGACGAGCGAGGCCGTGACGTTATGCAGGAAACACTGTATCAAGCTCTGCGGGCATTCGATAAGAACCAGGAGATATCAAATCCTGCTTCGTGGCTGTTTACAATAGCACGACGTGTTGCTGCTGCCTACGAAGCGAGCGACAAGCGCACAGAGCGAATTGATAATGAACACATTGACCAGCGAGCGTCGGCCCATACAGCACCAGATGTAGCAGCCGATATCGCCTTACTGCGCGCAGCGCTCGACCGATTAGAACCAGTGCAACGAGAAGCGCTGATGATGGCTGACGTAGCCGATCTACCCCTTAGCGACATAGCCGAGATTCAGGGTGCATCGCTGTCTGCTATCAAGTCGCGTGTTGCCCGTGCCAGAGAGTCTGTACGACGAATGCTTAGTGAACCAGCAATCCATCCCGAGAAGGTTGAGTTATGAAAACGAACGACTACGAATCACTGCTCCATCGCATTAAGACAGATGATGTTGCCTTTACGTCTGCAGACCTTCAGCAGGTTGTAGCACAGTCTGCTATTGCCGAACCTACGTCGGTGTGGCTGCAGACACTACGCAGCTTGCTGCTGCTGGCACTTGTGGTGGTGGTTGGTTCCGAGGTAACGGCCACAAAGATGAGCTCGAACCATGACTTCGAGGTTGCAGACCAACAATCCTCCAAACACCAGGCCTTGGCACGTCACAACGACGCGGTGGTCGTTAAGGGGCACCGGCAACCACAGCCAAACGCAGAACAACCTGACGGCGCCGTGAACGTTGTTCAGAGCGCAGGAGCGCAGAACTTCGGCTCGGCCGTAGACCACGTTGAGCATTCGATTGCGGCCGTTGCCCCTTGGGTTATGGAATCTCCGGTGCGAATGGAGGACAATGACCATACGGCCGAGCCCTACGAACCGCTACCGTTTGTACCATACAGCGCACCAACCGACCAGCCAGCTTATGTTGGAGTGTTGGGTAGCTATGGCCAAGCAGAATTTCGTGGAATTTGGAAGACCATTGACAACGATTGCAACTGTCCAACCGTTCGCACATTGTCTGGTCCCACGTGGGCCACTGGATTGGTTGTCGACCTGCCGATCGACCGGTCATCCATAGGTGCCGTCTCGTTTGTTGGAGCGCTAACGTATCAAGTGATAAGCGGCACGCACACAGCGATTGGGGATACGTTGATGAGTATCAATCCTGTCGACAACAGCATTACTCCGACCATAACGCAATGGCGGTCAGACATTGATCTGTCGACGATTGGTGTCGCTGCTGGACTTCGCCTCGAAGTCTTCGAAGGGCTTGGATTCGGTGCATTGTTGCGTGCCGATGCGCTTGTGCAATCGCGAGAGCAGCTTCAGTTGCAACTTGTATTGCCAGAGCGGGCTAGGTTTGACCGATCTCTTGCTCCTGACAAGACGTATAGCGACGATGGTCGATCGATTGTGTTCACCGACAACTCGCCAATCCGCGATGCACGTCCGTCGGTCTACTGGTCGTTCGAACCGTTTGTGTCGTGGCGTCTAGCCGTTGGGCCTATTGCGCTTACACCGTTTGCTTCGATGCGCCTTCCGCTAACGCCGTTTCAAAGGTCATCCGAAGGCACGGTACGTCTGCTCCAAGGTGGGCTTACCGTTACCGTGCCGATGTAATCCTAGGCATTCTCGCGCTGCAAGCGGGCTGCCCGCATGCGGGCTTCGGCCCAGCGCAGTTCCTTCTGGGCGCGGTCGCGGCCATGCCGGTCGGCGGCGTCGTAGGCCTCGCGGGCGCGTGCCACATTCTCTTCGGCCGACGCTTCGTCGATACCTTCGGAAGAGACGAGTTCGTTGACAATGATCGACACACGGTTGGCAAGAACTTCAACGAAGCCTTCGCGGCAAGCGTAGTACGTTACCGTGTTGTTGGGCTCTTCGATTTTCATAACGCCGGCATCGAGCGACGAAATAATCGGAGCGTGGTTATACAACACTTGGAACGGTCCCTTCGAGCCGGGAACAGCAATGGCAAGTACCTTGCCGCTCCATGCGGTTGACTGCGGAGTAACGATACTAACGTCGAGGGTGTGATCGGTGGCCATGGGTACGAGTCGGATTAGTTCTGCGACTTCTTGTAAGCGTCAACGACTTCGTCCAACGTTCCCTTGTATGAGAAGAAGCCCTCTGGCACTTCGTCGACTTCGCCATTCAAGATAGCCTTGAAGCCCGCGATGGTGTCGCTAATTTTAACGTAGCGACCTGCAAATCCGGTAAACTGCTCGGCAACGTGGAACGGCTGCGAGAAGAATCGTTGAATCTTACGAGCGCGATACACGGTTGTCTTGTCTTCGTCCGAAAGTTCGTCCATGCCAAGAATCGAGATGATGTCTTGCAAGTCCTTGTACGACTGCAGGATCTTCTTCACGCGCATGGCCGTGTCGTAGTGATCGTTACCAATGATGAGCGGATCAAGAATTCGCGAGGTAGAGTCGAGAGGGTCCACAGCAGGGTAGATACCCAACTCCGAGATGGCCCGCGAAAGCACCGTCGTAGCGTCCAAGTGCGAGAACGTGTTGGCTGGCGCAGGGTCGGTAAGGTCGTCGGCAGGAACGTATACGGCCTGTACCGATGTAATCGATCCACGATCTGTCGAGGCAATCCGCTCTTGCAGCATACCCATTTCCGTGGCCAGCGTTGGCTGATAACCCACGGCAGAAGGCATCCGACCAAGAAGTGCCGACACTTCCGAACCGGCCTGCGTGAAACGGAAGATATTGTCAACAAACAAGAGCACGTCGCGACCTTCTTCGTCGCGGAAGTATTCTGCCATCGTCAGAGCCGTAAGAGCAACACGGGCACGGGCTCCTGGTGGTTCGTTCATCTGACCAAACACGAGGGCCGTCTTGTCGATAACGCCCGACTCTGTCATTTCAAGGTACAAGTCGTTCCCTTCGCGGGTACGCTCGCCAACGCCGGCAAACACAGAGTAGCCACCGTGTTGCTTGGCGATGTTGTGAATCAGCTCTTGAATAATAACCGTCTTACCTACACCGGCACCACCGAAGAGACCCGTCTTGCCACCCTTCGTAAATGGCTCGATGAGGTCGATAACCTTGATGCCCGTTTCGAACATCTCCTTTTCGGTCGAGAGCGACTTGAAGTCAGGCGCATTCCTATGAATCGAATACTTCTTTTCGGAAACAATCGGTCCCTTCGAATCGATGGACTCGCCTACGACGTTGATCAGGCGTCCCAACACGGCTGGCCCAACAGGCACCGTAATAGGAGCACCAGTATCAAGGGCCTCCATGCCACGCACCAAACCATCGGTAGAATCGATCGAGATGGCGCGAACACGATCTTCGCCCAAGTGTTGCTGCACTTCCACCACGAGCGTTTCTGGCTCGCCGGTTTCCACCGAGTTACGCTTGATATGCAGCGCGTTCAGCACTGGCGGAATCTGCCCGTTTGTGAATTCTACGTCAACAACCGGACCGATGACCTGGACGATGCGACCGACGTTCATAAGGATGTGCCTGAAGTATGCGTGAAGGGGAATGTTGTCGGCCAACACCAAGGACTGGTTCGCCCCCAGTTCGCCGAAGACCGGGCGAAAATACGGAAGTCCGCCGTTTCATCTTACACCAAGGCCGTTTACGAGATATCCCCATAGGCCTTCTGCCGGCCCATCTCCGTAGGAAATCGTAGTTTTGCAGACTTTTTGGTCCAAATCACCTACGCCACCTATGTCTACCTTTATCGTCTCCGCAGCGCGCACGCCCATTGGCTCACTCCTTGGCTCACTCCAAGATCTTTCTGCCCCGCAGCTTGGCGCCGTTGCCATTAAAGCCGCCGTCGAGCGAGCCGGCATCAACCCAACATTGATCGACGAAGTCATCATGGGCAACGTTCTATCAGGGGGCGTCGGTCAAGCTCCCGCACGTCAGGCAGCTATTGCTGCCGGACTGCCCACGAGTGTTGCTTGTATGACGATTAACAAGGTGTGCGGCTCGGGTCTCAAAAGCGTCATGCTGGCCGACCAAGCCATCCGATGCGGCGATGCCAGCGTTGTTGTGGCCGGCGGACAAGAGTCCATGACCAATGCTCCACATGCAATGCTCGACTCACGCAAAGGCGTCAAGTTCGGCAATGCCCGTATGGTCGACCTCATGCAGTGGGACGGACTGTGGGACGTATACAACCAGGTACCAATGGGCGATGCCGCCGAGCTGTGCGCTACTGATTGCGCTATCACACGCGACATGCAGGACGAATTTACCATCGCCTCGTACAAGCGCGCTCAGCAGGCGCAAGCCGATGGATGGTTTGCCGACGAAATTGCGCCAGTTACGATCAAGGGCCGCAAGGGCGACGTTGTGATTGACACTGATGAAGAACCATCGAAGGTTGTCTTCGACAAAATCTCGGCGCTGAAACCAGTGTTCAAAAAGGACGGCACAGTAACGGCTGCCAACGCCAGTACGATCAACGACGGTGGTGCCGCCTTGGTGCTTGCATCAGAGGCCGCCGTTGCCCAGCACGGCCTTAAGCCCATGGCTCGCATTGTGGCCCAGGCATCGTTTGCGCAAGATCCACTGCAGTTTACCACGGCGCCCGTAACGGCTATCGAACGTGTTGTTGCAAAGGCCGGTCTTACCCTTGCCGACATCGACCTGTTCGAAATCAACGAGGCCTTCGCCGTTGTTACGCTTGCCGCTCAGCAGAAACTTGGCCTTAGCCACGACCGTGTGAATATTCACGGTGGTGCCGTAGCACTTGGCCACCCCATTGGTGCCTCGGGAGCCCGTGTGCTAACCACGCTCATCTACGCATTGCGCCGCCACGGCAAGCAGCGCGGACTTGCCACGCTATGTATTGGCGGTGGCGAGGCCTCGGCCCTCGTTGTTGAACTCGTGTAATACCAATGCCCCTTATCGATTGGTGATGGGGGACTCAAAAACGAACAGAAGACTCACGAACTCTTTGTAAAGGAACCATGTCGAAGCGAACGGTAACGTTGATTGAAGGTGATGGCATTGGCCCAGAGATTGCCAAGGCTGTGGTAGACATTTTTTCGGCTGCTGCTGTGCCCGTAACATGGGAGCGCGCAGAGGCCGGTTTGGTGTCGATCGACAAAACAGGTAGCGGCGTGCCACCAGAGACACTTGAAGCCATCAAACGTAATGGCATTGCTCTGAAGGGACCAACAACGACGCCAATTGGTGGTGGACACAAGAGTGTGAACGTGACAATTCGCAAGACACTCGAACTGTATGCCAACGTGCGCTTGGCGAAGTCGATACCTGCCGTGGAGACTCGCTTCAAGGGCGTAGATATCCTGGTTGTTCGCGAAAACGTCGAAGACACCTATGCAGGCATCGAACACTGGCAGACTCCTAACGTTGCACAGTGCCTTAAGCTGATTACGCGCCAGGGGTCCGAAGCCGTTATCCGCTATACGTTCGAGCAAGCAAAGCTGTTGGGTCGCAAACGCGTAACGTGCGTTCACAAGGCCAACATCCACAAGATTACCGATGGATTGTTCTTGGACGTATTCCGTGAAGTAGCTGCCGAATATCCCGACATCGTTTCTGATGACATTATCGTAGATAACTGCTGCATGCAGTTGGTGTCGCGTCCTGAACAGTTCGATGTTCTTGTGCTGCCCAACCTATATGGCGACATCGTGAGCGACCTTTGCGCTGGCATCGTTGGTGGCCTTGGTGTTGCTCCCGGTGGCAACATTGGTCGTTCGTGTGCCGTGTTCGAGGCAGTTCATGGTTCGGCGCCCGACATTGCAGGCAAGAATCTGGCAAACCCAACGGCGTTGCTTCTTAGCGCTATCCAGATGCTGCAGTACATGGGGTTGGTGAAACACGCCTCGGCCATTGGAGATGCCCTCGAAGCTACACTGGCTTCGGGAACGCGCACACGGGATCTCGGCGGCACTGCGTCGACAACCGAGTTCGCTGCTGCAATCTGCGCAAAACTTTCGGCGATCGACGATGACGGCGGCAATGCTGCTCGAGTGGCCACCGCCACTGCCGAGTCACTATCGTCGAACACCGAGGCCTGGACCCTGGTTGGGGCCGACGTATTCGTACAACACGAAGGTGGACTGCCACCGATGCCAGAGACCGTAGGACCGTTTACGCTTCGACTGATGTCGAACCGCGGTACGAAGGTTTGGCCAGGACCAACACCCGATATCTTGATTGTGGATCATCACCGTTGTCGCTATGTTGCCTCGACGCCCGTTACGCGAACCGACATCTTGAATCTTGTTTCCGAGATTACTGCTAGTGGCATTACATGGTGCCACGTTGAACTGCTCAACCAAGCAAGTGGCGAAGCTCGCTACTCGAAGGCGCAGGGCGAGTAACACGGAAGCACAGGGCTTAACGTCCTGCACGCTGCCATGACCACGGCTCCCACACCATCGTCCGAACCTCAACGCCCATCGCAGCCGGCCCTCTGGCGCCGTCTTGCGATGGGCGTCGTACGTTGGGCCTACCGAGCTCTTGGCACCTTTATCATTCTTGCTGCGGGTCTTGTGCTGATGTCGCAAACGCAGTGGTTCCGCGACCGTTTGCGAGACGTCCTTGTTTCCGTAGCGAACGACAATCTTCTGGCCACGCTCCAGTTCACCTCGATCGAGATTGACATCTGGAACGGCCTGGTGATTCGCGAGCCCGTTCTCTATGCAAATCAAACGCGACTGCTAAGTGCCAAGAGCATCTCGATGTTCTACGAGCTAGCACCACTAACGCGCAGGATCGTTGGTGTCTCGTCGCTCCGAATCGACGAGCCAGATGTTAGTCTTTTGCGTACCAAACACGACAGCGTCTGGAATTTCGAGCGAATTGTTCGTCCAAGTGCCGACACCACCACCACCGAGCCACCGGACGGAACCATCGTTATTCGCTCGCTCGAGGTTCACAAGGGGAGCGTGCTGATAAACGACATGACGTCTGCTTGGACCGATCAGCAGACGTTCGACCCTACCCACATTCGGATGACGGACGTATACCTAAATGCTTCGACGCGCATTGCCTTGCGAGAGCGCGACATCAGCCTTGCCGTCAACCACTTCTCGTACCGCAACAACGAAGCCCCATTCGATGTGCGAATGTGTCGTCTTGCACTTCGCGCTAATGAGCGCGGCATAGAAATCCCACTGTTGCACCTCGACAGTCGGCGGTCTGTCGTTCGTATGCGTGCCGCAGCCCCAGGCCTTAATCCGTTCGAGAACTTCGACCTCGTTACTCGGCCGCTATACGGTGTTCTCGAGGCCGACGAGGTGGATGCCGCAGACGTGCGCTACTTTGTTCCCGACGTGAACATCGTTGGCACGTATGGACTGAAAGCCAACGTGCGATTCTCTGGAACTGCCGTCAATGTAACGTCGATGCTGCTTACTGGTAGCGACGTTCGGCTGGCTGGCGACGTGCTTGTAGACCACCTTGACGGCTCTGCTCCGCTGCACCTTGACGTACGCCTTCGTGACTCCTATGCCCGTTATGCTGTGGTGCGTAGTGCATTGCACATGGTAGAGTTGCCGCCACTGCCGTTTCTAGCCCGCACCGCCATGAGTACACTGCGAATGGTTGGGAGCCCTCAAGACAGTCTGCATTTCGATATCGACGGAAGCGATGCGCCCGGAGCAGTGAAAGGCACGTTTACGTTACATCTGGGCGACGAGTTGGGCTATTCTGCCGATTTGGTTGTTGGCAACCTCAATCTTCGTCCCATCGTTGACGATACCGCACTGGCAAGCTCTATCAATGGTCGCATCCGTGCTGTTGGTCGTGGAACTACCTTCCCGGGTCTTGCCGCCACGGTAAATCTCGACCTCGATCGTACCACTGTCGCTTCGTACACCGTCCAGTCCTTCCGTTTGCAATCACGGGTCTTTCCGACAGGGGGCATCGACATCGACACGGCCGTGGCCGTGCTTGGCGCCGATGGCGCCTATGCCGAAGGGGTGGACCGTGAAACGCGGTCAGACGACGTTCTCACTGTAGCCGGGACGATGAACCTGGCCGATGTCAAACATCCGCAGTATGCCCTGCGCGTTTCGACGAGGGCCGTCGACGTAGGCGCCTTCCTTGGCGAGCCATCGCTTCCACAGCGACTTACCGGCCGATTCGACGTGCAAGGCACGGGCTTCGAACTCGACAGCTTGGAGTCGTCGCTCTCGGCACGCATCACCGAATTCGTTCTGGCCGACCGAGCTATGATGCCCTTTCAGTTGTCTGTACAGGCGCAGCGCCCCGCGCCGTCGGAACGCCGCTTGCTGGTAAGTGCAGCCCGCAGGACGTTCAGAGACCCCTTCATGCAGGTAGAGGTTGATGGAACGTTTGCGCTATCGGACTTTGTGACAACCGCCAAGTACGGTAGCCAAGCGCTGATACGCATGGTGCGGCGAGAACTGGGGCATGTTGTGGCACATGATGATATGGCCTCGGCCATCGTCGATACGACCTTGCCAAGCATGGCGGCTACCATTGCGGTGAAGGCCACCGACCTTTCAATTCTTAATGCCTTTCTTGGAGGAATCAAAATCGATGGTGGTGTGACGGCGGCGGCATACGTGGCATCGTCGCCTGCATTGATGCGATTTGATGTAGACACGCTTGTTATGCGGACGATGGCAATCTCTTCGGACTCGCTAAGCATTGACATTGCTGCCGCCGATGTGTTTGGCGCCCTTACAGTGGAAGACCTTGATGGTAGTCCGCGCATGACAGCTATGCGACTTGGACTACGCAGCGACACAACGATTGCCGTTCAGGGCACCATCGTACAAAAGCCACGCGTCGACGTCGACATCACGAATGGAAGCGGTACCGTTGCCGTACGAGCGGCAAGTGGTGACTTGCGTATTCACGCCGACATTGCTGCAAGGTTCGAATCGCAGCAGACGCTGTTGCGAATAGACTCGCTCAACATTGTCGTCGATAGTACGCGTGGGTTACGGTGGGCAGCAGGTGGCGGGGGAGTCGTTACCATGAACCGAGGTGTTGGTGCTTTCGAAAACCTACAATTGCGAAGGCCGTGGGCCGAGACCATAACGCTGAATGGATGGGCCTCGCCGACGATGTTTCGGCAGTTCGTGGTTACGGTTGAGAAATTCAATCTTGCCGATGTTGCTACCATTGCGAACGTCCAGCCCGATCATGCGTTAGCGCGGTTGGCCGGGCGTATGCAAACAGCAAACATCATCGTTAACGGGACGTGGGACGAGCCGGTGATAGACCTTGCAGCCGAGGCCGCTGCAGTGGCGTACAATGGTGAAGTGATAGGCGACCAGACCATTTCCCTTCGACACAAGGACAGACTCGTAACCGGTACAGCCGTTGTTAAAGCGTCGGTTCTTGGAGCAACAGCCGATGCCCTCACAATCGACGTCAAGAGCTTTCCGTTTGACTGTGCCTTTGCCAAGATCGACGATCGGCTGGTTCACGGCAGGCCCATCGACATTTCGGTTAACGCCCAACAGCTACCACTGGCGGCCGCCGAGCCATTCTTACCGGCTGTTGAACGCGTGCGTGGGCGCGTAAACGCAGGCGTTAGCGTGCAAGGTATGGCACCAGATGATATCACGTTTGGCGGTCGTGCGACCTTTTCGAAGGCACAATTTGTCGTATCAAGCACCGGGCTTACCTACACGGCCAACGGTGTGATGCGCCTCGAAGGCGAGCGTCTTGTGTTCGACACATTGGCACTACGCAATGCGCCTGCCGATCTACGTGGTGGGCAAGCCATGGCGCGTGGCGAAGTGCGGTTTAAGGGATTTAGCGTTGAATCAATGGATTTCTCGCTCGAAACTTCGGGCTTTCACGTTCTCAATCGTGGCTCGCAGACGCGCAGCCCCAACGTCTATGGCGACCTGACCATTGCCACACGCCGGAAGCCATTGCGGTTCTTTGGTCCAATCGACGAGCCGCGATTGGAGGGTGATATCATCATTACTGCTGGCGACGTTATCTTCCCCAAGGAGCGTAGCACCACGAAGCGACGGCTAGGCAGCTTTGTTCGGCACGTAGCTTCCGACTCGCTTGGCACTGAATATGACGGCAGCGTCTTAGACTACGTTATGGGCAACTCACGCAGTAGACGTATGCGTGCGGACTCCATCTACCGTAGTATGATGGAAGAAACCAACGACGTTGTGGCGCTTCCAACGCCGGCTGTGGCAGTAGAGGCCGTAGAGCAAAGTGTACGACGCATCGTTGGTGGCTTTGCCGATATCCTGCAGTACAAACTCAACGTGTATTTCGCTGGGCGCTTCCTTCTCACCATGGTTCTCGGCCCAACGGAGCTCCTTGTTGCCGACATCGAGCTTGCCGATCCACAGGTACCTTTGAGTGTGGGCGGTACCCTTGGTAAAGGGTTAGAGCTCGGTGGCAGACTGCGCGTAAAGCAGGGAACGTCTAGTTACAAGTTCTTCCGGTCGTTCGATGCAAGCGGCATCCTAGACTTCGCTCGAGGTGAGATGACGAACCCCTCGCTCAACTTGCTTGCTGTGTACAAGGATTCTCGCATGGTCGGCGATAACCGTCGTGAAGACTTCCGAGTCGAAATCATCATCCGAGGCACTAAGGAAAAGCCCATAACAGACTTCCGCATCTTCCGCAATGATGAAGAAGTTCAAGGTGACTCGGCAAAGATTCGCGGCGACGCTCTGTCACTCATCCTCGTAGGACGTACGCAGGACGACCTCTTACAATCAACCGGTCAGACCAGCCTTGCCTCCGAAGTCAGTACTGCAGCTTCAGCTACCGCCACGCAAATTCTAGGCGATGTGTTAGGGGGCATCGGCAACGTCAAAACGCAAGTGGACCTTGGCGCCGACCTTAACACATCTCGGATCTCGTTCTCCGGTGAA
Organism: Candidatus Kapaibacterium sp.; assembly: GCA_022842685.1. Taxonomy (GTDB): domain Bacteria; phylum Bacteroidota; class Ignavibacteria; order Kapaibacteriales; family Kapaibacteriaceae; genus JALHPC01. The sequence goes on from JALHPC010000045.1 coordinate 16,967, forward strand.
GTGTTCGGCGGACTCCAGTATCGCATGAGTGGGAACGTGGGCGACGTCTCGGGCAACAACACGTTTACACTTACGCTACCACTTAGTCTGTTTGCCGATGCAGATGCCTTGCGCTACTTCATTCTTGACTTCTCGCGCACGATTAACAACCAGTCGGCTAACATTACTCGTCAGCAACGCGACTGGGAATTCAAGGTCGGCATGCGCTTACCTTAACAGCATGCCTTCGGCATAAGCTACATGCCTTCGGCATAGGTACATGCCTTCGGCATAAGCTACATGCCTTCGGCATAAGGTACATGCCTTCGGCATAGGTACATGCCTTCGGCATAGGTACATGCCTTCGGCATAAGCTACATGTCTTCGGCATAGGTACATGCCTTCGGCATAGGTACATGCCTTCGGCATAAGGTACATGCCTTCGGCATAAGCTACATGCCTTCGGCATAAGGTACATGCCTTCGGCATAGGTACATGCCTTCGGCATAGGTACATGCCTTCGGCATAGGTACATGCCTTCGGCATAAGGTACATGCCTTCGGCATAAGCTACATGCCTTCGGCATAAGCTACATGCCTTCGGCATAAGGTACATGCCTTCGGCATAGGTACATGCCTTCGGCATAGGTACATGCCTTCGGCATAAGGTACATGCCTTCGGCATAGCTACATGCCTTCGGCATAAGCTACATGCCTTCGGCATAAGCTACATGCCTTCGGCATAGGTACATGCCTTCGGCATAAGCTACATGCCTTCGGAATAGGTATGATGGTCACTTGATAGCAGAAGGCCGTAACTGGCCATAGGCCCGTAACTGTGCGAAGCACGTCACTGTGCGCAGCACGTCACTGTGCGCAGCACGTCACTGTGCGCAGCACGTCACTGTGCGAAGCACGTAACTGTGCGAAGCACGTAACTGTGCGCAGCACGTCCCTGTGCGCAGCACGTCCCTGTGCGAAGCACGTCCCTGTGCGAAGCACGTCTCTGTGCGAAGCACGTCCCTGTGCGCAGCACGTCCCTGTGCGCAGCACGTCCCTGTGCGAAGCACGTCCCTGTGCCGAAGGCACGTAACTGTGCGCAGCACGTCTCTGTGCGAAGCACGTCACTGTGCGCAGCACGTCACTGTGCGAAGCACGTCCCTGTGCGCAGCACGTCCCTGTGTGAAGCACGTCTCTGTGCGCAGCACGTACCTGTGCGAAGCACGTCACTGTGCGCAGCACGTCCCTGTGCGAAGCACGTCGCTATGCCGAAGGCATGTTATTATGCGATTTCTTTGAGCAGCTCGCGTGCAATCACAATGTGCTGAATCTCGCTAGTGCCCTCGTAGATCTCAGTGATCTTAGCATCGCGAAGGAAGCGTTCTACAAGATATTCGCGCACGTAGCCGTATCCGCCGTGAACCTGAATGGCTTCTAGGGCAACGCTCACGGCAGTCTTTGACGCAAGCAGTTTGGCTTGCGCGGCCGACTTGATGTAGTTCAGGTGTTGATCCTTCATCCATGCGGCACGGTACACCATCCAGCGGGCTGCTTCGACCGATGTTGCCATCTCGGCAATCTTCATCTGTATGGCCTGCAGGTCGGCAATGGGCTTGCCAAAGGCCTTGCGCTGCGTCGAATACACGAGTGCGGCCTCGTACGCCCCCTTGGCAATGCCTAGGGCTTGCGCTGCAATACCAATACGGCCGCCATTGAGCGACTCCATGGCAATCTTGAATCCTTGGCCAACCTCGCCCAGGACTTGATCGTCTGGAACGAAGACATTCGTGAGACCAATCGAGCACGTGTCGCTCGAGCGAATACCTAGTTTGTCCTCCTTAAGACCTGGCTCGAAGCCCGGTGTATCCTTAGGAATGATAAAACATGTAATGCCACGATGCCGCAACTCGCGGTTGGTTTGAGCCATCACCAAATAGGTGCTAGCTGTAGTGCCGTTCGTAATCCAGTTTTTGGTGCCGTTGAGAATCCACCCTCCGTCGCCGCGCTCTGCAACCGTGTGCTGTTGCGTTGCGTCAGACCCGGCTTCGGGTTCCGACAGGCAAAATGCTCCATGTACTTCGCCGGTGGCTAGTGGTCGTAGCCACCGCTCCTTCTGTGCATCAGTTGCATAGGTTTCCAGGCCCCAACACACGAGGGAGTTGTTGACGCTCATCACAACGCCTACCGATGCGTCCACGGCAGAGATTTCCTCCATGGCAAGCACGTAGCTAAGGGCGTCGAGGCCCGATCCACCCCACTCGGGAGACACCATCATACCCATGAATCCTAGCTCGCCCATTTTCTTGACGATGTCGTGCGGGAACGTTCCCGATTTATCGCGCTCGATGGCTGTAGGTGCTACCTCGTCGCGCGCAAAGTCGCGAGCGGTTTGGCGAATCATTTCGTGTGTGTCGGTAAGCTGCAGAGTGAACATAGGATGAGAGTACTTCGGAATGAAACAATGGCAGCCGATAACAGCGCGGCCGCGCCCTTGGTTCAAAGGCGTGCAAAGATGCGAAAACACGTCGAGGTGAACGGCTATGAACCCAAGGCGATGGCGCCAACAATCGTCGCCCGTTGGGCTCCGGTAACACTGGGAATGGTGCTGGGCAATCCCATCACCGTCCGCCAGCCAAGGTAGGCAAAGGCAATGGCCTCCTTCAGGTCGCTCGATATGCCGTGGACGTCGCTAACGTCAATCGTACAGCCCTCGCATAGCGCAGCGATACGTTCCATCAAGAACCGATTGTGAACTCCTCCTCCGGAGGCAATGATACGCGTTGTATGCGGCGCATAGCGCCGCACGTGGTTGGCCACGCTCCAGGCCGTCAATTCAGTAACAGTCGTGATAACGTCTTCGGACGGTGCGGACGGGTGGTGGTGGGCCGTTACGAGCTTTGACAGCCACTCTCGCGAGAAGAGCTCTCGTCCTGTCGACTTCGGCGGATCTTCGGCAAAGTAGGGCTCAGCCGCCATAGCCGAAAACAGCGCAGTGCGTAGCACGCCGGCCCGACCAATCTCGCCGTTCGTATCGTAGCGCTTGCCGAACATCAGTCGTGTTGCCTCGTCGATCATGGCATTGCCTGGTCCGGTGTCGAAGGCGCGCACAGACGTTGTTGGCTGCCCTGGTGCTAAGATGGTGACATTAGCCATGCCTCCGATGTTCAACGCCACGCGGTGCTCCTGTGGGTGCGATAGCATTGCCCAATCGAAGATGGGAACAAGTGGCGCTCCTTGGCCACCAAGAGCCACGTCGGCACTACGAACGTCGTATACCACTGGACGTCTGATGAGTGCTGCCAACGTTGTTCCGCTACCAAGCTGCAGTGTATGGTGCTGCGGTGCGTGCCATACGGTCTGACCGTGGATGGAAACGACGTCAACGTAATCGAGGTCGATGGATGCCTCGTAGATGGCCCGCGCATACTCATGTGCTAAGCGCGTGTGGAGGCGAGAGACGTCGGAGATGGGATGCGAACCTGCAAGAACAGACTCGATACCGTCGCGGGCTTCATCAGAGAACGGTACCATGGCCGTACGTTCTACGTCCAGCGTTGGCCGGTCGACGTCGTCCGTCGGCCTAAACGCGCACAGGGCAACGTCGATGCCGTCGACAGACGTGCCCGTCATGATACCGACGACCCTTAACAGACCATCGTGACGTGCCGGAAAGGGCAGGGGCAAGAATTAGGCAGGAATAACGAGATCCGACCGGCGGACGTCGCCCGAGTCGTTGCCTAGGTTAATAAGCTGAGGTTTGGTTTGCGACACCTTGTCTTGGATATACAGAAGGGCCTTCATAAGGGCTTCTGGACGTGGTGGGCAACCCGAGACGTAGGCGTCGACAGGGAGGAACTGATCGATACCCTGCACGACAGGATACGAGCGGAACATGCCACCTGTCGAGGTACACACGCCCATGGCGATGCACCACTTTGGATCGGGCATTTGGTCCCAAATCTTGCGCACCACCCACGACATCTTATACGTTACCGTACCGGCAACAATCATAAGGTCGGCTTGGCGCGGTGAAAACGAAAAACGCTCAGAGCCAAAGCGCGACGAATCGGCACGAGGTCCACCAAAGGCCATCATCTCGATAGCGCAGCACGAAATGCCCATTGGCATCGGCCACAGCGAGTTCTTCTGTGCCCATGTAATCATGGACTCGACGGTGGTGAGAAGAAAGCCGTCGCGTTGAATCGTATCGTTCAGTCCCATCGCAGTGCACCTTTTTTTACGACGTAAATATATCCGGAAAACAGCAGGACCATGAACAGCAACATGGCCACAAATCCATACATGCCCAGTTCCTGAAACTGTACTGCCCAAGGATACATGAACACGATTTCGATGTCAAACAGGATGAACATCATGGCCACCAAATAGAATTTGACGGAAAAACGTTCCCGAGCGGTCTTTACTGGTTCCATACCAGATTCGTACGTCGAGAGCTTTTCGCGCGTAGAGCGGCGTGGACCAAGCACTTCGGCCAGCACGATGTTGCTGACGCCAAAGAGAAGGCCAATCGCAATCATCACCATGAGGGGGATGTAGGATTCCATGTAGCCGTAGAGGTGAATTGGTGAACAGTTGATGTTGGCCGCAAAGATACAACGCCACACGAACTCATTCAGCATGCCACGCCCCTCGGCCCTTGATGGTAGTTTTGCCGCATGCCCACGATTCATGCTATCGAAGCCGGCCCCGTTGCAACGCTCGGCTATCTTGTTGCTAACGAACACACGCAGGCGGCCACCGTCGTTGATGCTCCCCATGCATCGCATGAGTGGTTTCTTGCCAAGGCCGCCGAACTTGGCTGTACCATCACGCACATCGTACTAACACATTCGCATTGGGACCATACGGCAGACTGCGCCCCGCTGCAACGCGCCACCGGCGCTCCCGTGATTGTGCACAAGCGCGACCTATACCGCCTTACCGACCCCATGGCACACACGATCTGGCCGCTGCCGTTTACAATCGATCCACCAGATACCATCATCACCGTCGACGATTCTACATCGTCCATCGCCACCAAGGCCTGCACCTTTGACGTTCTTCTAACGCCAGGTCATACTGAAGGGGGCATCGTGCTGCTAACGCCCGACCATGGCGTTGCCATCGTTGGCGATACGCTCTTCGCAGGAAGCGTCGGACGTGTAGACTTGCCAGGAGGTGATATGCAAACATTACTGCATTCGATTCGCACTCAGCTTATGCCACTGGCCGATGACGTGGTCGTTCTGCCCGGACATGGTCCGTCGACAACCATTGGTGCCGAACGAATGTCAAATCCGTACATCCTTGGCACGTGGTAAATCGACCATGTTGTCCACACGAACCCCCAAAACACCTACCATGAGAATGTTTTCATTCTGGTTTCATCATGGTCGCACCGTTGCCCCCATACTTTTGTGCGCCGTTCTGCTGGCAGCATGGCTGGAAGGATGTTATTCCTTCCGCGGCGGTTCGGTACCCGACCACCTTAAGACGATTTCGATT
>JALHPC010000046.1 GCA_022842685.1 Candidatus Kapaibacterium sp.
TAGCTTGCGCCACCAACGGTGTTGTACCAGCTTCGTAACGCCTTTGAAATGGCTCCCCAACGCCAGATCATGCGGATAACCATCCAGTCGTGTTCCGTGGCCTTCGCCTACCAGTTCGTCGACGTTGGCCTTATGTTTTGAGCGGCATATCAGCGCTAGGTCGACATCGCGGCGTTGAGCCATGCCTCGCACGATTTCGCGGGAATAGCGCTCGATGCCCCCTTTCCCAAAAATGAACGAGGCGTCGTAACCAATACGTGGAATGGTGGCTGCCTGATGTGGGTGAGTAAGGGGCATTGATTACACGTTGTGAAGTCGAGTGGCAAGCGCATCAACGGCGTCGGCAATGCGCTCAGGTTCTAAGGTATCTAGGTCGGCACGCTCGTGCGTTACCACTGCCTCGAACGGCACGCCATAGGGCATCCACTCATGGATAAACGTTGCTCGCGTGGTGTACAGGCCCACCACGGGCGTTCCAACGGCCGAGGCGGCGTGAATCATCGACGTATCGGGCGAGATAAGCAAAACAGCGCGCTGCAGAACGGCGGCCATCGACAGGAACGACGCTGCGGGAATGGCTATGGCGCGCCCTCCAAGGGAAGAAGCAATGCGCTGAGCCATGGCAATACGTGGACCATGCCCGATCAGAGCAATGTGCCACGATGGATGGCGCTGCAACACCTGTTGCGCCAGCGCGGTGTTACGCTCCTCGCTAAGCATGCGATACGCGTTGCCTGCCGAGAGATTCAGCACAGCCGTAGGTCGGCCTTCGGCCATAACCTGGCACGCTATGGTGTGGGACCCATCGGGCAACGACAGCCGTAGTGGATATTGATCAAACTGTGGGGGCACGCCCAATGCTGCCCCAGCAAGGCGTAGTTGCATCATCGTCATGGTCTCGACACCACGCTCTTGAGGAATCTGCATGTTGAACCATACGCCATAGACGTGCCGCCGCTCGGGATGCTCGAAGGTTACCGTAACTGCGCTCTTGCCTAGCGTATTGGCAAGCCAGCCCGCTAACGTTGTCTTGTTGATAACAAGCGAAAAGGTAAGATCGTAACGATTACGACGAAGGGCCCACCACGTGGCCACATACCTGTACAGCGTGCGGTCGAAACAGTAGCGACGGATGCGCGGCTCGGTGGCAAAAATCTGATCGTTGGCTGGCGAGGTTACAACGTCGACCATGGCATTCGGACACGTCGTCAGAATAAAGTCGATCATTGGAAGCGTTACGATGCCATCGCCAATGGCATCATAGCGCAGAAGTAGCACGCGCTTCACCTTGGCGGGATCGACCGGCGTTGAGCGGTTCGTTCGACGAAAGAGAACGCGAAATAACGGCGTTAGGATGGCGCGCATGGTGCAGAGCGACCCCCGAAAAAAGGCGTACCTGCCTAGGCCACTTCCTTGGCCACGGCGTAGCGCACGTTCTCGGTAAGGGTAGCAAGGCGCTCAACAAGCGCCGAAGCGGCCTCGCCTAGCGTCTTTGGATCGTCGCTAGCTTCGTAGGCATCCATCGATGGGTAGACGTATACTTCCTCGAACGAACCATGACGGTGCGTGTCCTCAAACACGGCGTAGAGCGTGTCGGTTGAAGCATAGTGGGCGCGCAAAGCCGCAACGGTGGCCAGATACTCCTTGCGCTTGGAGTCTGCTACGGTGTATGTAACGCGGAAAAGGACGCGGGCCATGAGGTTCCCTACGGAGGTACAATAGATTGACGCTGAACACGCAAAAGTACGCAGGCCCTGTGAATCGACCATCCTTACCGTAGATTTGCCGTCATGATTTTTAGAATTCTTGCCCTGATTGTTGGTACCATTCTGGTGCCCCATATGATGCTGTCGCAAGTCCAGGACAACACCAATCCGATTGCACCAAGACAAGGTGACATCGGCGTCAGACACGCGACGTACGAATCGCCACACGTGGGTCGTAACGCCGTTGTTACGGTGAACGAAGCTCTTGCGCCCTTTTATCATGGCGTTGCTAGTGGAGACCCATCGCCCAACGGCGTGGTGCTGTGGACGCGTGTGACGCCCACAGACATGAACTCGGTTGAAGTGGGTTGGCGCGTAGCTCGCGACCCCGAAATGACGCAGATAGTGACGCAAGGGACCGCAACAGCGGGTTCTGCCGACGATTATCACGTTAAGGTACAGGTCGAGTCTGCCCTCCAGCCCGGCACAACCTACTACTACGACTTCATCGCCCTTGGCAAACGGTCGATGGTTGGTCGTACCAAGACGCTCCCACCTGCCGGAGCTAGCCACATTCGCATAGCCGTTGTGTCGTGTTCGAATTATCCTGCCGGGTTCTTTAACGCCTATGCGGCCATCGCAGCTCGAAACGACATCGATGCCGTTATCCACCTTGGTGACTACATCTACGAATACGACGCCGACAGCACGTCGTACGGTGGACGCATTGGCATCCAGCTTGGGCGTCAAAACGACCCCGTTAACGAGACCGTGTCGCTTACCGACTACAGAACGCGTTACTCGCAGTATCGACTAGACCCAGACCTGCAGGAACTTCATCGGCAGCATCCGTTTATTCATGTGTGGGACGACCACGAGTCGGCCAATAACTCCTATACCGGAGGCGCCCAAAACCATCAAGCCAACGAAGGGTCGTGGGCCGAACGTCTGGCCGTTAGCAAACGCGTTTGCCTTGAGTGGATGCCAACCCGCTTGCGTGGCAGCGACCCTATCTACAGGTCGTTTGCTTACGGCGACTTGGTAGACCTGTTTATGATCGACACTCGATTGGATGGACGCGACAAGCAAATCGAGAATGTCGGCCCTGCTGCGCCGCAGGCGTCGCTCGACTCGCTAAACTCCCCTACCCGCCGCATGATGTCCGACGCACAGTTCGATTGGCTTACCAATGGCCTTGAACGCAGTCAAGCCACATGGAAGCTTATCGGCAATCAGGTACTGTTTTCGCCTGTTACTACGAATCCCATCGACACGGCCTTCCTCTTCGAGGCGGTGGGCCCCTTGTTTACGCTATTCCTGCGTCCGCAACTTCCTACGTTACAGAACCTTATGACGTCGGGCTTCGACGGCGACACGTGGAGCAACTACCCTGCGCAGCGCGCAGCGCTGGTGAACTTCCTGCAAACGGCGAGCGTTAACAACGTCGTGATTGCCACGGGAGACTTTCATTCAACCTATGTGTTCGACGTTCCCTATTCGAAACCCGGAACGCGTCGTCCAATCGCCGTCGAGTTCGTTTCTCCGTCCATCACGTCGGCCAACTTCGACGAAAGCTTTGCGTCGATTCCAACAGTAGCACCCATTGCTACGCCGCTGCTAGAAACGCTTTCACGAACGCTGCACAACAACAATCCGTCGCTCAAACAACTCGACCTTGTACGCCACGGCTACGTGGTACTCGACTTCACAGCCCAAGCTGTTCAAGGTGATGCGTTTTTTGTCGACACGTTGTTCGTTCGAAACCGTTCCGAGCGCTTTGGGTTTGGATGGCGTCGCGACGTCAGTAGCGACTCGCTTCGTCGGGTCACCACGCCGGCTCCCGGCAAGGCCGTCCAAGATCGTCCAGCCCCCTCTTTGCCCACATCGGTGGTGCAGTCTTCCTTCGTGCCAACCGTGCTAGCCGTTGCACCAAACCCAGCTTCGACGCTCGTTACGCTTACATGGTCGAACCCCATCGAGTCGGCGGTTAGTATCGACATTATCGACGCTGCCGGAAGGATGTATGCTTCGTTATCCGATCCCTTTTCAACGGCAGGTCTTCGCAGCACCGTCTTCGACGTCGCCTCGCTACCCAACGGCATGTACTACCTGCGGCTGAATGGTCGCGACGGGCAACGTGTTCACCCACTTGTTATACAACGATGAGACATTACGCCGTTGTTCTACTCTCCGTCATTGCTTGTTGTATCGTATCGTGCGACAGTCTCGTACCGCCCGAACCTGTCGGATTTACTGGCCTCCGCGGCACCATCACCTTTGTTGGTGGCGAAGCAGGTTGGCCATCCGATACCATTTTAGACATGCGCGTAGTGTTGTTCGAGAAGGCCCCAGCGGCCGCAGACAGCATATTGCCATTCATTCTTAGTGGCCGCGCAGCGTTTGGCACCTCCATTCCACTCCGTGTTGCCGGTGCCCCCTATCTGGTTGAAGTTAGCAATGCTCCGCGCGAGTTTGGATATGTGGTGGTGGCTATGCAAACGGGTCCTAACGTTTTGCAAGACTGGCGCATGGCGGCGCTGTATAGTCTCGACGGCACCACGCCGGCTCCTGTTGCTATTCGCCGGGGCCAAGAAGTCCAACTCAACTTTACCGTCGATTTTTCCAACCTCCCTCCGCAGCCATTCTGATGCGTACGATTCTGTTTGTGGCCGTCTACGTTCTCTTTCCCATTGTGCTTCTTGCTGAAGGGGGCATTGCAGGACTGGTGACCGACCGCATGAGCGGCGACCCCATAGCCGGCGTTACCATTCGGATTGACGGCACGCGGTTGGGTGCCGTAACGGGCAAGGACGGACGGTTTCGCATTCGGCGAGTGCCTGAGGGTACGTTGGTGCTGCACGCTTCGCGTGTGGGCTATGCCAACGAAAAGGTTACCGTGGTGATTCGCGCCAACGACGTGAAGGACGTTGTGCTTACCATGATCGAGAGTGCCGTGCAGGGACGAGATGTGGTTGTAAGTGCCAGCAAACGCGTACAGGCCGTGCAGGACGTGCCGATTTCGGTGGCCGTTATGAAGTCCGAAGACTTACAGAGCCGGGCCATCACACGGTTAGACGATGCCTTGGCCTACGTGAGCGGTATCACCGTTACCGGCGACCAAGTAAACATCCGCGGGTCGAGTGGCTTTGCACTTGGCGTGGGCTCGCGCACGGCCGTGGTGATGGATGGCTTTCCGCTGTTATCGGGCGACAATGGCGACATAAAATTCGACGTCCTTCCCGTTGCCGACATCGAGCGTGTAGAGATCATCAAGGGTGCCGGCTCGGCACTCTATGGTACTGGTGCCCTTGGCGGCGTTGTGTCGATCATCACCAAGACTCCCGCAGAACAGGCCGACGTTTCGGCGCGGCTGTACAGTGGTGTGTGGACGTTGCCACGGTTCGACCAATGGCGATACCGCGAAACCTTGCCGCTGCAAACCGGTGCCGACGTGCGCTATGCGCAGCGCTTTGGCGACGTAACGGTTAGTGCCAGTGGCGGCTTGCGTACCGATGAATCGTACCGCGACTTCGACGCCAGCATGCGGGGCTTTGGCTTTGCAAAGGTTGGCTGGGCCGTGAACGATCGACGTACGCTTACAGCGCAAGCCCTCTATGCGGCCGACGACCGCGAGAACTACGTGTTTTGGCGCTCGTTCGAGCGGGCAACGCTAACCGCGGCCGACCAAGACCCCAGCGAGCGCCTCTTCTCGGGAAAACTCTCGGCAGGCCTAGAGTGGAGCGAAATTTTGAGCGGTGCCACGAGTATCGTTGTACGACCATCTCTGTATCGCACCAACTACTTCAACACCATTGGCGGAGTAGAGCAAGACTCTAACACATCTGTGGCATGGGCGTACGGCTTAGAAGCGCAGGCCACCAGTCGACTTTCGGATGATGTAGTGATAACTGCTGGGCTAAATGGACGTGTAAACGACGTTGTGAGCGACGTCTATGGCAACCAGATTCAAACCTTGTTTGCCGCCTACGGTCAAGCAGAGTGGACGGTGCAGCCGGGCATGATTGTGACGGCCGGGGCGCGCATCGACCGTGAAGAGACGATTACGGTTGACCCCAACCTTGTGGTGAGCCCCAAGGTTGGTCTTAGCTGGGCGCTTGCCGATGCAACGTCACTTCGGGCATCGCTAGGCCGCGGCTTCCGCGCGCCCACGATTGCCGAGCGTTACGCCACCATCCAGTATTCGGCGATACGCGTCGTACCCGCCGAGCGCTTACTACCGGAGTTTTCGTGGAGTGCCGAGCTCGGCATCAACCAACGATTTGCCGGTGCCCCCTTTCCCATGGAGCTGGATGTGGCCGTGTTTAACAATGAGCTCTATGATATGATTGAACCGGCATTTTTGCCGAGTGGCGTGGTGCAGTTTCAGAACATTACACGTGCTAGGGTGTTAGGGGCAGAGTTCACCGTACGGGCCATGGTTGCCTCGTGGGCTGGAGTAGAGACGGGGCTAACACTCATGAATCCTCAAGACGTAACGTCGGGACAAACGCTCAAATACCGCAACAACGTGATATGGTATTCGCGAGGCAGTGTGCGTCCGTTCGATGGCATTGAATTCCAAGCCGAGCATCGATTCTTGAACCGTACCGAACAGATCGATGCCCTTGCTGTTGTGCCCGATTACGATGTGCGTGTACCGATTCACATTGTCGACATGCGTTTACTTTGGACGGTTGCCAACAAAACACGCGTGATGCTTCAAGCGCGCAACCTGCTAGACTACTACTACACCACCATCATGGCCAACCTTGGGCCAACACGCAGCGTGCAAGTGCAGGTGGAGTGGGCTTTGTAACGCGGCTTCGCCGCAGGAACGTGCTTCGCACAGTAACATGCCTTCGGCATAGCGACGTTGGCTTCGCCAACAGCGACGCGGCTTCGCCGCAGCGACATGCTTCGCATAGGTAAGATAGACACCCGACGGGTGAGCAATGCCAATAGCGACTGGCCGCAGGCCAGTTACCACCAACCCCACAGACCCGGCGTCTCGCCGGGACCGCCTCCGGCGGTACGTAGTCGATAGGCCGGGACCGCCTCCGGCCTTGTGATGGATGAGAACCTAGGCACTGTCCTTGATCTATGGTTCCGCACTGCTCACCCCCCCGGCCCCCTCTCAAGGTCGTGAGGGGGTGGCGGATTAAATGCACTTCGTACAAAGCGGCTGATAAAGCCCGTGGTTTCAACCACGGGAGAGGGTTGAATTATTTACCTACCGCCGGAGGCGGTCCCGGCGAGACGCCGGGTCTGTGGGGCGGTCATGCAATGTCCCGCGCAGCGTCCCATGAAATGTCCCGCGCAGCGTCCCATGAAATGTCCCATGCAAACGTCCTGCGCACAGCGCGCTTAGTAGCGCTCGAGCGAAAAATGCTCGCCTAAGTAGCGACGTCGTACTTCGTCGTTGGCGGCGATTTCTTCGGCCGTACCACTTACAAACATCGAACCGTCAATCAGGATATAGGCGCGGTCGGTAATCGAGAGCGTCTCGTGCACGTTGTGGTCGGTGATTAACACGCCAATGCCCTTGTGCTTCAGCTGTGTAACAATCGTCATGATGTCTTCAACTGCAATGGGATCGATTCCAGCAAATGGCTCGTCGAGAAGTACAAACTTGGGATCGGTGGCCAGTGCCCTGGCAATCTCGCAACGCCGGCGCTCGCCGCCGCTTAGCATGTATCCCCTGCTCTTGCGTATGTGGCCGATGTGAAACTCCTCCAGCAACTGCTCGAGTTTTTCGCGACGCGCCTGACGTGTCATACGGCGCAGCTGTAAGATGGCCATGATGTTTTGCTCGACGGTCATGCGTCGGAATACGCTTGCTTCCTGCGGCAAATAGGCCACGCCTCGACGCGCCCGCCGATACATGGCCATGGTCGTAATGTCGGCGTCGTCGAGATATACCCTGCCCGCATCTGGCCGCACCATACCCACCATCATGTAAAATGTCGTGGTTTTGCCGGCTCCGTTCGGACCCAACAGTCCCACGCATTCGCCCTGCCGAACAGAGAGCGTAGAGCCCTTTACCACGGCTCGCTTCTTGTACACCTTGCGCAAACTGTCGGCCCGGAAGGTCGAGGTCGTCTGTTCCGTCGTTGTGCTGTTATCGTCCACGTTGTTGTCGTTGCGGTGGCGTTGTTGGAATCAGTCGAATGGTTCGCTCGGTATCTCCTCGCAAAACCTTGAAGATCATTGGCTTGCCAACTTCTCCGTCAAAGATAGCCACCTTGACGTCTTCATCGCGGCTTATCCTCATACCGTCGACTTCCAAAATGATGTCGCCTACTTCAAGACCGGCCTCCTCGGCTGGCGACTTGTTTTCGATGCGACGAATCATTACGCCTTCGGCACGAGAGAGCCGATAGTACTTGGCGGCCTCCTCATCAATGCCAATTACATCGAGTCCGGTATAAAACTGTCGGTCTATTTTTCCCGACTCCTTGAGGCGGTCCACAACGTCCTTTACGCGGTTGATCGGAACTGCAAAACCTATCCCAATCGACCCGGCCCCACGACTACTCTGCGCTGTCGAATAGATAACGGTGTTCATGCCAATTACATCGCCATCGGCATTCACAAGTGGTCCGCCTGAATTGCCCGACGATATGGCTGCATCGGTTTGGATCATACCGCGATACACACGCTCGCCGCGCACGCCTTGGTCGGGCTGGGTGAAGTTAACGCCGATGTTGCTTACCACTCCAACCGTTACCGTTGGCTTGGCATTGTTATCGAACAATCCAAACGGATTGCCAAAGGCAATGGACCATTCGCCCACCATAACTTCGTCGCTATTTGCTAACCGCAAAAACGGCAGGTTCTTTCCCTTAATCTTCAATAGCGCAACGTCGGCAATGGGGTCGCTCCCCACTATCTCGGCATCATACTTCTCGCCGTTGGTAAGGGTAATAACAACCTTCGACGCATTGCCTGCAACGTGGTCGTTTGTAAGAATATATCCATCTGCCGATATCAAGAACCCAGACCCTAGCCCCTTTACCTCATACTTATGGGTACGGGTTTGAGGTTGTCGGCGCCGCCCAAACGGATTAAAGAACGGGTCGCTGAAAAACTCCTCAAAGGGGTCGCGATAGTAATAGGTTTGCTCGCGCACTTCGGTGACGTTTATGCCCACAATGGCTGGCGAGCATCGTTGGACGGCTCGTGTGATGGCATTGGTACGCGAGGCAGACACATTATCGCCCTGCGGTACAGCAACAGGAACGGCTTCGGTATAGAGCGGTGGCTCGGGTTCGGAAGCACATGCCGTTAGAGGCATTGCCACCAAGGCGAAGGCGGCAGCCAGCGCGCCTGCGCGGTGCCGAAGGTGTGGTAGGTACGTCATGAGGCGCGTTGACGAACAGAACGCCGGCTTCATGTTGCCGCGCTATTCGTCGATACCCCACGGGCTGCGCTACCACCACTATCTTCGCACCTATGCTGGTTGCCGTTGCCCTGCCCCTTCCCCGCTTGGGCCCCCTTACGTACTCACTTCCCGATCATCTGCTAGGGGGCATCGGCAATCCCGTAGGATGCCGCGTGCTTGTGCCCCTTGGGCGGCGCATGATGACGGGCACGATCGTGCATACCGATGCCCCCTACGAAAAGGGTGTGAAAGAGGTTGTAGAAATGCTCGACGAACGTCCGGCATTCGATGCTACAATGCTAAAACTCACGCGCTGGATTGCAGACTACTACCTGTGTTCGTGGGGCGAGGTCTTGCAGGCGGCACTGCCAAGTGGGCTGGCGCCACAAAGCGTGGTACGAGTGACGGTAGAAGCGCGGCTGGACGAAGCCGACCTTGCTACGATGTCGAAGCGCGCACCAAAACGGGCGGCGCTGCTGCGACTACTGCAAACGCAGGCAGGACCGCTAACGGTGCAGTATATAGAGCGAACGCTCAAGACGGCGTCGGTAGCCGATCAGTTAGAGGCCCTCCAACGCGATGGGCTGATTCGCATTGTTACCGAGCTGGAACACGAAGCCCGAATGCGAACGGTGCAGGCCGTTGCGATAGCCGCTCACCTAGCAGGCGACGAGATGGCGATGCGTGCTGTGATGATGGAGCTCGACGTAAAGGCGCCGAAGCAATCTGCCGTACTGGCACAACTGTACCTTGCACATGTCCAGGGCGAGCCCCCAATGCCTCGAGCAAGGCTACAGCAAGATCTGCGCGCTAGTGCCTCGGCCGTCGATGCGTTGATAGCAAAGGGCCATGCCGTTGTTAGCGAGGTGACGATGGCACCTCGGCGACCAACTACGTCACTAGCACAGCGCGATGAGGCACAGGTGACGTTAACAACCGAGCAGACCGCCGTGGTGAACGACATCGTAGAGCGCTGCCGCGCCGGCCATAGCACTCCCTACGTGCTGGAAGGCGTTACCGGTAGTGGAAAGACCATTGTATACTTGCACGCTGTGCGGCAAGCCCTCGACATGGGAAAGACGGCCTTGGTTCTCGTACCCGAGATTGCCCTTACCCCCCAATTGGCGGATAGATTTCGAGCTGTGTTTGATGACGATGTTGCCGTGCTCCACAGCCGTATGCAGGCAGGTCAACGAGCCGACACATGGCGTAACGTGCGCGACGGTAAAGCCCGCGTGGTGCTGGGACCTCGCTCGGCCGTGCTTGCGCCCTTACCAAACGTTGGCATTATCATCGTAGACGAAGAACATGAGCCAAGCTATAAGCAAGAAGACCCAGCGCCGCGCTATCATGGTCGCGATGTAGCTGTTATGCGAGCGCGCTTTGCTGGATGCGCCGTGGTGCTTGGCTCGGCAACGCCAGCCATGGAAACACGCTGGAACGTTAGCCAAGGCCGCTATAGTACGGGCTCGCTTACGCACCGTGCCGATGGTGCCGTGTTGCCCGCAGTTAACACCGTCGATTTACGCAACGAGCGTAAGAAGAAATCCATGACGGGTAGCTTTGCTACCTCAACGCTACAGGCCATCGAACAAGCTGTTCGCCGCAACGAAGGTGTGTTGGTGTTTATCAACCGACGCGGCTTTGCTGGTGAAATTCAGTGCAGCGACTGCGGCGATGTTCCGATGTGTAAGAACTGCGACGTCTCCCTAACCTACCACAAGTCATCAGCGTCGATGCGTTGCCATTACTGTGGTTACCTAGAGCCCTATCACACGGCGTGCACAACATGCGGTAGCACCGAGTTGCAAGACCTTGGCACCGGTACACAGCGAGTTGAAGAAGATGTGCAACAGTGGTTTGCTACACGCAACATTGTGGCCACGGTAGAGCGTATGGACGCCGACACGACAACACGTCGTGGGTCGCACCGAAGGATTCTAGAGCGCTTTGCTGTGGGCGATATCGACGTGTTGGTAGGAACGCAGATGGTTGCCAAAGGCCTCGACCTTGCGCGCGTATCGCTTGTTGTTATCGTCAACGCCGACCAGTCGTTATATCACAGCGACTTTCGTGCAGGCGAACGTACGTTTCAGCTCCTAGTGCAAGTTTCGGGCCGTGCTGGCCGCACCGGCGCTCAGCCCGGCACCGTAATCGTGCAAACGTCCACTCCTGCCCACCCCGCCATTCAAGCCGCCATTACTGGCAACAAGCAACACTGGTTGGAGCAAGAACTCTCCGAACGTGCAGCAGCCCTCTATCCCCCCTACGCTCGCTTCATCACCATCGACGTGAAAGGGGCAACCGAACACGATGTTGAACATGCTGCCCACGTGCTTATGCAACTCCTGCCCGAAGAAGGCGACGGATACATGCGCCTACCCGCCGTTCCGCCGCCCATTGCCAAGCTGCGCGGCATGTGGCGAAGAGTCATGGTGGTGAAGAACGACAAGGCCGCCGACCCGACTGGAGCCAAGTGCCGCGCCATCCTACGAGGCGTTATCGACACCTACCACCGCGACCATGCCGTCAAAGGTGTGCGCGTATCCGTGGATGTGGATGCCTAGCCAGACGGCTTGTTGGAACTCGCAGCCGGGAGATGCAGAGTTCTTAATCTAGACTGTCTCCAAATTTCGTCTATCAACACGCTAACATGTCGCATTACTCGTACTTTCGAATATGCGTCGATGCATTGCATTGCTTCTCTTGGTGGTGTTCGGAACACTCTCTCTCGTACCCAACATGGATGGGCGCGAGCTGCTGCCATTAGGCGCACTTGTTGAGCACTATCAGCATCATGTTAACGATCATGGCGAACGCAATCTGTCCTTCACGGACTTTCTCATCGACCATTACGCCGTAGCCCCAACTCAGCAAAAGGAAACCTCGGAGCATTCGAACTTGCCGCTTCACGTCAAGATAACGGTCGCGTGCGCATCATTACCTGGCATTCCAAGTTTCAGCCTCCCGCCTGTTCCCGTCTCGGCGGCGATTTCGAGGTCTACCTACGTTCCGCCCACCCCACCCAGTGATTGTTTGCGATGCCCTGAGCATCCACCTCGAGGATGAGTGTCGACCGCTGACATTCATTCACTAAACAATCACCCGTCATGTTTGACTATATCATCCGGTATTCAATCCGGAACAAGGCCGTCGTGGCCATGGGCGTCATTGCGCTCATCATTTGGGGCGTCGTTTCGTTTCGGTCGCTGCCAATTGACGCCGTACCCGACATCACCAACAATCAGGTCCAGGTTCTAACCACGTCGACCAGTCTTGCCGCCGAAGACGTTGAGCGACTGATTACCACTCCAATTGAACAGGCACTGGCATCTATACCAGGCCAGCACGAGTTGCGATCTATCTCTCGCTTTGGATTGTCTGTTGTCACGCTTGTGTTCGACGATAACGTTGACTCGTATTGGGCCCGCGCTCAGGTTGCACAGCGACTAGCGGATGTAGGATCCTCTCTTCCCGCAGGCTCGTCGCCACCGGCTCTGGCACCCATCACCACTGGACTCGGTGAGATTTTTCAGTACACACTTCACGTCGACTCAGCGCATCAGCAACACTATAGTCTGACCGAGCTGCGCACGCTTCAGGACTGGACGATTCGACGACGACTGCTTGGAACACCTGGAGTAGCGGACGTTTCCAGCTTCGGTGGATTCGTCCGCCGCATTGCGATTCGTGTCGATCCGATTCGTATGGCGGCATTTAACATCACCACAGACGACGTGGTAACCGCCGTGGAAACGGCCAATGGCAATGCAGGCAGCTCGTTCATTGAACATCAAGGGCGGTCGACCTTTATTCGCACGGAGGGCTTGGTACACACTCTCTCTGATCTCGAGCGTGTTGTTCTTCCAAGTCAAGGGGCTTTGCTCCCCCTTCGGATAGGTGATGTTGCATCTGTTGTCGAAGACCATGCGATTAGGAATGGAGCGCTCGTTGTCGATGGCCAGGGCGAAGCCGTTGGCGGAATTGTGATGATGCTCAAGGGAGCAAATTCTTCGCAGGTTATCGAAGCCGTAAAGAACCGCGTGAAAGAGGTAAGCGCCGAACTGCCACCTGGCATCTCGATTCGGCCGTTCTTGGATCGTACGATTCTCGTGGACAAGGCGATTTCTACAGTTCAAACGAATCTCATCGAGGGTGCTCTCATTGTCATCTTCGTTCTTGTCCTGCTGTTAGGCAATCTGCGTGCTGGCCTCATCGTTGCCTCGGTGATACCCTTAGCGATGCTATTTGCTATCGGCATGATGGCAGCGTTTGGAGTTTCGGGGAATCTAATGTCGTTGGGTGCTATCGACTTTGGTCTAATCGTTGATGGAGCCGTCATCATCGTTGAGAACGTCCTACACCACCTTGGCACGCTTCGTGGGGCCGAGGCCGAGGAATCGATTTCACGATCTGCATCCAAGATTCGGCGCAGTGCGGCGTTCGGAGAAGTTATCATTCTCATCGTATATCTGCCGATCCTTGCCTTATCAGGTATCGAAGGGAAGATGTTCGCGCCTATGGCGCTGACGGTAATGTTCGCCATTATCGGCGCCTTCATTCTCTCCACGACATACGTGCCCATGATGTCGGCCCTGCTACTTCGGCGAGGCGTTCGCCAAGGCAACACCGTAGCAGATCGTGTTATGGCAGCCGTTGCAACTGTCTATGCGCCGGTACGCCGAGCCGCCCTGCGTCATCAGGCTTTCACGATGTCGACGGCATTACTAGCACTTGTTATTGCGGTATACGGATTCTTGAACATGGGTGGAGAGTTCTTACCCCAGTTAGATGAAGGTGACTTTGCTGTTGAAACGCGCCTGCCAACTGGATCGTCGCTACAAGCTACAATCGATGTTACATCCGAAGCATCACGCTTACTTACACGTGCGTTTCCCGAGGTAACGAAGGTCGTCTCAAAGATTGGTACGTCGGAAATACCACTTGATCCAATGCCGATGGAGGCGGCCGACATGATCGTTGTTCTTCGCGACAAGCTTGAGTGGACAACGGCCACCAGCCGCGAAGAACTTGCCACGGCAATGGAACGTGCGCTAGCGGTGCTGCCTGGCGTCTCCTTCGGATTTCAGCAGCCCATTCAGATGCGTTTTAATGAGCTAATGACTGGGTCGAGACAAGACGTCGTCGTTAAGCTCTATGGCGATGACATGGACTCACTCGCCTACCATGCGCATCGACTTGGAACGATCCTCGAGACTATCGAGGGAGCCGAAGATGTAACCGTGGAACCTATCGGTGGGCTACCGCAGGTCGTGGTTCGGATAGATCGCGACGCTGCTAGCCGCTTCGGTGTAACTGTCGATGCCATCAACGCTGCCGTTACTGCTGCCAATGCTGGGATTTCTGTTGGAAACCTCGTCGAAGACAGTCGTCGATTCGACATCGTTGTGCGCTTCGATACGAGCGTTCGGACGTCGCTGCATGACATCGGTTCCATTCCTGTTGCCACGAATCGTGGAATAACGGTGCCCCTTTCTCAGGTGGCATTGGTTGAGGAGCAAGTTGGCCCGAATCAGATTCAACACGACATGACGCGACGGCGCATTACTGTGGGCTTTAACGTTCGCGGACGAGACGTCCAGAGCATCGTTGATGACGTACGACGTGCGATGATTCAACACATGCACCTACCAATCGGATATACTACGCACATCGGTGGGCAGTTCGAAAATCTACAGGCAGCTAAACAGCGGTTGGCTATCGCAGTACCGGCAGCCTTGCTACTGATTCTTCTGTTGCTGTATTTTACAGTTAAAAGTGTTGGCGAAGCCGTAATGATCTTTGTCGCTATTCCATTAGCGGCAATAGGTGGTGTAGCAGCGCTCGTGCTGCGGGGAATGCCGTTTAGTATCAGTGCCGGCATTGGCTTTATCGCACTATTTGGCGTTGCCGTGTTGAACGGTATCGTTCTTGTAGCAGCCTTTCGTGCGCTGCGCGAACAAGGCATTCACGATACCCTACGGATTGTTGTGAAGGGAACCACGCAACGCCTTCGGCCAGTCACCATGACGGCCCTAGTTGCATCGCTTGGCTTTTTGCCAATGGCACTGTCTTCGGGAGATGGGGCCGAAGTACAGCGACCACTTGCCACAGTTGTTATCGGCGGATTGGTGTCGTCGACGATGCTAACCCTCCTCGTCTTACCCATCCTTTACCTCCTCGTTCACGGTAAAACGAAACTGCTCAATCGTACAACTGGCGTTACATCCGTGATGTTCATTGGAATGATTGCGATGTCGGTTTATGACGTGAATGCTCAAACGTACGTGAGTGTCGAGCAGGCAGTGAATATGGCAATGCAGACGCACCCCGAAGCCATCTCGGCCCGCTCGACGGTTGTTGAGCTCGAAGCCTTAGAGAGAACGTGGTTAGACCCGGGTAAGACGTCCGTTACGCTACTTGCCGGCGAGTACAATACAGCAAACTTCGACAACAACATCACGATTCAGCAGACAATCCCGTTCCCGTCAGTATGGTTTGCCGAGCGTCGTTTGGCACGAACGCGAACGCACGAAGCTTCGGCGATGGCGGCCGCAACAAGCCGCTTGATTTCGGTTCGGGTTCGGCAGACCTATCAACGGATCATCGCTCTTCGTGCAATGCTTGCGATCGAAGATCAGCACGACCGTTTGCTTCAGGACGCAATGCTGGCCGCACAAAAACGGTTGCGTGAGGGCGATGCCAGCAACCTCGACGTGAGGGCCATTGAGGCCGATCGGGCTATGCTGCGGCTGGACATAGTGCAGCATCAGTCGCAACTGCGTCACCAAGAGTCTACTCTTGCGGCACTCTGCGGATCCCCTGCCGCACTGACTGCCGACACAGGGGCCCTGGTTCCAATGGATAATGTCGAGCCACTTCCCAGCGATCAATGGCTACCGCGTATTCGCAGTGCCGTGAACGTTACGAACGAACAACTCGACGTTGAACGAAACAGATTGCTGCCGGACATCACACTCGGCTGGTTTTCGCAAACGCTGATTGGCCCGCAGGTTCTTGGCGGTACAGAACGGTCGTTTACTTCGGCCGATCGTTTTTCAGGGTTCTCCATCGGACTTCATGTTCCACTATGGTTACCTGCCAATACTGCACGCATCGACCGCGCCGAGGCTGCTGCGCTTGCGGCCAAGCATGTTGAGCGAGCTTCTACGCAAATGCTCGAACATCAACTTGGTGGTCATCGCGCGCGCTGCGAGTCGGCACGTCGTGCCGTCGAGCTGCATCGTACCAACGTCGTTCCGCTTGCATCCTCGGTGGTCGAGGCATCCTATTCAGAATGGCAACAAGGCAATGTTGGTGTTGTTGCATATCAAACGGCAATGTCCCGCCTGCTAAAAGCCAAACTCGATGAAGCACGTTCGGTTCTCGAACTAAATCTACTGATTCTCGAAACTCCAATTATCACCGATCTATGAAAACGCTGTTCATTATTCAAGCAACATTCTGCCTCGCCGCTGGGGCTTGTTCTTCGCCAGATCAATCAACACCTCAACAACCTTCATCGCTGTCGGAGTCACACATCGTATTGACCGCCGAACAGGAACAACGTGCCGGCATCACAACTGCCAAGGCAGACTCTGTGCTGATCTCTACCCCACTTAGCTGTAGAGGCCAGGCTGCAGCGCCAGCATCCAGCACGGTTCGTGTTCCTGTCCTTCTAGGTGGAACAATCTCATCCCTCGTCGTCCTGCCTGGCCAACGCATTCGCCGCGGCGACCTCATTGCAACGGTAGAGGGGATGCAGATTGTAGAACTCCAACGCGAGTACCTAACCACAGGTGTTGAATTAGATCTTGCTGAACGTCAAGCACGACGCCAAGAACGTCTATCGTCCGACAGTATCGTCGCTCGTAAGGTCGCCGAAGAAGCCATGGCATCCGTTCAGCTACTTCGCATTCGTAAGCGAGCACTCGGTGAACAACTAGCCTTACTTGGTATCACCGCGAAACTCGACAGTCATCAAGAAATTACTCGGAACGTCCGCATCGTATCGCCAATCAACGGCGTCGTGACAAGTGTGCTTGCTTCGACCGGCACATCGTTAGCAGCCGGGCAAGCCATCGTTGAACTCGTTAACCTGGAGCGAATGCATGTAGAGCTCAGAGTGTACGAACGCGATGTCGCAACCGTTGACATCGGATCTCTCGTTCGTCTCCAAACTGTCTCGGGCGATACTGCGAGCATGCGCGGTAAGGTGGTTCACGTGAATGCCGACGTGCGGCCCGACAGAACAGTAACCGTTCTGGTAGAACCAGAAGTGCCATCGCCATCGCTTCTACCTGGGCTAACAGTCAATGCTGTTGTTGCCCGTAGACCACTTCGACGATTGGCTGTTCCCTCGGCTGTAGTCGTCAGAGTTACGGGTCACGCACGGATCGCGATGCGCGTGGGCAATCGTACATATCGTTGGGTTACTGTCGTAACCGAGGGGGAATCGAATGGTTTCGTTTCCATTGTGGATTCTTCGGAGCCACTGGCTTTTCCTGTCGTGTGCAGTGGCCATCGTGCGTTACTTGGTGAGTAACCATGCCGTCAACGGTGTGCGCGTATCCGTGGATGTGGATGCCTAGCCGTAATTTGCACCATGAAGAAGATCCTCCTGTTGGGTTCAGGCGAACTGGGCCGTGAGTTTACGATTGCCGCCAAGCGGCTTGGCTGCACCGTGGTTGCTGCCGATTCCTACGATAATGCCCCGGCCATGCAAGTGGCCGACGGACGTAGGGTATTTTCGATGCTCGACGCCGAAGCGCTCGACAACGCCGTGGCTGCCGTGAAGCCCGATATCATTGTGCCCGAAATCGAGGCAATCCGCACTGAACGCCTTTTGGCCTACGAGGCCGCCGGTATCCATGTGGTGCCATCGGCAAGAGCGGCGAATATGACCATGAACCGACGTGCCATTCGCGACCTAGCTGCACGCGAGCTTGGCGTACGCACAGCACGGTATGCCTATGCTACGACCGAAGCCGAGTTCGTAGAGGCCGTCGAACATGTTGGCCTTCCCTGCGTGGTGAAACCACTGATGTCGTCGTCGGGCAAAGGTCAGTCAACCGTGCGAACTGCTGCCGAGATTTCAACGGCGTGGCGCTATGCCATCGACGGATCGCGCGGCGACCTTCGCGAGGTTATCGTGGAGGAGTTCATCGACTTCCGCTCCGAGATTACCTTGTTAACCGTTACGCAGCACAACGGCCCCACGTTATTCTGCCCGCCGATAGGCCACCGCCAAGAACGTGGCGACTACCAAGAGTCGTGGATGCCGCATCCGGTGCCCGACGCATTACTTGCACAGGCACAGCACATGGCCGACGCTGTAACGAGGGCCCTAGGAGGTGCAGGACTTTGGGGCGTAGAGTTCTTCCTAACCGAGACCGAAGCCATCTTTAGCGAACTGTCGCCCCGGCCACACGACACTGGCATGGTAACGCTGGCAGGCACGCAAACGTTGAACGAGTTCGAACTTCATGCTCGCGCCATCCTGGGCTTGCCTATTCCTACATTGCAACTTGAGCGCGTTGGCGCAAGCGCCGTTATTCTAGCCACGACGGCCGATGCGAGAACGCCGTCGTACATCGGTGTACATGAGGCCTTGGCATATACGAACACCGATGTACGCCTCTTTGGTAAGCCATCCACACGGCCATACCGGCGCATGGGCGTTGCGCTAGCTTGGGACAGTGTTGATACCGACGTTGATTCTGTACGGGCGCGTGCGCGAGAATCCGCTACGGCAGTACAGGTGGTTCCTTCCGAAGACTGATAGCCCATACCCCTGCAAGGATTAGTGCCATGCCAACCCAGGTTGGCATTCCAATGTGCTCGCGTTGCACAACTACGGCATAGGCAACTGTGCACAGGAACGTAAGTCCCGTTGTAAGCGGGATGTAGACCGACAGTCGGGCAAAACTTACAATGGCACCCATCACGAGAAAACTTGCGAACAGGCAGAGGATTCCGGCGATCGCCTGCCACGTACCAAGCGATGCCGTTAGTGAGGCCGGCGTAAGCTCACGTCCGTGCAATGCCATCGTTAGTAGACCAGTGCCCCCTACACTAAGCACAGATTGAAGGGCACACATCAGGATGAGGCGCATGGAGATTACTGGGCAGTGGGTGTGATGCGCTGCAGCGCTTCGAAGTAGAGTCGAATCAGGTTCTCGTAATCGCGGGTATAGCCGTTGCGAAGCTGCTGCAAGAGCTCACGCTGGCTTCGCTGCTTGGCCTCGACTTCGTTGGAAAGTGGACCAGGCGAGCGGCGTTGGGCATCGACGCCAGAACGTGACTCACGCGTCTTTTCGTAGTCGCGCTCATTCATCGACCGCGAGGCATTGAGAAGACGGCTAAGAATGCGCTCTTGGCGCATGCGCGTTTCTGGCGTGATACTCCCTGTTTGCATGTCGGTGAGCACCTCTTGCATGTCTTCAGCAATCTTCGACAGGTCGCCCATTGGCTTTTTGGCGCCCGACGGATTCGACTTCTGGTCGTCTTCGATTTCTTGCAATGCCTGCAGGGCCTTGCCCTGCTGTGCTGCAATGCGTCCCATCTGTGCTCGCTGTTCGGCACTCATTTGCTGACCCTGGCCTACGCCCTGCATGCCTTGGTTAATTTGCTGCTGTTGTTCGGCCAGACTTTGCAAACGCTGGAAGGTACTCTGACCCTTGCCTTCACCCATGCCTGGCGATTGGCCTTGACCACCCTGACCTGACCCTTCGCCCGCCATCATTTGTGCCATGGCGTCGCTCATTTTCGACAGCGCATTGTTCATCGACTGCATGGCCTGGCCTTGCTGTTGTGACGCTTGTTGGCTGCGGCGATCCTGGAGATTTTGCTGGGCATTCTTCATTGCCTGCAAGGCGTCGCCCATATCTTGAGCCATCTCTGGCGTTACTTCCATGCTCCTTTGCGCCATGGCCATCATCTCGCTAGCAACATTGCTCATGGCTTCTTGCATGCGCTGCTGGCGTCGTGCCATTTCGGGGAACTGCGACGACGAGCCGTCCATGGCTTGCGTTTGATCGCGCATGGCTTCTTGCTCCTTCGACAACTCCACCATGTCGTTCATAGACTTTTGCATTTGACGCATGGCCTCGCGCGATCCACGTTTCTTTACCTCACGCTTCAATTGCTTCATTTGTTGAGCAAATCGCTGCAGATTTTTGGATGCCTGCTGCTGACTCTTCGAGGCCTTTTGTTGGTCGCCGCTTTCTGTTTGCTTTTCGGCATTGGCCATCTCTTGCTTGGTTTGTTCTTGGTCAAGCTCACGCTGCGCCTTTTCCATCTGGTCCATGGGCATATTACCCAGTTCCTTCATCAGCTTTTCAAGGTCGTTCATTTCCTTCGTAAGCTTGTCCAAATCTTCGCGCAGATTCTTCTGTTGCTCGGCGAGTTTCTTTCGCTCTTCAGAATTACTTGGACTGGTGTTCTCCTGCTGCATGCGCAACTCTTCTTGGCGCTGTGCTAGCTCCTCGGCACGCTTCGTAAGTTCGTCGGTTTTTTGCTCGGCCTGAATACGCTTCAGCAGATTTAATGTCCGCTCGATGTTCTTTCGAAACTGCTCTTCGTCGAACTTAAACTGCTGCATTGCCTTTTGCAGATCCTCGGGAGTCATTTGCTCCATGTTCTTCTTCATTTGCTCCTGCATACGGCGCAGTTCCGGAGAATCCACCTGCTGCATGAGCTTCTGTAGTTCCATGTACTTCTGGAGTGTCTCTTCGCTTATCGCATTGTTCTGCTGCAGCTTGTTCGTCATTTCCTCGAGCTTCTGCTGAACATCCTGCATTTTCTCTTGCAGTTGCTGCTGCTTCTGCATCAACGCCTCGGCCTGCTTGCGCTCCTTCCAGTCAGTTTGTTTAAGCTGTTGCTGCTGTGCCTGCTTCTGCAACTCGCGCTGTAGTTGTTCACTTTCGCGCTGCAATTGCTCCGCCTCGCGAGCTATCTGACGTAGCTCCTTTGCCGCTTGATCTTGAGCAACGTCGGCCTGCTTAAATACCTCGTCAAGCGATGGCAATCTCACCGTAACAAGTCCGGTCTTCGCAGTCTTCGGACCACCAATTCTGTCGTTATCGGCAACCTCGATGTAAAACTCATACACATCATCGGGCGAAATGCCAACCTTGTTTACATCCCACACATACCCAATGTCCTGCGAGGTTTCGTAAGGGGCAATGGTCAACGGCAGTGGCCGATACTTCTCGTCGGCGGGAACATATCGCGAGCGAAGCAGACGGTACCACAACGTAAGAGACGAGAAGCCAAAGTCGTCGCTCACGGATACCATCACTGGCAGTTTTGCCTTGGTGTCGATATCGACATTACCAACCGGGTCGACAAGTCGAATGGTGGGATAGCTATCGCCGAGAGCAACAACGTTCCACCATGCTGGATCGGCATTCGATTGGCCGTCGACGTCTGTCATAACGATAGTCCAGGTGCCACCACTAGTAACGTTCCAACGTCCCGTAGCACGATTACCGTTAACCTGCATGTTCACGCGAAGCGTGTCGGATGCACGAGCCACGATCATCGTTGCTGATTGCAACCGCTTTGATGCCATTACTTGAACATTGACGCTAGATCCCACCAGCGTGGTAATGTCGGCATTGCGCTCGGTTACCTCCGACGGTGGCAGTTGAGTGTAGGCAGGTGGAACCACGGAGCCCACGAGGGACCGAATAATGGGGCGATCGATAACG
>JALHPC010000047.1:0-3727 GCA_022842685.1 Candidatus Kapaibacterium sp.
AACATTCACTCGGCGTACGGACAGATCAACTGGCAGCTAGACGATCAGCTGTCGTTGCAAGGCGGCTTCCGCGGCAACTATTGGTCGTTGGCCGACATGTTAACCTTCGACCCGCGACTTGCAGTACGATATCAGTATACTGATGATATTGTGCTTAAGGCGGCATGGGGACGATTCCATCAGTACCTGCGGTTAGCATCTGCTCCGGACTTTACGTTTTTTGACACATGGCTACCAACCGACAACACCGTACCACCTGGTAGATCCGATCACTACATTCTGTCGGTCGAGACACGTCCTGCCGAAGGTTTCGACCTGAATTTTGACCTGTATTACAAGACGCTGAACAACATCAACGAGCTCAACCAAACGCAAACGCAGGCGCGGACTGTCGATGACGTGTTTTTCATTGGTAATGGTCGAGCATTTGGAGCAGAGGTGTTCTTGCAGCGTCGAGTGGGCAAGCTTACGGGATGGGTAGGGTATGCCCTTGGTTTTGTTGAAGCCACGTTCGACCAGATTAACCGAGGAGCCACGTTCCGTCCCAAATACGATCGACGCCACGACTTCAAGGTCACAGGTATATATGACCTGAACGAACGCTGGCAAGTTGGGGCAACGTTCGTGTTTCAAAGCGGCCAGAGTTACACCGGTGCTACATCGCAGCTGCAGGCATCGTTGCCGAATGTTGGAACGGGATTTGGACTCATTGCTCCCTCACAACGTTGGGGGCTTCGCCTACCAAACAGTCACCAGCTCAATCTGAACGTCAATTATAAAACCACGCTGTTCGATTTGCCCTTCACCATTTTGATCGACATTTACAACGTTTACAGCCGTCGCGACATCTGGTTCAGATTCTACGATCTGAACAAGCCCGTGCCCGAGGTAACCGACATTCGCCTGTTGCCCATTATTCCAACGGTTTCGTTTGAACTTGCATTCTAATCCTCACATGTATACCAGCGCTCGACACCACCTTCGTGTTCTTCTCTTTGCAGTTATGGCTGTGTTGCCGGCCTGCGAAGATCCCATACCG
The DNA here is from genome assembly GCA_022842685.1 of Candidatus Kapaibacterium sp. Taxonomy (GTDB): domain Bacteria; phylum Bacteroidota; class Ignavibacteria; order Kapaibacteriales; family Kapaibacteriaceae; genus JALHPC01. The sequence goes on from JALHPC010000047.1 coordinate 1,040, forward strand.
TCCGACTATACGCCCGACGTCGTAATTCAAGCGTTACTTGTTGTTGGCGAACCTGTCGACGGCATTCTCATCTATTTGTCTCAGCCAATGGCCGACTCGTTCGATCTGCGGCGTGCCGTTATTCGAGATGCCGATGCCATCGTTAGTGGTCCTGATGGTGACGTTCGATTGCAGTTCATCGACGATACGTTGGGCGGCCACTACGCTGCCTCCGACACATCCATCCGCATCCGAGAAGGGGCAACGTATCAGCTCCGCGTGGTAACTCAAGGCAAGACCATTATAGCTTCAACAACTACTCCAAAGCAAATCGTTGTCACGAATCCGATTCGTCCTATGATTCAGTACGTTGGCTATCGTAACGAGACCCTGCCGATAGCTGATTCGCTGCGTGTTGGATGGACATCGGCCGGTGCAGGTTTCGAGTATTTTATCACGATGCGCTGTCTTGATACCCTCAACTACGGAACGTACCTGCAGCCGCCAACCAACGACTCGAACGAACGGGTTCGGCCACAAGAAAACGAGTTCGACCGCACGACACCGTTCAATACCGAGGCAACGCGATTTGCTTTTGTTCAAGGACCAAACGTGTTCTCGTGGGGGGCGTTTAAGTGGTACGGGCCACACACGTTCTCGGTCTTTGCGGGCGACGTGAACTTCATCAACTTTGTCAAGCAAGTTACGTTTGGCGGACGCCAAATCAACGAAAATCTTCAGTCGTTTACGAATGCCTTTGGCTACTTCGGCAGCGCATCACGTATCGAGGCACCAACGTTCTTGCTCAAGGAAGCGCGCCCGTAGGGCAGTTATGGCGCGAGCTTACGCGTAAAGCTCGCTAGTCGCATGCATACTAGGTCTTGCAGGTTGTGAGCCATGGACTGAGGTGCGATAAAATTGCTCATCATCACGGCAAAGGCCAACGTCTCTCCATCACGGGTAGTAACGTACCCTGCAAGTGTTGAGACGTTATTCATGCTACCTGTTTTTGCACGCACCGCGTTCTCGGCTCGGCTTCCAATCATTCGCCGGCGTAATGTTCCCACTTGTCCGGGTACGGCGAGTGAGTTCCGGAATGCCGAACCCCATGTGGCTTTCTGAGCACGAGCAAGCAGGGTGGCCACTTGATGCGGCGTACACAAATTCAGACGCGACAATCCCGATCCGTCGGCAATTGCAACGGCAGTTCCTACGCCTTCACGTCGTAAAACGGCTCGAACGACGTCGACGCCCCTGTCCCACGAGCCCTCGCCTTGTTGCCATCCCATTGCCTTTAACAGCATTTCGGCGCCCAGATTATGGCTCCGCTGATTGATAACAGCAACAATGTCTTTAAGGGGCATCGACGAATGCCGAATAACAACCTGCGTGCGATCGTCGGCAACAACGTCGTTCACATCGTCAACGTCAAGCAAGGCGCCGCGGAAGCGTATACCGCGGCGTTGAAGCGCAGCGCGCACATGCCATAGGGTGTAGGCAGTAGGATTGTCGACGCTAAGGCGAACCGTCACCGTGTCCGCGGCAGTCATGTTGGCCAGTGTTCCGCTGAGTTCGATGACGTTCGACGACGGATCGCGAAGCGGGGTAAGAGCAGTAACTCCTGTTGAGTCGAGAACACGTATTGATGGAATCACACGAACATATTCGGTCTCCGGATGAATTCGCACACCAGGTGGCTCGGCATCATTCGACGGAGGCGTGACGGCCACCGTCACAGCATTGTCGTACAGCGCGAGCGACCCAACCTGCGGAGCATAAGCCCACGGAAGGTCATCCCATGCCCAGCCCGGAGCGTAGGGTACGTCGTCGAACATATCGTCGTCGCCGATGATGTTCCCCTTTATTGAGCGGATACCGAGGGAATCGAGAACGTCTGCCCACTCATCAAACATGGCAGCAGCGTCTACGCCATAGGCACTACTCCATGTTGGATCGGCGCCCCCTTTAAGTATGACGTTGCCGACAAACTCACCTGAAGGCTGAAGCGAGCCATCGAGCGTAACTGTCGTGGTAAACTGATGTTCTGGGCCAAAGATGGCAAGTGCAGCGGCAGTAGTAAAGAGCTTTTGAACCGATGCCGGCGTAAAGAGAGCGTCGTCGTTTCGACGATAGACGAGTTCGCCACCATCGAGCGACATCACGCAGACGCCAACGTGGGCACCATTCCATTCGGGCGTACTTAGCAGGGCGTCGATGTCGTCGCGCAACTCCTTGAGCGGTGCAGGGCGATGTTGGCGTCGTTCTGCGGGTCGTGTAGAGTCGAATCCAGCTACGCCGCGTTCGGCGGAGCGGGTTTGTGCCGAGCCCAATATCGGTGCAAGCAATGCTGCCGCAAAAGCAAGCGTAAGGAAGAACGAACCGGAAAACATCGCTGCAAAAGTACTAAGGCCAGCGACGCTACGGGCAACATTGCCGGACCACGGTGTACAACCTAGGCCTTTACCATTGCCCCGTGCGCTTGCAGTACCTCGCAGCGCGTACGAGGTGTCTGCGGCATACGAAGTACGTAGATCAGAATTGTCGTCGCAAGTAGATCAGAGCCGTATCATGGAAGCGTCTTGTGGTTTACATATCTGCCTAGGTTTGCTGAAACTGACGATTAGATCCATGACTTGGAGATGACAAATGAAGACGTTACCACCTCTCGTACTGTACGTGCTCACTCGATGTTACTGAAGGCAACGTATG
>JALHPC010000047.1:3737-21434 GCA_022842685.1 Candidatus Kapaibacterium sp.
GACGTAGAGATTACGAGAACGTTTGACACTGTCGTGGTAAGTGGTCGTTTCGCTTACGGCAACGATGTACGTCTAGAGTTCGAACACAACGGAGCTTGAGTTGTGTCAAGCAGCGAGTTCAAGGTCATGCGTCGAGATACCATTGTGTTCGTCATTGGGACTGCCCCTCCTTCTCTTTCAGATTCTACGTCGGAGGTTGGTCCATTTCGCAATGGACGCGGCGATTCAACGGGGTGGGATATTCGGCACACAACGACAACAACGCTCGACACAACAATTGTAACGAGCGCAGGTTCGTTCCAATGTGCAAGACGATTAAACAAGCCGATGGATTAGAACGGTAATGTGATAAGAGAGTTTAGTACGGTAGAGACATGCGTTACGTCAGTGACGGTGTAGTAGAACAGGTTCACAACGCCGAGTTTTACCGCCACACATCACCCGTGCAAAGCCGGAGCGTTCATCGATTGGTTGCGATTCTACGTTAGACCGCTGGCGATTGTTTGGTAGATGACAAATGTCTTCTTAGATTGCGACAAATGACTCATCATGGAAACGCCTAACATGACATCACGCATAACATTTAAGCACCTATTGTTTTCAACGTCGAAGGGGCAACCATCCGAGGTTACTCTTTTGTCGCTGCAGCCCTGGATTCAACGTGGCTTAAAATTCGAAGCATTGTCGCGTGTAGCTGCAGCCATGGGAGTTCGGGATGTTGCGATGGCCCCTTATCTCGGGGTTAGTGGAAGGACGCTGCAACGTGCCATGCAGAAGAGCACGCTATCGGTTGAACTGAGTGACCGGCTCGCTGCCTTGGCAAACATCCTCGTTTTGGCTCAAGATGTTCTTGGTTCTATCGAAGAAGCCCGCCGCTGGCTTTCTACGTCGCAGGTGGCACTCGATGGAAAGACTCCCGATGAACTTCTAAGAACGGTAACCGGATGTAGGGAAGTAGAGTTGCTTCTTGGGCGAATCCAACATGGTGTTTACACGTGAAGTTTTGCGCTAGAATCGTTCGGCATCAGTATGCCGACCGAATTTTTGATGGTACGGGTGCATCGATGTATGGTGGGCGGTGGAATGAGATTGGCATTCCTATGGTGTACTTCGCCGACTCGATTGCTTTGGCAGCTGTCGAGGTGCTCGTCCACATTCAAAATGTCCATACGCCTATCCAGCACGTGTGCGCTGGTGTGCGAGTACCGAATAGGCATCTCGAGGTTTTGCCGCTTAACGAGTTACCCGCCAATTGGCAGAGTGCTCATGGCATGGTTGACACGGCCAGGATAGGGTCGGCGTGGGTAAGGGCGGCTACAAGTCTTGCGCTCCTAGTGCCCTCGGTCATCATACCGCGCGAACGGGTGGTGCTGATCAATCCCAAGCACCGTAAGGCGCAAGATGTAGTTCTTGATTTTGTAGAGCCGTTTTCGTTCGACAGGCGCTTCTCGACTGGCCTTTGAGCCAGTTATTCGTCGTATCTTTGTGGTTACCTCTGGGGATGTAACGGTCTCGACGGGGTGAGATGATCGCAAAGATGCGTGCCGAGCTACGCTGGTGGAGCTCGTAAATACAACCGGCGAACCACAACTGGCGATAACTTTGGTTATCGCATGGCCGCCTAACTTAAGGCCCCATGCTATCGAACGAGAGATTGTCTAGCGTCCCTCGACTCGGTACCGACTTTTAGATAGACTGGCGTGAAGCCGTGCATCAGGGCATAGCGCGAGACAACACTGACGCTGGCACAGCGAGACCTGTCAATCGGTAAGACGATGTGCGAGACCCCATAGATTGAAGACGCACGTGGTAGGCTTTGGTGATTCCACTTCGGACCCGGGTTCGACTCCCGGCATCTCCACACACATTCGCGCCCTTGCACCTTGCCGTGCAGGGGCGTTGTGCTTCTGCGAGGTGCCACGGTTCAGATTGTCCCTGACTACTCGTTCAGTATTCCAAATCGTTCCCAGCCGCGCAAGTCGTAGTGCCACCATTCGGTGGGCAACACGTCGAAGCCGGCACGATCCATGATGGTGCGCAGTAGTGCTCGGTTTGCCCTTATTGCGTCGGATAGGTCGCTGTAGTCGGCATGAGCTCGTTCGGTAAAGTCATCATATCCCGTGCCCATGTCGAGCTCGGCACCCGACGCGTCACACAGGGTAAGATCGAGCGCTGCTCCGCGGTTGTGCCTAGATCCTTTGGCAGGATCGGCAACATATCGCTCGTCGGGAACGATCGACCACATAACACGCTGTACGGAGAGTGGCCGATAGGCGTCAAACACCTTGATGCGTAATCCCTGCTCACGGGCTAGTGAGTCGGCCACCTTCAAAGCAAAGGCCGTGGCTGCACGGGCCCATAGGGTATCGCTGGTGTACAGTATACGCCCAGCAAAGTTGTTGGAAGTGGCGTATCGAACGTCAAACAGCAGCGATGGAACTACATCGCGCAGACGCACCATTATTGTGTCGTTGGCTTTAACAATCATGGCCGACTGAACGATTGTGGCACAAACTACCACAGCAAGTACACGGTACATGGTGCAAGTTCCGCATACGGCGGCTACCACGCAAGACTGAACCCAATAGTTGGAAGAATTGGTAGCATCGCTGATTCGCGAAACGTGAGTTCGCCCGTTTCATCTTCGACACGCCAGTTGCGAGCGATGATGTTGCGTCGGTTATACACATTGATAACGTCGAGGTAGAACGACCAGTTAAGTCCAAACCAGCGAGGATAGGTGGTCACGCGAAGATCCAATCGATGGTAATCAGGTAGTCGTGCAGCATTGAGATTTTCGAGTCCGCCTCGGTCGGCCTGCAACTCTACACCCTTGAAGTTCATCTCAATCTCTGGGCGTCGTTCTCCCGTCTCGGGATCCTCGCGCAGATATACGCGCGGAGCTATGCCAATGGCGTCTGTCCATGGAAATCCCGAGCCATAGGTAAACGTCACGCTGAGATCCCAGTTTTCTCCGAGCTTGTAACCGCCAGTGACGTTAAAAGCGTGGCGACGGTCGAAATTGAACGGTATCACTAAGCCATCACGATAACGATTCGACCACGAGAGTGAGTAACTGGCCCAGCCGTACAAGGTGTTGGGGCCGATCGATGCTACTTTCTGAAGCAGGATTTCAAAACCATAGGCTTCGCCAGTGGCACTGTTAACCGGCAGCGATGTCAACGAGTCCCCACGAACCGCTACTGGTTGTGTCCACCCTTCGCGCTTGGTAAAGTCGCCACCCGGAATTCGTTCGGTAACGTATTGCGTACCTTCGACAACGTCAGGTAGAATAAGGTCGCTGAACGACTTGTAATATCCCTCGAACCGAAGCTGCCACTCGTCGGTTAGCATTCGCTCGATGCCTGCAACGTAATGCACACTTCGCTCGGCGCGCAAATCCTGCGTTCGAGGATCTGTAAAGTCTAAGAACGTCTGTCGGTCAAACAGTTTCTCATATCCTGGTGACTGATAGTAGATACCAGTCGCTGCACGCAATGTCGTAATCTCATCGAACGCATACGACAGACTAAACCGTGGCGAGAGATACTGCTCGTCGATGTACTGGAAGTACTCATAGCGCAAGCCGGGAAGCACCGTCAGCTTGTCGGTAAGTCGAATGTTGTCCTGCACATATCCACCAATTCGCAAAAATCGTATCGACGTCTCAAACTGGTCGGGAATCGAAGGAGCCCGTGGATTGGCCTGTTGCGCAGCCCGCAGCCGTGGATCCAAGTCAAGCTCGAACCCTACGCCCGTCGTGATGTCGTCGACCAACACCCCATACTCAAGTTGCTGGAAGGGGGCAACGCGCCACGTTTGGTCTACACGAGCGGACCACTTTGCAAACAGAAAGTTTGTGTTGCCAGAGATTTTGAACAACGTGGGAACCTCGAGCCCTTCGCGCCGCAGCGAGTCTTGCACGCGGCGAAACTCCTCACGCGAGAGCTCTTCGCCAGCAATGCGTCGCGATCCACCCTCGCCGCCAAAGTTGTTCGCACCGCGGTTTTCGTACCACGAGAGCACAACGCGGCTCGTGAACGAACTGTCGGGAACGTAGTACCACGACAATCCACCTACAGTGTTAAACGACCGGTCAATGATGTCTAACGAGTCAGCTTGGGCACGATTAACACCGCTTTGGAACTCGGTGTTGTCCGACGAAAAAAGGCCGTTGAGTACGACTTTATGACTCGGATGCGGACGAAGCATGATACGTGCTTGCACATCGCCAAAGTTTGGCAAGGCCACATCGCCATCAAACGCGCCCGACGCGCGCGCTATTGGACCAGCGATCAGGTCGTAGTACGTTCGCCGTGACGAGAGAAGCCACGAGCCGTTCCAAAACGGAAGTGCTCCCTCGGTAACAACGTTGGCATTCGTGATACTTACGTTGAGCTTGCCACCAAAGACGGCTGTATCCGAACCATCACGATTGTTGATGTCGAGTACGGCCGACAATCGGTCGCCATAGGCAGCAGGGAAGCCACCCGTGATTAGACTAATCTGTGATACCGTTTCGGGGTTAAACAGCGAAATGAAGCCGTACAAACGGTATGGGTTGAACAGCTCGATACCATCCATTAAGATCAGGTTCTGATCGGGGCCGCTGCCACGTACGACAAGCTGCGACGAGAAGTCACTTGGTGCCGTTACACCGGGGAGACCCTGCAAGGTTCTAAATACGTCTTCAACAGCTCCAGCACGGTACTTTGCTTCGCGCGGTGTAACGCTAATCACGCTTGGGCGCGTGTCTGTTTGTTCTTGCCGTCGCGATGCTGTCACGATCACTTCGCGCGCCATAACGGCGTCTTCACGCATCGTGATGGTTGTCGCGGTGGTATCGTTAGCTTTTATAACAACGCTTACAGATTGCGTCAGATAGCCCACCATCGAGGCCTCGACGGTATATGTTCCGGCTGGGAGACTTTTTACCACAAAGCGGCCATTCGCATCGGCATAGGCCCCGCGTTGGGTATCACGTAGACGTATAGTGGCGCCAGCAAGACCATCGCCAGATGGAGTTCGCACGGTACCACGCAGAACGCCATCGGCGGACAAAGCTGCCGATGGCGCTGCAATAATCAAGAGGAAAACAAGGAGTGCAGTCACAAGGACCGCATTAACGTCAACCGAACGAGAAAAGTGCCCGAATGGCAACCAAAGGCAGCAACGCCTACTTTAGGATTCGCATTTCTACGCGCCGATTTCGCGCGCGGCCTTCGTCCGTGGTATTATCTGCAACGGGATTCCGCTTGCCATATCCCTTAGCTAGAACACGCTTGGTGTCGACTCCTGCCGCTGTTACATAGCTGCGCACGGCGTCGGCGCGACGCTGCGAAAGATCGTCGTTGTACTCGTCGGTACCCTGGCCGTCGGTATGTCCGTCGAAACTGATGTTGACGCTAGGATTCTCTCGCAAAAACTCGATAACTCGCTCGAGCTCGGCGAACGACTCGCTCTTGAGCTCGGTTTTGTCGAAATCAAAGAACACCAGCAGCCGGTCTGAACCATCTGCAATAGGCGAAAGCAGAATGTCCTGCTTAACAGTTGAGCCCTTCGCACCTGGTGGTACTTCGTAGCGGTCTGAGTGGAACAAGTAGCCGGGAGCGGATGCCGTTACCGAATAGACACGCCCTGCGTTGAGCGTCACGTAGTACTCACCTGTAACGTCGTCGCTGCGCATGTTGGCCACGCGTTTTCCCGTGGTGAGGTCGGTAATGGTAATGTTAGCTCCAACAGGAGCTCCTGAAAGTTTATTCTTCACCGTGCCCTCTACAAGGGTCACCGGATTACTTGGAAAGGGGTTGGGTACAACGCTAAAGTTGTCCCAGTCGCCCGAGGCGTTCATTCGAGAAACAAAGGCCTGATCTGAGTTGGGCACGCCCATGTAGAACAGTTCGTCTGCCGACGTATTGATGGGCGCAGCCATAGGCTTGATGTCGCGAACAGCGCCCGCAGATACCTTGCCAACGAAGATGTCGAAACCACCTTGGCCGCCCGGGCGGTTACTGCCGAAGTACAGCGTCGTTCCGTCGGCAGCAATCGTCGGAGACATTTCGTCGGATGACGAGTTTACGCCTGACAGCGGAACAGCCTTCGACCAGTTTGATCCGTCGAAGGATGACGTGTAGATATCTGTGCCACCTTGGCCGCCTAGACGGTCACTCACAAAGTACAGTGTTCGACCATCGGCCGACAGTGTTGGCTGAGAGTCATAAGCATCAGTGTTCACCGAAGGCCCAAGGTTGGTAACATCCTTCCATTTACCATTCTGAAGGCGTGCAATGTACAGGTCAGTTCGTCCAAGACTCCTTGCGTCGTGTTCGTAGGCCGCAAAAATCATCATCTGCCCGTCCGGCGTCAATGCTGCAGACCCGGCGTGCGTTGCGTCGTTTACGTCGCCACGTACGAGGTCATCAGAGGTCCAGCCGTCTGAGCTTCGCTGCTTAGAAGTAAGCCGTTGCCCCTTACCACGAACTTCACGGGTAAAGAACAGGGTTCGGCCATGGTTGGTAGTGGAAGGAGCAAACTCGTCCTGCGACGTATTTGACGGAAGAGGGAAGAGGCGAACTTCTTGGGCATATGATGATGCCGCAACCAAGAGAGCAGTAAGTACGAGTGTAATCGTGTTCATTGTCATACTCCTTGGTTACAATGTAAAGCCCAGTTGAACTGCAAGAACAATACTGTTGAGCGAGCTGTCACCAAACTTCATGAAAGAGGGACTCTCAATTGCAGGGTCTGTTTGACGAGAAATATCTACTCCGCTAAATGTACTGTTGAGTGAGGTAAGCATGTGCTGATATCGTACCGACGGAGCGATGAACATGGTTGGCGACAGGTCATGTCGAAAGCCAACGCCCAGCTCTAGCCCAAGGCGCATTGACTCGTATTCGCGGCCGACGTACGTTGGATTGCCGTTGTCGTCGTCCTGTGGGCCTATGGCGGGAAGAAAGTTCTGAGCAAACGTCGTCTCACGAGTGATTTCGTTGAACAGTCCCTGATTACCATCATAGTCAACGACGATGAAGGCGTTGTCAGGACCAATCTTCGTAAGCCGGTCCGACCTAACGAGGTCTCCAAGTTGGAACTGCATGATAGGCCCGGCCGTGACGAAGACGTTCGGTGCAAGGTCCACTCGAGCTAGGATCGCTGCTCCAATGGTGTTTAACGTCCATGAAGCGTGGGCCTCGGTCTCCATGTCCACGATACCGCCAAAGCCATCTACTCCACGAACCACGTTTGTGATCGTGGCATCGATAACAGATTGGAACGTATTTGAGAACCACTTTGCGTCGTACCCCAAGCGAGCTTGTATGCCGACAGATGACGCCACGGGAACGTCGATAAAGACCCCAAATGCTGGTGACACGCCGCTTCCGCTCTTGAGCACCTCTTCGGGGGACTGTGTGATGGTTGGGCCAGTAAGCGTGTAAGGCTGCGAGAACATATTGATGTTCAAGCCTGCGTCAAGTCCAAGAATGACAGGTTGCTTGTTACGACGGCGATGTTGCTGTTCCTTGAATGAACGTTGAGACTCCGGGCGGCCTCGTGGCCGCAGCACATCTTCTTGAGCGAACGTTGAAGTAACAGCAAGCAGCAAAAAAAGGCATGCCACAAGTGGTATACGAAGCCACATACAACCCTCCAATTGTTGATAGTACGTCTTAAGTATCAATCTGTGCACGCTGTAGTCGACCGCTAAAATCGACGTAGGCACTTTTCCATTCTGTAAAGATTTCGAACGCCGTCCAGCCGCCCTCGCGATGGCCGTTGCCAGTACCCTTAATGCCACCAAATGGCATGTGAGCCTCTGCGCCAATCGTTGGGGCATTCACATAGGAGATACCTGCTTCGAGATCGCGAAGCGCTCGAAACGCACGGTTTACGTCACGTGTGTAGATGCTCGACGACAGGCCATAGGCGCAGTCATTGGCTAACTCGATGGCTTCGTCGTACGATGAACAACGCGTAACACTTAGCACGGGCCCAAAGATCTCTTCCTGAAAGATGCGATGGTTGCGATTGACGTTCGTAAAAATCGTTGGCTGCATGAACGTTCCATGCGCAAGGTCGCCATCGGTAGCGCGATTGCCACCAAGGACGAGGGTGGCTTCGGAGGCTCCAATCTCTACATATGCGAGGATCTTATCGAGCTGCCGCTGGTTGATAACTGGTCCAACCTGCGCAGCATCGTTCGTGAGTCCGTTACCTAGCACAAGCTTCTCGGCCGCCTTTAACAGGCGTTGGACGAGTTCGTCGTGTACGGCATCGTGCACAATCAGTCGTGATGTCGCGGTACAGCGTTGGCCGGTCGTGCCAAAAGCGCCCCAAAGTACACCCTCCAAAGCCAGATCTAGGTCGGCATCGTCCATCACGATTTGGGCGTTCTTGCCGCCCATTTCAAGCGACACCTTCTTGTTAAGTGCGCCACATCGCGCGGCAATCGACGTACCCGTGGCGGTACTGCCAGTGAAGCCAACCACTCGAATGGCAGGATGTTCCACGATGGCTTTACCACAGTCTGCTGCGCCATGAACAACGTTAAACACCCCGGCGGGTACTCCGGCTTCCTCGAGGATTTCGGCAAAGATGTTACCGCTATGCGGAGCATCTTCAGAAGGCTTGAAGACGACGGTATTGCCGCATACGAGTGCGGGAAGAATCTTCCACGAAGGCACGGCAATGGGGAAGTTCCACGCAGTGATGATGCCGCATACGCCAATTGGCATACGGAACGACATGTTCATCTTGTCGGCCAATTCCGAAGGCGTATTGATGCCAAACAGACGGCGACCTTCGGTTGCTGCGTAGTAGGCCGTGTCGATCGCCTCTTGAATGTCGCCACGTGTTTCCGTGAGCGTCTTGCCCATTTCGCGAGTCATAATTCGCGAGAGCTCGTCCATGCGTCGTGCAAAGATGTCACCAGCCCTGCGCAAAATGTCGCCCCGCTTTGGTGCAGGCATCTTGCTCCACGCTGGGAAGGCATCGGCAGCGGCTTGTGCAGCCAGGGCAACGTCGTTGGCACCTGATAGGGGGAACTGGCCGATAACGTCACGGTGATCGGCAGGATTAATGTTCGAAAAGGTTTCTCCGGACAGTGACGGCGTCCAGCGACCGTTGATATAGTTCTGCATAGCGGTTATAAAGAGGTCAGCATACTGTGCGCCGTAGCGCAGCGGTTATTGCGACTCGGAGTGAATGGGATAGTCTGGAACGTATTCGCCTTTTGCGATGCGACGCAATCGCGACTGACCTAGGGTTCGGCGTATGGGCGTTAGTCTCTCGAAGAAGTAGATGCCATTTAAGTGGTCAACTTCATGTTGAATAACTCGTGCCAGTAAGCCTGCCGTTTCCATAACGTGTTCGCGCATGGCGCGGTCGAGATAGCGTACTTGGATGGCCGAGGGGCGCACAACTTTGTCGCGATAGTCTGGGAGCGATAAACATCCCTCTTCGAATTCTTCGACGTCATCGGAGAATGCCTCGATGACGGGATTGATAAGTACGAGGGGACCATTTGCAGCCGAGTCGTCGTCGGCATCGTCGATGTCGATGACGGTAAAGGCCTGTGGCCTGCCAACCTGGTTGGCAGCAAGACCGATGCCCCTTGCATTCGTCATGGTACGAAACATGGCGTCGATGAACGTGGCTAGCTCGTCGGTCATTTCTGCCACCTGGGCAGTCGCATTACGAAGGACTGGGTGGTTATAGGTGTAAATCGGAAGGACGTCGTCAATCATGCGGTTAGTCGCGGCTTGTATCAGCGTCGATGATATCGAGAAGCTGTTTGATATCGGAGAGTATAAAGTCTACACCGTCGAGGTTCTGATTCCCAAACGAATCTCCATATGCGGCGAAGGCGGTCTTCATTCCAACGTTGCGAGCTCCTACCATGTCGCGCTCGGCCCAGTCGCCAACCATGATGGCCGACTGTGGTTCAACACCAAGGCGCTCAAGGGCCAGTTGGAACGGTTTAGGACTTGGTTTGCGTTCACCCGTGTCGTCGAACGTAACAACTACGTCGAAGAAGTGGTGGTAGTTGATAAAGCACAGTCGTAGCCACGCTTCGCGGGTGGGAGCGTCACTCAACACTGCAAGCTTGATTCCGCGTCGATTCAGGTACATCAGAGTCGCCGTTACATGCGGAAACGGCTTAAGAGCGGCTTCCCGTGCCCGACGATAAGCAATGATGCCAGCACTGATAATACGAGGATCAACATAGCCCAGTACATCCATCAAAAGCTTGTCGAACACCTGCTGATATTCGATGCCCAATTCGCGATAGATGTCGTCAATATGCGACCGTACCTGCTCAAACGTAAGTGCCAATCCCGCGTCCATCATGGCGCCAATTGCGGCATCGACGGCTTGTCGCTTCATGGCCATGAAATCGACAAGTGTATTGTCGAGATCAAACACTACTGCTTGTATTCGTTCCATGGTTGATTCGTGTGTCAAGTGCGCTGCAAATCTACGCACAACCCACCGAGGATAGCCTACAACAACACCGTATCTTTGCACGGCTTCGCACTCACGTGATTCCCTAAACAACTGCACCGGTCCTATCATGTCACTTTCCGAAACACTCGCTACCGAAATGAAGACCGCTATGCTTGCGGGCAACAAGCTGCGTCTTGACACGCTGCGTTCCATCCGTGCACTCGTGCTTGAGTTCGAGAAGAGCGGAGCGGGTAGAACCATGACGCCCGACGACGAGATACGAATGCTAACAACGGCGGCGAAGAAGCGCCGCGATGCTATCGACGCATATACGGCGGCGGGCCGCGCCGAGGCGGCAGACCGAGAATCACAGGAACTGGCTATCATCAAGGAGTTTTTGCCGCAACAGTTGTCGGATGATGAGGTTCGCACCGAATTGCAGGCAATCATCGCAGCTACTGGAGCGGCCTCTGCTTCTGACGTTGGTAAGGTAATGGGTGCCGCTATGAAGACTCTCAAGGGCAAGGCCGATGGTTCTGCCATTCAACGCATAGCCAAGGAGTTGCTTGGTGGCTGACCTCCATGCCGCGGAGGCCGACCTTCGCGAGGCAGCTCTTGCCGAGCTAGAGTTCCATACAGTGCTGCGCCATGTAGCAACCCATGCCCATTCGTCGCTAGCCGCCGAACGTATCAAGGAACTTCGACCGCTGCTCGATATTTCCGCTTTGAACCACGAGGTGGACGCTGTTCAGGAGATGGTCGATATCATCGCTGAAGGTGAGACGTTTCCAATCGAGCGGCTCGATGACGTTCGCCATCTACTGCAGCGATCCACAATCGTTGGCAACTTCCTTACGGCTCCAGAGTTGATTTCGGTCTGCGACGCTCTGCGGTCCTCGCGTCTCGTTCGGCGCTACGTGATCGACCGCGATGAGCGATCGCCCAAACTTGGTAGCATCGTTTCCCCGTTGGTAGACGACAAGGTGCTTGAACGCCATATTTCTGACGCCATCGACGAGACAGGCGTGGTACGCGATACCGCCAGCCGTGAGCTCATGTCTATCCGACGCGAGATTCAGGAAACCTCGCAACGGCTGCGGGCGCGGCTCAACAGAATCCTGAAGAAACTGCATACCGACGACCTTCTTCAAGACGACTTCATTACGCAGCGCGAAGGTCGCTTTGTGATGCCAGTGCGTGTCGAGAACAAGCGAGTGGTTCCGGGCATCATTCATGGCGTGTCACAAACTGGATCTACTGTCTTTTTGGAACCTGCCGAGACGATAGATCTCAACAATGAGCTGAGCATTCTCCATAACCAAGAGCTGCGAGAGATTCAGCGAATACTTACCGTGCTTACTGCCGAGATTGGTGCCCACGCTGTTGCCATCGGCTATGCATTCGACGTTTTGGTTCATCTGGATACGCTCCATGCTCGCGCCGCCTATGCACTTGCTCGTGGTGGAGTCAAACCAGTCTTTCACAGCGACGAGACCCTTGAACTCGAACATGTGCGCCATCCTATCTTGGTCCACCAAACTGCTTCGACAGGGGGCACCGTTGTTCCGTTGGGGATACGCTTTGATGGTTCGGCCCGAGGCGTGCTTATCTCTGGACCGAACGCTGGCGGCAAGACGGTGGCCATGAAAACGATTGGTCTGTCGGTGGCCATGGCCCAGTCGGCCATATTTCCGCTTGGTACATGCCGATTGACTCCGCGGCGGTTGTTTAGCGCCATCGGCGATCACCAATCGATCGACAGTAATCTCAGCACGTTCTCATCACAGATCATTCGACTGCGCGACATCTTGTCGTTCTGCTCGTCTGACGCCTTCGTTCTCGTGGACGAAATTTGTGCTGGCACGGATCCTGCCGAGGGTGGTGCGCTTGCTGCTGGCATCCTCGATTCGCTCGTCGAGCGGTCGTCGTGGTTCGTTGTTACGACCCATCAGAGTTCGCTCAAGCAGTATGCGCTTTCGCGTCCGTCAATCGCCAATGCCTCTCTCGCCTTCGACGAGGAGCGCATGCAGCCCACGTTTACCTTCCTTCCAAATGTCCCTGGCAACTCCTATGCCTTTGCTCTGGCAGAGTCGGTGGGCTTGCCTAGTGTGGTTGTTGACCGGGCACGTACCTACCTTGGCGATAGGCACGGCGAGCTTGAGCAGAGTATTGCAGCCATTCAGCAGTATCGTCGTCAAGCCGAAGAAACCATGCGAGCCGCAGCCGAGCACGAGGCCAAGGCGCGAGCTCTCAAGGCCGATTACGACGAACGCCTAGCAGTTATTCGCAAGCAGAGAGCGACGCTCGTTGACGAAGCGCGCGAAGAAGCCCGTGATGTGCTTCGCAAGGCACAGTCTCTGATTGAGCGCACAATCCGCGAGGTCCGCGAGCAGCAGCGATCCGTGGGCGAGGTAAAGGCAGAATTCGAACAGGAGCGTAAGGAGCTCACTGCCACGCTCGACCGTCAGCCCACGCTGCCTCCTGAAAGGGGCACAGCGCCCCTTACGGTAGGCATGACGGTTGAAGTTGTTGGCACACAGTCGGTAGGCGAGGTGCTCGAACTTGAGCACGGTGGAACATCGGCAGTGGTCGAAGTCAATGGTATGCGATTTCGGTTCCCGTCATCTCAGGTGCGTCCCACAGCGAAAAAGGCCGTGGCGAAGCGCCGAGATACCGGAGATTTTATGTCGTTCGACATAGCGTTGTCGTGCGACGTTCGCGGCAAGCGGGCTGACGAAGCATTGCGCGATATCGAGTTGTACCTGAGCGACGCCATTCTGCGACATCTGCCTTCGGCCATGATTATCCATGGCAAGGGGACGGGGGCGCTGCGGAAGGCCATTCAGGAATACCTGCGTAACAATCCACAGTACGGCACCTTCCGGAACGGCAGCATTCACGAAGGTGGCGAAGGTGTTACGATTGTCGAGTTTGCCTAGCCCAAGCCGATAGGGCCGTGCGCCGTATCTTTGCGGCCATGTTTACCAAGATTCTCATCGCCAACAGGGGAGAAATCGCCCTGCGCGTAATGCGTACGTGTAAGGCCATGGGCATACGCACCGTGGCCATTTATTCACAGGCCGATGAGGACGCGTTGCACGTCCACGAGGCCGACGAGGCAATTGCAATTGGTGGCACTCTGCCGCGAGAATCGTACCTCGTGATTGATAACGTCATCGCGGCCGCTAAAGCCTCCGGCGCAGAAGCCGTCCACCCTGGCTATGGCTTCCTTAGCGAAAACGCTGCCTTTGCCCAAGCCGTTGCCGATGCCGGCATGGTGTTCATAGGGCCAAGCCCCAAGGCCATCGCAATGTTGGGCGACAAAACTGCCGCACGCGAGCTTGCCATTGCCTCTGATGTACCCATTGCGCCTGGCTCGACCGGTGCCATCGAAACGTACGATGAAGTACGACAACTTATCGAGAACATCGGCTTGCCCGTAATCGTTAAAGCAGCGGCAGGCGGCGGTGGTAAGGGAATGCGAATCGTTGAAGATTTGGTGGATGTCGAGGCTGCCTTTCACGGAGCACGATCCGAGGCCCTAACGTCGTTTGGCGATGGCCGAGTATTCGTCGAGCGCTACATCAAGGAGCCGCGCCATATCGAAATTCAAGTGTTGGCCGATTCGCATGGCACAGTACTCTACTTTCCCGAACGGGAATGCTCCATTCAACGTCGGCATCAGAAGGTCATCGAAGAGTCGCCGTCGTCGGCTGTAACGCCTGCCATTCGCGAGGCCATGGGCCGAGCGGCGGCACGACTGGTCGCGGCCTCGGGCTATACCAATGCTGGTACAATTGAGTTTCTCCTTGATGCCAGCGGCGAGTTCTACTTTATGGAAGTCAACACCCGCCTGCAGGTTGAGCATCCTGTTACCGAGCTGATTTCCGGGGTCGACTTCGTAGAACAGCAGATTCGCATTGCAGCGGGGTTGCCGCTTGAGTTGCGTCAAGCCGACGTTGCAGATCCCAAGGGTCATGCGATAGAGTGCCGCGTTTGTGCCGAAGATGTATTCAACGATTTTCTACCTGACACCGGACGTGTGTCCTTCCTGCAGTTACCAGTTGGGGAGCACGTTCGCAACGACTCTGCGCTCAAGGTAGGCTACGAAGTAACCGTGCATTACGACCCAATGGTAGCCAAGCTACTCGTGTGGGCCCCAACGCGAAGCCAAGCAATCGATGCCTGTATTGATGCCTTGGACAACTACCACCTGGCAGGAATTCGTACAACGATTCCGTTTTGTCGTCTCGTCCTTGACTCCGAACCGTTCCGTTCGGGCAACTACGCTACTTCCTATGTAGCAAAACACTGGCCTCCCACAAGCGACGTAGCACAGAAGGCACGCCTTGCCGCCACGGCGGCAGCAGTGTTCCAGGCAGAACACATTCGGCGACGCCCGCGACCATCAACCGAAGCCCCTTTTCCGACACCAACAGCAACACACGAATGGAAATGATGTCTGAGCTCGACGTTACCGAGCAAACAGCCAAGGACCTTGGTCTAACGGCCGACGAGTACGCCCGCATTGTAGGAGTGTTAGGCAGAACGCCAACCTATACCGAACTGGGCGTGTATTCGGTGATGTGGAGTGAGCACTGTTCGTACAAGAACAGCATTCTACAGTTGAAGACACTGCCGCGCACGGGGTCGAGAATGCTTGTGGCTGCCGGTGAAGAAAATGCTGGAGTTATCGACATCGGTCAGGGATACGGCGTAGCTTTCAAGATTGAATCGCATAATCACCCTTCGGCTGTCGAGCCGTTTCAGGGTGCAGCAACGGGAGTAGGTGGCATACTTCGTGACATCTTTACGATGGGGGCACGACCTGTTGCAGCGCTCAATAGCTTACGCTTTGGCGACCCCGATACACCGCGCACCGTCTACCTAATCAAGGGTGTAGTAAGTGGAATTGGGCACTATGGCAACTGTTTTGGAGTGCCCACGGTAGCCGGGGAGGTGTACTTCGATCGTTGTTACACCGACAACCCACTTGTCAACGCCATGGCCGTGGGTGTGGTTCGTGCCGATGGCATTGCGTCGGCAACAGCAAAGGGTGTTGGCAACCCCATCTTTATCATGGGTAGCGCTACTGGGCGTGACGGTATTCATGGGGCATCGCTCCTAGCTTCGCGTGAGTTCGACGATCAAACAGAATCGATGCGACCAACGGTGCAGGTGGGCGATCCCTTTGCAGAGAAGCTACTCCTTGAGGCTACACTAGAGCTGATTGATGCCGGTGTTGTTGTTGGTATTCAAGACATGGGTGCTGCAGGCATATCTTGTTCGACGTCGGAAATGAGTGCAAAGGGTGGCGTTGGCATGCGCATCGACCTCGACAAGGTACCACTACGTGAGGCCGACATGAGCGCCTACGAAATCATGCTAAGCGAATCGCAAGAGCGAATGCTGGTGGTAGTGGAACGTGGTAAGGAGGAACACGCTGCGCGCATTGCTGCCAAGTGGGACGTTCCTTTTGTGGCAATTGGCGAGGTAACCAACGATGGCATGATTTACGTTACCCGCCATGGCAAGGCAGTAGCGCACATTCCAGCGCAGTCGTTAGTACTTGGCGGCGACGCTCCCGTGTACGTTCGCGAACAGCGCAAGCCTGAATACCTCGACCTGACGAATGTCGCGGTCGATCCTGGTCCGATCCTGCATCAGCAGGAGGCAACGGCAGCACTACGTGCCCTACTGGCTTCGCCAACGATTGCAAGCAAGCGCTGGATTTATGAGCAATACGACTCGCAAGTTGGAACCAACAGCGTACTACGCTCCGGCGGCGACGCAGCCGTGATTCGCATAAAGGAAGTGCCAGGCAAGGCCGTGGCCGTTACCACAGATTGCAACTCGCGATACGTGTACTTGAACCCGTACCGGGGAGGCATGATTGCAGTAGCCGAGGCGGCTCGTAACTGCGTGTGCGTTGGAGCACTGCCGGTGGCTATCACGAACTGTTTGAACTTTGGCAACCCGTACGATCCCGAAGTGTATTGGCAATTCGCCGAAGCGATTCGCGGGATGGGCGATGCCTGCCGCACATTAGATACACCTGTAACGGGTGGTAATGTTAGCTTCCACAACGAGTCGCAGCACCACGCCGTGTATCCTACTCCAACAATTGGTATGCTGGGACTTATCGACGATGTGTCGACCGTTGTTGGGAATGCCTTTACCCAAGCAGATCAGAACATTGTTCTGTTGGGATGGCAACGAGAAGAGCTTGGCGGTAGTGAGTACATGAAGGTTATTCGACATCGAGTGCTGGGCGATGCACCGTCGCTATCAATCGACGACGAAGTTCGGCTCCAGCGCTGCGTGCTCGACGCCATTCGCAGTGGAGTTGTGCGTGCGGCACACGACTGCGCCGAAGGAGGTTTGTTAGTTTGTTTGGCCGAGATGTGCTTTGGTCGCGGCATTGGTGCCGATGTTGTCGTTGACACACCGCATAGAGCAGGGTACTTGTTTGGCGAAGCACAAAGTCGGATTGTCGTTGAAGTATCCGATGAACGCATCGGCGATTTGCGAGCGGCGGCCCAAGAGGCAGGAGTACCCATGGAGGTGCTTGGCCGAACCGGAGGAACAACATTACATGTCCACGATTTGATCGAAGTTGATGTAGAAGATCTGCGTAGCACCTATGAGCGTGCACTTCCGAACATCATGACATCAGAGGTGGAATCGTGAGAGTTTGGTCATTCGTTAGCTTGTTGATGGTGCTTGCTACATCATCGGTGTTGCATGCAGGCGACGGCCTTGTGCAGTGGCTGACTTTCGAGGAGGCCATCAAGAAATCTGCCGAACAGCCCAAACCGATTCTTGTTGATGTGTATACTGAATGGTGTGGCTGGTGCAAGCGGATGGATAAGACGACCTATTCTGACAGTGCTATTGCTGCTTACATCAATGCGCGATACTGGCCTGTGAAGCTCGATGCTGAACGACGTGACACCGTTATGTTTCAAGGTAAGGCATTCGTTTATGTGGCCGATCGTAAGGCACATGAACTTGCGCTTGCCTTGCTTTCCGAGCGCATGAGCTATCCCACTACGGTGTTCCTGCGTCCAGACTGGTCCATGATTCAACCCGTCCCCGGTTATCTCGACGTCGCAACGATGCCCCCTATCATAGACTACATTGCTGGTGGTGCCATGGAACGTGGAGAAGAGTGGGAGGCGTTCAAGAAGGCGTTTACACAGCTACCATCAGTAACTACCAAATAATCCAAAGGCAGATTATGAATCTTCA
>JALHPC010000048.1 GCA_022842685.1 Candidatus Kapaibacterium sp.
TGGCTATTCACGCAGTCTGAGAGATCACATTACCTTCCCTCGCATTACTGTTCTCGACTTGCGCGGCGTGGTTGCGGCAACGGTAGCAGGCACGTCCATCGAACCCTACGTTAGCACGGTAACCAGCGAAGTAGCAGCAGTCACTGGTGGCTACGTTGCTCGATTTTCGGACACCGTATTGTTAGTTGCCGGACAGCGCTTTGATGGTCGATACAGTCCAATGGGTATGGGGGGCGGGGCGTTCCGTCAGGCATATTCCGATGCAATCGTCCGCATCGATGTCGACCACAGTGCAACACCTCCCACGGTCTATCTGCGATCGAAACTGCAGAACCTCGACCTTCTGCATCGACGCGACTTCACCATGATGCCCCAGTTGCTTGCCGATGGAACCTACGGATACATGTTGTATGCTGGCGTATTCCAGCGGACGGCGAATCTCCCGTTTCTTGCGCCCCTCGAGATTCGGCGAGAAGGTATAAGGCGAGTGGACGGATTCGAACAGCGTCTGAATCACTACCACGGAGCGGCTCTTGCAGCCGTCGATGTGCAACGCTCGGAGTCGTATTCTTGGTTCTTTGGTGGCATGGCGCAGTTTGTGCCGTCGCTCAACGGCGAGTTACGACGTGACGATGCAGTGCCATTCGTGCGTACCATCGGCCTTATACATCGTAGTGCCGATGGACAAATGCAAGAATATCTAGAACGTAGCAGCATGCCTGGGTTGGAGGGCTCTGGCGCAGCATTTATCCCGCGTCCGGACATTGCCACGCGTGACTACGGCATGATTGTCCTTGACAGTATCTCCGTTGATTCGATGTTGGTAGGTTGGATCCTGGGAGGTATCGTTAGCGAGGCCGAGAACATCTTCTTCGTCAACGACGGAACGCAATCTCGAGCCAGCTCCAATCTGTATGAAGTCTGGCTTGTTCGGCAGACGTCGACCAGCATAGGTCAGGCGTATCGTCAAGCCGAGCAGCCGAGCAACGTCTCCGTCACCACCAGCGGAGGTAGTGTAGTTGTTAGAGTTCGGTCTGCTACAGGATCGCAGCGCCTTGCTGTTAACGTATACACGCTACTGGGCCAGCATATAGCGGAGGTTACGGAGACTCCTTCGAGTATGGAGAGCTTGCGTGTATCCATCCCACCCCCGTCACATCTTACTCCGCTTGTGGTAGTGGTTCGCGATGGCAGTCATGTCGAATCGTGGCTTGTTGTGATGTCCGAGTAGTGCTGTGCGCCCCAAGAAAAATCACCAGATTGCTGTTCATGCAGCACCTCACCACCGAACATCTGTATCCCCACAACATCGAGCGCGCAGCTGACATCCTGAAAAGGGGCGGCGTGGTAGCCGTTCCCACGGAAACCGTGTACGGCCTAGCTGCGCGCATCGATAACGACGAGGCCTTGCGCAATGTGTTTGCAGCGAAAGGGCGGCCGTCAGACAATCCGCTGATTGTGCATTGCGCCAGCATCGAACAGCTTGCCACGCTAGTTCAGATGACGCCTTCGGCCCTGCGTCTTGCCGATGCCTGTATGCCCGGCCCGTTAACGCTGGTGCTCGAGGCCGCCGTGCCAATATCGGAGGTTGTGACCGCGGGACTTCCTACCGTGGCCGTTCGTGTACCAGCCAACGATGTGTTGCGCCGGCTTATCGACCTTGTTGGCGTGCCCTTGGCGGCCCCGTCGGCAAACGTGAGCGGACGCCCAAGCCCAACAACGGCGGCTCACGTAATGGAAGACCTCGCGGGTCGAATCGACGCCGTAATGGATGGTGGTCCATGCCGTCACGGCATGGAGTCGACCGTTGTGGATTGCCGAAGCGTGCCCGTCGTATTGCTACGTCCCGGCGCCATACCAGCATCGAAGATCGAGCATGTGCTAGGCCACAACGTGCGGCGCGCCATGGGCAGCGAAGAGGGCTCGCCTGGTATGCGTCATAGGCATTATGCGCCCACAGCGTCTATTCGCCTTGTAGAATCGATGGCCGAGATGCGCCAAGCCCTCGACGACGCCCACGTTACGAGAACCCGGCTTTGCGGCATTGTACCGGTTGCCGAGTCGCTCTATGCCGACCTACGCGCTGCCGATGCGTTGAACGTAGAACAAATTCTCGTACTTTGCGACCATACCGTGCAGGCCGACGAGGTTCTATGGAATCGACTTCGAAAAGCAATTGAATCTTGACCGCCTGCAGCACTTGCTTCTCCATGACAGAAACAACGATAACGATTGTTAACCGCGCAGGTCTTCACACTCGTCCCGCAGCTATGCTCGTGAAGCTTGCCGCCCAATTTAAAAGTGAAATCTATCTTGTTCGTGACGGCTTTCAGATCAATGCCAAGAGTATTATTGGAGTGATGACGCTAGCCGCAGAGCAGGGAAGTACGCTGGTATTGCAAGCCGAGGGACCGGACGAACAGCAGGCGACAGATGCAATAGTCGAGCTGTTTAGCACAGGATTTGGCGAGCAATAGGAGTATGGTTGTTCACCACGTGGCGGGATATACCGTATGCCCATACGTCTGTCGACGCATGCAGAAAGGCACTCGATGATTCGGGGAGAGCCGTCGCGTGGCGAGCACACGTTGAAGGGCATTCCGGCGTCGGCCGGCCTTGCCATCGGCAAGGCCGTCGTTCTAAACGTTGCCACGGGGTCGTCGACTCCCGAACGCATAGCGCCGCACGAAGTTGAGGCCGAAGTATCGCGCTTCCGAGTTGCCCTTGAAGCCGTCGTAGCCGAGCTTGTTCGCGCGTCGGAGCTTGCTCGCAGCGAGTCGGCCACGGTAAGCTCCATCATCGAGAGCTTTTTGCTTATCGTAGGCGATCCGATTGTTACGCAGTCAATCTGCGAACGAATTGGTGCTGGCGCCTCGGCCGAGGCCGCCGTCATTGCCGAGTACGATGCTGCCAAGGGCACCCTTGTTATGGCCAATGACCCCTTCCTGCGGGAACGGGTGCAAGACTTCGAACATGTTAAGGAGCGGGTGCTTGCTATGCTGCGCAATGCCACGTTGGCGCATTCGGTGGCGTCGGATAGTATCGTGGTGGCAGGAAGTATCACGCCGCAGGACATGCTGTTTTTTAAGCATTCCAAGACACTAGGATTTGTGACGGAGGTTGGTGGCATCAACTCACACGCATGCATCCTTGCGCGCGACCTTTCGTTGCCGGCTGTGATTGGCATTCGCAGTGCCACCACCGAGATTGTCAGTGGACAGACGATAATCGTTGATGGCTTTGCGGGCGTTGTGGTTGTTGACCCCGACGAGGCCACGCTGCTGGAATATGTACGCAGGCATCACGAACTCGCCGAACACCGTAAACGTCTCGGCGAGCTGATTGGTCAGCCTTCACAAACGAGCGATGGTGTTGGCGTAAAGCTCTACGTAAATGTCGATACACCTCAACAGGCAGTTGAAGCCGTCATGCAAGGTGCCGACGGTATTGGCTTGGTGCGTACGGAGTTCTTGCTCGTACAGCAAGGGCGCTATCCTACGGTCGAAGAACAAGAGGAATGGTATAGGGAAATAGCTCTGCGCGCCTTTCCATTGCCAGTAACGTTTAGGGCATTCGATGTTGGCAGCGATAAATTCAGGATTGGTATTCCGCATCACGAAGACAATCCCGCGCTAGGACTACGGGGCATACGTTTTTTGTTGTTTAAGCCAGACGTGTTTGAGCAGCAAGTTTGCGCCGTCTTGCGTGCCTCGGCAAATCGCAACGTCCGATTCATGCTGCCCATGGTAAGCGTAATCGACGAAGTGGTTCAAGCCAAGGCAGTTATTGAGCGCTGCAAGGAGCGCTTGCGCGCCGAAGGCGTCGACCACGATCCTAATATGCCCATTGGCATCATGATTGAAACTCCGTCGGCGGCCCTTATGACAGAGTCGCTTGCCGCCAGTGTGGACTTCATGAGTATCGGCAGTAACGACCTAACGCAGTATGCGTTGGCAACCGACAGGACCAACGAGCTTGTGGCCGATATCTATGACGCCTTACACCCAAGTGTTTTGCGCCTGATTGCCTTTGTGGTTGACGCTGCAAACAAGATGAACAAACCCGTGAGTTTATGTGGCGAACTTGCTGGTCATGCCATTGCCAGCGAAATGCTTGTTGGGCTAGGGTTGCACGAATTCAGCGTGTCGCCTGCCTTGCTGCTCGAGCTCAAAAGTCGCATCCGCGCTACCACGCACGCGGCGTGCGTTGAGCGTGCCAAGGCCGCTGTCTTCCAGTCTTCGACGGCCGATGTCTACACGGTGCTATCGCAGGGCAGGCCGTGATGCGTGTTGTCGCGCGCGGACTCCTCGCTGTCTGCGCCCTGGTGTTCCTTAGCACCGCAGTGCCCCTTAACGCCCAACCCTTCATTCGGGCCATTCACTATGATTTGAAGGACGTATTTGACGACCGCACCGAGAAGCCGTGGTTGATGAGTGAGATTGCCAATGGCCTCCACGTGCAAACACGACCGTTCGTTATCGACGACGAGTTGTTGTTTACCGAGGGCGACGAGTTAGACGAGGATCGTTTGCTCGAAACCGAGAGAAATCTCCGGCGAACAGGGCTCTTTAGCACAGTGGCTGTCACGGTACAGTATGTGTCTCGTGACAGTGTCGACGTTTTCGTTTTGACTCAAGATCGATTCTCTTTGCGGCCCGCCGTTCTGTATGGCACTGGAGGGGGCATCAGCAACTATGGTGGCAAGATCGAGGAAGTGAATCTCTTTGGTATAGGCACGCAACTGCTGGTAAGCGGGTTGTACCGTACCGAGAACGACATCGGCTGGGAGGGCTTGGTATATGCCGGGCAGCGACGACTCTTTCGCTCGGAGGTAGGCGTGTACGCGTCGATTCTTGCAAACCAGGTACGAACCGATCAGACGTTATTGCTCGACAAGCCCTTCCGTACTATGGCAACGCCATGGGCGGGACGCCTCTCGGTTTGGAATTCGTTTGGATCGGACTTTAACTACCTACTACCAGAGGTCCGACAGTTTTT
Source organism: Candidatus Kapaibacterium sp. (assembly GCA_022842685.1). GTDB lineage: Bacteria > Bacteroidota > Ignavibacteria > Kapaibacteriales > Kapaibacteriaceae > JALHPC01. Next base: position 4,999 of record JALHPC010000048.1, read on the forward strand.
GCCATTCGAGCAACGAGGCGCAGCAGGATGGTGGTCGACGGCCCGTGGCGATGGCGACCGCTTGTTCTTTAGCGTGTCTGGTGCCATCGATCACACTCGCCGGGCGTTCGAGCAGTCGCGCTTGGCATTCGACAACACAGCACGGCTCCTCGTGTCGTTTGGCTCGATTCGTCAGGACTTCCACACAGACCGCTTCCTGAACGGCTACGAAACCGAGGACATCCAAACTGGCGGATGGGGCAGTGTGACCATAGGTCGTGTGTTTAGTACTGTCGACACGCTCGAAGACCTGTGGTACATCTCTGGTCGTGGCGAGCAATCAGACACCATCACGCGCAACCTCTACCTTTTTGGCAGTGTGGCAGGGGGCACCGGCTTTGCGCGCAGCGGCCCACGCTACACGGGCCTCGACGTCACCGGCCTTGCGCATTGGCGGCTGTCGCCCTACTGGGTGATAACGTCGCGGATTCGTAGTGAAATCGTGTGGAATTGGTTTGCCTTTCACCAGTTGGTGTTCGACAACGACGCTGGCATGCGCGGCTATGCTGCCAATGCACTGTCGGGAGACAATCGTATTGTTGCTAACACCGAGCTGCGATGGTTCCCGCGGTGGACCGTTTGGGCGTTTGGAGTTTCGGCCGTAGCATTCCACGATGTGGGATCGGTATGGAACCAAGGGCTGGAGCTAACGCGAACACGCTGGCGACATTCGGCCGGCATTGGGCTGCGCGTGCACAATCTAAAAGCCAGCGGAGCTGATGCCATTTTTAGGATCGACGCAGCCTTCCGGTTCGACGACATGCGTTGGGCCGGTATCATTTTTACGACCGACCAATTATTTAGTGCGTTCGGACAGCATCGATTCCGTCCGGCCGAACTTGTTAACACCACCATCGACCGACAATAGGAGTCTCAATGGAAGCCCTAAACCGTACCATCGACCATACTATACTTAAGCCCGACGCAGCGATAGCAGCTATTGATGCACTCTGCGCTGAAGCGTTGCAATATCATTTTGCTAGCGTGTGTGTGCTACCCTGGTACGTAGAGCGCTGTGCGGCGGCGCTGCGAGGAAGTGACGTTGCCGTTTGCACCGTTGTGGGCTTCCCGCTGGGCGCAACGCATACGGCTACCAAGGTAGCAGAGACGCAGACATGTATAGCGCTAGGTGCTACAGAGATTGACATGGTGATTAACATTGCTGCGCTAAAGAGCGGTGCGTATGATGTTGTACTTGATGACATCCGCGCGGTTACTACGGCCTGCCACGATGGGGGAGCCATCGTAAAAGTCATTATCGAAACCTGCTTGCTCACCGAGGAGGAAAAGCTGCGTTGTTGCGCCATGGTAACGCAGGCAGGCGCCGACTTTATTAAGACAAGTACGGGTTTTTCGACGGGCGGCGCTACACTCGCAGACGTAGAGCTGTTGCGCCTGCATGTAGGTCCGGCTGTGCGCGTAAAGGCCAGCGGCGGCATACGCGATAGGGCAACTGCTCTAGCCATGATTGACGCAGGCGCGCAACGCATTGGCACATCGAGCGGGGTGGCCATCTGCGGATAGCGTAGCGCAACAAGATTTGGAGAAGTGTGTTGCAACACATATATTTGTGTGTCGTAACACACATATCTTCAATTCACCTACACTTTAGGAGACTTTCATGTCTACATGGAACATCGACCAAGCCCACAGCGAAGTGCGCTTTACGGTCAAGCACCTGATGATTACAACGGTAACGGGCGAGTTTACCGACTACACAGCCACGATGGAGTCAACAGCAATGGACTTCTCGGATGCCAAGTTGACGTTCTCGGCCAAGACTGCCTCTGTAAACACGCGCAACGAGACTCGCGACACGCACTTGCGTAGCGAAGACTTCTTTCACGCCGACGTCTATCCCACAATGGACTTCGTTAGCACGTCGGTAACGCCAGCCGGTGAAGGCCGTTTTGACGTGCATGGCACCATGACAATCCGTGGTGTATCGAAGCCCCTTACATTGAACGTAGTACATGAAGGCACGGTTGTGGACCCATGGGGCAGCACCAAGGCCGGATTTACGATTGCCGGATCGCTCAACCGCAAGGAGTTTGGCTTGATGTGGAGTGCTGTTACCGAAGCCGGTGGCGTCGTGGTAAGCGACGAAGTCAAGCTTACACTCAGCGTTCAAATGCAACTGGTTGTACCCCAACCTGCCGAAGCATAACTCAACTCGGAACAACTTAATCTGGCCCTTGGCCCACATGGTATGACGTATCGCCCAATCGTCCACATTGCTGGTAGTACCAGCCATAGCGTAGGTCCGTTAAGCGTGGCGCAGCCACTGCCGAGCGACGGACTTCGATATGCCGACCCGTTCGTTCTGCTGCACCATGCTGGTCCGCAGGACTTCGCAGCGGGAGCACAATCAGGTCGTATCGACCCTCACCCGCACCGGGGGTTCTCTCCTGTTACGTTCGTCTATCAAGGGGCAGTGCTGCACAACGATTCCCTTGGCAATACAAGCGTGGTGGGCGAAGGCGAGGTTCAGTGGATTGACGCAGGTAATGGCATTGTTCACTCCGAAGGGCCTGCTCCTGCTCTGCAACAGCAGGGCGGCCCGCTGGAGCTGATACAGCTGTGGGTAAATGTCCCCGCCGTTGCCAAGGCACTGCCGGCACGGTACCAAGAGTTGCACACTGCGGCCCTCGTCGAGCTCGCGCTCGACGGGGCGCGCATGCGCGTGGTATCGGGAGCAGTGAACGGCCTACGGGGGCCGGCGCAGACGTTCTCGGACGTTGCCTCTGCCATGCTCTGGCTAAACCGTGGTGCTTCATTCGAGTGGCAGGCGACGCTTCCAACCTGCCTGGTGTATGTGCTGGGCGGTAGCGTGCGCGTTTCGAACGGGGAGGGGAGTGAGCGCATTTCAGCGCAACACCTTGTGGTATTAGGCGACGGAAGCGGAGTGCGTCTCGAAGGAGAGGAAGACGCCCGACTACTTCTGCTGGAGGCAACGCCGCTGGGCGAGCCCATGGTTGCCGGTGGCCCCTTTGTGATGAACACCAATCGAGAGGTGTATCAGGCCTTCGTGGATTATCAAGAAGGGCGAATGGGCAGTTTATCGACGTGACAACCGATTAGAACGTCAATGGTGACGAGGTGACGTCAACGTCCGTTCGTCAAGGTGACGAGGTGAGCCCGGCAGTCAGTTGATTCATGTTCATTGGATGGCAATGATGAGGCCACATTACGCCCGCCGTTTACGGCGGGCTGGAATATGGCTCTGCGCCTAGGCCCGCCCTTCAGGGCGGGTATTGGAATCGTTCGTTTGCAAATGGTGACGTCATCGTCCGTTCGTCAATGGTGACGAGGTGACGTCAACGTCCGTTCGTCAAGGTGACGAGGTGACGTCATCGTCCGTTCGTCAAGGTGACGGGGTGACATTCCGTCAGGATGCCGATTGTGACGAGGTGACGGGGTGGCTGCGCCACTTTGAATGAAATTGTGGTATTTTCGCGCCGTTGCGATCAACACAGCATGGTGCAACACAGCATCTTCGCCCGGAGACTTCACATGTCCGTTGCCGACTTCCCTACCATCGTTGAGCGCCTGCGCAGCATGCTCCTTCCATACATGCCGCAGCTTGCCTTACAGATAGATACGCCAAAGCAAGTTGAGCTCGCCCTGATTGGCTCAAAAGTTATCGCCGGCAAGGAGCGACTCGATCACCCAATGTTTGCCATTCGAACAGGCAAAAGCTACGTGTCGTTTTACGTGTTCCCGCTGTTCACGCACCCGGACGAGATCGAAGTGCCAAAGTCGCTACACCCACGCCGGCAGGGACGCAATTGCTTCAACTTTTCGAAGCCGATCGATGCCATCCAGTTTCGCGACCTGAACATCCTTCTTCGTACCGTCTGGGAAATCTACGCCAACGAAGGCGTGGTTAAGCCAATCAAGTAGTCGACGTGCGCTAGGTTGCCGGGGGAGTGTCCGACAGCTCCAGTCCTGGCGACCGTTCTACCGTGTAGGCAATTTCCCACTCGCTCTTAAAGAGCACAACGGCGCGGTCGGCATCATCCATAACCACAGGTGCCGCCGTAGCAGGGCGCCCCTGCCCAACAACCCACCGCGAACGCGTGTAGGGTAGCCGCTCCAGCCGCACCTTCTCGTTGTATTCGTTCTCCATACGCCACGTAAACAACTCTAACTGCAGCTCGCCCACAGCAGCGATAAGGGGCACCGGACTACCATCGGCCTCGGTAAAGATCTGGATGACACCTTCCTGGCTTAACTGATCGATGCCCTTGCGGAAGGACTTTGAAAACGACCCTGTTGCAGGCCATACCTTGGCAAATAACTCTGGAGCAAAGCGTGGGAACGACGTCATGCGCTGGTCGGGGCCCGACGTTAGCGTGTCGCCCACCTGGAAGAGGCCCGGATTTGTGAGTCCAATCACATCACCGGGATAGGCAACGTCGATAATCGTTCGATCCCGGCCAAAAATCTCGAACGGATACGTGAGCTTTACTTCCTTCCCTGTACGCGGATGAAAGGCCGACATGCCGCGTTCAAACGTGCCCGATACGATGCGCAAGAACGAAATGCGGTCTCGATGTGCCTTGTTCATATTGGCCTGTACCTTATACACAAAGCCCACGAAGGGGTCGTCGGCAGGTGATACGGTGCCCCCTGACATCACAAAGGGCTGAGGAGGCGGAGCCAGCGTGATAAGGTGTTGTAAGAAGTGCTCGACGCCGAAGTTGGTGATGGCCGACCCCCAAAACACGGGCGTACATCGCTCGGCCATGTAGTCGTCGTGCGAAAACGATGGTATAACGTGGTCGACAAACTCCAGATCCTCGAGCAATCGATCGTGGGCGGCATTGCCTAAGCTCTGACGAAGTTCTGCCGAGCGGATATCGCCCAGGCGCATAGGGGCTTTGTACTTGTTGCCCACAGTGCGCTCGTACTCGTGGAAGGTGCCAGCGTCACGATCGAAAATGCCGCGAAAGTCCTGGCCGTCGCCAATAGGCCATGTGCGCGGTATGGCGGCAATGCCTAGGACCTGTTCGACTTCGTCGAGCAATTCTAGAGGCGACCGTGCCGGACGGTCCAACTTATTCATGAAGGTGATGATGGGAATGCCGCGATCGCGGCATACCTTAAACAACTTCATGGTCTGTTCCTGTACACCACGACCAGCGTCAAGCAACATCACGGCAGCATCAACAGCCATAAGCGTGCGATAGGTGTCCTCGGAGAAGTCTTGGTGACCCGGCGTGTCGAGGATATTCAACAAGTGGCCATCGTAATCGACACGCATAGCGCTCGAGCTAACGGAGATGCCCCGCTGCTGCTCGATCTCCATCCAGTCCGACGTGGTAGATGAGTGCTTGCCACCCGTCACGGCTCCGGCCTTATGGATAGCACCGGAGTAGAGCAGAAGCTTCTCGGTAAGTGTGGTCTTACCAGCGTCGGGGTGCGATATGATGGCGAGGGTGCGGCGTCGCGCGATTTCCGTTGAAGGTGCTGTCATGAAGGTTGTGTTGTGCTTAACGGTCGCCCGGAAGAATCGGAGTACCAAGACGCGATATGCGTGTGAGCTGGTACGAAATGCCAAGACCAAAGCGAATGGCCGACGTCGACCAGTCGATGTCTTGTACGTTGTTGGACAATGCAGGGGCGTACGACACTTCGGGCACAATCTGTAGCGTCGAGGCAATCTTGAGGTGATATCGTGCTCCGAGCATGAGGCCTAGCTGTAGGCCGGCAACGTTCGTAAGCGATCCGCTGCTGGGTAGGTAGGTCGAGGCGCCGCCACGATACGTCCACGGAATCGACGGATCGGCAAAGGCCTCTTGTGTGCTGTATGTTCCCGATGAGGCCAAGCCCAGACGCAGACCTCCCATGAGACCAATGTTATTGATGCGGTACTCGATGCCTGGTTCGATGATGATGGTGCTGACGGTGGTTTCGAGTGTGTGGCGGAGTGCCGTCTGACGGGCGTCATTCTCCACGCGTACTGTGATGGGCTCATCGGTGGTCATGGTGCCGCCAAACGACTGATAGCCCAGGCGCAGCGTTAGGTCGATTTGTTGCGCGAGTGGAAGGCCCACGTCGATGCCCATGATGAGGCCACCGCCGCTGCCCCCAGTGTATTCAGGACAGCAGTCGGGAACGTTCGGCAGCTTGGCGAACGAGGCAGAATGCGAGGCAGCGCCATAGCCTCCGTGCAAGCCCACCGAGAGGATGCGCTCGAAGCCATCATCATCTTGGGCACGTAGAAGCGAAGCGCCAACCGACAGAACGAATAGAGTTGCAGTGAAGGTGTTCATGGTGGCTCCTTATCGCGCAATGAGGATGGTACTGGTGCGAGTTACGCCACGGGTGGCAATAACCAGCGTGTAGGTGCCGGCGGGTAGGGTCGACACATCAAGGTGCGTGCGGCCTTCGAATGTGGTTGTTGTAAGCACTTCGCGGCCCAGCATGGAGTGCATGCGCAGCGAAGCTCCTTCGGTGCCCATCCCTCCAATCTCGACTTCCAACACGTCGGTTGCCGGCTGCGGCAGCAGCCGTATGCTCAACGGAGTAGCCGTTTGTAACAGGCGCACTTGGCCGCCTTCGCGGCAGACGTCGGAGAGTCGCACTCTGCCGTTGGCCGTGGTAACGTTCACCTGCGCTGGTGGAGCGAAGGCAAACGACATGAGTTCGACGTCGGTGGCCTCGGCATCGCCAAGCACGGCCGTGAAGTCCAGCTCGGCTAGCGCGCCAACTGTCGCAGTGCCCCTTGTCCCAGTTACGGTGATGGTGCAAGGTCCCTGGTTGGATGCCGTCCAACAGTCGGTTGTGGCCCCAGATCCAACAATCACTCCGGGGTTGTAGCGCACGGTGGCAGTCACTGTTGGGCGCCAGCAGCGTCGAGGTCCTGCGAGCTTACCAAGCGAATTGGCAGTCGGCGGCGTTCGCCAACCTTCATGTCGATAGAGTCGATGGCAATGCTGGCCGTTGCTGTTGGAGCGGCCGTACACGTGCCATCGAGGGCTATACGAGCCACGCGCACACACGTACCCTGGACGATGGCCGTGATGGTATCGGCAACGGTAGATCTACCATTGCATGCCACGTCGAATTCAACTTGAACGGTAGCACCCGGAGCGAGGCCCGTGGGTTGGGGGGTGATGCCCACAATCGTTACGTTGGCCGAAGCGGTTATGACTGCGTCGATGGTTTGGGTGCCGGTATTGGTAAACTGTGCCGTGCGCCGTACGATGCCGGCTATGGCTCCCAATGCAATGGTGGGTGTGCCCGTTGAGATACCGGGCGATACGCGATTACCAGTTACGCGAATCACACGGCGTACATCACACGGCTGCAGAACCACCACCACCGAATCTACAAGCGCACCATCGGCCGTTGCCGTCCACGACACGTCGAAGCTTACTGACTGCCCAGGGGGTAGGGGCGTGTTTGGACGCAGCGTCGTCGAGATTCCCGGTCCAGTAATAACTGTCGCCACGGAACCATCCGAACCTGTACCAGTGAACGAAATGGTGCCAGGCCTTACCGTGGTTTCGCTGCCGTCACATCCAACTACCGTGCCCATGTCGATGGTGGCGGGAGTTGTAAACCCTACCCCCTGCTTATTGCCCGAAATCGTCGTCTGTACCGATACATCGCATGGGGCACCGGCAAAGTTCACGGGAATACTAAAGGCGCCTTGTGCCGATGGGCGCACCGAGAGCGCAAAGCGCTGCGAACTACCGGCTGGAATTACGACGGTGGGCCCTGCGGGAGTAACGGCGACGTCGGTGCCGGAGGGGACCGTTATCGTTACTGGTACTGAACTGTTGTTGGTGATAACCACGGCCGTGTCGACAGCGTCTTGACAGCCGCTAAGATCGGGCACTGTAATGGCCGATGCGTCAATGGCAATGCTCACGTTTTCTCGGCGACCGTTAAGCGCCACACGCAACGTGTCGGAACACTGCCCAGCCGTAAACGGCAGGCGTATGCTCTCGGCAAAGGTACCGGCACCCGTCGGGGCGTAGGCGATAACATAAACGACTTCGCCCTGCGACGGAATTGTTGCCGAACCACTAGGGCTCACAACCGAAAAAGGTGCGGCAATAATCGGAACGGCCACTGTCATTTCGTCTGGGCTCGTGTTACGCACACGAATGGAATCGGTAAACGAGGCGGGGTCGCAGCTAGCTGTGGTAGGGAAGTTGATGACGCTAGGTTGCGCGTTGGCAACCGATGCACTCTTGCTACCGCGGACGTTCACTGTTGTGGCCCACGAGCACGGAGTACCCCGGACTGTAAGTGTGCCAGTGTTAGCACCGGCAGCAGCCGGAGCATAGCGTATGGCTACCTGCACAGTGGCACCCGGCGCAATTGTGATTGGTAGCGCTGCGGTAACGGTAAAGGCGGCATCGCTGGACGTTACCGTGGCGATGGTAACGGGATACGTTTCTGGATTGCGAATGCCAAACTGACCATCTGCGGATCCGGTGCAAGCGTCTAGCGCTCCGAAGTCCACTGGGCCACCCACGGCAACTGGCCGCGGAGCACGAATGGTCACCAACACGGTGTCCTTGGCCTGACAGCCACCAGCGTCGGTAATGGTAACCATATACCGAGACGTCGACGTGGGGTTTACGATCGGCGTTGTGATGGTGTCGTTGTCGATAAAGCGAGGGCCCGACTCAATGCGGTTCCATCGATAGCGATAGGGTGGCGTGCCGCCACTAGCTGCAGCACTTAGTTGTGTAAGCGAGTCGGCACAAGCGATGACGTCGGCACCCGCACTAACCGATGGCTTCGGATTACGTGACACGACGATGGTGTCGCGGTAGCGGCACCCTCGCGATGTTACTACCGTAAGGATATATCGACCGGTATCGCTCACGGTGATGTCCCGTGAACTGGCACCCGTGCTCCACCGATAGCTGGCAAAGCCCGTTGGACCTCGAAGAAGCAAATTGTCGTTATCGCAGATCGAAGTTGGTCCGTCGGTAGTGATGGCGATTACGCTATCGGCACAGTCGGAAATAAGCGACAGAACGGCATTAACCTCGTTGCCGTCGGCACGCCAATTTGTAGTGTCCTGGAAGGCATTCTTGGTTGGAAACTTCTTGGTTTGGGCAATGCTTGCTACGGCTAGGTAGGCGTCGCCGTCGGCAGCCACACTTGTCACAAAGTCCCAGCCATAAATGTCGCCGGGCGCCGTGGTGTCTCGTACCGGCGTTCCATCGGCAGCGTGGTACGACGAAAACGCGATGGCGCCAAGCGGCGTATAACGGCGGATGAATCCGTCACGACCTAGGCCACGCCCTATCGGATCTGTCTGAAACGCATCAGGCGTGATGAACAGGTTCGTTGAAAAGAACGACGAGCCACCAACCCAGATGTCGTTTGACGGCGTAACAGACAATCCTCCGATCGTGATCGTCGAGTCGGCAGGGATCACCTGCCCCCAAATGCGATTGCCGTTGTCGCCACGGTGCTTGACGATGAAACCGCAGCCAAAGCCGGCATAACCGGGTCCCATGCTGGTGGGGAAGAGTGGGCTGTTGGTTTCGCCAACAACGATGACGTTGCCTTCGGAGTCCGTTGCAATGTCGATGCCTCGGTCAATCCAGTCGCCACCCAAGAAGGTTGCCCAGCGGCGCTCAGTGCCATCGGCAGCAAACGAGGCAACAAAGGCATCTGTTTGGGACACGAAGTTGTTACCCGTGACGCCGCCAACGAGGGCATTGCTGCGGGTAAAGCCGCAGACGTAGATGTTGTTCTGTGCATCAGTGGCAACGCCCGTAATTTGGTCGATATCGAAGCCGCCGTAGTATGTAAAGTACGAGATGTCGACAGGCGGATTGCCGGGCCGCGATGGCTCATAGCGGACGATAAATCCGTCGCTACGCAGGAGCGAGGGCGCTTGGAGTGTATAGGGCGCTCCGCGAAAATCGGCGAACTTGGGGCTCGAAGAATGTCCGGCCACCGTGACCTTGTCGCCACGAACGTCGATGGCAGTTGCTACGTCGACATTCGTTCCGCCATTGGCCCATGCCCGATTGAGGGAGCCGTCGGCGTTCAGGCGCAAAATCATGATGTCCACAATGCGCACTGTATCGTCGCCATCAGAACCTTCGATGGTAATGACAGGGGCATCATTGCCACGTGTCGACCCACAGGCCCAAATCGTGTTCTGATTGTCGACTGTAACGTCAAGAAGGTCGTCGCCGCGAGTCGAGCCGTAATACGTCGACCACAAGTGGGCGCCAGCATCGTTGAACTTAGCTACAAAACCGTCGGACTGTCCTCCGTCATTACGCTTATTGCGTTGAACGACGCCAACAGTCGTTGGCAGATTATTCGCGAACACGGTGCCGCACAGGATAACGTTGCCTTCGCGATCGACGGCCGTTGCAACATTCGAAAACGGCTGATTGCCGCTGTAGTATGTGGCCCACGATACTTGAGGGTCGATGACAAGGGTACGCGAGGCATCGTGACCTTTAACGTCAAATCGAACGGCCAAACCATCAACGACTGTGGCAACGCTCACTGGGCGTCGGCGCGTATTACCGGACCCAACGCGCTCCCAAGCAACAGGAGCTTCTTCGGTAAGAGTGCCAACAGGCGTCGATACACGATAGCCGCCGCTGTGCGACTGCACCGAGGTAGCTCCGTCGTATTGCAGCACGATGTCCGACACGCGCCCACCTGGTCGAACCACGAAGTCGACTTTCGGGCCCTTCGACGTACGTCGAACCACAACGTCGATATTGGGCCATACGTCAACGTAGGTGAAGTCGGTAATGTGTGCGGCAACTGCTTCGGTACCCAAGCCGGGCAGCATGAAGCGACTTGTCGACGGCAAACTTGGGCCTGGCTCGAAGCGAGCTCTCACATTGGCACCTACAAAGCGTAGGTCAAGGCGATATTGGGTCGTAGTAATCGTGTCGTCGTATTCTCGCCCCGCGCGTTCCACGTTCAGCGTCGAAACATGCAGTCCACCTGCATGATACAGTAGCGATGCACCCGGAATATTGAGTACAGCACCCACATGCTGCGCACGCATTCCGTTGGTATACTGAATCTGACCAACATTAGGAACGAAGCCCGGATGGTCGACGCCAGACGCTCGCGGGCCAATGGAAGCGTAAAGTGACAGGCCGAGTGTAGCAATGGCCACCAAACTAGCTACGGTGTACCGAAGAAGCATGTAGAACTCCCAGAAATCACGTGAACAACAACGCAGACGTATCCGCCGTTGTTAAAGGTAACGCAATGCTATCACAACTTTACCTATCGTGCAAGCCCCGCATAACTTTCGTATTCTTGGACTGGTTCAGGCCGAAGCAGCAGCATGACGCAAATCGAAACACTTTCCAGCGCACAGGGTAGAGCCCTCTTGCGCGACATTTATCGCGAACTCCGCTTCGAGCGGCAGCTTGGCGCCATTGCCACCATTCGTACATGCTGGCAAATCTGTACGACGCAGCGTGAACTCATTCGACTCACGCGGCGGGACGTCGTTGTTTTGCATCCGCTTGGAGTATGGGCCGGCACGTCGCTATGGATGCAAGAGATCATCAACAGGCATTTTTACGCTCCGGTTAACGCCATCGTATACCTTGGGGCGGCATTGTTGCTTCTTGCTGTAGGCCTTAACCGAACACGCGTCATCGAAACGCCAGCCCTCGTTGTTACGGGTATCGTTGTCGAAGCATTGTTGCTGGTCCTACTCTTTACGGTGATGTTCTTTAGTCCACCCGAGGAGGGCGACGTCGCCATAGCTACAACACAACCAGGTCAGTCGTCAATGTCGGATGACCTCCTACGTGAGCTAGGCGAAATAGGCCGCGACTATGCAGCGATGGCTGTCCAGCTTGAGTCTATCGCAGAGTCGCTGGCCGACGTCGTTGACCGGCAGGACAAAATGCTTGGCATGCTGCAGGACTCTGTTCAAGCCGCTCTAGATGCAGTTGCACCCAACCCCGCACTTACTACGGCTATGCAGCAAACGTCGACGGCTCTTGAGAACTTTGCCGCAAACGTGTCAACACTTACTGGCCGTTTGCACAGCGTTGAACGCCAAGAGGTTGAGCGTCTCGTTCGCGCCGAGCTTGCAACACTTATCACATCACGAATACTCGACCGCCCCGATGCGTCCTCCTCGCCGCAGAAAGGTTGAGATTTATTTCATCCTCTACCTTGCTGCTCTGGTGCTGTTGATGCCGGAGTTTGGCCAGCAAGACGGAGAGGGCACAACGAACCGCACAGAAGCGCGACTCGACCTGCAGCCAGAACGACTTCGCCTGCAGTGCCGCTTTGCCATCGATACCTCTGGTAACGTACTCATCACGATGCTCGATACCGTGAATGCGATTCGCTACTATGGCGACGTCGAGAACCTCCATGTTACTGCTGCCGTCGAAGACGCTGCAACGGGAGTGCGCACAATGGTCGACGAACAGAGTGCAGACCTTTTTGCCATTCGCCATGATGCCAACCGCGGTATCATCTATTTTAGCTGGCGACCCACCCAGTTGCCTCCTGCCAATCGCACCCTCCGCGTTACCGTCCATGCTTCAGGCGTGCCTCTCCAATCCCTCACACCGGTTGCGACAACCGATGAGCTGCACGTTAGCGCTGTTACTCAGTTCATCCTCTCCACTAGCGTCGACGACCGCCTTGCACCAGCAGACGTTGTTCGCGTCGAAACCCGAATCGATACCGTTTTTGCTTCTAGTCAGGGGGCATCGGCACTGTCTCGCGATGGCGCTGCCGGCATGGGCGCCTTTTGGATCGAAGCGGCTACTCAGCGCTTGTTCGACCTTTCAGGAACTCGGTGGTCAAATCGCATCAGCATGAGCGGAGCCGATCCTTCGCGTGACCTAAAGGCCCTGCCAAAGGCGCGTGTCGTGGCCGCCGATGGACGCCAGACCTCACCTCCAACCGTGCGCTTCGATGAACGCTTGCGCGCTCTCGTCGTTGAGGGAATTACGCCAACGAGTGGCGCCATTACGGTCGAAGTAACGGCCCAACGCCGTGATGGGGAGTCAGCGTCAACCCAGTTCGTCGTCGAAGCGCAATCGCTCCAGCCAGTGCAGGTTCCCTCTGTCTTCCACCCCGGCATCGAATACGTTCTAACGACCCGGCTTCCATCAATGCCCGGACGCGAGGTGAGTGCCGCCATACGCGATGGCAATCAGTGGCGCGTTCAACCTACGTCCGGCGAGGTAATCCGCTTTACACCCGTCGCCACCGACACCGGCAGAACGTATGCGTTTGAGCGTTATATCGACAAAGACAAGGTTTCGAGCGACGTTGTTCGCATTCGACCTTTCGATCCCCCAGAAATCGTTGATGTGCGCCGAATGGCCGACAGCGACAAACGGCGCATCGCAGTTCGGTTTGGTGGAAAGCACAACAGGCCCCGACTCGAAGTTGTCGACGGCAATGTCACAGTGCGAAAGCTCTTTGGCGATTTGCGTCGTGCAAACCCGAATGAGCAACCGACCGTCTCATGGATCGAGGAGTTCGAGATTGAACCACGAGATGGCAACAAGCCCTTTACGTACAAGCTTCAGGCCGTTGACGGGGCTGGCGCCAGAAGCCGCGTTCTTACGCAGGCCGATTAACTTGTTCTACACTAACGTGCAGACCTACGACGGCGATACACGGCAACGTTGCGAACGTGTTCGGCGCCACTCCTAGCAAATCGGTGACGTCCACTGCCGTCACCCTCGGCAACAAAAAACAGGTAGGCATGCTTCTCGGGTCGTACCGCAGCAATCATGGCAGCCAATCCGGGATTGTTGATGGGCCCGGGCGGGAGCCCAGCCACGCGATACGTGTTATATGGCGACGCCGATGAAAGATGGTCGTACAGTACACGCGAACGCTTTCCACGCCCATATTGTACCGTTGGGTCGGCCTCGAGCTTCATGCCCTGCTGCAACCGATTCTCATACACACCGGCGATGCGCTCCATCTCGTCGGGAACCACGGCCTCGGCTTGGACGATACTGGCCAATGTTACGACGTCGTGCTTAGAACGCGAGGCTCTCGTCAGTAATGGCTGCACGTCGCGTGCCCACCGTCGTTGAAACGTAGAATGCAACATCGCTCCTACGGCATCGGCGTCCTCGCGCCAGTGAATGTCGTACGTGTCTGGCATCAGGTAGCCCTCCATCGTGGCCCCAGCTATACCGGCAGCCGCTACAACGCTGTCGGACGTACACCACGCCACAAACCTGGTCGAATCAACCTCGGCTACCCGGGCCAGAATCGACGCCATTTCTGTGAAGGTAATCCCCTCGGGTAGGGTTACGCGAGCTGAAGGCCGTTGGGCCGAACTAAACAGCATCATCACGACATCGATCGTGCGTGCGGTGCTGTCCAATCGATACCAGCCAGCCTGAATGGGCTTCCTAGACGTGCGAGCAATGAGGCGGGCGGTAACGTTAGCAAGCCAGGGCGCCGTCATGTTGGCATGAGATTGAACACTATCGATGGCCGAAGCCACGGACGCGTTTCGCGGTACGTACACGAAACCATCGTCCCGAAGCGTTATCGGTCGCGTGAGAAGCACAATGCACATGAGAAGAGCGATGACGGCGATGGCGAACGTTGTTACGAACGCCCAGAGAACCACACGCCGCCGTGGGTTGCCGGTTTTGCGATTGCTGGTCATGATTGTGACAAAGTTAGTCGTTGCCGCGGCGGCAATGCATGCATCGCAAGGCGACCGCCCGACATCCCGAACGGACATCGCTGTGGGTTTGACACTAACCGAAGCCGCTACTGCGAGTGAGCGCGCTTCGCCGCTTGTAGCGGTCAGTATTGCCTATTGTGCGCCCATGACGTCGTCGTCGTGGGCCACGCTCTATGCATCCACCTTCCCAACCCTAGGGTTTGGACTTGGTGAGGTAGCCATAGAGCGCCTTGCCATTCCGATTGGTCTACTAGCACTAGCCAGGGAATCCCGCCAACGTCGTGGTCTCGGTATCGAGGGGGGCGTAGGTGCTGGTCTTGTTCTATCGGGAGGTTCACACGAGGGTGTTAACCTGCGCCCCTTTCTCATGGCAGAGATTGGGGCAGCTGTGTTTAAAAACGGCGGATTACGATTGCGCTACATGGTGGTACCACAGGGTGCCGAAACGATGCGACCTATACCTGCATACCATGGGCTGTTTCTTGTCTTTGGCGCGACCGCTTGGTAACGGTGTCGATGAAGATGTCGTTAAGTGACGGTTCGGCTTGTTCGACTGAGATCACGCGCACGCGACTAAGAATGTGGCTAATGACGGCATTCGTGTCGGCCCCTTCGGCTAGGGCGAATTCGGAGCGTCCATTTGTGGAGCTAAGAAGTTCGGCGCCATCGATGCCATGAAGTGCCGTTGCATCGCCTTCGAAGCGCAGGTGCAGGCGGTTAGCGCGGAAGCGACTGCGGACGTCGCGTACCGAACCAGACAGCACCAGTTCGCCTTTGTCGATAAGTGCTAAGTCGTCGCAGAGTTTTTCCACCTGGTCCATCTGATGCGTACTCAAGATTATCGAGGTGCCCTTTGCTTTTAGCTCCTTGATCACATCTATCAGCAGTGCGGCATTCACCGGATCGAGGCCGCTAAAGGGCTCATCGAGTATCAGCAGCGATGGTTCGTGAAGGATAGTACTGATGAACTGAACCTTCTGCTGCATGCCTTTGGACAGTTCTTGAACCTTCTTCGGCATCCAGTCGGCTGCATCCATTCGTTGCAGCCAGTGCGCGGCACGTTCGGCGGCCACTGTGTGCGAAAGGCCCTTGAGTCGAGCAAAGTAGAGCAGTTGTTGCCGTACCGTCAGCTTCTTATACAGGCCGCGTTCTTCGGGTAGGTAGCCGATGGAGTTGCGGGCCAGACTCGTCATTGGTGCACCGTCAAACGAAATCGAACCCTCGTCGGGTTCGATGATATTCGTCATCATTCGTATGAGCGTTGTCTTGCCGGCGCCGTTGGGTCCGAGAAGTCCCGTAATGCGACCACGTTCAATGGAAAGAGTGATGTTGTTGTTGGCACGATAGCTGCCAAACGTCTTCGAAAGATTGGTAATGGTAATCATGGGGGCGCTGTGTACGGTGGTAGGAATCTCGTG
>JALHPC010000049.1 GCA_022842685.1 Candidatus Kapaibacterium sp.
AAAAAACGTGGCAAGAAGTGTAACGGGGCGATTGGACATGGTATGTTGCAGTTGTGCGGGTCGGGAATCACAGTCTGGCCTGCACCGCAAGAGGCAGAAAGCAAAATCAATTCACATCAATTGTACGGAGTTCACGATGAAAACACGGCATATGGTAACAGCGACGCTAGGAGCGGTTGTTGTTATGGCTATGGGCTTGGTTGGCTGTTCCAACGAAGTGACAGCACCAACGGCCGAAAACGGATCGGCGATGATGATTGCCAATCCAGTGATTGAACCAGCAACCATTCTTGATGGTTCGCTTGAGAGCGAGATTCGCACAGCACCACCCAAACGCGATGGAGGAAATGCCAGCTTGGATCGTTTGGTTGGAGCACTTAACCTGAGTGATGAACAAAAGGCAACGTTCCGCCAGCTGTTGTCAGAATACCACGACTGCCTACGCGCAGCCCGCGAGGCCTACAATGCAGCAGTGCGCGAAATTCTTGCACCATACACTGAGCAACGCAAGGCCCTTGTAGCTGAACTGCGTGCTGGCACGATTACCCGCGAAGAGTTCCGCACACGGATGAACGAGATCAACGCTGCTGCCCGTGCCGCCATGGCCGAAGCCAAGCCACGTCTCGAAGAGCTCCGCTTGGCTGCAGCTGAATGCTACCGCGCATGGGTTACGAGTGTAACTGAAATGCTGAACGATGAGCAAAAGGGTATCTTCGTTACATGGGTAGAAAACGGTGGTTTCAATCAGCGAGGTGGCCGCCCCGACCGCCCTACACCTCCTGGTGATCGTCCCGACAAGCCAGAACGCCCAGAGAAGCCAGAGCGCCCAGAGAAGCCAGAAACTCCAGAACGCCCCGACAAGCCAGAGCGTCCGGAAAACCCAGACCGCCCAGAGAAGCCAGAAACTCCAGAACGCCCCGACAAGCCAGAGCGTCCTACACCTCCGGTTCGCCCAGGTCGCGGTTAATATCCCCTCGAAATCTCTCATTCCTCAGTTCAAGCGGCGCATCCCTTCCTAGGGTTGCGCCGCTTGGCGTTTGGGCCATCTTCCATAGGTTGCGCTCCCCTCCGCCATCCGTACCCGAATGATCGCCTCCATAATCGCTAGCATCGGACGTCTCGTCTTGCGCCTCTTGGCCGAAATCGGCCAGATTTCCCTTCTCCTCGTTGGCGTTCTACGCTATATGCCACGCGTGTTCCGCGATCGCGCACTTGTGCTCGACCAAATGAAGATCGTTGGGAGCGACTCCTTGCCGCTTGTTGTGCTCGTTGGGGCCTTTACCGGAGCCATCGCTGCGCTGCAGGCCACAAATTTGTTCGCGAAGTTCAACCTTATCGGCATTGCTCGCCCCTTCATCGGTGGCTCGATTGCCACCGTCGTGTTTACCGAGCTCACCCCAGTGCTAACTGCACTCGTCATCGCCGGCCGCGTGGGCGGCGCCATTGCCGCCCAACTTGGCACCATGCAGGTGTCTGAACAAATCGATGCCCTCGAAATGATGGCCATCGATAAAGACCGCTACCTTGGCATGCCTCGCATGGTTGCCGCACTAACCATGATGCCTGTCCTGGCCGTGTTTTCGAACATCGTTGCCCTTGTTGGTGCCTTCGCCCTTACAAGCATGCTCTTCGACTTCTCGGCACATACGTTCTTCGACTCCGTCCAACGCTTCTTCAACATTAGCGAAATCGTTACCGGTATCTCCAAGTCCTTCGTGTTTGGCGGCTTTACCGCCCTCATCGGCTGCCACGTCGGCTTTAACACCACCGGCGGCGCCGAAGGTGTCGGCAACTCTACCGTCCGCGCCTTTACCATCTCCGCAGCCAGTATCCTCGTTATCGATGCGCTGTTTGGTGTGCTTTTCTAACACACACTGACATTTTGGCACACCCCACGCCATAGTGGCACATGTCTTGCCATATTTTCACTTGCCCCTCATTACGGCCTCCCCTATTTTCGCACCGCTTGACACGGTGTTAGCACTCACACACGACGAGTGCTAATTGTTCGTCAAGGGGCACCGCCAAGCGACAAGCGGGCGCATGCCGCACGCTACCGGTCGTCCGCCAATCTCGATTCAACACCTTTTACACCAACTACATTCGGAGTTATCCATGAACCTATCACCATTGCACGATCGCGTGATCGTTAAGGCAGCTCAGCCCGAAGAAACCACCAAGGGCGGCATCATTATCCCCGATACAGCGAAGGAAAAGCCAATGCAAGGCGAAGTTATCGCCGTTGGCGCTGGCAAGCAGAACGACGAAGGCAAGGTTACTCCCCTTCAAGTAAAGGCCGGCGATAAGGTCCTCTATGGCAAGTATGCCGGAACTGAGATTTCGGTCGACGGCGAGGACTACCTCATCATGCGCGAGTCCGACATCTTTGCCGTTATCAAGTAATCACCTCACCATTCGACATCAATCATACATAGGAGAATCATCTCATGGCTAGTAAAATCATAACCTTCGACGTCGATGCCCGCGCCGCCCTTAAGCGCGGTGTTGACCAATTGGCAGATGCCGTTAAGGTCACTCTCGGCCCTAAGGGTCGCAATGTTGTAATCGACAAGAAGTTTGGCGCCCCAACGGTAACAAAGGACGGCGTGTCGGTTGCAAAGGAAATTGAACTCGAAGACCCAATGGAAAACCTTGGCGCTGCCATGGTTCGCGAAGTGGCGTCGAAGACGAGCGACATCGCAGGCGACGGTACCACCACAGCCACCGTTCTGGCTCAGTCCATCGTTCGCGAAGGTCTCAAGAACGTTACCGCCGGTGCTAACCCAATGGACCTCAAGCGCGGTATCGACCTAGCTGTCAAGGCCATCCACGAAGGCCTTACCGAGATTAGCCGCAAGGTTTCCGGCAAGAAGGAAATCGGCCAAGTAGGCACCATCTCGGCGAACAACGACCCAACAATCGGCAACCTTATCGCCGATGCTATGGACAAGGTTGGCAAGGATGGCGTAATTACCGTCGAAGAAGCCAAGGGTACCGACACCAGCGTCGACGTCGTTGAAGGTATGCAGTTTGACCGCGGCTACCTGTCGCCATACTTCGTTACCGACGCCGACACCATGGAGTGCGTGCTCGAAAACCCATACATCCTTATCCACGACAAGAAGATTGGTGCCATCAAGGACCTGCTCCCAGTCCTCGAAAAGACTGCACAGTCAGGCCGCGGATTGCTGATTATCGCCGAAGACATCGAAGGCGAAGCCCTAGCAACGCTTGTCGTAAACCGCCTGCGCGGCACCCTGAAGGTTGCTGCTGTTAAGGCACCTGGCTTCGGCGATCGCCGCAAGGCCATGCTCGAAGACATCGCCGTTCTTACCGGTGGCGTTGTTATCTCCGAAGAAAAGGGCTTCAAGATCGAAAGCGCCACGCTGTCGCACCTTGGCACAGCAAAGCGCATTGCCATCGACAAGGACAACACGACAATCGTCGAAGGCGCTGGCGCGTCGGACGACATCAAGAAGCGCGTGAACGAAATCAAGTCGCAAATCGAAAAGACCACGAGCGACTACGACCGCGAGAAGCTTCAAGAGCGTCTTGCCAAGCTTGCCGGCGGCGTTGCCGTCCTCAAGATTGGTGCAGCCACCGAAGTCGAAATGAAGGAAAAGAAGGCCCGCGTCGAAGACGCCCTGCACGCTACGCGCGCGGCAGTCGAAGAAGGCATCGTTCCTGGCGGCGGCACTGCATACCTGCGCTGCGTCCACAAGCTCGAAGGCCTGAAAGTCGAAAATGCCGATCAGCAAACTGGCATCAACATCATTCGCCGCGCTGTCGAAGAGCCAATCCGTCAGATTCTTGCCAATGCCGGCCTCGAAGGCTCCGTGATTATTAACAAGATCATGGAAGGCAAGGGCGCCTACGGCTTTAACGCCTACTCCGAGCAGTTCGAAGATTTGTTCGAGTCGGGTGTTATCGACCCAACGAAGGTGTCACGCGTAGCCCTCGAAAATGCCGCATCGGTTGCCGCATTGCTCATCACCACCGAAGCTACCATCGTGGAACGCCCCGAAAAGGACAAGGCCCCTGCCCATCCTCATGGCGGCGGCGGTATGGACATGTACTAAGCCCATCCCATCCCTCCTCTTATTGCACGTGCCCGAGTGTCGCAAGATGCTCGGGCACGTGCCGTTTGGGCCCTCACCCAACAACCCTAAAAGTTCTGCACTAACATTACCTGCGAGGTGTACTCCGAGAACTGCGCTCCAGGTCGCGACGACCCATACATGTATGAGTTCGTACTCGTGCCAGCCGTCAAACTTAGCTGGTCGGTTATGTTCCATCGCACACTCAACCGTGCTATCAACTGCAAATCCGCCGTCTGCGCCGCTAAGGTGTTCTGCCCCAAGCCAACACTCAGGTTGGGCGTAACCTTGTTGTCGAACAGTCCATACGACCCACCAACCGACACGTTCATCATCGTGAACCCAAAGTCCTCTAGGTCGTTCCGCAGATAGTTCACCCCACCAAACAGAATAAGGGGCATCGTAGTCCACGAGGCCGTGTAATTTCCAAATACACCAAGGGTGTTATTTGTGGAAAAGCGCCCAGAAACAACGTTAAAGTCGTCGAACGTGTCGATGCTGCCACTTACCGAAATCGAATGATTCATTGTAGAACCCGAGAGGAACAATGATGGCGTTACAATGATCGACCGAGCCACGTTCTGAATACGTAACGTATCGTTCACGACGCCGTTTCGAATGCCATAGTTGTTAAACGTTCCACTAATGGAGAAGGCGTCAGTGACAATCCATGAAAGGTTCGACGCGATGATAATCTGCGAGAGCTGCTCGCCTGTTGTACTCGAATAATTCATAATTCGCTGCCCAACCGTGCCACTTACGCTGACGCGATTGTCGAAGAGTGCAAACCGCGGAGATACGGTAAGGTCTAAAAAATCGGCCATCATAAAGGGAATGCTGAACGACGTAAAACCCGGACCGTAGTACTTCACACGGAAATCAGCCCCCCAGTCTTCACTGCGAAGAAGAATGCCCGCCGTTACTGCCCCATCAAACGTCGACGATTCTCGCGGAACAAAGATGTCCAACAGCCCCCTCGGAATATATCCCGGTAAATTGCCGAGCGTATCAGCTGTTATGTCACGACTGCGGCCAGTTGCCGCAGCCTCACCCACCACGGCAATCATATCGGTAATCTCGGCGCGGAACGCCAACGACGTCATGATGCCCTCTTCGGCAGGCAACCGGTCCCACTCTATGACCTCCGTAAACGGCACCTCTCCCGTGACCGGGTCGGCAACGCCTACCTCTTGGCGCAGTGTTCGCGACCGAGGAGACAATCCACTCGCAAGACGCATTGTATCATCGTGCATCGCCACAACGTTAACATCAACAAACCACTTGGTGTCGTTGCCAAAACCAAGCTTGGCCATCGTTAAATGCCTGCGATACGCTCCGGTGTTGCCCAGAAGTGTATCGGCAGCAATGGCACGCTGTACGATGCCCGTGTTGAAACCTAGCCGAAAAATTGACGGTGTTGCCGAAAACCCAGCTCCAAATATCTGTACGTCGCTGCCCAACAAGTCGCTGTATTGCGGTAGATGCGTCCCAAGCTGTAGCTCAGCCCAATCCACGCCCGGCCGGACGTTAATCGATATGGCATTCAATGGGTTTTCAAGGAACTGTGCAATCGTTGGGCTAACAGTAGCCGGTGTAATCGTGTTCGTTTCGGTCGAATTTAGGACTATGCTTATCGGAATGCTAACCTTGTCAAAGAACGTCGCCGTCGACGAAAAGACAAGTCGATAGAGGTTGGCAGGGCGCCGCGGTGTCCAAATGGGAACACCAAGGGCGTCGGCACTCGACGTAGCATCATAGTACTCGGCCGAAAGGCCAAGTGAACCGTGCATGGTAAACCATGGAGTCGAAGATTCACCGGATGCTGGTGCCTCGGGCTGTTCGCCTTGGGCGCGCAACACAAGCGCCGACGTGGCTAGAAGACTAACAGCAAGGATGAGCGCGGATTGAAGTTTCACGGCGCGGCTATCGTACGTTCACGGAAACGCTCTGCGACAACACCGACTCGGCACCGTTCTCGGTTACCACCTTGATGGCATAGCGAATTTCGACGCTCGATGGTAGTACACGGTCCACATACGTCCGACCCGCTCCTCGCGGCACAACGGCATGCGACTGCAAACGATCACCGTCGGTCCGATAGATCACAAAGCTGTGATCCTCCGGCAAGTCGCGATAGTCCCACGCCAACGTTACCACGCGCCCCACCGAGTCGTACTGCACCTGAACGTCGTTCACTGGTGGTCGTACTCCAGTGTCATAACGCTTACCCGAAACGATATTCGAGATGTCTGAAAACAGCCCTGCTTCATCGACTGCTACTACGGCATAATCGTACATCTCTGACGGCAGCGACGCGGCGTCTTCTACTCGTCTGGAGCCGGCAGATGGAACCGCTGCAGTATCCCACGTTAAAGCACTTGCTGCCTTACGAAGAAGAACGTGCCGCGCAACATCATCGCTACTGCTTTCGACGTAATCGATGATCATGGATGAGTCGGTAACGAGATATCCAGTAATCACCGGCGCAACGGGAGGCACAACATCGGGCCTCACAATGCGAAGCAGTTCGCTAGGTGCCGACTCGTTGTGGTGGAAGTCCAATGCATACATGCGGTAATACACATTGCGCGTAAGTGTGCGCAACTCGATGGTGTCCTTGTACTCGGCTTCGTTCGAAACATCAAGCGTGTCGTTCGTTAGCCGTTCGGCCACTACGCTAAACTCATGGGTAGAGTCATTGGCGCGAAGCAGGCGATAGCCCATGTAGTCACGATCGGTAGGACGTTCAAACCGAAGCGTTACCACACCGTTGCTGTCGACGACCCCTTCACGAAGAACTGGAGCCGCTGGTGGAGTGGAGTCGGCTAACACCACGTAGGCGCTAAACGACCGCGCCACATTTCCAGCAGTGTCTACGGCTTCTACAACGTAGTAATTGGCAGAAGCTAGGCGTCCACTGCTGTCTAGGTATTGTCGTGCATTAGATGGAAGTGGACCCGACAAACGAGTGAAGGGTCCTTCATCGGCGGTGCCACGTGCGACGAAGATGGCAGCAAGGTCTGGCGATACTGGCTCGGGAACCTCCCACGTAATTTCAACAACGCCAGGGCGAAGCTCTTCGGCTCGAACACCCGTGGGCATGTCGGGCGGAGTGCGGTCACGGGGCGTTGCAATGACGTCGGCAACTAACTCTTCGTCGGCAAAGGACGTATAGCCATACAGCCGATACCGATACGTCCGGTAGTTAATGAGGGCCGTATCTCGGTGGAACTCATCGCCAGGGACGGTGTCGCCTGTAATCAGCGTGAGCATCGGCGCCGATGTGAGCGGCATCCACGTGTTGCCATTGTCGTCGGACCGCTGAATCAAATACGCACTATAGCCAAGAGTGGCCGGCCATGTGAGGGTTACCTCTCCATCGCCGGATTGTACCAGAACACGGTCTTGTCGTGGCGAGGGGCTGTAGATGGCATCATCCACGACAACAGTATCCGCAGCCAATGGGTCACCAGGGCGCGCTTCTAGAGCAACACGATAGGCATAACGCTGGCCTTGTTGGACACTTTCGTCATAGTATGCCAGTCCTAGAGCAAGAGCCGCGATGGTATCACGATCTGCCGACATCATTGCAAAGCCAAACTGTACCTGCAGCGCTTCTGTTCGCTCGTCAACATTTAGCGTCGCATCTAGGGGTTCAAACAACACGGAATACGCGAACTGTCTGTACACCATACGTGAGCTGTCGCTTTCACGAAAGAGATACGCAGCGCCGTCAAACCGTTCTTGATCGTAGGCCTTAACGGGCTGCTCTTCGTCCACAGGAACGAACGTGCCGATCACTCCTTGGGCATCAATTGCAGCACGCTCCAGCCGGTATCCAGCACGATTGCCATCGACAAAGGCGTTAACATCTGTGGGAGCCCAGCGAAGGATGACGCCTTCGGCGCTTCGACGGGATACTATTCGAATAGAAGGCTCTTGAGCGAGGGCAAGCTGTACACTGCTGAGAACCACCATCAGTACGCCTAAAGCATACGTCGCAATTGCTGCTACTATGGTCTGCATTGTGTGCCCTGTGAAAAGTTTGCATTGAACGAACCCTTAATCAGCCCACCGAGCACGTTATACTTACCCGATACCGAGCCGGTCACCCAAGAAGGGCCTGGGAAGCCTCCATCCAAATAGGCGCCAATTTTTATGTCAGCGAGAGTAAAGGTACAGCCTCCACTACAGCAATGAAGACATACTCTGGGGACATTATGGGGACAGAGCCGATAGAAGCACTTCTTAAACGGATTCGCGCAGCAGGGCAATTTAATTGTACCTCCACCGACGTTCCACGGTTTAGCCCTGAGCTTTACACTCACCGCGCCATACACGGCTACGTTGCCCTGTACATACCATCTGTTGTAGCCAGTAAAGCCGCTGCAAGGGTTGTGGGCCACTCGCTTCAGACTAAGATTGGTTTCGACGCCAGCCGAGGCCGCCCAGTCGATGGTTGCTACGCCAAGGTTTACGTTTCCACTTTTCTTGAAGCTCACTTCGATGCCAACGGCCATACCTGGGCCAGTTTTCACCGAATTGGTGGCAGAGCCCAGCATCGACGACTTGATACTGCACCCCGCCGCTCTAAGACCATTAAATGTCTCAGGTAGGAATCCCGAAGGCGGAGCAATGTTGTTGCCGAACATAAAGTACGACCGACTCTGAACCGGTATGCCGTATGCATTTACGTTGATTCTTACGCGAGTAACCGGATCGCCCAGCTTCACATACCAAAGTTTGCTCTTGCCATTTACGTTTACTTTCAACGCGCCAGAGCCCGTTATTGGTGTACGATTTATCTGAACCGTTGCATTTAAATCGAAGATCTGATTAACGAAGTCGTACTGCACGTTCATCGTGCCCTTTACTGGCGCGGATGCTCTGTCAGCAAAACTTGCCATCATGAAGAGCGAACCACTAACGCCTAACTTGCTAATTCCACCACTAGACGTGAATTGAGCCGATATGCCAACGTCGCCATTCAGTCTTGCAGGATCGGGCGTGGCACCAAGAACTGCCATAATCGAAAACCCAAGGCCGATGTTTTTACTCGGACTCATCGCGGCACCGCTAGTGGCGCTCGAACCAGCAGCGGCCGTAGCACTCGGCTTGGCACCCGTCATATCGACGTTCATCTTGTACCACGCAGCAACGCCGGCCCCATAGAACGCATAGCCCGTCATAAACGGAATGCCGGTGGGCATGATGGCTTTGGCCTCGACGTACCAATACCGGAAGCCCGAAACACGCCCGAATCTCGCCGCTGCTTGAAGTTGCAGTCCCATCGACTTAAACGTCGCCTTGATACCAGCAGTAAAACCGTCGCCCCATTTCGGATCACTGTTATAGAACTGCAGAATACCATCAACATCAACAGCAGCAAGGTTGGCCTTGACCGTGATTTGATCGATAAAGAAGTTCTTGAACTTTGGCGCAAATCCGAACGACGAACTGTTTGACGTGCGCTCAATTGCGCCCATGATGCGGAAGGTGCCCGACCCGCCAATCTTATTCGAGTCGAGGTTGACCGTTATCGTAAACTTCAGCTGGGCAGCGGCAACCTCGACACCTGAAGGAGTGGTCTGCTCGAACGCAATGTTCTTGATGGAGATCGGGAAACCGGCCAGCGACTTCTGCGGAGAAGCAAAGCTCCACGTTCCGGGCTTGAAGTTGAACGTGCCAGCCGTTGATGACGGCGTGGGCTTCTTCATGTGATCATAGGCAAAACCAAGGTTCTGGAACTTGGCGCTTAGGTCGATGTCGATTTTTTTGGATGTCCCCGGAACCGTTATTTTCTGATTACCCCAGCCAACACTACCGTTCAGGTTAAGGTTAAACGACTTCTCAGTTGCCGATAGGCGCACAGCTATCAGCGAGGTCTCAAGGATTTTGAGCTTGGCGCCCGCAAAGAGATCGGTCGTGATGTCATCTGCCGGTCTAATCGTGAAATCAAAGCGCTTCTGCGAAATATTGAGAAGGGCCTTGTACCGCAACGAAGTGGCCTGCGTTGCAGCAGCTAATGGCAGACTAACGCTTCCCGTTATAAAGGCCTGCGTTAGAGAACTGTTTACCAACGAAACACTAATGGTATCGATAGAGCCCGACATATTGGCAAGGTCGGCCTGAGGATACTGCATAACATTCGTTGCCAAAAACGTGGCCGAGAGTCCGGTACGGGCAATCAACAGGTTCTTGACAGCCGTTGTCGGAACCTTGTCCGGCTGCGAAAACGTCCGCCAACCATCAGGCAAAAACAGCTCGATGTTTTTCGCAAACAGCCCCGTAAACGTCACGCCCTTGTCGCCGTTGTAGCCCGCCGGAAACACCACTTCGGCTGCATTTTGGACATCGCTCATGTCGAGCACTACATCATCGATGCGCATTCCAAAGCCATTAGCATTGGGAATGGTACACGGCTGCAAACCACCACGCAATATCCAGTTCTTCCAATCTGTTGCCTTAGCTGCAAACGATGCACTCACCCTCTTAGAAGGGTCACTGTCGGGCCGTGGCAACAGCCACGTGCGCGGAAAGTTGACGTCGACGTCTAAGCTCAACGTATCGAAGCTTCCACAGGCCCACGAGATGTAGGTACCCTGGCGTTTGTCGGATTGGGCTTTAACGGTAACGCTAAACGAATTGGACGACGGCGTCATACCGCGCAGCTCGAAATCTTGCAGGAGTTCGAGTGTGCCGCGTCGGGCAAGCCCTCCGGGACAAAACTGCAAGCCCGTAACGCCAAAGGCCAGCGTGTCGTTGTACTGCGGAATGGGCACCGAGGCAACCGCTGCCAAGAGTGCCTGGTCCTTGGTAAACAGGAACTCGGTAATGGCAAGGGTAAAACCGTTCACATTCGTGATGCCCATCGGCGTCGTGAAGGGCTCGGTTATCTCCGAAACCATGTTGGCCAGCTTGCTCCTTTGTTGGACCAGACTGTTGATGGCTGCGGCTCCGCCCTTGGTAATCGACGTAACTACCGCATCAGCAGCCGTCGTAGCCAGCGACGTAGCACCAGGGTCCTTTCGCGACCGCACAAGACCACCCGTAACTTGCTTGGCCTCATTCACCTGCAGACCCGAGAACGACACGGCCACCTTGATCTTCATGAATGGCAGCCGAACATAGCCTTGCCCGGCTAGGGCCGAAGGCGAGCTGTTTGAAACGCTCTCTAGCACGAGGTCGAAGTGGCCAATTCGAATGGTGTCACCATTTGCAAGGTTACCCTCGAGCACTCCACCTGGTGCAATCACTGGTGTGGTACACGAGCCGCACGACGTGGTATCACGGGGTGTCAGGGGCTTTCCTTGCGTCTGCTCGGTGCTTCCGCCGGTACCGCTTTGACTGCCGCCACCCGAGCCGCCTTGCGTGCCTCCGCCACTGCTCTGATTGTTGTTGCCGCCTCGGCCCGTTGTGTCGCCACCCGATGGCGTCCTTCCGCCACCGTCGGCAATTGGCTTATCAGGAATCACATCTGTCGGAGCCCTTCCTAGCCCTACCACTCGAAACGTGAATGGTTCGGCCCAGCCATCGGGCTGGGCTGCCGGCTGGCGCGTATCACTAAACACGGCTTGCACACTCCAAACGTACACCTTGCCCGTATCGAGTGACGGCAGCTCGACCGGCAGGGGCAACTGTGTGATACGCGGATACGAGCGCTGAAAGATCGGCCGATTGGTCCGGAAGGCATCTAGCGCTGAGCGCTGCCCTGGCATCATCTCGACGAGTGTAAACAGGTAGTCGATTGATCGCGCAGGTACGGGCTGCGGTGGATTCCAGCGAAACAGCGGACGCACCATGGCTGGCAGCACAGACTGGTTTGCAGGTAGGATAAGGACAGGACGCCGCGATGCCTCAATGGTAAGGGGGCGGCAGTCGGCCGACACCAATTGTCCAGTAGCCCTGTTGCGCATGCGCACGCAGTACGTGTAGCGCCCCGCAGGAAGCATCCCCGTCGATATGGCAACGCGCTGCGCATTGCCAAAAAACGTAAGGTCCTCCATATTCACGATCTCGGTCCCCATCAGGGTACGAGTTCCCGGTGGAACCTGAATCGGCGGTGGCTGCCCGGGCTTCGATCGTGCCACCACGTCGTTGTTCACACTCAGCTCTACCTCCAACTGGCCGTCGATGGTGGAGGTCGACGTGTTGATGATAGTCAACTGCACATACTCTGGATGCCCCTTCCACTCAGCAAGGTATGGGCTGGGATTGGGCACAACAAACAGGCGCAGCGTAACCTGCGCCGCCGAGGTGAAGGGCAGTGCTAAGCCCGCAAAAAGAATGATGTGACATATAGCCACAACGCGTAACACAAAGGTCATGACCCCTCCTTGGTTTTGGGGATTGATTGCGGGACGCGCGAAGATACGTCTTGCAAGATTGCAATCAACAGGCGTAAGTTTGGGCTTCATCATTCATGCCCTTGTTCGATATACACAGCCACGGTCCACGCCGCCATGCCTCCATCGGCAATGTACGCCTGGGTAGTGATACCTTTCCCGATGCCGGTCTCTTCAGCATTGGTGTCCACCCGTGGGATGCTGCCAATACTTCGCTGCTGTTGCCCGACAAGGGGCACTGGCCCCCACGTGCCGTGGCCGTAGGCGAGTGCGGTCTTGACAGGACTTGCGACGCCCCCTTTCCGATGCAGATAGAGGTGTTTAAGAGGCACGTAGCCATGGCCGAGGATGAAGGGCTACCAGTGATTGTACACTGCGTGCGGGCATTCCACGAGCTACTGCTCGTACGACGCCAACTACATGCCGTTCAACCGTGGATTATTCACGGCTTTAATAAGGGTGGCGATACCCTACAAAACGTACTCGACGCCGGCCTGTTCGTTAGCTTTGGTGCGGCTGTGCTGGATGCGTCGACGCCGGCAGCGTGGGCGTGCCGCCTTACTCCTTCTAGCCGGCTGCTTGTAGAGACGGACGATGTAGACATGGACATTGCCGACGTGATTGCCACGGTTGCACGACTCCGCGACGAGCCCTACGACGTTGTTGCTGCCTACGTGCACGAAAATGTACGAAATGCCAAACTTTGTCCCATACATTCACCACAGTTGTGATGAACATCGTCGAGACTCTTCGAACGCGTTTTGAGGTCAACCTGCATCGGCACCCAGATGTACGATGGTCGGTTGTTGAAAAGGCCCTCGCCAAGCAACGTCGGCTTGCAACTGCCGTGCAATGGATGGAGGACACGGGAGGAGAGCCAGATGTTGTTGCACTAGGCCTTCGACCCACCACACTGGCCTTTGTGGACTGTTCGCCCGAAAGTCCGGCCGGCAGACGCAGTTTGTGCTACGACGACGATGCGTTAAACGAGCGCAAGGAAAACAAGCCGGTGGCAAGTGCCGTAGGGCTTGCCACTTCCAGCGGCATTGTACTACTAAACGAGCAAGACTATCTTGAATTACAGAAGTTCGGTTCGTTTGACTGCAAAACGTCGAGCTGGCTTGCAACACCAACAGATGTGCGACAGCGCGGCGGCGCGTTGTTTGGCGACCACAGATTTGGGCGCACCTTTGTGTATCACAATGGTGCGCAGTCGTACTACGCTGCCCGTGGATTTCGCGCAAAGGTCTGCATCGAATAAGCGCTGAGTTGTAGCCCGACGCCGATGCTCAGCGCTTGGAGCATACACTCCAAAGCGTACCAACGGCCACCACCGCAACGGCCCCCACAACATTGAGCCATAGGAACGACACGACGTCCCACCACCACATCCCCAACACGAGCGCCTCGGCAATAGCTGCCCCTGTGATAACGGACGTAGCACCCGCACGACGCACAAAAAACGCCACCAAAAAGATTCCCAGCATTGGGCCGTAAAACAGCGAACCCAAGACGTTTACGGCTTCGATGAGCGAACCCATACGCGTGGCCGACATTGCAATGGCAATGCCAAAGACGCCCCATGCTAGTGTGTGCCAGCGAATCCTCGAAACCGACGTGGCGCTTGCAGACACCTTCGTACTTCCAAGTAGATTGTGAACGTCGACAACACTGCTGCTTGCAAGGGCATGCAACGCGGCCGAGATACTGCCCCACGACGCCATGATAACGACGGCAAAAATTAACCCGACAAGACCGGCCGGAATACTGTTGCGCACAAAGTGCAGAAAAACGTAGTTGGCATCGCTGCGCTCGGCTGCCCCCGACTGCTTCACGTAGGTTGCATAGACGGAGCGAAGCGAGTCGGACGCTTGGCGCAGTCGAAGGTAGTCGCGCTCGGCCTGTGCCGCGCCGTCTGCTGTAGCATGCAGCATCGTTGCACTTGCCACATGTAATTGCTGCTGCGTTTTCTGCCACTGCGATTCAATCTGCGCAGACTGCTCGGGCATGGTTGCCGACACGTGCTGCCGCACAGCCGGATTGAAGAAAATGGGCGCAGGCGAAAGCGCATAGAGCGCAGCCAGTATAACACCCACAAACAAAATGCCTGCCTGCATGGGTATCTTCACCACACCGTTGATGTAGAGCGCTTTTTTGCTAGCCGCCTCGTCGCGGCCACCAATAAACCGCCCTACCTGACTTTGATCGGTGCCGAAATACGACAACGCTAAAAAAAAGCCGCCCACCAACCCACTAAACAGCGTGTACTTGTCAGTAAAATTCACGTCGGTGGTGATGATGTTTACCTTGCCCGCCTTGCTAGCCAGTTCGATTGCACCAAACAAACCAACATCTGCAGGCAACGACAGCACAGCCACTACACCAGCCGCTACCATGCTTAGGATGATGATTCCAAACATGACAGTTTGCGTATGCGCCACGGCATCCGAGCCACCACGCATGGTGTACACAATCAAAGCCCCACCAACAAGCACGTTCGTAAGATAGATGTCCCAGCCAAGCATCGACGACACAACAATACTCGGGGCATAGATGCTAATTCCTGTGGAGAGCCCACGCGAAACAAGAAACAGAAGCGCTGTAACGATTCGCGTGCGTTGGTCGAAACGTCTCTCCAGATATTCGTACGCCGTGTAAACGTCGAACTTCCGATAGATTGGCACAAAGACGAGGCCAATCACAATCATAGCTATGGGCAGCCCGAAGTAATACTGCACAAAGCGCATGCCGTCTACATAGGCCTGCCCCGGTGCCGACAAAAACGTAATGGCACTGGCCTGGGTTGCCATAATGCCCAATAGCACCACAGGCCACGGCAGTTGCTGACCCGAACGAATGTACCGACCCGCTGTGCCCGCCGCCCTGCCGCGCCACATGCCATACCACATAACAGCAGCAAGAACGCCTGCAAACACCACCCAGTCGAGTGTTGTCATCGGCCAACCGACAGCATGTTCATCATAAGCTTCGCTGCCCCTTGCACACCGGCGGGAAGCTGACGAAACATGGCAAGAGAGCAGTACCAGTAGTGCCCCTTACCATGCTGTGCATACAGAACCGATCCTTGTAAAGGGGCTTCGTTGGCGTCGTGTGTGCGTAGCGGAGCAGAGTAGCGCGCGTCCCAACTCGAAGGGAAATACAAGCCGCGCTCCTGCACCCAACCATCAAAATCTCCTGCTGTGATGCGGTTTGGCGTTGTAAGCAAGACGTGCAAACTGTCGGCCACCTCTACGGCAGCATCCTCTTCCGTTACTCGCTCACGGCCAAGTACAAACGGAAACGGCCCAAGGTCCTTCGTTGCCATGTCTTGCGTGGTGTTGTATTGCATTACAAGGGTGCCACCACGTGCTACGTACTGGTGCAACGCCGGCAAGATAAACTTCATAGAAGGTCGCGTGTTAACCACTCGCACTCCCGTGACAATCGCATCGTAGCGCATAAGTTCGTCGGCACGCAGTAACTCGGCATCACTCAGCACATCCACCACAAGGCCGGCGCTACGCAAGAAGTCTACCACACCGTCTCCGGCACCCTCCACAAATCCAATGCGCTTAGCCGTACACGTCCACGCCGCGGGTACAATCCTCGGTCGACAAGGCTCAAGATATTGCAGGGTTGGCAAGTGGTCGTAGGCAATGGTGCGCACTGCATGTTCATACTGCGTACCAGCATGCCGAACAACGGCCTGAAGCGTAAGCGATGTTGTTTGCAGCAGCTTGGGAACAACGACGGAGACGATGGTATCACGGTCGGCGTCAAGCGACACCCCAGCTGCAGAGGCCACAACCGTCTTGCCGTCGTACAACTCCACAACTGCATCGCGTATGCGCCGATACGATCGCACGCGCAGACGCACGCCAACGTTGGCGTCGGCTGCAGCAACGGTCACCGGCTCAACGGGCTCCAAACTTATTTCGGGCACAATACGCAACGCCTCAATCACATCACCGCGAAGCGGGTCTAGCCGCTTCGAGCTTAGGGGCACCTCAACATCCACGGTCTCTCCCATCACTGTTAGAGCAAGGGTCACCGGCAACGCCATGGGCGAGACGCTGCTGCCCAGTAGCGAATCATGCGGCAGAACAAACATGTCGTTGGCCGGATCGGCTGCAAGCCAGTATGGCTGAGTCGGCGGCGTTGCAGCGGGGATGCGGATTGTTGTCGTTGCCGTGCGTAGCGAGTCGTGATCCAGCCGCAGCGGCCCCAGCGCTGTGCCATCCGGAAACGTGA
Source organism: Candidatus Kapaibacterium sp. (assembly GCA_022842685.1). GTDB lineage: Bacteria > Bacteroidota > Ignavibacteria > Kapaibacteriales > Kapaibacteriaceae > JALHPC01. The sequence goes on from JALHPC010000049.1 coordinate 16,694, forward strand.
TGCGGTTGGCGATTACCGTCGTGCCCGCACGAGCTACCAGACGCACCGTGGCCGTAACACTGTCGCCAGCCACAGCCAGCACACGTGGCACGGTTACATCGGCGGCAAGGCCCATGCACGAGAGAATGATGGCGTTAATTTCTTCGAGCTTCACATTACGCCAGTGAATGTCGCGCACGCCGGCAATCATCGTGCGAACGCGCAAGAGCGCCGGCAGCAGGCGCTGCGGCTGGCGCACATCGAAGGCACGAACAAGACTGTCTACGGCACGAACAATGTCGGCACGCCCTATGCGAGTCCACGTTGTGTCGATGTCATCGAATAAGCTTCGCGTTGGCTTGCTGCCAACGATTGTCTGAAAGTATTCGGGTTGTACACCGGGAGTGCTGGGCGTGCCGGCCCCCTGGCTGCGGTGGATAGACCTGCTAATGCCGGCAAGCTCGCCGTAGCCAAGCCCCATAGAGGGATCATAGTGTCCTACGTCCAAGCGGAAGTGATCGGCCTGCACGGTGCTGCGAGTACCAAAGCGGAACGAGTTAAACAGCAGGCGCGTGGGCTTCCATGGCTGGGCACCTAATGCCATGTGTTCAGGAAACGAGGCAGGATTGCCTGCCAACTCGAAGGCCTTTTCGGCCACGATGGCGCTCACAGCGTGCTGACCATGGCCCGCCATACTGTCCTTCGGGAAGCGGCAGATAACAACGTCAGGCCGGAACCGACGATATGCCCAAACGACGTCGGCCACCAACTGCCGGGCATTCCAGTGTTTGAACGCCTCGTCGCTCGACTTCGAGAAGCCGAAGTCGACGGCTCGGCCAAACATCTGGCCGGCGCCGTCGAGGCGCCGTGCCGCAAGAAGTTCGTGCGTACGTATCAGCCCCAAGGCAGGTCCTTGTTCCTTGCCTAGGATATTCTGCCCTCCGTCGCCCCGCGTAATGCTTAGGTAGGCCGTGCGGATGTTTCGCCCGTGCGACAGCCATGCAAGCAGGCGCGTGTTTTCATCGTCGGGATGTGCCGCCACATAGAGCACCGACGTAAGACTGCGAAGCTGTTCCAGTGCCCCTTGCACACGACTTGCAGGCAAGGGGCGAATGGGCTGGGCATGGATTGCCGCGCCTGCAACAAGGGCAAGGGCAGCAAGGGCAAAACGGTAAGCCGTGGGGGACGTTACCACGGACTAGCGTTAGCGGAGAGATTGGATAAGGGCAGTAGCTTGACGGCCGTACTCGGCTTCGTAGGCTGTACCCTTCGAGGTTTCGATTGCCATATTGGCTGCGGCAGTAGCCACGGTCTTATTGCCCATCTTGGCGGCAATGCGGGCCTTCATAAGGTGCAACCAGAACGCTTTTGGGTTACCTTCGATGGCCTTGTCGGTGTAGAGCAGGGCCTTGTCGAGATGTTGATTGGTCTCGAAATAATACGTTGCGGCTTGCTGATATGGGATGCGTGGGTTGTTGATGGCCTTATCGATCGACTCGGAGATGCGCTGCTCGTTATTGGCTTTGATGGGAACAACAACTTGCGTGCGCTCCCATGCCAGTACGATGTTGCAGGTGCTAAAGGTGATGTCGCCAATCGAAACGGTAAACGTCTCTACCGGCTGTGAAAGCTGCATGGGCGTAACGCTAAAGCGCACAACGTCGTCGCTTTCGCTATATCCGGTAGTACCCCAATTGCCTGTGCCCTTGTTAATGATGATTTCCCATTGGGTGCGACCTGGCTTGGTGTAGAGTGCATACTTGCCGGCCTTGACGTTAACGCCGCCAATCACGACATCTTCGCCGAAGGTGACGACCGTGGACGAGTTGGCACCGGTACGCCAGATGGCGTCGAAGGGCACGAGGTCGCCAAAGATGGCGCGGCCGCGCATCGACGGACGTGAATACGTAATCTCGATAGACGACGTAGAGAAGTCTTGCTTCAGCGAAGCATTAGGGCTTAATGCTGGCAGCTTGAGGTCTTGGGCCATAACGGCGGATACGGTGGCAAACGTGAGGAGGAGAGTTGCAAGAATGCGCATGGGACGTACTTCCTTAGGATGGTGATGAGGAGCGTTGACGACGAGTTGAAATAAAGGAGGCGACAATCGAGAACAGCAAGACGCTGGCAATCACTCCCAGAGCCACAAACACGGGAATCTTGTACCAGTGAATAATAAACATCTTGGCACCGATGAAGCACAGGATAACAGCTAGGCCATACTTGAGGTACTTGAACAACCCCATGATACCCGCAACAGCAAAGTACAGCGAACGCAGGCCCATGACGGCAAAGACGTTCGACGTAAACACAATGAAGGGGTCGTTGGTAACAGCAAAGATTGCGGGAATACTATCGACGGCAAACACGAGGTCGGTAGCTTCGACAACCAACACAACAAGGAAGAGCGGTGTAAACCACAACACACCATCCTTGCGGATGGTGAAGCTCTCTTGGTGATATTCTGGCGTAATGCGAAGGAATCGGCGGGCAAGCCGAACAACAGAGTTGTCGTTAATGTCTTCGGCATCGCCCTTGTCGATGGCCATGCGTACACCGGTAACAACAAGGAAGGCCCCAAACACGTAGAAGATCCAGTCGAAGGCGGCAATGAGTACCGCGCCCACACCAATCATGGTGCCCCGCATTACGAGTGCACCAACGATACCCCAGAACAACACCTTGTGGTGGTACTGTGGGGCCACCTTGAAATACCGCAGAATCAAGATGATAACAAAGATGTTATCTACCGAGAGCGACTGCTCCAGCAAGTAGCCAGCAAGAAACTCTGTGGCAACAACGGGGCCACGGGTAAAGTACACGAAGACGTTGAAGCACAATGCCAACGACACCCAAAACGCCGTCCAACCAAGCGCTTCCTTAACAGACACTACGTGCGGCGTCTTGTTAAACACTCCAAGGTCGAGTGCCAACAGAAGCAAGACAAGAACAATGAATCCGGCATAGAGCCAGACGTCGGGTATGAGCATGGCGTCAGAGGAAAGTCTGGCAAAGATACCACACTGCATGCCTTCGGCATAGGTACATGCTGCGCATAGGTACATGCTGCGCATAGTTACGCGGCTGCGCCGCAGTTACGGGCCTGCGGCCCAGATACATGCCTTCGGCATAGGTACATGCTGCGCATAGGTACATGCTGCGCATAGGTACATGCTGCGCATAGGTACATGCTGCGCATAGATACATGCTGCGCATAGGCACATGCTGCGCATAGGTACATGCTGCGCATAGGTACATGCTGCGCATAGTTACGCGGCTGCGCCGCAGTTACGGGCCTGCGGCCCAGATACATGCCTTCGGCATAGGTACATGCTGCGCATAGTCACATGCTTCGCATAGTTACGCGGCTGGG
>JALHPC010000050.1 GCA_022842685.1 Candidatus Kapaibacterium sp.
TCGATCTTGTATGGCTCCAATCACAACTCTCATAGTAGGCTCTTACACCCACTACTCAAGCAGAATTAACGTTCATTTCACTTGTTCAGGCTGCTTCCCGTTGTCAAAGAACACCCCCCGTGAGCGCAATAGTGCGTCGAAGGGGATGCGAACTTACGGCAACAAGTTCACATAACCAAACGATAGCATGATTTTTTTTGTGTTCCGGCCGACCAGCCGTTCGGTCGACAACGCATGACAGCTATGATTGCGTATTTTTGTAGTCTGTCGTATCCTGCATTCACAGGCGTCCCCTAATGGCTAAACCCCTCAGCATCCTCGTTGTCTCCAACGAACTGTACCCCTTCATCAAAACGTCGGAAGTTGCCGATGCCGTCTATGCCCATGCAATGGGCCTGCGCGACCTCGGCCACGACGTCCGCGTGATGACGCCAAAGTACGGCTTCATCTCCGAACGGAAGAACCGCATCCACGAAATCAACCGCCTTCGCGACATCCCGATCCCGGTTGGCGCGAACGACTACCCAGCAACAGTGAAGTCGTCGTCGGTGAATAACCCACGCGTGAAGATTCAAGCCTACATCACCACAAACGCTAACTTCTTGGATGCTCAGAAAGGTGTGCAGTACGACAATGCCACCGGAAACGAGTTCGATAACAATGACGACCGGTTCATCTTCTTTAACCGAACAGTCCTGCAAACATGCGTTACCCTCGGATGGTTTCCCGATATCATCCACTGCTTCGGCTGGCAAGCCGCCCCTATGCTTGCCTATGCCCGCGCCCTTCACCCGCAAGAGTTCAAAAAGTCTAAACTGGTCTTTACGATTACCGACTTCAACAACCAAGGCGTCTTCGCCGGAAAGTCCGTAGCAAAACTTGGCCTGCCACAAGAACATATCGAAACGGCAAAGCACAAGACGAAACTGAACTTTACACGCCTAGGCATGTCCTTCGCCGATCGCGTGACTACACTGTCACCAGGATATGCCACCGAGTTAAACACGAACAAAGACTTCAAGTCTGCCTGGTCAAGTCTGCTCCGTGGAAAGTCGCTCGACGGCATTCCCCATGGCGTTGATACACATATGTGGTCGCCATCAACAGACGCTTTCGTAAAAGCACGATTCTCCGCCATCGATACCGAGGCCAAGGCCGATGCACGCGCAGCCCTCCAACGCCTGGCAGGCCTGCCCGTAAGCGACGTTCCCGTGGTTTCCTTCGTCGGCCCTATTGACGATGCACATGGCGTCGACCTGCTCGCCGAATGCATCCCTTCAATCATAAAGCACAATGCCCAAGTGGTGGTGTGCGCCGATCATCCCTGGGATCATCGCAAAGCCCTTGAAGCACTCGCCAAGAAGTTCCCTAAGTCGGTGGTCGTGCGCACGCTGTTCGACGAGGAGTTCCTTCACCATACCGTCGCCGGCTCGACCCTTCTCGTTAAGCCGTCACGCAGCGAAGCCGCCGGCCAATACCAACGCGCCTGCCTTCCCTATGGCACGATTCCCGTTGTACGCCTTACAGGTGGTGTTGCCGAAGGACTCATCGATATCGCCGACCCTAAAGGCAACGCCGTTCTGTTCAAGCAAGCTACCGCTGCCGACCTCGAAAAAGCCCTGACACGCGCCCTCGATACGGTTAGCCAACACGAACGTTGGGCCGCCATCGTCGGAAACGCCATGTCTACTAATGTCTCATGGCTTCTGTCGGCCAAACCATACGACACAATCTACCGCAACCTGCTAAAGGAGAAGGAGTGACGCTACGCTCCCTACAAGCACTTGCGTCGCTTGTCGCCTGCCTCGGCCTCCTGTCCTGCAACGATCTTCCCTCCGACGTCGGCTCCGACCTAGGCCCCGGCATCGACTCGTTGTACGCTATGTCTTCGATCGACTCCACAACACTGCTTGCCTCAGTCGAAACGATCGAGGTTCAACGCCCCCTTTTCAATAGCCCATTTGTCTTTTTGGGCAAGACGCCCGATACAGAAGCACGCGCCTTTGTGGAGTTTATTAACTACCCGTCCCTAGGCGCCCCCCCCGATTGGGATGTGCTGTCTAGCGAACTGCTGCTCTACCCGGTCGAGTATCGCTATGGCGATACAACGAATACGTCGTTTGGCTTTGATGTGCTAGAACTTACGAAGGTGTGGGCTCCAAATAGTACGTGGGACTCAATCTGGACAGCGTCCGATGCCACAACCTACTACTCGCCATCATCGCCAAAGGTGAGTTCGTTTCGCGGCACTATCGCCACGACAGATTCAGTTATAACCCTGCCGTTCGACCCCACAACTACCAAGTCGTGGCTGGTAAGGGGCGCCGACTCAACGCTACGCGATGAACTGTTCGGCCTAGTCATCCTGCCCACGGTTACGTCCCACATTCGCCTGTTCAGGAACGTGCAGGCGGGCCGACAGATTATGCGGCTGCGTGTGGTAACGAAACACCGCGACTCTACGGCCGCCGATACTACACTGCTTGAATCGGCCGTGGCCTGCTTTGTGAAGTCGCCAAAGGCATCTGCCGGTTCTCTCATAACGCAAGGCGCCGTCCAACATCGCATTGCTGTCGACGTGTCGGCCGCCCCAATTCCGCGCAACGCCGTCATCCTCGATGCCTCTCTTACGCTCACGGCTAACCCTAGCGAATCGGTGAATGGCTCGCTAGGTATCGACGACGTGATGCGCCTTACACACCTGCCCCCAGGGGCTTCGTCGGTGATTACCTATCAAGCACGCCGCGACGATGCCAGCCAACAATACGTATTCCGAAATCTTGCCGGTTCAGTGCAAGCCATTCTTCGGTCCGGCGACTCGACGTCACGAATGATCGTTCTTCCCGACGACTTCCGCGAAATCTCTCGCGCTAATCGCACGGCATTCCACCCTATGACGGCCGCCGCGGCTGTACGCCCGCGCCTAACCGTCGTCTACGCGATTCCTAGGCTTAATCCATGAAGGTAGTCTTCGCCGTCTTTGGATTCATCGCGACCTCGTACCTTGCTACGGCACAAGGTGGTGCCGCCTACTCTACCATTGGCTTGGGCGACGAACGCACCTCCATTGGTGCCGTCTACGACGCCCTGGGTGGCACGGCCATCGCCATGCCCAACTCACATGCAATCAATACGGTTAATCCTGCGCTTCTTGGCATGTCGCCAATGACGCGCCTTCAAACGGGATACCGGTTTAACCAGCACGTTAATACGGCAGACTCACGTACGATTGCGCAAAACAATGGCGAAATCGACGGACTGCTTGCACTCTTCTCCGTCGATACCGCCCTCGGCATCGGCGTTTCGGCAGGACTGCTGCCGTACACGTCGGTTAACATGCGCACGGCGCTCCCACTGCGTCGCGAAATCGACGGACGTGTGGTCGAAGGTCGCTCAGAGCGCTCAGGCGACGGAGGCGTGTCGGCCGTTATCCTAGGTGCTTCGTTTCGGCCACTGCCCTCGTTGTACGTCGGCGCCTCGGTTCAACCACTGTTTGGGTCTATTACCTACTCCGATCGGGTCACGATTAGTGGCGAGGGCAATTTTACCATGACGGAGATCTCGAACTACGATACCCGCGGCTTGGTATTCCGCACTGGACTGTTCTGGCAGCCCACGGCCGACCTCGGCGTTGGGTTCGTTGCCGCCCTCGGCTCCGGCGGCTCCGTCATCAATGCCAACCGCTCGGCGGCCTTCCGTCCGGGTGCAGTCTCCTTCGATACGGTTACAACGACGTCGTTCACAACAGTCATTCCGTCGTCGTTCGGACTTGGCCTAAGCTATCGCTTGGGTAGGTCAATCCTTGGCGCCGACGTTGTCCATAGCAACCACACAGGCGTCACGGTACAACAAGCTCCCAACGTTATTCCCACTACGTCAAACCGTGTTTCCCTTGCCCTAAGCCGGCCCGGTAGCACGTCACTCGCAGCTACGTTTGCCGAACGCATAGGCCTGCACGCAGGGGCCACCTACAACCAAGGTTGGTTTACAATCAACAACAATCGACTCACCGAACTCTCGGTGTCAGGGGGCATCGATTTCCCCATGGGCGAGTCGGCAGTAATCGACGCATCGGTAACGGTTGGAACGCGCTCCGGTATCCCCGGCTTCGTTTCCGATACGTTCGGTCGTTTTGTTGTAACGGTCTCAATTGGCGAATTGTGGTTCCGTCCGTTCGCCCGCGAGTAGATGTACATCTCTCTCGGCCGCCAGTCTAGCGCTGCGCTGCTCGCTCCACGATCGACGTCGTCGATCGGCCCGGCAAGAGCGGAATGATCTCTACGCGACCGCCATGCTCCTCTACAACGTCGGCCCCTACAACGGTGTCGCGAGTGTAGTCGCCACCCTTCACCAACACATCGGGAAGTAATGTCGACACGAGACTCAGCGGAGTGTCCTCGTCGAAGACGACCACATAGTCTACACAACGCAGGGCCCCTAGAACAGCCGCGCGGTCGTCGGCATGGTTAATCGGCCGTTGCGGCCCCTTAAGCCGGCGTACAGAGTCGTCGCCATTTAGGCCAACAACAAGCACCGAACCCAACGTTCTTGCTTGTTCCAGATACGTCACGTGGCCTGCGTGCAGAATGTCGAAGCAGCCGTTGGTAAAGACGATGGTATGCCCCTGCGACCGCAGTCGTTCACCAAGCTGTCGCGCATCATCAACGTTTAAGCTCATTGCACTATGCTTCCATACTCGGCTACGGCTTCCAGCAACTGCTTTGGTGTTACAGTAACGATGCCTGGTTCGGCAACAACGATGCCTGCCGCGATATTCGAAATCGTGGCAGCTTCGCGCATGGCTGCACCCGCAGCAATCATTGCTGCAAGTGTGGCAATCACGGTATCGCCAGCGCCCGACACATCGGCAACGCGCCGCGCCACCGTGGGCACGGCTGCTGTGTTGCCATCGGCCTCAACAAGAATCATACCTTCGGCACCAAGCGTGATGAGCACGTTGCGTGCCTCCAAACGCTCCACAAGAATGGCGGCAGCCCGCCGTACGTCGTCGGCCGTACGCAAGGGCACACCAACTGCCTCTTCGGCTTCCTTACGGTTGGGCTTCATCAAGAATGCCCCACGGTAGGCGAAAAAGTTCTCACGCTTTGGATCAACAAACACAGGAATGGAGCGGTCTGCCGCGAAGCGCAAAACCCGTGCAATAACGTCAGGCGTAAGAACACCCTTGTTGTAGTCCTCTAAGATGACGGCACCGATGTTGCTCGCCTGGGCAAGCACGGCAATCAACGCCTCGGCAACAGCGGCCGAAACGGCCGTACGATCCTCGCGATCCAAGCGCACAATCTGCTGGTTGTTGCCAATAACACGGGTCTTCACGGTAGTTGGGCGCGCAGCGTCAACCACAAGGCCACGATCGCTAAGGCCGCACTGCCGCGCTACATCGCGAAGCGTGCGCCCCATGCCGTCGTCGCCAACCACGCCGCACAGCAGCGGCGTAGCGCCGAGCGACAACAGATTGGCGGCCACGTTAGCGGCTCCGCCAAGGTGGAACGACTCATCGTCGACATCAACAACGGGAACCGGCGCTTCGGGCGAGACGCGAGCAACGCTACCCCAGAAGTAGCGATCCAGCATCACGTCGCCAACCACCGCCACGGTCGTGGCTGTGGTCCGCTCCAAGAGATCCGCAAGGCGGTCGGGCCGCAGTTCGGTCATTGCCCCTTACTCCGGATTGGTGGCCGGTGCCGGCCGAGAGGCAAACTGACGGTCGAGGAGGAAGATGCTGGGGCCGTCTGAGCCAACAAGCTTGAGCTGGTCGAGGATGCCTTGAACCTGTGACTCTTCTTCGACCTGTTCGTTGATGAACCACTGAAGTAAGATCTGGAGTGGACGGTCGCGGTGCTCGACGGCCTTGTCGTACAAAACGTTAATGCGCTCGGTGATTGACTGTTCGTGGTGCAACACGTGCTCGAACACGTCGATAAGGGATGCATACGAGCGTGGGGGCTCGTCGATAGCTAACAGGTGAACGCTAGCATTACGGCTGTGAAGGAAGTCCAAAAACTTCGTTGCGTGAAGGGTCTCTTCCTGCCACTGCATACGCAGCCAATGGGCTGTTCCGGGCAAATTGTTCTCGTTGGCCCAAGCCGCCATGGCTAGGTAGATGTAGGCGCTGTGGAATTCGGCGCGAATTTGCTCGTTGATGGCTTCCGCCAGGATCGGATTCATGATGGTGTGGAATATGGTGAATGTGCAACGACTGCTGTGATGCACAACAAGTACGCCCGTGGCCGATGTTCCAACGGCTCGGCTACAAAAATAGTCCCCCCACATCGAACGATGGCTGCCGCCAGGGGGTGTGTCTTCAACCGAAGTGGTAAACTTGTAGTCCACTTCGGCTTCAACTTCCGTTTCAGCAGATTTCTACGAACTCCCCCTATGGCCCGCCACGAATCCCTTACGCGCATCAGCATTCACAATGCAGAGTACTTTGCCTACCATGGCGTACGCCCTGAAGAGCGTTCGCTGGGTGGACGCTACCAGGTTGACGTAGACCTGTATTACAATGCCACGGCTGCTGTTGTAAGCGACAACATCAACGATACGATTAACTACGAAGAGGTGTTGTTTGTTGTTGGCGAGCACATGAATACCGACGATCCCTACGAGTTGATAGAAACACTGGCTCACGACATAGCGTCGGAAATTCTGGACCGCTTTGCGCAAGCCCGCCGAGCAACCGTGCGAGTGCGCAAGCTCAACGTTCCGATGCAGCAGGTACTCACCTATGTCGAGGCCGAAGCTTCGGCATCGCGCAACGACGGCTAAGGCAATGTCCAACACCGGCACGCCTGTCTTGCTGTCGTTGGGTTCCAACGTGGGCGACAGTGTGTCGAACATTCTCGCTGCAATTGACGCGTTGCAAACGCAAGGCGCAGTGGCGAACGTTACGCTAAGTCGATGGTATCGCACCGAACCCGTCGGCTATGCCGATCAGCCGATGTTTGTTAACGTGGCGGTTGCAGCCACCACGGTACTACCTGCTGTCGAGCTTGTGCAGGCGTGTAAGCACGTAGAGCGCTTCGTTGGACGAACGCTAACGGAGCGCTGGCGCCAGCGCGAGATCGACGTCGACGTAATTCTTGTTGGCGACGTCATCGTGAATGACGGAGACGTTTGTGTTCCCCATCCCCGCATGCACGAACGCATGTTTGTTCTGCAACCAGCGAATGACGTTGCACCAATGATGATTCATCCTGGCCTTGGTAAGAGCGTACAGCAACTCATGAACGACTGCGCCGACTCTGCAGCCGTCGAGTGTTTTGATCCCAACACAGCGTGAGAATTCCTGAACATATTATCGAGCAAGTTCGCGAGCAGGCAGACATCGTCGAGATTATCGGCGAGCACGTTCGCCTAAAGAAGGCTGGCCGTAATTACCTAGGCCTTTGCCCCTTTCATAACGAAAAAACACCGTCGTTTAACGTTAACCCCGACAAGGGTATCTACAAGTGCTTCGGCTGCGGCAAGGCCGGCAACGTTATCACGTTTGTGTCCGAGCATCAGAAACTGACGTTCGTCGACACGGTTCGGTCGCTTGCACAACGGCTCGGCATCGTGATTCCCGACGAGGAACGCGACGACCCAACAGGTATGCATGCACGGCGCGATGCAGCCCTAGCGGCCTTGCGCGAAGCGGCAACAGTCTACTCAGCCAACGTGCAGTCAGGTAGCGGAGGCGTGGCGCAGGCCTATTTTGACCGACGTGGTTTTTCGGCCGACGTCATTGCTGCATTCCAATTGGGCTATTCGGCCGAATCATGGGATGCCATGTTGAACCACTTGCATGCCAATGGTTACAGCAACGAAAACATCGTCGACGCCGGCCTAGCCGTTGTGCGCGAAGACGGTCGCATGTACGACCGATTCCGCGGGCGGGCCATGTTTGCGCTATGCGACGATGTGGGGCGCGTGATTGGATTTAGCGCTCGAATCCTGCAAGACGTTCCTGGCCAGCCCAAGTACATCAACTCGCCACAAAGCTTGGTGTACGACAAGTCTCGCGTGCTGTATGGCCTACACCTTGCCAAACGTGCGATACGCGAAGCAAACACGGCCCTGCTTGTTGAAGGCCAGGCCGACGTGGTTACCATGCATCAGCATGGGTTTACCGCAGCCATTGCTAGCAGTGGTACTGCCTTTACGCCTACTCATGCTGGTATCATAAAGCGCTATGCCGAGTCTGTAACACTCGTGTTCGACGCCGACGAGGCGGGCCAGAATGCCACCACACGCAGTATCGAGGTGGCTCTCGCGGCCGGGTTGGACGTGCGCGTTGTGACGATGCCGCACGGTACCGATCCCGACAGCCTGCTTCGCGATGAGGGACGGCAGGCCATGAAGGATCTGATCGATGACGCCATCCCTTGGATTGCTTGGCAAGCCCAACGTGCCGCAGCCATAGGCCTTGTTAACGATCCTCTGGGCCGGTCCAAAATGGTACGCACCATGTTACAATGGGTGCGTAACGTGCCGGACGCACTACAACGTCCCTTCTTAGTGCGTGAACTTGCCGAGGCCTTCCGCCTCGACGAGCGCCTTCTGATGGACGAACTCCAGGGACTACGGCAAGCCGTTCCAACGGCTCCGCCGAGTCCGACCAGTCAGACGAGTCCGACGAACCCGACAAGTCCAACAAGTCCGACGAGTCCGGCCAGTCCGACAAGCTCTACCGGTCCTACCAGCCCGACGGGCAATTCTGGCGCAGCCAGTTCTACGGCGCCCGCTGCCCGTGTTCTTCCGCCTGAACGCGAGCTACTACGTGTAGCGCTATGCGTCGACCATGGCATGGAAATCCTACTGCACACGTATGACGTAAGTGCCGAGACGTTTATCTCCGAGCGCGGTCGCATGCTCTTCACCAAGGTGATGATTGCGAGCGAAGAACATCCAGATGTCTTGCACTTTGTTGCCAATGACCCCTTACTGCCTGAAGACGAGCGTAATGAGTTATTAGGCATGGTGGACAATACTGCTATACCAAGCAAAAAATGGTTGGACTTCGACGTTGAAATCCCTACGTTTGACGCCGAGCCAGTTATCCGCGCCGCGCTTACACAATTGCGCTTTCTTATGCTTACCGAGCGTATTGGCGAACTTCAACGACTGGCCGAGACGATTGCCGATCTCGATGAGCGGCAACGCATTCATGCACAAATGCTAACGATGATTACCGAGCGCCGCCAGTTGTCGGTGTTCTTCACTGAAACTATCCCACCACCAACCGAGCCATGGCCCGCCGCGGACCCTCAGTAACTGCCATTGTCATGAGCCTTGTGATGGCCGTGATGCTGTGGGGATACGTATCTCTCACGCGGACGTACGAGGACTATGTCGACGTTCCGTTTACCGTCGAGGCACCTCCCGACCAGGCGCTGCTTTCGGCCGTACCACAACGCCTCTCGATTCGAGCTCGCGGCTCTGGCTGGCGCTTGTTCAACCTCCGGTTGTTTCCTTCATCGGCCCGATGCACTGTGGCACTCGAACGCTTGCGCCCCGACGGCTCGCTGGTATATACCGTTTCAAAGTCCGATGTTATGCGAGCTATCCAACTTCCCCAAGCAGTTCAGGCACTCGACGTCGACCCTCACACAATCACCATTGCCGTTGGCGACCGTGCAACTCGAATCGTACCAGTAACGATGCGATACCGTGTTGAACCCCGTCCCGGCTTTGTTGTTGGTGCGCCACGTATCGACCCACCAACAGTTAGTCTGCGCGGTAGTGTTCGCACAGTCGAAGGCATCAGCTCGTGGCCCACTCAACGCCTTGTTGTGCTCGATGCCATGGACGATATCAACACCACCATAAACGTAAGCGACTCGCTGTCTTCGGTAATGTCGGCTAGTCCCACATCTGTCAATGTCCACATACCCATTCAACAGTACGCCGACCTTGCCATATCCGACGTCGTCGTGCCCCAGCCAGCAACATCGGGTGCCCGCATGATTTCCGTCGAGCCCTCTCGCATTACGGTTATTCTGCAAGGGGGCGTCGACGACTTGGCAGCGATCCGGCCGGAACAAATTTCGGTGACGCTTCCGCCTACGCTTCCAACGGCTACGTCGGGCTACGTTCGCCCAGTGGTTACCGCGCCGGCAGGCGTACGTGTTGCGGCAACGCAGCCAGCAATGCTCTACGTTGCCAATCGCGCCCTGCGCACACGCAACTAGGCCGGCCTAGACGTCGAACGTGGTAACGTCGATGTGGTCACGCACGTTGCGTATTCGAATGGTGTGATGCTGGACGGTTTCGTTGGCACGACCGTAGTTTCTGAACACGGTTACCTGAACGGTTGTAGCTCCAGCACCATAGGTCTGCTGCCTGTCGCCATAATACTTGGCCTGAACCACAAATCGCCCCTTCTTCGCCTTCCGCATGGTGTACTCTTCGGGGCCGTAGCCGCCCACGAGGTCGCGCGACAGTTTGCCGCCAGAAGGCGTGCGCGGATTGTTGTACATGCACACAACTCCGTCTGGCTCGGTTATCATCAAGTCCATATCACAGTTGTCGGCATCCCAATCCATTACCACACGAATGTCGCTCGTCACATCAAACAGCAGTTCCTTGGGAATTCCTGCGGTGGTAACCTGCGCACGACGTAGGCTAACGATGCGGTTCATCTCGTTAAGTGCTATGAGTTCGATCTCGGGAAATCGACTGTCCCATGCTCGTTTGGCCATGGCAAACAGCATGTCAACGGCTTCTTGATATTTGCCTGCGGCGTCAAGCGCAAGAGCTAGGTCGCGATAGCTCTGCGGCTCTTCGTCGCGTATGTCCATTACATCGCGAAACACGTGAATGGCTTCCTGAGGTCTGCCATACTGAAGTAGCCGACGTCCCAACACGCGCATCACGCGGTGGTTTTCACCGTCGAGTTCGGCAAGCGTGCTAAGCACCCTGATGGCCGCGGCGGAGTCGCCATGCTTCCGCAGTTGCTCGGCAACGTCTACGAAAAAGCCCGGAACGCGCTCGTAGCCGGCTCTACGCTGGAGGTACCAGGCGTACACGCTGCCACGATTGAGTGACTGCAGTTCGCTGCTCCATGGCTCCGTGGGTTGCTTAGGCTGTTGCTGGGCTTTTACACCTTGTGCTTCTTGCCATAAGCTTACGCTGTCGAACGTCACAACACTGGCACCCGCATTACCCAATCCACCAGTAAACTGTTCGGTCACTCCCTCTAGCCCATCTACAAACACTTTAGTTTCGGATGCGCGTGAACCACGCACCTGAAAGCCGTTGCCCGATGGTTGAACAACAGGAGTAGTCTGTACAGGCGTCTGCGCTTGGCTGGGCGCTGCCATGTCGTACGCCATATCTTCTGACGCCACAAGCGTCCGTTCAACGAATTCTCCCTGCTTGGCGCTTCGTGTTCGAGCTTGTGCGGACGCCGGAGTCGCCTGGTTTGCAACACCATTGAGCATGCTCGTCACACGCTGGATGTCGCCATGTGTCAACTTCGACAGTTCCAACGTCGATCGATGGCTTTTCCACTGGGCCACCAGTTCGGGTTCGCTTGCCGGCGGTTCGATATCGTAGCGCACGTAGTCTGCCAGCGTCTCTAGCACAATCAGCGACGTACGCGGTGTTACGATGGCATAGTGTAAGCCAAGTGCGGCTATAGAGTCGGCATTGGCGCGTCTGTTGGCCGCAAGTTGTGCAACGCGCATGGCCGCCCACTGCCGCACGGCCATGGCACCGTCGCGGGCGTGACGCTCGGCGCTAACCAATACTACACGCTGTTCGACGGCAACGCCGCCTAGCGTATATGTTAGCTCGATGGTTGCCGATGCCCCTTTCAGCATACCTAGGATGGTAGTGCCAAGGTCGACAGTAGTGGCTGTTGAAGGGGAGATGTTGCTAACGGTGCCATCGACCACACGAATACGCTCTAGCACAAGCGGTACCGTGGAGAGTGCTCGCACGGCCTCGGCAGTTGTGCTTGTTGTAAGGTCGACAAGCGCCCCACCGGTGGCTGATGCAAAGGCACGAAGCCGGTCCGAATCTGCCGTTGGCGTGGCAACGATGCAGTATGTGGGACGAGGACAAGCCAAGGTCGTGGCAGGACCAAACGTCTGAATACCATCGGTGAACATCAGAACGACGTCTGAGGTATACGTTGAACATGGAATCGCAGCTAGGTTCGAGGCTCCGTCAAGATGTGCTTGTTCAAGGTCTCGAAGCAGATTCCTAGCATCGCCATTGCGCACTGAATACTGTCGTGAGCTCACAAGCGTATGTGCAACAACATCTAGCCGCACAGCAACGTTGGGCCATTTCGCAAACAGTTCACGGATAAATGCTAACTGCTTCTCGCGGTTGGCCAGTCGAGCCGAATATGACGCATCCCACACGATGGTTACGGTTGAAGGTGCAGGTCGTGCGTTGGAAACGTCGACGCTTGGACTGGTTGCTGCAATAGAAAACACACTCTCGCCCTTCCACGTGTTTACCGTCACCACATCGGCCGACGGAGCAACGGGCACGTCGATAACAAACGGGCTTTGTGCAACCACGTTCGCGCGCTCGGCCTTGTACGTATAATGGCGTCCGTTACCAGTAAACTCTATGCGCTCTTGGTCGTCGCCTACAACCGACGGAATCGTGCCAAAGCCATCCACACGAACATCCCATGTAAACGAGCGCACGGTATCTGTCATGGTCATTGGCAACGTATACTGAAAACCGTTGGAACCCTGCGTCAGGTCCTGCTCTAGTACAATGCGCACCGTGCGTGATTGCCGCGCCATGATAGGATATACACGCGTCTTGAAAGAATTGTCACGCGTCCACTCCACGAGTGCCGGGTCCACACCCCGCCGCTGAATAGCTTCGAAGGTTGCGCGGCCCTTTGATTTATCAACTACTACGGCATCGCGCATCTTACCGTTGATGTCGAGTGCCATGCCCACCACGACTTGTCCATCGACAAGGGGCACCGAAAACGTGCCTTCCAGCACGCGGTTGTTGGGGTTGTACACGACGGTTTCCATGACCGTTGTGGCGCGCATGCCAACGATGTGGGTTTGCACGCGGACAGACTTCATCTCGATAGGACGTTCATCGGGGCGCACCTCGGCGATGATGCCCAGTCGCGACGGACGTACCTGCTGTGTCAGCGGAGTTGGCCGAAAGAACGGATCTTGCACCAGCAGCGACAGAGCCGCAAAAACCGGGAGAACTGCGACCGAGGCAAACGATGGGTATTTCATAACTGCGCTCCGTGGATTAACGTTGAAGGAGAATTCGTTCCGAAACGAACATGCCGCTGGCTGGATCTTCAATCACTAGAAACACCATGCCTCCCGGTAGTCGCGAAAGCCCTGATATCACGACGGTGGTTGGGCCGGCTTGTAGCGTTGTGATGTCAGGTAGTGACATCAGCTCGCGCCCGGCGATGTCCAGCAGGCGAGCGCGCACGGCGCGCTGCGCCGTGCTGTTTACGGTCACCGTTGCCACGTCGTCGGCTACCGGGTTTGGCGCTACGCGCTCCACGCGAAACGCGTCCGACCTGTCCGACCTGTCAGACCTGTCCGACGCGTCGACCTTGTCTAAGCGCGGAGCGTACCACAGCACTGCCATCACGTTCGTGCGCCCTATGGCGGCATCGTCGGGAAGCGCAAAGCGCAGCGCGCGCAGCGTAGCCACGGTGGGTTCGGCAGCGTCGGCATCGTGCCACGAGGCATAGGCGCCGTTGGCGTCGTACAACGTAACAGCCACGGGTGCCTCGCTGCGCGAAGCGCTCCGCGCCGGACGAAGCCCAATGCCACGGTTGGTGATCGTTACCATCAGGCGGCCATCGACAAACCGCACGAAGGCCGACTCTTGCTCAATGGCTAGGCCAGCAAGCAGTTCGGGGGTGGCCCTCTCGAAGGTAACAGGCGGCACGGATCGTGCTGTTCGGCTTCGAGCCATGCTGTCATCGGCTTCAACAGCCGGCGCAGGTTCGTCCAACACCACCGGTTCTCGAAGCGCCTGTGGTGCAGTAGTCGTCGACTCCTCGTTCGATGCGCTTGCATCGTAGCTGCCAGTGTCGGTCGGCATTAACGTGTACACGCCAATAGCGCATGCAGCCACGGTTGCCGCAGCAGCATAGTACCACACTCTGCCAGGTGAGGGCTGTTGCGCAGCAACAGGTGGCGCCGCCAAAAGGCGGTAGATTTCATCATCGTTCAGCAGCGGTTCGTGGTCGGCAGATCGTAGCATGGCCGACAGCTCGTCAGTTGGTTTCATAGCTGTGCTCCAGGGACGTTGTGTTGGAAGGACTAACACCTAGCAATTCTTGTAAGCGGCGTCGGGCACGCATAAGGCGCACCTTTACGCCACTTGCCGTTCCGCCTTGAATGCGCTGAATGTCGGCCACGCTCATGTCGGCAATCTCAAACAGCAGGATTGCCTCGCGAGAGCGTTCTGGCAGCTTTTGCAGTGCATCATGAAGCAGCATGTGGTCGGCACGCTGCTCGGGCGTTGGGTCGCTACTTTCTTCGTCGTGATCTTCTGGCATTAGCCCAAACAGGCGTCGCCGTGAGAACCGCCTGCGAAAGGCGTTCGTGGCCACGGTAAAGCAGAACGACCGAAATGCGGCATGATCGCGAATCGACGAGAAGTTCTGCCACACCAACACGATGGTGTCTTGCATCAGGTCTCGCGCCTCGTCTCTGTCCTGCGTCAATCGCAGGCAGTAGGCCTCCAAACTTCGTTGGATGGGCTTGAGCAACAGCATAAACTCATGCTGTTGCTCGGTGTGGGTGTTCATGGTGCTTCCTTGCGCATTCGAACATTGAGAGGCACGGCACCTGTAAGCGGTTACATTACCGTTCGTCGCAACAACATTGCATCGCCATAACTCAAGAAACGATAGTCGTTGTCTAGCGCTTGCTGATATGCATCCTTCCACAGTGCCCCATTGCAAAAGGCAGCAACAAGTAGGAGCAATGTGCTATCGGGTTGATGAAAGTTGGTGATGAGGCCATCGCATACGGCAATGCGAGCACCGGGGGCTAGCATCAGTTGGGTCTCTGCCCAAAGTACAGATGTACCGCGGGCATCCATGGCCTTAGCAAGCGCGCCGAAGGCATCGTCGCACGAAACCGAGGCATGCCTTTGGTCGAAGGCAGACCACTGGTCAACGACAATTGTCTCTTCGAGATGGCCACCTAGATGGAGTTGACATCCTACAGCGAACCAGCTTTCAAGGGTCCGCATCGACGTTGTACCAACGGCAGTAATCCACGGCATTGGGCCGGCATGTTGCTGCAGTATGGCCTCGACTGTTTGGCGCGAAATGGCAATGCGCTCGGAATGCATCACGTGATGGCGCGCATCTTCCACGTCAACCGGCTTAAACGTCCCCAATCCCACGTGCAACGTCACTTCGCTCCATGAAACGCCATGTTCGTTCAGCGATGTTCGCACCCTCTCGGTAAAGTGCAGTCCGGCCGTTGGCGCAGCCACACTCCCCTGTTCGGTGGCATATACGGTCTGATACCTATCACGATCATCCCGTGTGGCATCGCGCCGCATATAGGGGGGCAGCGGTAACACGCCAACCGCATCAAGCACTTCGGCCATCGTCATGTTGCCCTCCCACGCCACGTCTACCACGGCATCGGCACCGTTGCGTTCTACGATGGTGGCGGTAAGGGGCATCGAGGCATGGCGCAGCTCCGTGCCGGGCACGACGTTCCGGCCCGACGCAAGCGCTTCCCACCGTGTGGGCGACGCCGCGGCAAGTGTAATCGAAGGATCGGCGCTGGGCGCTACGGGCTTCGAAAGTAACACCTCGACGCTTCCACCCGTGGGCTTCACCATGGGCAAGCGCGCGGCAATAACCTTCGATCTGTTCGCAATGATGAGCGAATTCGCCGGCAATAGTGCAGCCACATCGCGAAACACTTCGTGCCGAACACTTCTGGTTGACACGTCAACGACAAGTAGTTTGCTGGCATCCCGCTCTGCAAGCGGGTGCTGGGCAATGCGGTCATCGGGCAGCACATAGGTGTACTCGGCAAGCGAAAGCGAAGGAACGTCGTGACTCATGGGCTGCAAAGTTACTGCGCCGCTGCGCGGCATATTACGTAGCGTAATGCCAAACGCCCTGCAACTAACTTTGCACGGCGGCGTACACAGCGCCCTTTCTGTCAACTTGAACCCCTGTTTTTCACAACGTACGGAGTTTTTTACATGAGCGACGGCTCCACTCTTCGACCTATCCCCCCTCCCCCCAGCATGTCCCCACAGTCCCCCAGGCGCTCGCGCTGGTGGATTCCCGTCGCCATCATTGGCGGCATCCTCATCCTGATTGTCGGCGGTATCGCCGCCTTCTTCATTGCCCTCTCCGAGGGCCTGAGTTCTGAGTCGTCCGACGTGACTGTCGACAGCGAATCCGTCCTGGTTATCGACCTCAGTAAAGGCGTAAGCGAGGCCGAAGTAACAGCGCCGTTCGACTTTGGTGGCGCCCGCAGCGCTACGTCGCTGCGCGAAGTCGTTCTCGCCATCAACAACGCCGCCAAAGACGATCGCATCAAAGGCCTCATCTACAAGGCCGAAGGCGCCGTCGGCATGGCCAAAAGCACCGAAATCCGCGAGGCCATGGTCGAGTTCGCCAAGAGCGGCAAGTTTAGCTATAGCTATATCGTAGGTGGTACGAAGGGACATTACTACCTAGCATCTGCCACTGACTCCATTTTTATGCCGAGCGAAGGTATGCTAGAGTTTAACGCCTTCGGAGCACAAGGTACCTTCTTCAAGGACATGTTCGAGAAAATTGGCGTTGAGTGGCACGTCCAACAATTCGAAGAATACAAGTCGGCTGGCGAGATGTTTAGCCGCACGGGCTGGTCGGAACCCGCCAAGGAAGAGGTTCGCGCCATCATCGAACAACGTCGGTCGATGTTCATCGATGCCGTAAGTACATCGCGCAAGCTTGAACGCAGCGCCGTTGCGTCACACTTGGACAGCGGCATATATACCGCCCATCAAGCGCTTGACGCGCGACTCATCGACGGCCTCGTGATGGAAGACGATCTTCGTGAGCGCATCAAACAACGCATCGGCGGTGAACGCGCCAGCGACTCAACCAAGCGCTTGCGCACCATTTCGTTGTCAAGCTATATCAGCGCGGGATACGATGCCGACGAAGGTGAAGTCGATAAGGAAAACGGTATCGCCATCGTCTATGCCTCGGGCGCGATAACGTCGGGCGCTGCCGACGAAAGCCCCTTTGCCGAAGATGAAGGCATTAAGTCGCGCACGCTTGTTAAACATCTACGTCAAGCCGCCGACAATAAGAAAGTCAAGGGCATTATCCTGCGAATCGACTCGCCCGGTGGCTCGGTAATCGCATCCGAAGAAATCTGGGCCGCCATCCTCGATATTAAGAAGCGAACTGGCAAACCCGTCTATGCATCGATGAGCGACGTTGCCGCCTCGGGTGGATACTATATCGCCATGGCCTGCGATACCATCATCGCCCACCCTTCTACAATCACGGGCTCTATCGGCGTCATCCTTATGCTACCCAACCTGACTGGAACCATGGGTAAGCTGGGAATTACGTCGGACACCATTACCACGGGATCATCCTTTGGCTTCTTGAATCCCATGATGCCACTGTCGAACACCGACAAAGCAAAGCTCTACAACCTTAGCCAACCAATCTATCAACGCTTTGTTCAGAAGGTTGCCGATTCGCGTGGCAAAAACTACGATGAAACCCGAGCACTCGCCAAGGGCCGCGTCTACACTGGAAGCGCTGCCAAGCAGGTTGGACTTGTCGACGTCGAAGGTGGCCTTCAGGCATCTGTCAAGCTTATGAAACAACGCCTTGGTGTACCTGCCGATGGTCGCACTCGTGTGTTTATCTATCCCGAAAAGCAAGACCCTATGCAGCTCCTCCTAAAGCTCTTTGGCATCGATCAGTCCGACGAAGCATCGGCCCCAACAACCAATGCCCTGGCTGCAATCATCCAAAAAACCGCCGGCACGTCGGCACCGTGGCGCGAAGTATACCAAGCGCTGCCGGCACCCGTTCAGCAGCAGCTTCGACATACCGCAGCAGTAACCGCCATGGCCCGCAACGAACACACGCTGGCCGTGCTGCCGGCCCTCGTACACATCGAGTAACCCTCACGACCATAGCCCACCATCTTCAGACGGGATGGACGCCCATGCGTCCATCCCGTCTTCCGTATCTTTGCGGCCTTACAGCATTACGTACTCTACCCGAATTATGTCTGTCGAAACCTTCCCCAATCCGGCCCCTGGGCGCCGCTACGTTATCACGCACGTCAATCCCGAGTTCACAAGCGTTTGCCCCAAAACGGGCCTACCAGACTTTGGTACCATTACCGTTCGCTATATCCCCGATGCAACCTGCTTGGAGTTGAAGTCGCTCAAGTACTACTACCTCGACTTCCGCAATCAGGGCATTTTCTACGAAGCGGTTACCAACCGCATTTTAGATGAACTCGTGGCCTGCTGCAACCCCCTCGAAATGACCGTTACCGCCGAATGGCATGCCCGTGGTGGTATCACCAGCGTTATCGAAGCCTCGTTCGTTCGCCCAGATCGGAAGAGCACACG
>JALHPC010000051.1 GCA_022842685.1 Candidatus Kapaibacterium sp.
TCCCAATCCCTTTACCTTGGTGGATGCCAACTGGGCCCAAGAGGTGGCACTGTTGGCCGACGTACAATACAATGTGGGAGCGCAGTACCTTATCAAGTGCGGCTACAATGCCTTCTCGCAGTTTGCTACCAGCCACCTCTCGGCGCCGTGGATGCCGCTTCAGAACGTCGACGGCTCGTTCAATGAGTTTAGACCCAATGGCATACCACGGGTCCCCAACAACGTAGCCATCGGTGGCAATCCGTGGAACGTCAGCCAAGGGTACGACCAACTCTGCGGTATCGAAAACGAACCGTCGACGTGTGCCAACTTCAACCTTGATGGAAGTACTATGGTGCCGCCTGGAAAACAGAGGCTAGATGACGCAGAAGTAGGCACTGGCAGGCCATACGTGCCCATGTACACAGCCACCTACGTCTTCGAGCAAGCCACGGCTACCGTCGATGCGCTTAACCGCAAGATTCGCGTGGCCTGTAATGGCAACCCTGCCGAGGCCACCTATCAGTTGCACGGCCTAACAGGACAGACGCAGATTCTGTCGAACGTACCTGAGCTGTTTGCCCACCTGCAGACCATCGCGCCGGGCGTATATTCGCTACGCGTGTACAACCCACAAACCACTACCTGTTCGGTACTGATGCTCGTTGTGAGGTAGTTATCTAGATTGATCGCAAGAATTTGTTGACACGAATACTCAAGGATTATGTCAAATGAAAACCCAACGTGTAAACACACTGACCGCACTTGGATTGTTCGTCCTGGCCCTTGTGGTTTCATCGGTGGACTGCGTCGCCCAGAGGAATTTGGTGAGATATCATCCACCTGCACGCACCTTTTGCACAATCGAAATGTGGTATGACCTTGATGATCCGATGCCTAAGAATTGGGAAGAACTCGAGAGAGATTGGCTCTCGTACTTCTATTCCAAGTCAAATATTTGGGTGGAATACCATCACGATTCGACAGGGTATGTGGAGTTCCGTCAGTTGAGTTCCGACAGTTCATTCGTTCCAAAAGAGCGAGAAGAGTACCTTCTCGACAGTCTGGTTCGTAATAAACTAGCCGTTATGCGTGAGGTGATAGGGAGCGTTCGCGTCAAGACTATTTCGGCATTTAGAGTGCCAGCTAGCAATTGGCCTTATCCGGGAAAAGACGTATTCTTCATTGAACTAGAGTTTGATGATTATTATAACGCGGCTACAATGAGAACTTGGTTGACGGATTTAGTTGCTTCATCTCGTGACTCCGCAACTCGTCGTAAATCAGTTAGTACCATCGATGTTAATTGCCTTGTGCTCGCAACTTCGGTACATGAAGATTCCCAACAGAAGTCTGATGTCCAAGTAACTTCAGGGCGCTTTGATGTCGGGCAGATTACTGGACCGTACATGGTTGTTGATGTTCGCGGAAGTACCATAGCCCAGGGTGTAGGTTCGGGCGGTGGTGGTGACCAGATCCACGTTCCACCGGGCGTATATTTCCTCGTTACGCCGACTGTGCGACAAAGAATCATCGTTGTGCCGTAACACAACGCTTCGCGGCACACCGCTGTGGGCGGCCACGGGGGGCCGCCCCTACATTCGATGCAAAACAGGGTGATGGGGTCAGGCGGTAGGGGCAGGCCCCTGTGCCTGCCCAGCCTGCGCCTGCCCAGCCTGTGCCTGGCCAGCCTGTGCCTGCCCAGCGGTACGTATAGCATTCCGTGAATCGTGATGGGCAGCGCCCACCCCACAGACCCTGCCTCTGGCAGGGACCGCCCACCCCACAGACCCTGCCTCTGGCAGGGACTGCCTCCGGCGGTAAAAAGATACAACGCAGCTCTCCCTGTTCCCCGTGGTTGAAACCACGGGCTAAAGCAACCATAGGGATTGGGCTAAAGCCCCGTACGTTTTGCATTATGTTTTGCACTCCGCTGCACACGCCGCCGCTACGCGCCCAAGGTGGGGAATCGACGCATTTTTTGGATGTACATACCGCCGGAGGCGGTCCCGGCGAGACGCCGGGTCTGTGGGTTTTGCGCGCAGCGTCCCGCGAAGCGTCCCGCGCAGCGTCCCGCGAAGCGTCCCATGCAAATGCATTGAACATTACGCCACTGTAACGCCGTTACCGCCTTGTAATAGCGTGGTTAAACGCTGGTGATGTTGGCGGCGGATTTTTGCGTTCGGTAAAGAACAGACGGTTCTTTCAACGCTTTCCGCCTAGCTATGCCAAGAACACGCCGAATCCTCTTCATCTGCGGGTCGATGAATCAGACGACGATGATGCACAAGATTGCTCGTCACCTGCCAGAATACGACACGTGGTTTACACCCTACTATACCGATGGATTCCTAGGCGTTCTCGAACGCTCGAAGCTGATTGAGTTTACCGTTGCTGGCAGCACGTTTCAGCAGGCAGTAATCGACTACTGCTCGAAGCATGAGCTAAATGTTGACTTTCGCGGCTCGCTGCATGAATACGACTTGGTGCTTACGTGCTCGGATTTGGTAATCCCAAAGAACATCCGCTCACGCCGCATCATTTTGGTGCAGGAGGGCATGACAGACCCCGAGAACTTCGCCTACTACCTGGTGAAATACCTTGGCCTGCCTCGCTACATTGCTTCGACGTCTACCACGGGTATGAGCGATGCCTATGTGCGCTTTTGCGTGGCCAGCTATGGCTACCGCGACCACTTCATGCGTAAGGGCGTGCACCCCTCGAAAATTGCCGTAACGGGCATCCCGAATTTTGACAATTGCCGCGAGCTGCTCGACCTGCCATTCGAGCATAAGGGCTCGACGTACGTGCTCGTGGCCACGAGCGATGCTCGCGAGACCTTCAAATACGAAAACCGCCGCAAGTTCATCGAGCAGTGCTATCGCATAGCCGACGGTCGACAGCTCATCTTTAAGCTGCACCCTAACGAGAACGTGCCTAGGGCCCTGCGTGAGTTCGATATGTGGGCGCCCGACGCCGTTGTATATCATGGGCGCGACATCAATCCAATGTTGGCGCATTGTGACGAGTTGGTAACACGCTTCTCCACCGTCGTTTACGTTGGTATTGCGCTTGGTAAGCCCGTCCACAGCGAATTTCCACTCGACGAACTTCGCAGGATGTGTCCAATCCAAAACGGCGGCACATCGGCCGCAGCCATCGCCGAGGAATGTCGCGACATTCTGCATCGCGGCGAGCTGCGTGTGCCGGTGCTTTATGACGGACTACGCGAGGCCGTAGGCGCATGAACATTGCCATCGTCGTTCAGGCACGTTGTGGCTCGACGCGATTGCCGGGCAAGGTGATGTTGCCGCTTGCTGGCGAGCCGCTCATCCTTCGCCAGTTAGAGCGCATCCGCCGCACGCGCCATGAAGTGGCCATTGTCGTGGCTACGACGCGGTCGGCTACCGACAATGCACTCGAAGAGGTGTGCCGTCGAGCGGGCTACCTTGTGTATCGCGGCGACGAATTCGACCTGCTTGATAGGCACCTGCGCGCCGCGCAAATGGTGTCGGCCAACGCCGTTGTCAAAATTCCTTCCGATTGCCCCTTAATCGACCCAGCAATCATTGATAAGGTAATTGGTACGTTTCTGGCCAACCGGCATATGGTTGATTATGTGAGTAATCTCCACCCTGCAACCTATCCCGATGGCAACGACGTAGAGATATTTACTACCGAGGTGCTTGAGCGTGCGTGGCAGTGTGCAGCGAAAGGATACGAGCGCGAGCATACAACGCCCTGGATGTGGGATGGCAACCCGTCGGTACGATGCATGAACGTTGCTTGGGATCGTGGCGTAGACTATTCGATGACGCACCGGTGGACACTCGACTATCCCGAAGATTACATGTTCGTTCGGGCTGTCTACGAGGCACTCTATCCAACCACCCCCCGCTTTGGCATCTACGATATCCTGAACCTGCTTGATAACCATGCCGAGATTGCTGGCCTGAATGCCCACCTTGCTGGTGTGAATTGGTATCGCAACCACTTGGATGAACTCATCACCGTGCGGCCCGGACAAACGCGGGAGCACCCTTCGTCTTCTGCCGCATGACCGATGTAACCCTTAACCACTTGCAGCAACAAGCTCTGCGGGTACGCGAACATATCCTGCGCATGTCCACCAACGGTGGCTGCTTTACCGGGGCCTCGCTGTCGTGCACCGACCTGCTGGTGTACTTGTACAACGAGGTGCTGAACATCGGTGCAGATATGCTTGACAATCCCAGCCGCGATTACCTGCTTCTATCGAAGGGACACGACGTGCCTGCCCTGTACGGCCTGTTTGCCGAGCTGGGCTTTATCGACGCAGCACGCCTCGATAATCACCTGTCGGTTACCGATCACGTATACTGGCATCCCAACCGCGCGATTCCTGGCGTTGAGTTCCACAGCGGCTCGTTGGGACACTTGCTTAGCGTAGGCATTGGCATTGCGCTCGACATCCGCCTGCGTGGTGGCAGTAACAGGGTGTTTGTTGTGGTGGGCGACGGCGAGCTGAACGAAGGTACCATCTGGGAGGGCTGTCTTACGGCAGCTGCCTATGGCCTCGACAACCTGATTGTTATCGTCGATCGCAACCACTTCCAAGCCAACGTCCGCACCGAAGACCTTATTCCACTCGAGCCCATTACCACCAAGTTCGAGGCATTTGGGTGGACAGCACATACGGTTGACGGCCACTCGTTCACCGCCCTCGAAGACTGCTTTCAAGGGGCACTGGTAAACGCAGGGCGCCCCACCGCTGTGGTTGCCACCACGCAACGTGGTGCTGGCGTGCCCAGCATAGCCGAGCGCGCCGATAGGTGGTTTTGCAACTTCACGGCCGAAGAAGTAGGTAACCTTATCGACGAGCTCCACGGCCGCGCAGCGGCCGAGCTTACCTCCGAAACCCTCATCGTCCGCTAACATGATTCCCTACGAACGCCTCCTCCTCGACCTTGTTCAATCCGACGAGCGCATCGTCATCGTCACGGCCGAAAACCGCGGCCACATGCGCTCGCTGCCGCCGGTGCTGGGTAACCGCTTTATCGACGTTGGCATTGCCGAGCAAACGATGATTGGCGTGGCAGCGGGATTGGCCTTGCGTGGGCGAATTCCCATTGTTCATGCTCTTGCTTCCTTTGTAACGCTGCGCCCCTTTGAATTTATTCGCGACGATGTAGGTATTGCTGGCCTGCCCGTGATAATGGTTGGTATGGTGCCCGGTGTGCTGAGCGACGGTAACGGACCAACGCACCAAGCCATTGATGATGTACAGGTGATGCGGGGAATTCCGAATGTGAACGTGTTTTGTCCGGCCGACACAGCAGAGCTGATAGCTGGCCTACCCGAACTCATCAAGGCCGGCGGAGCGTGGTATGTGCGATACTTGGCAGGGGAGAATGTCGTAGAGCAGCACGCGCCGTTCGCTGTTGGAACCGCCGAAACGGTGGTTGAGGCCAACCAGCCCGTGGTGACGATCCTCACGTACGGCTACCTTACAAAGACAGCCATTGATGCTGCCGGAATTTTGGCAAACCGTGGGATAGCAACGCGCGTGGTAAACATGCGAACGCTCAAGCCCATCGATGCCGACGCCATTGTGCGCGCCGCTGCGGAAAGCCACGTTGTGGTGACGCTCGAAGACCACTTTCGTACGGGTGGACTGCGAAGCATTGTGGCTGAGACACTGTTGGACGCCCGCCTTACGGCCGACGTTCGTTCGATTGACCTTGGCCACACGTGGTTTACGCCGGGACGTTTGGGCGAGGTACTCGATTGCCACGGTCTAACAGCCGATCACATTAGCAATGCCATTGCCCACCACGTTGAACATTCACGGGAGTTGCTTGATGCCTAACGTACCATCGCTTGACCAATCGCTGCCAACCATAGAGCAATCCGAGGCATTTCTTGCCAGGGCCGAAGGCCTGATTCCATGCTGCACACAAACCCTTGCCAAGGGGCCAGGGCAGCATGTGCGAGGTGTGGCGCCGGTGTTCGCGCAACGTGGGCAGGGGAGTCACGTGTGGGATGTCGACGGTAACGAATACATCGACTTCACCATGGCCGTTGGACCGCTTGTGTTGGGCTATTGCCAACCAGAAGTCGACGCTGCGATTACACGTCAGCTTGCCGATGGCATTACGTTCTCGCTGGTACATCCGCTGGAAGTTGAAGTTGCCGAGCTTGTGCAACGGACGGTGCCCGGCGCAGAGCGCGTGCGCTTTAGCAAGACGGGCTGCGACGTGACCACGGCCGCCGTGCGCTTGGCGCGCGCCCACACCGGCCGCAACACCGTTTTGTGTTGTGGCTACCATGGTTGGCACGACTGGTACATTGCCGTTACCGACCGCAATGCTGGTATTCCTGGGCCAGTGCGTGATTTGACGTTTACGTTTAACTACAACGACATCGACTCGTTGCGCGACGCTATCGACGACGACACGGCGGCCATCATCCTTGAGCCGACGGTGTTCGATGCCCCCTTGCCGGGATTTTTAGAGTCAGTACGGGAGCTATGTACAGAGCATGGCATTGTGCTCATCTTTGATGAGATGTGGACGGGATTCCGCTTGGCGGCTGGGGGTGCGCAAGAGTTTTTTGGTGTACAGGCCGACCTAGCGTGCTTTTCGAAGGCCATTGCCAACGGCATGCCGCTATCGGTGCTTTGCGGACGCGCCGACATTATGGCTCATCTAGAACGCGACGTGTTTTTCTTTACCACGTTTGGCGGCGAGGCCCTGTCGCTTGCGGCAGCCAAGGCAACGATGGAATATATCCGGGAACACGACGTGCCAACGGCCTTAGCCGCTACCGGAAGCACGCTGCAAGAGGGAATTCGAGCGCTCCTGATGGAATTTGATTTGACGTACGTGGGCATCAAGGGCTATCCGGCCAGAACCATGCTGACGTTTGACGGTGCAGTGGCCGACCCGTTGCTGATGAAGAGCTACGTTCAGCAGGAACTCATCAAGCGCGGAATTCTGTGGAATGGCTTTCATACCATCAGCGCTGCACACACGCGCGACGATATTCGATTTACGCTCGACGCATATCGAGAAGTGTTTTCGCTCTTGCGCGATGCCGTTGATTCGGACACATTAACAACGCGTCTATTAGGGATACCAATGGAACCAGTATTTCGCAAGACGTCGAATTTTAACACACGTCCGAAACACGCAATAACCGCATGAACGGCTTTAACCTAGAGGGAACAGTGTCGGTCATAACCGGTGCAGCGGGACTGCTTGGCAGAGAGCACTGTCGCGCCCTTGCCGAGGCAGGGTCGACGGTGGTAGCTGCCGACCTAGATGCCGACGTTGCTGCTGCGCTGGCTGCGGAACTTGGCTTGGCGGCCGGACTCGGACTCGACGTTACGAACCCTGGTTCGGTAGCAACGTTGTGCGACGTTGTAATGCGCACCTACGGCCGCGTCGACGTGCTAGTGAACAACGCCGCTGTAAACGACATGGTAGAGAACCCGTCGTTGGCTGCCGAGCTGTCGCGCTTCGAGAACTACCCACTGTCGTTGTGGAAGCGTGTGATGGACGTCAACGTCACCGGCGTGTTTCTCTGCTGCCAGCACGTGGCCCCCATTATGGCCCGGCAGGGCAGAGGAAGCGTTATCAACATTGCCTCGACGTACGGCGTTGTAGCGCCCGATCAGTCTATTTATCGTACTCCCGACGGTCAGCAGCCGTTTTACAAATCAGCGGCCTATCCTACATCGAAGGGGGCAGTCGTTATGCTCACGAAATTCCTTGCCACGTACTATGGCGATAAGGGCGTGCGCATCAATGCGCTATCGCCTGGCGGCGTAGAGAATGGCCAGGCCGACCACTTCGTAGCCAACTACTCTGCCAAGACGCCGCTTGGCCGCATGGCGCGCCCGACAGACTACCGAGGTGCCCTCGTATTTCTTGCCAGCGAAGCATCGGCCTACGTTACCGGGCACAACCTAATGGTTGACGGCGGTTGGACGGCATGGTAACATCAACAACGAATCACTTTCACCTCTCTCTAGGAGCTTTCATGTCTCAGCGTTCAGTAGCAATCGGCGACCGTCATGTAGGCGATGGTCATCCTGTATACGTTATTGCCGAAATCGGTATCAACCACAATGGTTCGGTCGACATCGCCAAAAAAATGATTCTCGGTGCTGTTGTTGCCGGCGCCGACTGCGTGAAATTTCAAAAACGCACTCCCGAGATTTGCGTTCCGCGCGATCAGTGGGATATCGAGCGCGATACTCCCTGGGGTCGTATGACGTACATCGCCTACCGCCACCGCATGGAATTTACTGCCGACCAGTATGGCGAGATCGACGCCTTCTGCAAGCAGCATCATATCGACTGGACGGTTTCGTGTTGGGACGAAGAGGCCGTCGACTTTATGGAGAGCCATTTCGATGTGCCGTTCTACAAGGCCGCTTCGGCTTCGCTTACCGACATCCCATTGTTGGAGCGCATGCAGGCAACTGGTCGCCCGCTGATGATTTCGACGGGCATGTCGACGATCGAAGAAATCACCACGGCTGTTGCTGCACTCGATCACAGTCGGTTGATGGTAGCCCATGCCACGTCGTCGTATCCGGCGCCCCTTTCCGAACTCAACCTACGGATGATACAGAGGTTGCGGGAAATGTATCCCACACTTCCCATTGGATACTCTGGTCACGAGACGGGACTAGCGCCAACGTATGCTGCGGTAGCGTTGGGTGCTTCGTTCCTTGAGCGTCATATTACGTTGGACAGGGCAATGTGGGGGACAGATCAAGCCGCCTCTGTAGAGCTTGGTGGATTGGCGCGGCTTGTTCGTGACGTGCGAGACATTGAAACATCGCTAGGCGATGGTGTAAAGCGCGTCTATGATAGCGAGTTAGGACCGCGTAAAAAATTGCGTCGAGTAGCATCGGTCGAAGTCTAAGGTCCATACTACACATCCAAGCATCGCATGGAGTTCTGGGAGTTTCTTCGCACCACCTACAGTGCCAACCCGCTTCAGTGGATCACCACATCGGTTACCATTGGGGCGGCCTTCCTGCTCATTGGTCTTGAGCGTGTGATTCCGTATACCAAGGGGCAACGGTTTTTACGCGAGGGGTTCTTTGGCGACTTCTTCCTGTACACCATTGCCCAAAGTTATGTGTTAGGGCTCCTGATATTTGGTCTGCTGGAATTTGTCGACACCCACACGGCCTTTCACCGCATCACCCTGATTCGTGAGTTGCCCGTGTGGGTGCAGGTGCTCGTCTTCCTTATCACGCACGATTTCTACATCTACTGGTTTCATCGGCTGCAGCACAACAGTAGGGTGCTTTGGAGAACGCACGAGGCGCATCACAGTACGCTCGACGTTGACTGGCTGAGTGGATCGCGATCGCATTCGCTGGAGATTCTCATCAATCAGACGATTGAGTTTGCCCCCATCATCTTGCTGGCATCGCCAGAGGTAGCGCTGATCAAGGGTTGTATCGATGCTGTGTGGGGAATGTACATCCACTCCAACGTCGACGTACGTTCTGGCGTCCTGCAATACGTTATCAATGGCCCCGAAATGCACCGCTGGCATCACGCCGTGGATGACGAGGCGCACAACAAAAATTTCGGAACCAAGTTCGCCGTGTGGGACTGGTTGTTTGGCACGGCGTATTTTCCGCGTACGGCAAAGCCTAGGGGATTTGGACTGGGCGACGACTTCCCCAAGGGCTACGTACAACAGCATGCTCATGCGTTCAGGCGATTCGATGATGAGTGAATCTAGCGACAGTGCGACCACGACGACCGAGTTGCTTGAGCCCTTAGAGGCCGATCCGCTCGAACAGCCCATTGTATTGGATCACGATGCAGACGTCGACACGCTCATCGTGTCGGATATTCATCTGGGCTCCGACGTTTCGCGTGGAAGGCGTCTTGCTGAGTTGCTACGTGTGTATCAGTATCGTCGATTGATCTTAAATGGCGACGTCTTTGACGACCTCAACTTCAAACGGTTATCCAAGGACGACTGGAAATTCCTCTCTCTCATTCGTAAGCTTAGTAATCCTAGGCGTGGTGTTGACGTGGTATGGGTCATCGGCAATCACGACGGAGGTGTGGCCGACATCCTTTCGCATTTACTTGGCGTTCCTGTTCACGAGGAGTATGCATGGCAACACGATGGGCGAACCTATCTGGCCATCCATGGGCATCAGTTTGACAAGTGGATTACCGATCACCAGATGATTACGGCGATAGCATCGTGGCTCTACCTTGTGATACAAAAGGTCGACCGCGAGCATCGCGTTAGCCGGTGGGTAAAACGCAAGAGCAAAAAGTGGCTACGTCTTAGCGACAAAATCGGTGCCGACGCTGTGATGTACGGCAAGCGGCATCACCGAGCCGACGTGATATTCTGCGGCCATACGCATCAGCCCATCCACAGGGAGATTGATGGGGCCTTGTACGTGAATTCAGGTGCATGGACCGATAAGCCATCGCACTACATCACGATTAGCACCGATGGTGACGTGCAATTGCGGGAATGCCGATAGCGCTGCGCTGGACGCTGTGCGGCACACGGCTGGGCAGGCACAGGGGCCTGCCCAGCGGTATGTATAGAATTCCGTGTATCGTGATGGGCAGCGCCCACCCCACAGACCCTGCCTCTGGCAGGGACCGCCCACCCCACAGACCCTGCCTCTGGCAGGGACCGCCCACCCCACAGACCCTGCCTCTGGCAGGGACCGCCTCCGGCGGTAAAAGAAATACAACGCAGCTCTCCTGTTCCACATGGTTGAAACCACGGATAAAGCAGCCATGGGGATTGGGCTAAAGCCCCGTACGCTTTGCAGTACGATTTGCACTACGCTGCACACTCCGCCGCTGCGCGCCCAACGTGGGGAATCGGCGCATTTTTTGGATGTACATACCGCCGGAGGCGGTCCCGGCGAGACGCCGGGTCTGTGGGTTTTGCGCGCAGCGTCCCGCGAAGCGTCCCGCGTAGCGTCCCGCGTAGCGTCCCGCGTAGCGCAGTTGCTACACTCTTGTGCAGACCTT
Organism: Candidatus Kapaibacterium sp.; assembly: GCA_022842685.1. Classification (GTDB taxonomy): domain Bacteria; phylum Bacteroidota; class Ignavibacteria; order Kapaibacteriales; family Kapaibacteriaceae; genus JALHPC01. Next base: position 11,007 of record JALHPC010000051.1, read on the forward strand.
GCTTCCAGTTGCGCCGCAGCAGTTTTTGAACTTCTTTGACGGGTCGAGCGGACACGGTTCGTTGCGACCCATTTCGTGGCCTTCGTTGCGCACCGTTCTTGCGTCGTTCGCAGTGCCCCCTTCAACAACGGCGCCACCGGATTGTGTGGTGGTGACCGTGGGTTTGGAGAACGAAAGGGACCTGCTGGTGCTTACAGAGGCGGGAGCGGGCATGGCAGGGCGGCTGGGCTGCGCAGTGGCGTCTGCAGCAGGCGTGCTTACGGCGCGCTGCGGCGTTGGCTGTGGCGCGGCCTTTTGTGGGAAGTAGCGGAACGCGAAGTGAACGGTTTCTTTGTTTACCTCTTTCACGAGCTCGACGAACACACCGTAGGCCTCTTGCTTGTATTCGAGCAGAGGATCCTTTTGGCCGTATGCACGCAGGTAGATGCCTTCCTTGAGATCGTCCATGCCGCGTAGGTGTTCGCGCCACTTTTCGTCGATGGTGCGCAAGGCAGCGTAGCGCTCAAGGTCGAGCATGAAGTCGTGGCCTAGCATGGCCTCCTTGCGGTCGTAGAACTCAGTAGCGGCGTCGACAACAAGATTGATTGCCTGGTCGCGAGACAGTGCTCGGAAGGCGTTCTCATCGGCGATGTCGAGGTTGCAGAGCAGAGTTGCGCGCACGTCGTTAAGGAACGTGTCAACGTCGCCAGCGCTATGTGTGGCATCGTACCAATCGCCGGCCATTTCGCGGATGTATTCGAAGAAGTCGGCCTTTAGGCGCTCGCCTTGCAGGGCATGGCGGCGGCGGTCGTAGATAACTTCACGTTGCAGGTTCATCACGTTGTCGTATTCGAGCAAGCGTTTGCGCATCGAGAAGTTGTTCGATTCGACCTTCTTTTGAGCATTCGTTACGGCCTTGGTAACCATGCCCGCTTGCATGGGTTCGCCTTCGGGTACCTTCATGGCCTGCATGATGCCGGCAATACGTTCGCCGCCAAAGAGGCGCATCAGGTCGTCTTCGAGTGAGATAAAGAACTGCGACGACCCAGGGTCGCCCTGGCGGCCTGCACGGCCGCGCAACTGGCGGTCGATACGGCGAGACTCGTGCCGCTCAGTACCGATGATGGCAAGGCCACCATTTGCCTTTACATCAGCATCAAGTTTGATGTCTGTACCGCGGCCAGCCATGTTAGTAGCGATCGTAACGGCGCCCTTGCGGCCGGCCTGCATCACGATTTCGGCTTCGCGTTGGTGCTGCTTGGCATTCAACACGTTGTGCTGGATGTTGGCACGCTTGAGCATCTTGCTGAGTACTTCGGAGACTTCGACGCTGGCTGTACCAACAAGCACGGCACGTCCCTCTGTAAGGTAACCCTGGATGGCTTCGACAACAGCATTGTACTTCTCACGCTTGGTACGGTACACGAAGTCGTCGAGGTCTTTGCGTTGAAGCGATCGATTCGTGGGGATCACGACAACGTCGAGCTTGTAGATCTCGTAAAACTCTGCGGCCTCGGTTTCGGCCGTGCCCGTCATACCGGCCAACTTGTGGTATTGGCGGAAGTAGTTCTGGAGGGTAATCGTGGCAAACGTCTGTGTGTCGCGCTCAACCTGAACCCCTTCTTTGGCTTCGATCGCTTGGTGCAAGCCGTCGGAGTAGCGGCGACCTTCTAGGATGCGACCTGTGTATTCGTCGACAATTTTGACCTTGCCGTCTTGGACAACATATTCGTCGTCGAGGAAGTATAGCGTATAGGCACGCAGAAGCTGGTTGATGACGTGGATGCGATCGGCTCGCTCGGCGAACGTAAGCATGATGGCATCCTTACGGGCTTGCAGCTCTTCGGCGGTGAGCGCTGTTTCGTGCTCAAGTGCGCTAAGCTCTGCGGCAACGTCGGGAATGAGAAACATCTCGGGGTCTTCCTGCGCTGTTGCCAGCAACTGGCGGCCCTTTTCGCTGATGTCGATTTGGTGGTTGCGCTCATCGACGCTAAAGAACAGCTCGTCGTCGATAAGGTGCATCCGCTGACCTTGCTCTTTTAGGTGCTCGAGCTCGGCTTCGCGCATGAGTTTTTGGCCATCGGGCTCTTGCAGTAGCTTCGCCAAGCGTTTGTGCTTGGGCATCCCACGGTGGGCCGACAAAATGGCCACGCCACAACGGATCTTGTCTGCTTTTTCGGTGCTCGACAGGAGCTTTTCGGCCTCGGCAACAAAGGTATTCACCAGGCGCGTCTGTGCTTCGACAAGCTTCTTGACGCGTGGATTCATATCCACAAACGCACGATCCGTTGAAGCGCTCTGTACAGTGCCAGAGATGATGAGCGGTGTTCGAGCTTCGTCGATAAGTACCGAGTCGACTTCGTCGATGATAGCATACCAATGAGGTCGTTGAACCACGCGGGCCAACGAATCGGCCATGTTGTCGCGTAGGTAGTCGAATCCAAACTCGTTATTGGTGCCGTAGGTGATGTCGGCAAGGTACTGCTGCTGGCGGACCTCGGGTACTTCGTGGCCACTTTGAATGACAGCCGAGTTAATGCCCAACATGTCGAACATGGGCTTCATCCATTCGCGGTCACGGCGGGCCAGGTAGTCGTTAACAGTTACAAGGTGGACGCCACGTCCGGCTAATGCGTTCAGGTAGAGCGGCAGAGTAGCCACGAGGGTTTTACCCTCGCCAGTGGCCATTTCCGAAATTTTCCCTTGATGGAGAACGATGCCCCCTATCAACTGAACGTCGTAGGGAACCATGTCCCAAACCTGTTCGTGGCCAACAACCATGTATCGGTGGCCAACGAGGCGGCGGCAAGCTTCTTTGACGGTGGCAAAGGCCTCGGGGAGGATGTCGTCGAGGACTGCTTGGATGGTTGTAAACTGTTCGCGGTCGAGTTCGGCAAGACTTGCATACAGGTTAGCACGCTGTGCATGATCGAGCGTCTCGTCGGTTTCGATGGTGTTCCGAATGTCGTTTACCCGAGCTACCAAGGGCTCAACGGCCTCGTTGATGCGCGCCCGGAAGGTATCGGTACGGGCTCGCAGTTCGTCGTCGGACAGACTAGCTAGCCCAGCATAGATGCTGTTGATTTCTTCAACAACGGGAAGGATGGCCTTGACGTCCTTGTCATGTTTCGAACCAAAGACTTTCTTGAGGATGTTAAGCATGGACTAACGTGGGTTTTGGAAAGGGGCCGTTGACGTATCCCGGTGGGGGGTAGTCTAGGGTGTCAGCCGAAGTTATGGTAGACTCCGGCATGAAAGGACGCAAATTTAGCCGTATTTTTCCCGTTCACCGCAGCATGTTCATCGTTATGACCGCAAACACACTCACAGTGTTCAGTCCCGACAATCTATTGGCGCAGGCGTCAACCGCCCCAGAGCATCTGGGCTACCGTATTGTGCAGTTCTGCGTCGACGAACGCGGGTTGCTAGCCACGCATCCCACAGAATCGACAGCCACGTTCTATTACTCGCCCAGCGGAGGAACCTTGCGCGATGCTAGCATGAACATTGTGTTGTACAGTGCCCGCTTCGACAAGTACAAAGGCCTCGGCAAGGTGTAAGTGCCCAACCATTTTGGCCATATCTGCAAATGACACCTGAACTTGCCGCTGCGATAAAGGCGATAGGGCTAGCTATTACCGGTCTTGCGCTCTTCCTGTACGGCCTTGATCATTTTGCGGCTCAGGCGTCGGCCATGGCAACCGATCGCACGCGGCGCATCCTTGCTGCCTTGACAAAGAATCGAGTGTTAGGAATGGCCACTGGCGCAATCACCACGGCACTTCTTCAGTCGAGTACCAGTGTTTCCGTTATCGTCGTGGGGCTCATCGAAGCGGGAACCATCACGTTTCGCCAGGCGGTAACGCTGATTATTGGCGCCAACATTGGCACCACGATTACCACACAACTTGTAGCGTTTAAAGTCACAGAGTGGGGGGGCGTCATTCTAGCAGTAGGATTTCTGTTGTCGCTTCTGCATGGCAGGGCTCGCAACACTGGAAAGCTGGCATTCTACTTTGGCTTTGTGTTCTTTGGGCTTAGCATGATTGCCGAACAGATGGCGCCGTTAGCATCGCAGCCGTGGGTAAAGGACGGGTTGCGGTTGATTACCGATCCGTATACCTTTGTTGCCGCAGGGCTGATATTGACAATCGTTGTGCAGTCTAGTTCTGTTGTTACGGGACTAGCTGTTGTGATGCTTCAGGCAGATATCCTAAGCTTCGATGCGTCGGTTGGACTGGTTATCGGTTCGAATGCGGGCACAACCATTACTACGTGGATTGCATCACATTCGAAGGGTCTGGAAGCACGTCGGGCTGCGTGGGCTCACATCCTGTTCAACGTGGGTGGTGTCGTGCTCTTTTTGCCGTTTGTGGCATTGTATGCCCAGGCGCTGGCCCTTATCCCCGTGCATGAGTCGGCCCAGTTAGCGATTGGTCATGCACTCTTCAATATCACCACGGCAGTCCTTGCGCTGTTGTTGTTGCGTTTCTTCGTCAAGCTGGTCGAGAAGGTTGTACCGCGATGATATATCTAGATAACTCGGCTACAACGCCGATAGACGAGGCCGTTGTCGACGCCATGCTGCCATGGTTGCGCGATGGCTATGGCAACGCCTCATCGCAGTATGGTCTTGGTCGTGCAGCCCGGGTTGCTATCGAAGACGCTCGAAGTTCCGTTGCAGAGTGCCTCGGAGCTCATCCAGCCGAGATCATCTTTACTAGTGGTGGCACCGAAAGCAACAATGCCATTATTAAAAGCTGTGTGGGCCCGTCGGGATTGGCACGACGCGTCCTACACGGGGCTACCGAACATCACGCCATCATCCACCCATGCCAAGACGTCGAAGCACTTGGCATACGCCGGCACGAGATTCCAGTAGATACACGGGGTGTTGTCGACCTAGACGCGCTTGCCGCCCTCGATGCCCCCTCTAGTCTTGTATGTGTGATGGCCGCCAATAACGAAACTGGCGTTCTACAACCCCTTAGCGCCATTCGTGAGGTATGTAAAGGGGCACTGCTTCACACCGATGCGGTGCAGGCCTTTGGTAAAATTCCGTTGAACCTTACAGCGTTGGGAGTTGACTTTGCAACGGTATCGGCCCACAAGATTCATGGACCAAAGGGTGTTGGAGCGATGTTCATACGCAAGGGTATCGACTTTAAGGCGCATCAAACGGGCGGATCGCAGGAACGAAATCGTCGTGCAGGGACAGAACCCACGGCCCTTATCGTTGGCATGGCTGCGGCAGCGAAGCGCGCTGTAGACGCCATCGAAGAGCGCAGCGCGCATTGTCGTCGGCTAACAACGCTGGCACGCGAACGCATTGCCGCATCGATCCCCAACGTGCGATTCAACTGTGTGGCTGAGCTAGGTCTGCCCACGATTGTGAACATATCGTTCACGGATGCCGAACACTTGGACGGTGAGGCCATTCTGCAACTGCTTGACTTAAACGGAGTTGCTGCGTCCAACGGCTCGGCCTGCGTTAGTGGTACCATGCAGCCGTCGCATGTGCTGGTAGCTATGGGACGTCCGGCCGCCGAGGCACGCGCTGCGGTACGCTTAAGCGTTTCGTACAGAACAACGGAGGAAGAGATTATCTCGGCCGTTGCAATACTTGCTAACATCATTCGTGAAATGCGTGTTATAACACACAACTAACCTTTTCCACTCTTTCAGGATTCTTCAATGAACCGTAGTATCGTTGCTATTGCAGCAGCATTTGTCGTCGGAACTTCCTCGCTGTTGGCAGGAACTGCACTTCCCGGCGTAACCGCCGGCGCCAAGACCTACAAGCTGAACAATGCCGTAGGCAAGAACGCCATCACCTTCGTTTCTGAAGCGCCCGTCGAGAAGATTAACGGCACAGCGGATGGAGTCACCGGCAGCTTCGTGCTGAACGCTGGCGACGTAGAGGCGACAACCGGAACGATTGAAGTTCTGGTAAAGACGATGAAGACGGCAAACTCGAAGCGCGACGACCACATGTACAGCCCAGTATGGCTTGATGAGGCATCGTTTCCGAAGATCGTCTTTGCTGTGAAGTCACTCCGTGACGTTAAAGTCAGCAATGCTGGTGGTCGCATTACGGTCAACGCCACAGCAGTCGGCACGTTTTCGCTCCATGGCGAAACGAAAGAAATGACAACGCCAATTACGCTTACCTACGTGCCTGAGTCAGACGAAACCAAGAAGCGCGCTTCGGGTGCATTGGTGATGATCTCGACCTCGTTTGATGTTGCCCTGAAGGATTATAAGGTGAAGGGCAAGGAAGGTGTTGTAGGCAAGAGTGTCGGCGAAATCATCAAGGTTCAGGCCTCGTTGTTCGCCAATTCCTAAGTTGGTCCTGTCGTTGAGCTAGTGACGGCTTCGGCACCTGCATGTGCCGAAGCCGTCGTTGTTTTGTGGTATTTTCACATCGTAACATTCTGCTACGGCTTATATCATGGTGGGCCGTAAACGAAACGCGGTGGCTTATTCACGAATCAACGGAGGAAACATGAGGAATCAACGACTCTCTTTTTTATGCATGGTCGTGGCCATGCTCTTGGCAGTGGGCACTGCTCACGCCAACCGAAACGGTCTTACGGGCCGCTCGACAACCGGCTGTGCTAACTGCCACGGTAATCAGTCTGCCAACACCACGGTTTCGGTGGATGGCCCACGAACGGTTCAGCGTGGCGCAACGGTTGACTACACCGTTATCATTGCTCACCAGAATAACGCCGGGGGCGGCTTCAATGCGGCCATCCGTGGTCAGGCAGGTAATGCCGGTACCATCGTGGCCGGTGATGGATCGCGCGTTCAGGGGGGCGAGATAACACACGTACAACCCAAGAATAAGGCCGGTGCCGACGTACGGTTCCCGTTTCAGTGGACGGCACCACAAGCACATGGTGTGTATGCCTTGACGGCTGCCGGAAACGCTGTGAATCTTGATCAGCAGGATACGGACGCTGATAACTGGAATCTCTCGGGTACAATCAACATCACAGTTCCTGGAGCTACGTTTACAGCTCCCGTTGCCGGAGCGTCGGTTTGTGCAGGTCAGGACCTTGTGATCACATGGACGCAAACGGGCTATCAGAGCTTTCGAATCGAGTATCGTGATGGCCCCACCGGACAGTGGAATGCTATCGGGAAGGCAACAGCCAACGCTG
>JALHPC010000052.1:0-1030 GCA_022842685.1 Candidatus Kapaibacterium sp.
GGCTTGCCGCCCTCCTGTCGTTACTACTTCGGTGCCCCTTTCATGCAGTTGTGAAAGGGGCACTGTTATAAATGGCGCAGATGTTCGGGTAGTTTGATTTTGCCGTTGATGAAGTCGTCGGAATAAAACAAGGGGCCCAACTCGCGCCGAAGCATCATCTCGTCCTCGTACTCTTCTTCTGCTTCTCGCATCATGGCAGCAAACTTGGCCTCGCCGTCGGCAATGCGCTTTTCGGAACGACGCTTCCGCCATAACGTCACGATATCGTCGGCAAGGCCTCCCCAAAACGAACCGTGCGTCATGCAGCCACCGTCACTCATATGTGCCCGAATGTAGTATTCGTGCATGATGTCGTCGAACTCGGTAGAAAGCACATCCGTTACCGTCGCTAACTCTTCGAGAACCTCGGCATATTGTTCAACGCAAATAAGGAAGTGTGCATAAGATTCGTTGGCAAACTGCCGTGTGGCAAATCCAAACTCATGGTGCAGACGAACGATAACGCCGTCATACTCCTCGGAAATGGCCAGCAGATCGGCCTCTTCGGTTTTGCCAATGGCCCAATGTGTTGCCATGTGCTGCTCGTATGCCTGGCTCATAACGGCATCATTCGGAATGAATTCGGTGCAGCGTATGGGTTCGAAAAAGAACGAGAGCTTGGGTGCCTGATCGTGCGGCATTCCCATTACGCGCAGGGCCTTGCGCTTGTGCTCGGATATTTGGATGTGGTTAACGACGTCCGACTCTATCCTGCGAAAATCCCCTCGACGCCAGTGCGATCGAATCATCGACAAGTCGGGAAACGTGCGAAGTGGAAGACGGTCCAAAATCGAACCGTAAAACATCGACTCAAACAACTGCAACGCCCCGTCGTACATCAGTGGCAAAAAACGCCCGTCGTTTGGATGATGAGTAACACCACGGATGACGTAACGCATGGCGTTCCCTAGTTCATGTTGAAGGGCAGTCCACCGTATGATGTCGTTTTCGCCTCGGCGGACCGCTCCTTCGAAATCAGCGCGACGAAAAT
>JALHPC010000052.1:1040-15517 GCA_022842685.1 Candidatus Kapaibacterium sp.
TTTCCAACGTTCGTTAGCAACGCAGCAAACATGCAAAAAAGCAACAACCCCACGATGTGTGGGGTTGCATGCGTTACTTCTTCTTCTTGTGACGGTTCTTACGAAGCCGCTTCTTGCGCTTGTGCGTGGCCATTTTATGGCGCTTACGCTTCTTTCCGCAGGGCATAGTGTACTCCTCGATTGATGATGAATTCGTGTGCTGTTCGTTATTGGTTTTGCAGGTTGTACGCGCTGGTATTCTAATCCTTACGACGCTGAAGACAGCGACGTGATGATTTCTGCAGCACGCTTGCCTGCATCGGTTGTTGCATCAACGCGAACACATTTCTCTAGCCAGGTGCGGCCGGCTTCGACGTTGTTCGAACGTAAATGCATAATGCCTAAGTTGTATAACGCTACCTGATTCGATGGATGACGTCGAATCACGGATTCGATAATCGCCATTCCATCGTCTGGTTTACCCGACTCGAATACAGCGTATCCAAGATCGATTCGAACCTCGGTGGCATTGCCGTCAATGTTGTCAAGAAATGTCCGATAGTACCGCGCAGCTGCATCGAATCTGCCAATATCGTAGGCCAGATTCCCCGCACTTCGTAGTAGCATGCTGTCAAGGGGCTTCGACACCAATTGCTGTTCTACGCGCGCAAGAAGTTCTTCGATCTGCTTGCGCCGTCCGTCGGAGGCATGCGCCGTCGAACGGCTGGCCTCCATCGAGTCGGCTACGGCAGCACCCGCTTCGCGGTCCGACGCAACGATAGCACGTGAAATCCCGAACGACGTTGCCGAAACGGCAACGGCAATGGCGATCGAAATCGATAGCACCATGCCCACTGAACGTCGCTGGGTCTCCTCGCTCATGCCTTGTCCGCCGACCCTGCTGCAACGTCTGGCGTTGCATGCCGTTGATGCACGCGATCTTGGAACTCCGACGACACACGGAACGTGGGTACGTAGCGCTCCTCGAGCGGCACGGGGTCTCCCGTGCGCGGGTTACGGGCCATGCGTGGCTTGCGGCTTTTGACACTGAACACGCCAAACCCACGGAGCTCGATGCGCTTTCCTTCGGCCAACGCGTCGACGATGCTCAACAAGAATCCGTCGACAACGGCCTTGGTTTCGAGCTTCGTCAATCCCGTTCGCTCGGCAATCTTGTCCACGATATCGGACTTCGTAATATTCAATGCTGCCTCGGCCAAACGTTGATCGTTTCGGTACAATGTTCTCTCCATCACGGCGTCGGCAGCTAGCCCACGTGCCGTAGATAGGACGGCAAAAGTAGGCAAAGTCTATGAAACAACAAACCTTACGCAGATAATACTCTTCGTGAATCATCACCGAAACATCGTCGGTACGTTCGTCGATTCCCGTACATTTGCAGCCATCTTGCATAACTGATGACACGCGTGGACTGGCTTACAGAAGAACAACACCCAGACGACAAGGCAATTCAAGAGCGGCTTACCTCGACGGGTAGCCTGCCGAGTCACGTTGCCGTGATTATGGACGGTAATGGCCGATGGGCACAGGGGAGTGGACGACCACGCATCGACGGACACCGCGAAGGCATGGAATCGGTTCGTGCCGTCGTGAAGGCGACGTCGCAACTCGGCATCAACTTCCTAACACTGTATGCGTTTTCCATTGAGAATTGGAAACGTCCAGCCACCGAAGTGGGCTTTCTGATGCGATTGCTGGAGTCGTACCTGCGCAAGGAAGTTGATGAGCTCCACGCCAACCGTGTCCGCATTCGAACGATAGGAAACACGAATGCATTGCCCAAAGCAGTACAGCACGTGCTACGTTCGGCCATGGATCGCACAGCGAATAACCAAGGACTCACGCTGACCCTTGCATTGAGTTATGGTGCCCGATGGGATTTGATGCGAGCGATGCAACTGTTCGCTCTCGATGTTCGCCGGGGCAAGATGTCGCCCGAAGACGTGAATGATGAGACGATACGAGCGTATTTACAAACGTCGTTCCTGCCAGATCCCGACCTCATCATCCGCACGAGCGGAGAGATGCGTCTAAGCAACTTCCTGCTGTGGGAGGCCGCATACAGCGAGTTGTATGTGACCGATATCCCATGGCCCGAGTTTCGTCGTGCCGAGCTGTACGCAGCCCTATGCACGTACCTTGAGCGCGAGCGTCGCTTCGGCAAGACGTCGGCCCAGGTACAAAACGGCGATTCTTCTTCCGATCACATTTCGACCCTACGGCAAATTCTCAATGCGTTTTCGTAAGGGCACCTGCCTCCTGTTGTGGATGCTGGTGTCGTGCCTCTCGGTCGTGGCCCAGACGCCAGCGCGACCACCCATCATCGCCGGTATTACCGTTGAAGGGGTCGGCGCAGGTATCGACGCCGAAACCGTGATTGCCATTAGTGGCTTGCGTGCTGGCGAAGTAGCTGCCACCGACAACATTGTGATGGCGATTCGTAATCTGTGGGCGCGGAAGCAGTATGCCGACGTCAAGATTGAACGAGAGCGGGAAACTGCTCTTGGAGTGTTTCTCGTGATTAAGGTTCGCGAGTTCCCACGCTTGGAACGAATCGAGGTCGAGGGGAACGACGAAGTGTCGGCCGAAGAGATCATCAAAGCCGTCGACAAGATGAAGGGCGACATTATGTCGCCGTACGAAGAGTACCAGATTCGACAGCGCGTAAAAGCCCTCTATGCCAAGGAGGGAATGCTGTTTGCAAAGATTACATCCACTGAAGTAGCCGGTGAACGCCCAAACACGATTGTTCTGCGCATCGAAGTCGTCGAAGGCGTAGAGTATAACGTTGGTTCGATTTCGGTTGTTGGCAATGTTGCATTCGATGATGATGAACTTGCTGGAGCTTTCAATGACACCAAGACGAAGTCATGGTGGCAGTTCTGGAAGTCGGCGACGTTTGACCTAGACAAGTACAAAGCCGACCTTGAATTGCTACGCCAGTTCTATGCCAACCGTGGATACATCGACGCCGAGATTCTGGGCGATACGGTGATGTACAACGAAACCACCGAACAAGTTGACATATCGATTTCGGTGCGCGAAGGCAAGCCGGTCTACATTCGGTCGATACGTTTCGACGGCAATACGATGTTTGCCGACGATGTTCTGCAGCGCCGCTTAGCAGTGGAAATCGGCGAGGCCTATAATGCCGAACGCGTAGCGCAAAACCTGGAAATCAATGCAGAGCAAACCGACGCGAAGTCGCTCTACGCCGACAACGGCTACCTGATGGCTCGCCTAGTGCCTGAACTGACACGTGTGACAGAAGATTCGGTTGACATCTCCGTGAGGGTAATCGAAGGAGAGCGTTTCACGATTCGCAGGGTCGACTTCAAGGGCAATAACAAAACGCGTGACCGCGTAATCCGGCGCGAGCTCTTTACGAGGCCCGGCGACTATTTTAACCGCAGTGCTGTTATTCGCAGCATTCGTGGTTTGGGTGTGTTGAACTTCTTCAACCCCGAAACACTGCGTCCCGACGTCGTGCCCGTCGATAACACCCACGTCGACCTGGTTTATAACGTCGAAGAGCGTAGTACCGATACGTTCAACGCCTCTGTTGGCTTTGCCGGGGCCTTTGGTCTTACTGGCAGCATTGGCATTACCCTTAACAACTTCGACATTACCGAACCGCTGCGCGGTGGGGCAGGGCAGGTACTCGCTTTGCAAGGCGAGTTTGGCCAAGCTAGCCGATTGCAGACAATTCAACTCTCGTTTAGCGAGCCATGGCTGTTTGGCCAGCCAACAACCCTTGGTTTTAACGTTTTCGACACTCGCCAGCGCTTCGGCTTCGACGTACGCCGAACTGGTGCACAGGTTAATATTGGACGTCGGTTCCGTTTCCCTGATGACTACTTCCGTGGGGACTGGTCGGTTGGCATCGAGCGTATCAACTCGAACACCGAGACGCTGTTTAGTCGGGCTGGCCTCAACACAGCCATTACGCTCTCGCAGACCATTTCGCGTACGAGTCTCGACAACATCATCTTTCCAACGCAGGGCTCGCGCTTTGTTCTTGGCACCCGTTTCGCCCTAGGTGCAGCGGGCCTTGGCACGGTAGACTTTGGCAAGCTCACGATGCAGTTCGATATGCTCAGTCCGTTGTTGAAGGTTGGTGACTTTAACCGATTGGTGCTGTTTATGAGTTCGGAACTTGGTTTTGTTGACGGCTTCCGCGTTGACACAACCATCCCGCCGCAAGAGCTGTACTACATGGGTGGCAACGGGCTTGGCGGCTTTAACGTCACGCCATTACGTGGCTACCCCGACCGAGTGATTGGCCCCGCTGGTGGCAATGGTGGTCGCGTACAGGCACGGCTTGTTGCCGAGCTTCGCTTTGCCTTGTCGCTCAATCCGTTCCCAATCTATTTGCTTAGTTTCGCAGAGGCGGGCAACGTTTGGGCAAACCTTCGTTCTGCCGACCCCTTTGCCTTGAAACGAAGTGCAGGATTTGGCGTGCGCCTTTTGCTGCAACCTATCGGTTTGCTTGGCTTCGACCTTGGCTATGGCTTCGACCCTGTTGGCGACGTGGGGGCCCGCAACGGCTGGCAATTCCACTTCCAGTTTGGTCGCTAAACCACAGAGTGCCGCAGCCGACGTACCACAATGCAACCATCACAACGACATCACTCACTTACACCACGTATGATTAGGACTCTCTTCACCACTGCCGTTTTCGTTGTTCTCGCACTACCGCTTTTTGCTCAACAAGGGGCATCGGGAACACGTATCGGATTTGTTAACGCAGAAGTTGTATTGAAGGAACTGCCCGAAGCTCAACAGGCGAATCGTAACCTGGAGGATTGGGGTGGAAGGGTGCAAGACACCTTGCGCATGATGCAGAAGGACTTCGAATCGCGCATCGAAAACTATCGCAAGCAAGAAGCCATGATGTCGGCCGAAGCCAAGCGCAAGGAAGAAGAGGGCCTAGCCCTTCTTCGGCAACGCTTTGCGCAATACCAGGAAGAAAAACTTGGTAATCAGGGCGAGCTAGCCCGCTTGCGCGAGTCGTTCCTTGCGCCCATTCGTGAAAAAGTTGCTGCTGCCGTGAACGCCGTAGCCAAGGAAGAAAAGATTCAGATTGTGCTTGATAAGGTTGCCGGTCTGGTGTTGTACTCTGACGACAAGCTCGATATCACCTACAAGGTTCTCGACAGAATTAAGCGCGGAGAGAAGTAACCGATGCCCCTTTTGTGCCACTTTTCACTACCACACACAACAACAGAATGAACTATACAGCACGTACGCTGTTCGTTGCCGTTCTCGTCGTGGGCCTGTGGTCGGTAGAAACCATGGCGCAGAAAATTGGCTATGTGGCTACTGATCTCATCCGCTCCAAGTACGAAGCAAACGAACAAGCAGAGCAACGCCTCGAAGCTCAGGTAAACGAATGGAAGGCCGAGCTGGCACAAGCCCAGCGCGACATCGAAGACCTCGAACTCGACCTGAAGAAAAATCGGCTAATCTGGAGCGATTCTGAACGGCAAAGCCGCGAAAAGCAGCTTGATGAGAAACGCCGCGAGCGCGACAAGCTGGCACGACAACGCTTCGAACCCGGTGGAGAGTACGACCGCGTGTCGGAACAACTGTTCAAAGGCGTGTGGTCGAAAATCTATATTGCTGTGCAAAAGGTGGCTGCTGCCGAGGGCTACGATATGGTGTGGGACAAGAGCACACAGCCCCTCGTGTACGTAAACGCCAAATTCGACATTACCGTAAAGGTGATGCAGGAGCTGGGTATTGATGCTGGCGACCTAGACAAGAAGCAAAAGGATGCCATTGCGAACGACCCTCGCAACAAGAAGCTGGAAGAGCCGCGGCGCCGACGCTCACGATCGGCTACGCCCGAAACGAAGCCAGTGCCTGAAAAGGCCAAGGAAGAGGTAAAGACCGAAGACGGAGATATGTGGATTAACCCCGATGGAAGCCGCACACCGAAGCGCGACGTAGGTCCGGTGCCTGTGGACACAACGTTCCGGCCTACACCACGCGACGCCGAGGTGCCCCGATGAGTGACAGTATAAAGCGCGGACGCACCGTGCAGTCGATTGCGAATGCTGTGCAAGGCACTGTTCATGGCGATGCCGATGTGGTTGTGTTTGCGCTCAATCGTATAGAATATGCAAGGAATGGTGATTTGTCGTTCCTATCTGCGGCTTCTTACACAAAGTTCCTCGGCGTCACAAAAGCGTCTTGTGTGCTCGTTAGCAAGGCACTAGAGGTGGCTGTACCCGATGGCCTTACCGTTGTGTTCGTCGAGGATGCCTACAGAGCGTTCGTTGCACTCATGCGTGAGTTCTATCCGCCGCTTCGAATTGAATCGGGCTTGCGTCATGCCACAGCGTCGGTTCATCCTTCTGCCACGATTCATCCCTCGGCAGCCATAAGTGCGGGCTGCTCGATTGGCGAAGGCTGTGTTGTGGGCGAAGACGTACAACTTTATCCCAATGTAGTACTCTATCCTGGCTGCACTGTGGGAGCAGGTACGGTTATTCACGCCAACGTAAGCTGTCTGCACGGCACCGTGATTGGTACCAACTGTCTGATTCATGCAGGTGCAGTGCTAGGTGCCGACGGCTTTGGATACATTGAGAACGCCGACGGTAGCTTTGATAAAGTGCCTCAAGTTGGAGTTGTTCAGATTGGTAACGATGTAGAAATTGGTGCCAACGTGACCATCGACCGTGCCGCTGTTGGTGCGACATCGATTTGCGACCGAGTGAAGATTGACAATCTCGTCCATATCGCTCATAACGTGACAGTTGGTAACGATACTGCCATCGCCGCTCAGGCTGGCGTTAGCGGCAGCACACGAATAGGAAACCGTAATCGGATTGCCGGACAGGTAGGCATCGTAGGTCACATTACAACGGCCGACGATGTAATCGTTGAAGCACAAAGTGGTGTTTCGAAGACGATTACATCGAAGGGAGCGTACTTTGGTTCGCCTGCCAAGGAACACCGTACGGCACTGAGAATGGAAGCTGCATTGCGCCAGCTTCCTCAGCTTTTAACGGATGTACGCGAAATGCAGCAGCGTATCGCTGACTTGCTTGCTAACAGCGAGCCAAACGACGAATCCTTGACTCAACCATGAGCACCAAACAACGTACCGTTGCCGATCGTGTGACCTTCTCCGGCGTCGGCCTCCATACTGGCAATCTTTCGTCGATTACGTTTGCCCCAGCAGACGTCAATTCGGGCTTCGTGTTTGTACGAACCGATCTCCCCAGTAGCCCAGAAGTACCGGCTCTCGTAGATAACGTTGTCGATATATCTCGCGGAACGACGATTGCTGTTGGCGACGCTCGCGTCCATACTGTCGAACACGTACTCGCTGCCTTGGTAGGCATGGGCGTCGACAACTGCCGCATTGAACTGTCAAACAATGAACCTCCGGTGGGCGACGGATCCGCTCTTCCGTTTGTCGAGATGATTCGGTCGGTGGGCCTAACGGAACAGTCGGCTGACCGCCAAGAGGTGATTGTTGAAGCACCTGTTCGATACGTTGATGAGGGCCGAGGAACCGAAATCGTAGCCCTCCCTAACGACGCGTACCGTGTGACCGTAATGGTTGACTATAACAATCCGGCCTTAGGTTCTCAGCACACCGGATTGTTCAATCTCGAGCAGGAGTTTGAAACAGAGTTTGCACCAGCCCGCACGTTTTGCTTCTTACACGAAGTCGAGACGTTGTGGAAGCAGGGATTGATACAGGGTGGTAACCTTGACAATGCCATTGTGATTGTTGATAAAGAAATGTCCGACGACGACTTACGAACCCTGTTAACCGAGATGGGAATCGAGGGTAATGCAGTGTTGGGCTCGAATGGTATTCTTAACGACAACGCTCTGCGGTTTCGCAACGAGCCGGCTCGTCATAAGCTCTTGGACATGTTAGGCGACCTTGCGTTGATTGGGCCACGGCTGCGCGCCCAGGTTCTTGCAGCGCGCCCAGGCCATGGGGCAAACATCGAGTTCGCTCGCAAGATGCGTCGAATGTATGAGTCTCAGCAAACCGTGAAGCGCTATCAGAAGAGTGCCACCGCTGGAACTGTGTTTGATATCAACGCGATCTTACGAATGCTACCGCACCGGTATCCGTTTCTTCTCGTGGATCGTGTAACCGAGTACGATGCCGAAAACAACAAGGTGGTGGCGTACAAGAACATTACGTTCAACGAACCGTGTTTTACCGGCCATTTCCCCGACAGACCCGTCTTCCCGGGTGTCTTGATTGTTGAAGCGATGGCCCAAGCTGGCTGCATGTTGCTTATGGCTAGGGGAGTCGACCCTCAGCAAAAACTTGTGTTTTTCATGACGATGAACAACGTGAAGTTTCGCAAGCCGGTGATTCCAGGCGATACCTTGGTTATGCATCTTGAGATGACTCGATTTCGACTAAATACGGCTCAGTTGGTGGGTAAGGCCACGGTAAACGGTGTGGTTGTTGCAGAGGCCGAACTGTCGGCAGCCGTCGTTGATCGCGAGGTGGCGTCGTGAGTTCTTCCGTCATCCATCCTTCGTCGGTTGTTCACCCAGACGCTCACATCGCCGAAGGCGTCACGATCGGTCCCTTTTGCTCGGTTGCTGCCAACGTTGTGGTTGGCGCACGCACGCAGTTGCGCTCACATGTTGTTCTCGACGACGGAGCCCGTATTGGAGCCGACTGTGTGCTCTATCCAAGCGTTGTTGTAGGCGCACCGCCGCAAGATCTAAAGTATGCCGGCGAGCCAACACTTGCAATCGTTGGCGACCGCACGACGTTGCGCGAAGGTGTTACCGTAAATCGAGGAACCACGTCGAGTGGCCGCGCTACCGTTGGCAGTGATTGCCTTATCATGGCCTACGTTCATGTTGCCCACGATTGCAGCGTTGGCGACAACGTTATCATCGCCAATGGCGTGCAGTTAGGTGGCCACGTCGAGGTTGGCTCGTGGGCCATTATTGGCGGCCTTACTGGCATTCATCAGTTTTGTCGCGTCGGTGCCCACAGCATGATTGGCGCATGTTCGCGCGTTGTAAAGGATGTGCCGCCTTACGCGCTGTGTGGCAAGGAGCCACTGAGTGTAGAAGGCATCAATGCTGTAGGTCTGCGCCGCCGCGGCTTTAGCGATGCTACGGTTCGTGCTATTGATGAGTTTTACACCGTCCTGCTTCGCTCGGGACTCAACACTACCGACGGTTTACGTGCCTACGAGTCTAGCTATGCAAGCCCACTGCCCGAAGTTGCCGAAGCCATTGCGTTCATCCGGTCATCGAAACGCGGTATTTATCGCTAGCGTTGTTGCTTGTATTGCTGCTGGCACATTGAGACTTCAAGCTCAGCACTTCCAAGCTCCTTTGGCCAGTCCTATGGAGTCGCGTGTTGGCACGCTCTTTATGCCAGGCCCAAAGCATCTGCGACTCGACATTGGGTACCGCTTTGATGTGACCACAATATCGCTTGGCGATACGGCACTGAAACCGATTGTTGTTGATAGTGACTTCTTTACGCTTACGCGCCTGCGATCCGAGGGCAACTTTAAGTTTCCTGTGGAGACAATCGACTATTGGTTTGGCGTAGGCCTTCACTGGCAACACAGCGTGTGGGAAATGCGCATGCGCCTAGCCCACGTTTCTACACACCTTGTTGATGGCTATGCCAACGCAGACGGTGTCTTCGACCGCCAAAAACCATTTGTCTACTCCCGCGAATTCGTTGAGTACATGGTGGGGCCACGCCTTGGCATCGTTAGGCCGTATGTTGGATTAACCTATGTGTGGGCCACCATACCAAGGTCGATCAACCGACTGATACCGCAGATTGGCTGCGATGTACAAGCTCCTGTTGGTAACGGCCACGTTGTTGCTGGCGTCGATGCCCGTCGGTCTGGATTCGAAGGCGTCTCGGCGTTCTCCACCGTTGTTCAAGCTGGCTACAGGTTTACTGGATTAGGCAGTACCTCTACCACGGTCTCGTTACTACGCTACGATGGCCGAAGCGTCCACGGCATGTTTGCTGCCCAGAACGATCATTATTGGGCCCTTGCCGTTCAGATAACGCCGCCATAAATCCGGCACGTGAAATCGATGCCCCTTATCACAACATGGTTAAGGGGCAACGAGTACAATGCGCCGAACTGGATGACCAGCCGACGGTGCGATGATGGCATACACGCCGCTGGGAACGTTGGGCATGTAAGGCGCGGAAGCGTCGATGGTTGCGCAGAGGGTTCCATTCGTGGACACAACAGACAACTGGTGAGGTGCTGTAAGATCGGGCGGAAGGAGCTGGCCTACTCTGAGCATCAGGGGCGAAGCCGACGGTGCAAGACGTTCATCGGATACCGACGTAGGAATCCTGCCATCACCGAGCAGCAAGCGTTCGCGAATAACAGGAGGAGCTACCTGACGTCCACCCGAAAACAGTCGAATGGTGTCTAGCATGTATTCGGCAATGGGCAAGCTGCCCCGCTCTGGATACCACGAATAGCAGACGGTGACGGTTTGTTGTAACAGTGTGCGGTTATTGACAACAAACTCGTCGGACCGCGTAATGCGTGTAACCGTGCGCTTTACATCTGGGATTGGCCCAGCAGCATTGTTGAGCGTTAATGTTCCAACAGCATCAAAGGTCGTTGTTGCCGTTGCTACGGTAGTGCCTTGACTGGTGGGGTAGAAGACCGAACCAACGAACTGATCGATATGGCGTTGGTTTTGTGTAAACTCGGTGGGTCGGGTCTCGTAGGGATTGTTGGGCTCTGCTACGTTCGTAACGGTGCGCGGCGTAACGATGCCGATAACGCGAATGGTGCGCGCCGAGGGTGCGTAGAGGTAGGTGGTGGTGTCGTCGACAATCGCAAACGTGGCAGTCGGGAAGGCCGTTTGAATAGCGTTGGGTAGTTGACTTCGGAGGATTACGCTTCGTGTCGTGGGGCTCAATCGAGCGATGTCGCTGAAGTCCCACGTGGCGTTGGAACCGCTTGCACCAGGGTTGAAGCCCTGCGCTGAAGCGCGGTCGTAGGTAATGAATTCACCTGGGACTGGATTGTTTGCCGACGTAAAACGAACCTGCGACGAAGCGCTCGACACAAGGAAGAGAAACGCCAGCAGAAGGGGTGTGCGGTGCCGGAGAGCTCGAATCGCATCATTGGCTAGGCGGAATGTTGAAGTCATGGCCATGGTGGTAAGTGAAGCGAACATCGATTGGCGTACGTGCAATATGTCACGAAGCAGCATGACATAACCACTACAAAACCACTACATCGTCGAGAGTGACTGGAGATACCGAACAAGATGATCGGTCTGCTGTAGGCGTAGCTTGCGGCGGATGCGCGTTCGATAGACTTCAATGGACTTGGGATCGACATTCATGATAGCACTGATTTCTTTGCTGCTAAGATCTAGACGTAAGAGCATGGCCACCTTACGTTCGGAGTTATTGAGCGATGGGGCGCGCTCTTCGAGCACACGAAGGAACTCGCGATTAACGAACGTCAGCCGTTCGTCAAAGACGTGCTTATCTCGTCCGGTGCGCAGGTGCATCGTAATGCGTGCTAGGGCGTTCTTTAGATGCGATACCTGGTCTGACTTGGCGGCGAGGGCGTTGCGAATATCACGCTCGACGGTTACAAGCAGGTCGTTTGTCTGGCCAAGGGCAATGGCACTCTCGGCCAGTTCTTTGGAGCGAATATCTAGGGTAGCTTCGAGTTGAAAGGACTGCTGCTCGGCGAGAATTCGGCGCCGTTCGGCGCGTTCAACTTCTAGCCGGAGCTCCATCGAGCGAGCGTGATTGGCGTGCAGCTGGTTGGCTTGCGTGAGTTTGCGTTCGTAGAGTGCCTCGCGATGACGAAGGGCTTTATCGAGGTTACCGTTGGCTTCGTACACGTTGGCCAGTAGGGCATGAACATCGGCAAGTGCGTCGATACTCGACGACCCTTCGGCAATCTTAAGAGCACGGCGCAGCATGCGAAGTGCTTTGGGCTCGGCTTCGAGAGCCACGGCCACACGTGCTTCACGGACGATTGCATCGGCCAGCTTGGCAGAGTTCTGGGTCGATTCTAATATCGTACTGGCCTGGTGGTAGAAGGCCGACGCCTCTGAAAGCCGGTTCTGGGCTTCGGCAACTTGCCCTAGCACTACAAGGGCGTCTGCCGTGTATTCGTGATCGTTGAGATCTGAGAATAGCAATTGTGCCTTCTGGGCGGATTGGATTGCCAACTCGAAGGCGCGTCGCCGAAGCGAGAGTTCGGCTAGAAACAAATGTGTGCGTGCCTGTCCTGCAGCGTCGCCGAGCGCTACCATTACAGTTAAACACTCAGTGAAGTACGTCTGGGCGGCCTCGAACTCACCCATGTTACGATGCACACGCCCCAGGTTGTTGAGTGCCATGGCTACACCGTATTGGTCGTTTCGCGTCCGATGAACTTCAAGACTTCGCCGCGCCCACTCTGCGGCCGAAGCGTCGGCGCCGATGGTAACATAGACGTCGGCGATGTTGCCGGCCACGTAGGCCTGAAACCCCTCGTCGGACAAGCGCTCGCTGATACTAAGGGCCTCGCCGTAGGCCTCGAGGGCCTCTACGGGGCGCTGAAGAAAAGCAAACGTTGCTCCGTTGTTTGTGAGGACGTTCATCAGGAGCGGTAGGTCGTCGATGGTTCGCGCAAGCACCAGAGCACGCGAGTACATGTCGAGTGCCTCGGTATGCTGGCCAAGGCGTCGCAGCGTTAGGCCAATGTTCTGATACGACTTGAGAACAGCGGTCGTGTCGCCCAACTTCTTCGACTTCCGCAAGACCTCGGTAAACACGCGCAGCGCATCGTGATAGTCATGGGCCGCAAAGTGACAGATGCCCACCATACGAAGAGCATGACATTCGAGGTCGCCTCGCCGCCCACTGCGTGCTTCAGCGAGGGCCTCCTTCGCATAGCGAAGTGCCTGACGAGGGCGCTCGTACTGTATCTCTCTGCAGGCCGCAAGCCATATATCAACGCGCCGTTCATGGCTGCGCGTAGCAGTCAGCTTCTCGAGGATCAGTGGCTCTGATGTCGTACCAGCGGGCCGAGACATGTAGTGGTTTTGTAGTGGTTTCGAGAAGTTAATATACGATAGGTTGCCGGTGTTACGGACTACCTCCCAACTACAATACGGAAAAACGCCATGAACAGGTACATCTTCGTTTTCATGATCATGCTGCTGCTATCGATCGAAGCGGCATGGTCGTCTGGATCGCTCTTCGTTCGACCGATACGATCACAGCAGACGTATCAAGCAATGAACATAAAGAGCTATGATGCGACAATACACATCCGTGATCACGTAGCTACGACGCACGTCGACCAAGTGTTCGTCAACACGCTGTCGACAATCGTTGAGTCGACGCTCATCTTTCCTTTACCACCGGGTGCCATCATTGTGGACATGGCATATTGGTTCAATGGCAAACGCTACGTGGCCGACGTTCGAGAGCGGAAGGCGGCGCAGGCCACCTATGATTCGAAGATTCGCGTTCTCGTCGATCCTGCACTGCTTAAGGAAATCGGAGAGAATACCTTTCAGCTTAACATTGCTCCGATCGATCCACGTAGTGAAGTGCGTGCCGAGATTACCTACGTCGAGGTCTTACCTTATTCAGCAAACACGCTATCGTGCACGCACTTGCTGCGGTCGACAAGCGCATCGCCTAAGCCATTAGAACGCGTATCCATTCGAGCAAACGTCCGCTCGCAGTTCGATATTCGCAGCATTCATGTACCATCGGTTACGCAAACCGGAATCCACATTGCGAAGGAAACTGACCGTGAATTCAATGTAACGTACGGCGACGAGCAAGCACTCCCTACACGAGACCTTCGTATCGACATTGGCACGAACCGCTCCGAGGCCTCGATGCTTGTAGCTACCTACCAACCAGTACCTGCCGACTCGTTTGGTACCGATGGCTTCTTTGCTACGTTCGTCACTCCACCCGATGAGTCGTTGGTGCCGTTGCCACGGTCGATCGTCGTTGTTGCCGACGTAAGTTCAAGTATGACCGACGTGCGAATGCATCATCTACGAGCAGCCATCCATGCCTTCGTAGATCGCCTTCACGAAGGTGACGCGTTTAACATCCTCACGTTTTCGACGGCCGTCTCATCGATGAGACCCGACCTGATGCCCATTACTGACGAAACGCGCGAGGAGGCGCGCCGTTTTATCGACTCTCGAACAGCTCTTGGCCTAACGAATATGTCTGATGCCCTAAAGGCCGCGTTGTCCATGACGTATCGCGAGAACACGGCCAACATCGTTGTGTTTCTCACAGATGGCGATCCTAGCTGGGGCATTACGAATCACACAGCACTAATTGACTCTGTGAAAGCGTGGAATACTCAGGATGTCCGCATCTATCCCATTGGTATCGGCGAAGAGCCAACCGACGCCTTGCTACGAGGGCTGGCGCGTGCTGGAAATGGACACCTTACTCGCATTGACAAGGATGACTCCATTGC
>JALHPC010000053.1 GCA_022842685.1 Candidatus Kapaibacterium sp.
TGAGAAGTTTCTACCACCACTTACGCCGGGTACGATTTCACCGGCGCGGCTTCTCGGTACCGACGACCGTGGCCGCGACGTGTTTGCCCGTATGGCTTATGGATTGAACGTCTCGCTGTCGTTTGCGCTGTTGTTAGCTACGTTGGAGTACCTTATCGGCATACCCATTGGTGCGATGTCGGGGTACTTTGGCGGTTGGTTCGATCTCTTGCTACAGCGATTTGTGGAGATCTGGTCGACGCTGCCGATGCTCTTTGTGATCATCATCGTTGTATCGCTCACAACGCCGAATTTCTTTCTGCTCTTGGGCCTTCTTCTTATCGTGAGTTGGATAAGTATCGCATTGTATATGCGTGCCGAGTTTTTGCGGGAGCGAGGCAGGGACTACGTTGCAGCGGCCGTGTCGATTGGTGTACCAACGCGTACTATCATTTTACGTCACATTCTGCCCAACTCGCTTGTGCCGGTCATTACGTTTTTTCCCTTTGCGGTAGTGGCTGGCATCTCGTCGTTGGTCAGTCTCGACTTTTTGGGCTTTGGTTTGCCGCCGGGCACACCGAGTTGGGGCGAGATGTTTCGCTTAGGCATCGAATATCTATCGCAGAATAAGTGGTGGCTGATTGTATCGCCCATGATGGCCATGTTCTTCACGCTCACGCTTACCGTGTTTATCGGCGAGGGTGTTCGCGAAGCGTTTGACCCCAAGGTATACTCGCGTTTGCGCTAATCGATGCCCCCTACAACAATGGAAACAACAGCAGCAGTGAGTACGACGGCATTATTGGAAGTACGCGATTTACAGACGTACTTCAACATCGAGGGAACATGGGCGAAGGCCGTCGACGGAGTATCGTTCTCCATTCAGGCGGGTGAAGTGCTTGGCATTGTAGGTGAATCTGGTTCGGGCAAGAGTGTCACTGCCTTATCACTCATGCGGTTGATTCCCGACCCACCTGGGCGAATCATGGGTGGGGAAGTGTTGTACAAGGGACGAGACCTTACGAAGGTGTCGTATGAAGAGATGTACGACGTTCGCGGCAAGGAACTGGCGATGATCTTCCAGGAGCCAATGACGTCGCTCAATCCTGTCCTGCGCATTGGAGATCAGATTGCCGAAGTGGCAATGGCTCACGAGGGACTAACGCGCGAGCAAGGGCTGGAGCGTGCCATTGACATGTTGAAAGCCGTTGGTATTCCCGATCCCGAGCGGCGCATACGGGACTATCCGCATCAGTTTTCGGGTGGTATGCGCCAGCGTGTGATGATTGCAATTGCGTTGGCATGTAATCCGAGCATTCTGATTGCCGACGAACCAACGACGGCACTTGACGTGACGATTCAGGCACAGATTCTTGAGTTGATGATCGACCTTCAACGTCAGCGTAAAGATGCAGCCATTGTGCTGATAACGCACGACCTTGCCGTTGTAGCCGAAATGTGCCATCGCGTTATTGTGATGTATGGCGGCAAAATTCAAGAGGTCGCTACCGTCGAAGAGCTATTTGCGAATCCAAGTCATCCCTACACCAGAGGATTACTTGCATCGATCCCACGGCCATCTAAGGACCACAATCAACGTGAGCGGCTCAAGGCGATTCCAGGAAATGTGCCCAGTATCATGAACCTGCCGGTTGGGTGTAAGTTTTGTACACGATGTGAAGTAAAGATTGACAAGTGCGACACGGTGGAGCCGCCACTAGTGGAGATTACGGCTGGTCATTCCGTGCGATGCCATCTTGTTTCGCCAACACTATCACAAGGAGTAACAGCATGAGTTCTGTGCTGCTTGAGGTAAAAAATCTGAAGGTTCACTTCCCTGTATATGGTGGGGTGTTTCAGCGCCGTGTTGCCGAGGTAAAAGCCGTTGACGGCGTGTCGTTTACCATGCACCGTGGCGAGACATTAGGACTCGTGGGCGAGTCGGGCTGTGGCAAAACCACCGTAGGTCGCGCAATTGTTAACGTCCTGCGCCACGTATCACACGATGTGCACTTGGAAGGCGAAGTCAATTACGTGTCTCCTGAAGGCACGAAGACCAATCTGCTGGAGCTGCGGTCGAAGGACCTGATGGCGTATCGCAAGCGCATTCAGATGATCTTTCAGGATCCATACTCTTCGCTCAATAGTCGCTTGAGCGTAAAGCAGATCATCGCCGAACCGATAGAAATCCATCGTCCGGAGATGTCGAAATCCGAAGTAGACGACCGCGTTCGATGGCTTCTTGAGAAGGTTGGTCTACAGCCAGAATATGCACTGCGTTTTCCGCACGAGTTTTCTGGTGGCCAACGCCAGCGTATAGGTATTGCGCGCGCCTTGGCTACGAATCCTGAGCTCATTGTGTGCGACGAGCCGGTGTCTGCCTTGGATGTTTCGGTGCAAGCTCAGGTTATCAATCTAATGGAGGATTTGCAACAGGAGTTTGGCCTGTCGTACTTGTTTGTGGCACACGACCTGTCGGTTGTGTATCATATTTCGAAGCGCATCGCCGTAATGTACCTTGGAAACATCGTAGAAATCGGCGATTCCGATGACGTCTATTTCCGTCCATCGCATCCATATACACGAGCCCTGATTTCGGCCGTTCCCGAGCCAGATCCGTTGCGTAAGGATAAGCAGCGCATAGTGCTTGTTGGCGACATTCCAACGCCCCTTAACAAGCCGTCTGGATGCGGCTTCCGTACTCGATGCCCCTTAGCCGTTGCTTCATGTGCTGAGCGAGTGCCCGAGTTGGTTGTCAAAGCTGGTGGAACAGCTGTTGCCTGTCCAGTCGTAGAGTAGGTAGGGGCGCCATACCGTGCGCATCTTCTACTCCGACCACTACACCATTCCTCTTCCAACGGGGCACCGTTTTCCCATGGAGAAGTACCGCATGTTGCGGGAAGAGCTCTTGGCGCAAAACATCGTGAACGCCGATGAGCTTTACGACCCCGGCTGTGCATCGGTCGACGACGTGACGTTAGCACACACAACTCGATACGTCGATGGAATCGTGTCGGGTACCTTAGCACCGCTTGCAATCCGGCGTATCGGATTCCCATGGAGTCTGCAGCTTGTTACGAGGTCGCTGGCAACCGTAGGGGGATGCATTGCGGCATCGTATGCGGCCCTTGACGACGGAGTAAGTGGCAACCTCGCAGGAGGCACCCATCATGCCATGGCCGATGCCGGAGAGGGCTTTTGCGTGTTCAATGACGTCGCTGTTACGATACGGCGAATGCAGCGCGATGGCGTGGCTACGTCGTTTGCAATTGTCGACCTTGACGTTCATCAAGGAAATGGCAACAGCGAAATTCTTGGGACGGACCCAAGCGTCACGATCTTGTCGATCCATGGAGCGAAGAACTATCCGTTTAGGAAGGTTCCCTCGACGATTGATATTGAACTCGCCGATGGAACAACCGACGACGAATACTTGCACCACCTGGGCGAAGTGCTTCCGGCGGTACTCGATAGACGACCCGACATAGTGTTCTACCAATGTGGTGTCGACCCTCTGGCGTCGGATTCGCTGGGTCGGTTGGCGTTAACCTTCGACGGGCTTATGCGGCGCGACAGAATGGTGCTCGAGGGATGTCGTGATAGGCACATCCCGGTTGTACTAAACTTGGGGGGTGGTTATGCGAAGCCCATACAAGACACCATACGGGCACAGTGCAATACCTACCGCGTGGTGCGTTCGGTGTTTCCGGGCGTATAGGAAGGCAATGGCGCTGTTAGCATGCTGTGCCGAACTGTGCCGGCAATCGGAGCCACGGCAAAGCCCTGTTCGCGAAGTAAGGCGACAATGCCTTTAGGACCAGCAAGATGCGCAGCGCCTACGGCAAGAAACACGCCACCTTGTTGAAACCGTGACTGAAGTCGATTGACCATCGCCTGATTGCGGTCGTCGTTGATTACGGTGGCAAACGACTCGTACTGGTCCAGTTCTGTCACAGCTCCGGCTATGGCGTCGAGGTCGCCACGCGCATAGGCATTGCGTAAGACGGTATGAAGCGAGTCGAATGCTTCAGGATTTCTCACGAGGTCGACGATTGCCTCTGCAGGCATCGCATCGAGTGCTTTCAGTTGCTCCTTTGCAGACTCGACGCCGATCGTGGGGATACGCAAGGTCTTTGCGCGATTCCAAAGAAACTCGTCGACCGACGCTGGCGCGGTACGCTCCATACGTCCCATGATTATCATCGAGGCCACGATACCAGGTTTGAGATTGTCCATCGTCATCGCCATCAAACCGTCCAAGTGCGTCGTCACATAGTTCTTCACGGCAACGTAGTCGCTGTCGGACAGTACGTCACGAAGTTTCGAGCCCGGTGCGGCCAGCATTCCGCGTATGTTGAGGCCTTCGGCTCGGACGCTGTCTAGGTCAAGTTCAGCAACAAATAGTGACGATGTGTCCAATGCCATCAGAACATCGACTGGTTGGCGGAACACCGTAGTATCGGCAAGATGGATCGTGCCGAACACGTGACTCACAGCGCCGTTGTTGGCCGTCACTCGCCATAGAAGCGCCTGTTGGGCGCAGGCAGTTGTATGCAACGTTAGCAATGCAATACAAGCTGCTACCCACATTCGGCTCATCCAAGCGATGTTGTTTACATGTACGCGCAAATGCACTGCGATTCGTCGTGAGCGTCTCTCCATCGCACAAAGATACGCTGGTAGCGATCGTGAGAGGGAATGCAACCTCTTGCCGTATACCCGTTCTTCGGCCGTATTCACTAACTTGCTCGCTATGATGAATTCTACGTCCTTTAACCGCGAACTACGAGCGTCCTTGTTTCACCTACGGAGTGCTTCCGAGTTAGTAGTACGAGTCTTGGTTGTTGCAGCACTCGTAACTGGAACTGCTGTTGGTCAGGTTGTATCTGACGATGTTGCTCAGCGTGCTGAGGCACTTGCGAAACGAGCTACGCGTTTGATGGACAGAGACATGGGCGAGGCCGCTGCTGCTGAGTGGAAGAAAGCGATTGATCTTGTTCCGAACCACGCACCGTATCTGTACGAGTATGCTTTGACGCACGTTATGATGCGCAAGTATGAAGAGGCCTTAGCGATACTGCGGCCCATTTACAGTAAACCCGAGTTGTTCGATCGTGGCTATCAGCTCATGGGTAACATTCACGACTTTATGGAGGACTCATCCTCGGCGCTCACATACTATCATGCGGGGATAGAGGCCTTTCCAAAGTCTGGACGTTTGCACTATGAACTTGGATCTGCCGCGTTCATACGTGGTGATGTTGTAAAGGCACTCGATTGGTGGAAGCGGGGCACGCAGGTAGAGCCGATGTTTCCAACAAACTACTTTTGGCTTGCCAAGGTCTATTCAACTACGCCCAATCGCTACTTCAGTGTGATGTATGCGGAAGCATTCTTAAACCTTGAACGAGCCACGAATCGCACAAAGGAAATCAGTAAGCTTGTGTTCGACACGTGGAACGCAAGTATGTCACTAGGAGATACGCTCGATCCCATCAACTTTTTCGCCGACGACTTGCTAGACATTCCGTCAAAGGGCGGCCCAAACGTGATGAACCTCCCTACGGCATTCGAGTATTCCGTGGCAACGTCAGCAGAGCCCCTTATTCCAGACAATGGCACGTTGAAGGGGGCACTGACCCTTGACGAGATGATTGATGTGCGAGTACGCGTTGCGAAGTATTGGAAGGAGAAGGGCTATGACAAAACGCATAACAACGACGTAATGGCGTGGAATGCAACGCTCGCAACTCGCGGTTGGATTCGTGAATACTTGTACTGGCTGTATTCGTATGGCGATGTGAAGCGAATGAACGACTACTTTAAGGCCAACGAGCAGCGCTACGATACGTTCCTTGCATGGTTTGGACAAAACCAAATGTCGTTTCAATCTGCTGTCTGCCTAGATCTGGATTGTCCGTAAAACCTATTCGTCGTATCTTTGTGGCTCGTTTCACGGAATCCCGATTATGGAAGCACTCTTTCTTGTTCTTTGCGTCGTTGTATCACTTCTTCTTATTGCCGTCGTTCTCATTCAGCCAGGTAAGGCAGACATGATTTCGGGCATGGGGGGATTGGGCGGTCAGATGACGAATCTTATTGGCGTACGCCAAAGCCGTAATGTGTTGCAGAACCTTACGATTGGGTTTGCGGCGTTTCTTATCGTAGCAGCCATTGTCGTGAACAAGTTCTTCGTCGAAACTGGTGGTACTGTCGAGGCCCGATCGGCTGTTGAAGGTGCTGCAGTGCCGAACGTCGAGCGCACAACGCAGCAACCTGCCGTTCCTGCTCCTGGTCAGCAACCTGCACAACAACCTGCACAACAGCCAGCACAGCCGTAAGGTTGGTGGCATAATCGTAGCAGCGTATTGAAGACCTTTCCTGCGGCGTTCCTTTGTGAACGCCGCTTTCGTTTTCCGACCGAACACCATTAAGTTGTATGTCTACACGCATAGGTTCACACGTCGATCGCACGCTTGCCTTCGAGCAAAATGCCGATGCCAACAGGAATACGCTTCGCATTACCGAAGCTAAGTCCGAACAGGTGATGCTTGGCGGCGGCAAGAAGGCCATTGAACGTCATAAGGCCAAGGGCAAACTCACGGCAAGGGAGCGTATCGCAGGGCTGATTGACGACGGCAGCGGATTTCTTGAGGTTGGCCTGTTTGCGGCGCAAGACATGTATGCCGACGAAGGCGGAGCGCCCTCGGCTGGCGTTGTAGCGGGCGTGGGTCTCATCCATGGCCGCGAATGCATGATTGTTGCCAACGATGCCACGGTGAAGGCAGGCGCATGGTTCCCCATGACGGCAAAGAAGAACATGCGGGCTCAAGAGATTGCCATTGAAAACCGATTGCCGATTATCTACCTAGTCGACTCGGCGGGTGTGTTCTTACCAATGCAAGACGAGATCTTTCCCGACAAGGAGCACTTTGGTAGACAGTTCCGCAATAATGCCGTGCTTAGTGCTATGGGCGTGCCCCAGATTGCGGCTATCATGGGACCCTGTGTTGCAGGTGGGGCCTATCTGCCAATCATGAGCGACGAGGCCATCATCGTCGATGGAACGGGCAGTGTGTTCCTCGCTGGACCTGCTTTGGTGGAGGCCGCCATTGGCGAGCAGACTGGTATTGAGCCACTCGGCGGCGCAACCATGCACTCCACGGTTTCTGGTGTAGTTGATTACAAGGTTGACAGTGACGAAGAGGCCTTGGCGACCATTCGTTCGCTCGTAAGCAACTTCGCCCCTTCAAAAGGACAGAAGCAACTCTTCGCTCGCACACAGCCAGAGCCACCGGCATACGATCCCGAAGAGTTGTTTGGTATTCTGCCGCCCGACAGAGCCAAGCCGTATAGCACCCGCCAGATTCTTGCTCGTCTTCTTGATGGTAGCGAATTCGACGAGTATAAGGCCAATTATGGCCAGACCATCATTTGCGGATACGGAAGAATCGACGGTTGGTCTGTTGGCATTGTGGCCAACAACCGCGAAATCGTCCGCTCTGGCAAGGGTGAAATGCAGGTTGGTGGCGTCATTTATTCTGACAGCGCAGATAAGGCGGCACGTTTCATCATGAACTGCAACCAGCGTGGTATTCCACTGGTGTTCCTTCAAGATGTTACGGGCTTTATGGTAGGCACTCGTGCCGAACAGGGCGGCATTATCAAGGACGGCGCTAAGCTGGTGAATGCCGTGGCAAACTCTGTGGTGCCGAAGTTCACGGTCATCATCGGTAACTCGTACGGGGCTGGGAACTACGCTATGTGTGGAAAGGCCTACGACCCTCGCTTCATTTACGCGTGGCCAACCGCACAAATTGCCGTAATGGGTGGGGCACAGGCGGCCAAGACGCTGCTTACCATCAAGGTTGCAGCCCTTGAGAAGCAAGGACAAAAACTCAGCGACGAAGAACAGAAGGCACTGTTAAAGGACATACAGTCGCGCTACGACGCAACGACAACGCCAATCTACGCTGCAGCGCGAATGTGGGTTGATGGCATCATCAATCCGCTAGACACGCGAAGCGTGATATCGAGGGGCATCGCTGTTGCAAGTCATCAGCACAGTCTTCCAGACTTCGCCACAGGCGTCATTCAGACATAAGCGTTCAAGGCCATGGCCACGGACTACGATCCCGTTGTCGACGAACTACGCGCCGTTCTCGGCGCCGACGTTGTTAGTACGGCTTGGCCCGATCGCTTAGCCGCCGCACACGATGCAAGTCTTTACCGCATCGTACCCAACATTGTTGTTCGGCCTCGTTCAACCTCTCACGTTGTTGAGCTCCTATCCTGGTGCCGGCGTCATGGACGCCACTGTACCTTCCGTGCCGCTGCTACGAGTTTGTCGGGCCAAGCCGTTGGGTCGGATGTCATCGTCGATATCTCCCGTGGGTGGAATCAGGTGGAAGTACTCGACCACGGCACTCGCGTTCGCTGCGAACCAGGTGCGCGAGGTGGCTACGTTAACGCCCGCCTTCGTGCAATGGGTAGCAAGCTTGGTCCCGATCCCGCATCTATACAAGCCTGCATGGTTGGCGGCATTGTTGCAAACAACGCCAGTGGAATGTGCTGCGGTACACAACACAATTCCTACCACACCATCGACTCCATCGCCTACATCTTGGCTTCGGGTACGTGTGTCGATACCGCCGTTGCCGACTGCGATGCTCAACTTCGGGCTGCCGAGCCAGTCCTCTATGCTCAACTTGCACAGCTCCGCGACGACGTCCGCTCTAACCCTGCTCTCGTTGATCGAATTCGCTCCAAGTATCGCATCAAGAACACAATGGGCTACAGTCTGAACGCCTTTCTTGATGAAGACGAACCGGCCCGCATCCTTGGCCGATTGATGGTTGGCAGTGAAGGTACGCTTGGCTTCATTGAATCGGTGACGTATCGTACGATTCCAGATGCGCAGCGTAAGTGGACGTCCATCATCCTGTATTCAACGATTGCAGAAGCGTGCGCCCAGGTTACACACTGGGCACAACAAGGCGCTGCAGCAATTGAGCTCATGGATGAAGCATCGCTTACGTCGATTGCTTCGCTACCGCACACCCCACCACTCCTCGCTCGACCTCCTCGAAAAGGGGCAACGGCTGTCCTTGTGGAGTTTCACGACGTTGAGCCGTTGGCAAACGTTGGCGATCACGAGTGGACTGGGTGGACCACCGACCCGGTAGAACAGGCACGACTATGGGCCGTACGCAAAGGGTTGATGCCCTCTATTGGTGCACTTCGGCCGCCGGGTACGACGATGATTAACGAAGACATCGCTGTTCCACCGCATCATCTTGCAGGACTTGTAGCCGATGTACAGCAGGCGTTTCGCGACCATGGCTACAACCAGGCGATTATCTTCGGTCACGCCAAAGATGGCAACATGCACTTCGTGCTTAACCACCGTTTTGCAACGCCTGAAGACGTTGACGGCTACGACGCATTTATGAGGACGATTGCCGACATTGTCGTTGGTCGCTACGACGGGTCGCTGAAAGCCGAGCACGGTACTGGCCGCAACATGGCGCCATTTGTTGAGCGCGAATGGGGCGCTGAGGCATATGCCATCATGCAACGACTTAAGCGCATGGTTGATCCCACAGGTGTTTTGAACCCAGGTGTTCTGCTTAACGACGATCCACGAGTTCACGTCGAAAACATCAAGCCCGTTCCTACGGTTGACGCCGAAGTTGACGCCTGCATTGAATGCGGTTTTTGCGAACACGTCTGCCCCAGCCGCGACGTTACATTGACGCCAAGGCAGCGCATCGTTTTGCGGCGCGAACGTGCCCTCAACGTTTATCAGCCCGATGTTGTACGAGCAATTGATGCGGCCTATGGTTATGCTGGGTTGGACACCTGCGCAACCGACGGATTGTGCGCCGTGGCGTGCCCGGTAGGAATCGACTCAGGTGCTCTTGTGCGTCGGCTGCGCGGCGAAGGCACGTGGGGCATCTCGCGAACGGTTGCCGCGTGGTTAGCGCGGCACTACGGTGTTGTGGATGGTTTCATGCGGTGGGTGCTTCGCATCGGCAGACTTACGCGTTGGACAGGTCCGACAGGTCCGACAGGTCGGACAGGTCGGACAGGTCGGACAGGTCGGACAGATCCGACAGGCCCGACAGGCCCAGCGGTGATTCCGTCCTGCGTCTCTCGCTGGCTTTCGGCAACGCCGCAGAACGAAGGCGGGCTTGCAGCGATGTTTGCCGAGGTAATGCGCCGGGCGGAGTTGCCGTACACTGTTCCTGCAGAAGCATCGCAAATGTGCTGTGGTCAGTTCTTTGAGTCGAAGGGCTATCACGACGCTGCCGTTGCCGTGCGGACGGCAACCCGTGAGGCAGGTGTAGCATGTGGGCATTCACCTGCCGTACTATTCGATACTCCCACATGTGGACTCGCAATGCGCCGCGACGGAGGAATGCCGACGCTTGACATGGTGACCTACCTTCACGACGTTGTGATGCCGAGATTACGGCTAACGAAGGTCCGGCGTCACGTTGTCGTTCACCCCGGCTGCGGTACCAGAAAGGCAGGCAACGTAGACCAACTTTTGGCGATCGCGGCAGCGTGTTCGGAACGTGTATCGGTGCCCCCTTCAAGCATGTGTTGTGGATATGCGGGCGACAGGGGAATGCGATTCCCCGAGCTACCGAGTGCAGCCATTGGACCGATGGCTGTTGAAGTGGCTGAACTGGTCGATGCCGACGGCTGGTATGGCTTTAACACCACGTGCGAGATGGGTTTGCGCACGCATACGGGACAACATTGGGCGTCGATTCTCGAGTTGTTGCTCGAAGCCTCTCAGGCAAACAAGCAGCCCGACGAGCCCGTCCACGGCTCGGTGTTGTAGCGCGCACCCATCATGGCGCCGCGGCCTGTGCGAGCAAGTGACATCACAGGGAGAGGACGTGGAGACGAGTCCTCCCAGATGAGCATCACGCGAATCTCGACACGATTGGGGCCAAACGGAGTAGCTATACAGGGAGCGTAGGTTACCTTCTTCTGTAGAATCCAATTGGGTTGTTCGTGTGTTGGTATGGACGCTATATCGTCATGAGTTGGCGATACATTGACTCCCTTACCAGCGAAGGCATACAATGGCTTCAATACCCAGTTGGAAAGGTCCGCTGGCATTTCGTCGAACGTATCCAGGGTGGCAGTCGTTGGTACAGACTGATGATGAAGCCATGGCATCACGTATTTCGACATCCGGAAGTACCAGTTAGGATGCCCGGCCCAGTCAACGTCGGTCAGCTCATTCCAGCGGAAGTGCAAGTCGACGTTCATATCGTCGAGTTCATCAATGATTGCTCTGTTGAACACGCGTCGCAGGGGAATCTCTAGGCCGTGTTCAGAACGATGCACGAGGGCATTTCCACGCTGATACACATCGCGGATGTTCACCGTGCGGAGACCTATCAGGTTTTGCATGCACACGAAGTCGGTGCGTGTTTTCTGGTCGGCCGGATCGATTTCCACGAGAGCAACTTCGGCAGGGTCGATATCGGCAAACACCGATCGACGCAGGATGTCAAGGTAGTCAGCTTGCGTCAGGTTCGAAAACGTCGAACGCATGTCGAGTAAGTCGTATCGACTGCGCATCGTTTCGGCGTAGAGGAACTGGTAGCCAAAGAGTGAAGGGAAGCCCTGTAATTCGATGAGCTTGGGCTCGAAGTCTCCTTGCTCGTTTTGAGTTACGGCAAAGTCAACAACGCTGAACAGCGGCCGTGGGCACTCATTTGGAACGCGATAACGATCTGCCAGCGTCTGCTCGGTTCGCTCTATCATCTGCGGTGTAACGCATTCTTCAACAATGGCAGCAGCAGACTCTTCGAGCTGACGACGAAACTCCTGCGACACGAAGATGGGCATTTCGCATACGCGGTACTTGATCTCAAGATCCATGGTCGATTCAAGAATCGACCGAACGGATGCATACGACTCGGGCGTGACCTTGTCGATGAAGGCCGCTTGTACGTCAGGCATCATACGGGTGTGCGGATGAATGTGGCTTTACCAGCCACAAACGTACCCATAATCTGGGCGTCTGCAATTGCAGAATCCGGACACATGGCAAGGTCGCGGTCAACAACCACGAAGTCTGCATCGTAGCCCAACTCGATCCTGCCCCGGCGGTACTGCATGTCGGCCGCAACATGCGGTATACGCGTCATGATATCTATGGCTGTATCACGTCCAACAATCTCTTGCGCTTGCCAAGAACCATCGTGGCCATTCGGAATGCGTCGGCAAAGGGCATCAATACCCCTTAATACCGAAGCTGTTTCGATGGGAAAGTCGCTGCCGCCACAGACCGTTATCCCTGCATCGAGCAGAGAGCGCCATCTGTACGACCAGCCCAGTCGATCTGGGCCAAGACGATCTTCGGCCATGCTTGCATCCGAGATACTATGCGTTGGCTGCACCGATGCCACCACGCGTAGACGTGCACATCGTGCAACATCGGCAGGCCGCATATGCTGAGCATGTTCGAGACGCAGGATAATATCATCGCCTCCAGGAAGCTCACGAATACGTTCGCAAGCGTCAAGAACAGTCGTCACAGCAGCATCGCCAATAGCATGGATGCAGAGCACCCACCAGCCAGCATCAAGAACTTCTGTGGCACGCGCCACGATGTCATCGGCGCAAAGGAAAGCCAGTCCCGACGTCGCTGGTTCGTCCTGATACGGGGCACTGAGCAACGCTCCGCGCGAACCCAGAGCACCATCGGCAAAGAGTTTGACGCCAGCAATGCGCAGCAGTTCGCCACCTGCGGGCAACAGACCTGCGTCGAGCCATTCGCTGTGCTGTCCACGAACCATCGACTGTATCCGCAGTGGCAGCTTACCGCTTTCGGCCAAACTGCGAAGGGGCTCGAGCCACGCTGGAGCAACATCCATGTCGTGTACTTCGGTGATACCATGCTGCGCGCAATGGTGCGCTGCGGCTAGGTAGCGTCGTTCGAGAATGTCATTCGAAGCTGCAGGCAGGACGTGACGAACGAGGTCCATTGCTGCGTCGATAAGAACGCCCGTGGGCGAGCCATCGGCATGGCGAAGAATGCGACCACCATCTGGATCGGATGTTGTGGTGCTAATGTTGGCTGCCTGTAGGACGTTTGACGACACCCATAGGGCATGGCCATCGATGCGCGAGGCAACAACCATAGGAGTGCCTGGAAGTGCATCCAACGATGCGGCAGAGGGCCATGTGGCCGATGGCCATATGGCCTGGTTCCAGCCCATGGCATACACGATGCCCCCTTCAGCAGAAGAAGGCAGAGAGGCGGCTATCTGGGCTACTGCATCGATTTCGGTCGTGGCATTGTGCAGGGATACTGCGTCGAGCATTTCGCCAAGTCCAAGAAGGTGACAATGGGCGTCAACGAAGCCGGGAAGAATGTGGCATCCAGGAAACGTCCATGTATCCGTCTCGTTACGGATGATAGTTCCCGTGGGGCAGGGAAGGATGCTGCGAATGCGTCCGCGCTCGATGTGCAGTTCGGCGAACACGCTTAGTTGCGTAGACGGATAGTGTCGACCGTGTCGAGATAGTCCTTCTTGACAAGGAGAGCTTCTTCGGTTTCTACGTTGTTGGGGTCAGGAAGGCAGCAATCAACCGGGCAAACGGCGGCGCACTGTGGCTCGTCGTGGAAGCCCTTGCATTCGGTGCACTTGTCGGGAACGATGTAGTAGTACTCGGGCGACCAAAACTCGCCCTTGAAGCCACCGGGCGACGTGCTGTCGGTAAACACCTTGTCGCCGAGTTTCCATTCGGCGGCAGCTTCATAGATAGCGGTGTTTGGGCACTCGGGTTCGCAAGCGCCGCAATTGATACAGTCGGAGGTGATGTAAATGGCCATGGGTTCAGAAGAGATGAAGTGCAAAAATACCGAGACTTCGCAGAACGCATGGCCTTGTGGAAACGTTCTTTGTGAACGAAGTGCAACTCACTGGGCGATTGTGCGTCTTGGCGCCCTTTGCAACAATGCGCGATGGAATACTTGGTTGTTCCATCGCGTTTTCCGTTCATCGATTTGAGATAACATTGTGATTGATAGGGTTTGTGGTAGAGTTGGTGGATGGACGATTGCCTTTGCTGTAGTGGTACTGGCGCTTACGCACGTTCCAACGCATGCCAATACAACGGCCGACACGCTACGAGCGGTGGTGTCGGGATTCGTAGAGGACTCAGCAACAAAGGAAACGCTCGTTTCTGCCACGGTGCAGGTGGTGGGAACGCGCCTTGGAGCCTATACGAATAAGGCCGGCTACTTTTCGATATCAGGTGTACCACCCGGTACCTATCAAATTCGAGTGACAAGTGTTGGCTACAAGCGTCGCGAGTTCGAGGTAAGCGTCCGTGCTGGACAGTCGTTACGGGTACGGCTAGCGCTCGAGCCAGTAGATGCTCAAGGCAGGGAAGTGGTGGTTCAGGCCGATCGAATGGACGATGCGCGACAGATTACGGTCAGTAAGGTGAACATTCCGATGCAGCAGATTCAGCAGATGCGCATCGGCGGTGAGGCCGACATCTTTCGCGCGCTGCAAATGCTGCCCGGCGTGCTTACCTCGTCGCAAATCTCCAGTGGCCTCTTTATCCGTGGTGGCTCGCCCGATCAGAACCTTGTGTTGCTCGACGGGATGACGGTGTACAATCCTACGCACCTCTTTGGATTCATCTCGGCGTTCAACAGCGATGCCGTGAAAGACGTCGAGTTACTCAAGGGGGGCTTCCCAGCCGAGTACGGCGGCAGAATGTCGGCCGTGCTAAACGTTACGCAAAAGGATGGCAATCGCGAGAAGGTTCAAGGCATGGTGGGCCTTGGTCTAATTTCATCGCGTGCTTCCGTTCAGGGCCCTGTTGGTAACGGCTCGTGGTTTATCGGTGGGCGCCGCACGTATCTGGACGCGCTGTTAACGCTTATCCCTGATGATCCAGAGAATCCCTTTCCGTCGTTTAACTTCTATGACCTCAATGCCAAAATCACGCAGAGTCTTGGCGAAAGCGACAAGATATCCGTTAGTGGATTCCTCACGGATGATGCGCTGACCCTTGCACAGCCGAACATTGACTTTGGAATTGGGATAGGCAACCGAGCGACCTCGATTCGATGGACGCATGTTGAAGGTGACGACCTGTTTACGTCTGTAACGGCAAGCGCAAGCCGCTACCGCAATGGCTTCGACGGCAACAACGCTGGTTTCGAGTTTGCTGTTGCTAACAGCATCGTCGATTATAGTCTGAAGGCCGAAGCCGAGTGGTTTGCTAGTGACGATGTTACTGTGAAGACGGGTTATGAAGGTACGTCATACAACTTCACGTATCGCCAGAATTTCAGCGGGTCGGGTGGAGCTTCGGGTAGCGACAACGTGTTTGTTCTAGACATC
>JALHPC010000054.1 GCA_022842685.1 Candidatus Kapaibacterium sp.
TCGATCTTGTATGGCTCCAATCACAACTCTCATAGTAGGCTCTTACACCCACTACTCAAGCAGAATTAACGTTCATTTCACTTGTTCAGGCTGCTTCCCGTTGTCAAAGAACACCCCCCATTTCGCCTCGTTGCGGCGAAGAGGGTCACAAAGTTACGGCAAGTGGGGTAACTGTGCAAATGTTTGCGAAGATTTTTTTCGCCTACCGCTATGCCCGCCCCTCAACCGCCTGACCCCGAACGAAGAATACCCAGAAGAACAAAACCTCGATCGGCAACAACAAGAGTAACGAAAGTGTGTCCGACGTTACCAGTGCCCCCACTTCAGACTCGGGCATGATGAGTCGCGCAATAGCACCGGTGAGCGACCACCCTATCACAAACACAAGCCCAATAATTGCCACCGCCAACATCCCCCCTCCTATGCCCTCACGCTGCCATCGCTGCACGTAGGCATAGACCATTGCCACAACATGCACATGGTAAATCAACAACTCAATCATGATAGTTTCGCCACATTGTCTCGTTACTTACAGAACCACAAAGATGCCGAATTCCCTACTCGTGGCCGACCCTGACATATGCCTGGTGACGACCACCCTACCCTCCGCCGACGAAGCCGCCACAATTGCTCGCCACGTCGTATCCACGGGCCTCGCCGCGTGCACGCAGTGCTCCACTACCCCGGTTTCCTCTACGTACATCTGGAAAGGGGCACTCGAAACAACTCACGAGGTGACGATGACAGCAAAAACAACGCGCGCAGCCGCTCCATTGCTGTGCAACGAAATCGCACGCCTGCACCCCTACGACGTGCCCGAGATCGTTGTCCTCGATGTCACACTCGCTGCCGATTCCTACACAAGGTGGGTTCACGAAACCGTACACCTTACGTGACCCCGCGATGCTTGCCTATGCCGACCGCCCACGTGAACGCCTGCTACGCCATGGCCCAGCAGTCCTGGCTACCCATGAATTGCTGGCTCTGCTGATAGGACACGGCACGGCAGGTCGATCTGCCGAGACGATCGCGCGCGACTTGCTCGTGCGCTCACCGTCGCTAACAGCCCTTGCAGCTCGCGACGTAGCCGAACTTCGCGCTGTGCCCGGCATGGGAACAGCAAAGGCCGCCACACTCTGCGCCGCCATGGAATTGGCTCACCGTATTCAAGCCGAACCGTTCTCCTCGCAGCCCGTGATTTCTTCGCCAGCCGTGCTCGCCGGCATGATGCGACCCCGCCTTCGCCACCAACGCCAAGAGTCCTTCCACGTTCTTCTGCTGTCAAGCGCTAACCAACTGATTCGCGAAGTGACCGTTGGCGTGGGCTCGCTAAATGCCTGCATTATCCATCCCCGCGAGGTGTTTCGCATTGCCATCGCCGAAAGCGCTGCCTCCGTGATCCTCGTCCATAACCACCCATCCGGCAATACCGAACCGTCAGCCGAAGACCTCGCCATCACCCGCCAACTTGTCGATGCAGGCCGCATCGTCGATATTCGCGTTATCGACCACGTAATCATCGCCGGCGAGGAGTTTACCTCCTTTGCCGAACGCCACCTACTGTAACCCTGCCCGATATGCGCCGCACCCTTACCAGAGCCCTGATCTTCACCGTTACCGTGCTGTCCTCGTACCTGCTTACAGGCGTTCTCGAAGATCGCATTCTCACCGAAACCGAACGCTTCCGCCCAGCCCTCGCCACTGCCCTCGGCATGGCCTGCATCGTCCTGATCTTTGTTCCACTGTTTGCCTATACCGAACGGTTAACCGAAGCCGTAATCCGCGCCTCACTACAAACTACACGGTCAACGGCAGGCAAAACACTCGGCGCTATCGCCTTCGTAATTGTCGTGCTAACCACTCTCTTCGCCCTGTTCCTAGACCGTTGGTTCAACAAGAGCATCGTCGATGTGCTGTGATTCCACCCACGTCACTCACGACCAACACGGTTGATACGTCTATAAGGGGCTATGGACTTTACCGACTACTATAACGAACTGGGGCTGACGCGTTCTGCGTCCGAAGCCGACATCAAGTCGGCCTTTCGCAAGCTAGCCCGCGAGTTTCACCCCGATGCCAATCCGAACAACCCTGCTGCCGAAGACCGATTCAAGCGCATCAGCGAAGCGTACGAAGCCCTGAGCGATGCCGATAAACGCAAGAAGTATGATGCTATCTACGACCAGTATCAGTCCTTCCGTGCCGGCGGCGGCCGCGGTGGCAACACGAGTTGGGATGCCTTCCGCGGTGGACATCAAGGCCGTGGCCAGCAGTCGCCTTTCGGTGATATGTTCGGCGGCTCTTCCGTAGACGACTTCTTCGAACAACTGTTCGGCCAACGCAACGCTAAGCAGCAACGCAAACCAGAGCAACCCACGCGTACGGTTTTCACTGTGACGCTGTCGCTCGACGAGGCCTTTCATGGGGCAACGAAACGACTGTCTCTTCGTGGCGACAAACTCGACGTGACGTTCAAACCAGGCATCGCATCCGGACAGCGCCTTTCGATTCCTCAAGGCGAACTCGAGGTTACGGTTGCACCCCACCCCAGATTTACCCGCGACGGCAACAATCTGCGATGCAGTCAACCAGTGCCCCTTTCCACGTTGATGCTGGGAGGCGAGGTAACCGTGCCGACGATGGCCAAACCACTGACGATTAAAGTTCAGCCAGGCACGGCGATTGGGAAGACACTTCGCGTAAAAGGTCAGGGCATGCCTCTGTACGGCGCCACGGGCGCTGGCGACTTGTTTGTGACCCTAACGGCCAACATGCCGGCATCGCTAACGCAAGAACAAGTTGCCGCAGCGGAACACCTGCGAGACGCAGGGCTGTAGAAATCTATCACATCACGGTGCTATGGCCACAACAAAGGCCGAAGATCAACCTCTAACACTAGACGCCCACTGGCATAGAGGGTGTTGTTGCGGACAACGTTGTGGCCTCCGAACCACCCCGAGCTTGAAACAACAGGCCTGCCAAGAAAGAGGCCAAACTCAGGCCGCAGCTGAATCCACGACACGATGGGCATAGCAGCACCTCCGACTACCTCGTAGTACTCGTCACTTGGGCCAAGAACGTGAAAGGTACCGCCGGCACTTACGCCCAGATAAGGGGTTATGTTGGTGGTGTTGGGCAATCGCACTCCTCCATGAAGCCCAATCGTGGCTGCAGAGTCTCGCGTCCACATTCCAAATCGCCCGATACTAAACCCAGCGAACAGGTAGTCGCCAACGTTATAACCGACATCGGCGCGTAAGCCAGACGGCGATCCAAAGCCAACAGCAACATAGGGCGACCACCGCCACGGGCGCAACTCGTCGTTGCTGTGGGCTGTTGCGGCAACAACAACCATGAGCAAAACCACGAAGAGCTTTGTAACGGCATTGAACATTGATTGCAAGTTAGCACTACGACCAGATGAATGCAGGCATGCGATGCCGTACATTTGCAGCCATGACACGCATTACGTTTGACCATGTGTCGAAGTCGTACGATGCCGTAACACCGCTTCGCGACGTCAGCTTCGCGATAGAACCAGGCGAATTCTTCGTCTTGGTCGGCCCTTCGGGCTGCGGCAAGAGCACGCTCTTGCGTATGGTAGCTGGCCTAGAGAGCGTCACTTCGGGTACCATAAGCTTCGATGGCTCTGTGATGAACGACGTAGAACCGCGCGACCGCGATGTGGGCATGGTGTTCCAGAACTATGCATTGTACCCACACCTTACGGTGGCCGAGAATCTCGCGTTCCCGCTGTCGATACGTCGACTACCAAAATCCGAAATAGCTTCGCGAGTCGAAGAGGTGGCACATGTACTGGGTATGGCCGATTTGCTTGGTCGGCGACCAAAACAATTGTCGGGCGGACAGCGCCAGCGCGTTGCTGTGGGTCGCGCTATCATTCGCAAGCCACGGGTGTTCTTATTCGACGAGCCACTTTCTAACCTCGACGCCAAGCTTCGCACACACATGCGCACGGAGCTTCGCGCGCTGCAGCGCACCTTGGGGGTTACCACAGTTTACGTTACTCACGACCAGGTGGAAGCGATGACGATGAGCGATCGCATGGCGGTGCTCAACGGTGGCGTGTTGGAGCAAGTCGGTTCGCCCGACGATATTTACAACCACCCAGCAACACCCTTCGTAGCCACGTTCACGGGCAGTCCGCCAATGAACCTGGTACCGTACGACGGTAAGACGCTTGGCATTCGTCCGGAACACTTTCGATTCGATGCCGAAGAGGATTCCGTGGCACTCCCCGTCACGATTACTGCTGTCGAGTTCTTGGGCTCAGAGTGGCTTACGCATGCACTGCACAACAATCAGCCAATTGTCATGCGCACGTCGGCGCGCCCAGCCGCCACCATAGGCGAACACACAACGTGGCATGCCCCTCGTTCAACAACGACGTATTTCTGAGCGCTTTAGACAGCAACCACGGAGGTTTCATCACAATGAGCGTTCTCTCCCTACCCGCATTACAAACTATTGTCCTGCTCGTTATCTCTAACGTGTTCATGACGTTTGCATGGTATGCGCACCTGCGCGACCTAAAGCACAAGGCGTGGTACGTTGCAGCTCTTGCAAGCTGGTCCATCGCACTGTTCGA
Source organism: Candidatus Kapaibacterium sp. (assembly GCA_022842685.1). Taxonomy (GTDB): domain Bacteria; phylum Bacteroidota; class Ignavibacteria; order Kapaibacteriales; family Kapaibacteriaceae; genus JALHPC01. Next base: position 4,610 of record JALHPC010000054.1, read on the forward strand.
ATATCTTGTTCAGGTACCAGCGAATCGTATCGGATTCCAAGTACTCTCGCTCGGTCAGCTCAAAATCATCCAAGAGGTGATTACCCTAGCCGTGTTTATTCCGTTTGCTGTGTATTACATGGGGCAGCCACTCAAACTTAACTACCTGTGGGCAACACTCTGCATGTGCGGCGCGGTGTACTTTATGTTCCGTGAATAATCACTACGCCGCACTTGCGCCTAGCCCGCTAGGTGCAGACCGTGGAGACCGCCCTTTATAGTCGTTGAGACGATACGATACGTTCACGCTAAACAACGTGTAATCTCGACGATTAAGCAAGATCGTAGAAAAGTCGTTGCCGAATACAGATCCGCCGTACTGAGCAGTGTTAAAAATATCTGTCCAATTTAGTCCAACGGTCAACCGCTGCTCCTTGAACTCATGGCTTAACGCAAGCGAAAGAACCGACACTTCACGGCGGCGACCCTGTGGTATCACTTGTGGCGCAACGTAGTCGAACGTAACCTGCGAACGGACGTCTAACGGAAGTGTCGAATTCACGATGATTCGAGAATTCCAACCATCCCCTTCGGTTAGTACCTGCTGTCCGCGAAACTCGCCACCTGAAGATTGCTTGTAGTAGCTGACCTCTCCATTGATCTGAATCCAGGACGCTAGGACGGCATTCGCTGTTGCCGACAAACCGTAGTAAGTACTCTCCCCAAAGTTGTACGGCTTTTCGAGCAAAACTCCTGGTGCTATCTGTTCACGATAACGAAGCTGGATAGCGTTCGTTGTCTGGCGATAATACCCCTCGACGTTAACAACGCTCTGTCCAACATACGCCAGAAGACCAGCCTGGTACGAATTCGTGAACTCCGGCAAGAGCATGGCATTGCCGGAACGCCAATAGAGCGAATCCGTTTGGTCGACGTATGGATTAAGCTGCGGACCAGTTGGTCGCTGTATACGACGCGAGTATGATGCCTGGCCAGATACTGCCTCTGATATGGCATAGCTCAGCCCGATGCTTGGGAAGAGATTCCCAAATGCTCGTTCGAAATCCAATGTGGAATTCTGACGATTCTGAAACTGATTGATAGTGTGCTCGCCTCGAAGTCCGCAGGACAGCGAGAGAGCACCATACTTGTCGGCATAGTTAACGTAGGCAGCGTAAACGTCATCATAATGCAACGCACTATTCGACAGTCGTTCGTTCGATCGGAACAACCCAGATCTTACATCCAGATCGCTAAAATCAAATCGGCTGTTGATTGTTTGCATTGTTACGTCCACACCGGCCTCCAATTTCGAGTCATCGCCGATAGGATAAGAATAGTCCGACATTATCTCGAAGTACAAACCGCTTCCGCTAGTTCTCGACAAACGGCCGGACGTTGTCGATAAACCAGCCACTTCCGGCCCAGCGCTCCTTGTACGGAGGTCGGTTGATACGTCGAACCAGTCCGGAAAGTAGAACGCCTTACTTATCAACTCGTGTTTATTGGAACCAAGCTTAAGTGTGTGTGTTGCCGTGATGCCCAACGATGTTTGTGGACCACTGCTAATTTGGTCGGTCTCGTTTTCTTCCTGCATCGTTCCCAAGAACCGATTACTCCACGGATCACTGTTACGAAAGGTGTTGTATCGATACTCTCCTTGTAGCGAGATGTTCTGCAGGGAGTCAAGGTTGGCGTCCAATCCGAATCGACCGGCTACGGATTGGGCTTCGTTTACGCTTTGCCCACTGCGTGTCAACACGTCACCTCCGATAAAGGCAGTTTCCATCGAACGAAATCGAAGCTGATTCGCGACAAAGAAGTCGGCACCGGCGTTCACGGAAAAGTCGTCTCGTCGGTGATTTACGAGTGCAGCCCCGTTGTAGTTATTCAGAATTCCACCCGCCACATCGACGATACCGTTTAGTCCTCGATCCTGTTGTCTGCGTAACACGATATTTATCGCTCCGGCTTGACCCTGTGCATCGTACTTTGCTCCGGGATTTACGACAATCTCAACCTTCTGAATTGCTGCGGCAGGCAAAGTCTTTAGTATCTGTGTCGCATTCCCATATGCAGCTAGCGGTTTATCCTCGATCATCACGTTGATGCCAGTCTGGCCAACGAGTGAAATATTACCGTCCATGTCAACATTAATAGTCGGTATCTGGCGCAACACATCAAGAGCATTACCACCGGCCGCTCCTATGTTCTCGCTAACATTGAACACTTTCTTACCATCTTGGTATTCAAGCATAGGTCGGCTTGATTCCACAACAACGTCTTCCAAAGTCCGTGGTTCAAGCAGTACACGGCCCACGTCGATTGTGTCTCCACGACGAGCGTGTCGTATGTCTTGCACGTCGATGATTCGAGGATTAAGCCCAGCATAGCTAACTCGAAGTACAACAACAGCCACATCTGACAGCGTTAGTGCAAAAGCACCTTGATTGTTGCTCAGAACGCCACCAACGACGCTGGAATCGGCAACGCGGACTACTGCCACGCTCGCTCGCACCAGTGGCGCACCGCTTACACCTTCGGCAACGGAACCAACAACAACCCGCTGCTGAGCAGAGAGCGAGTTAGCGTAGGCAATGACAATGAACAACGAAACTGCAAGCTTGTGAAACACAGCAAACCTCGATATGTGGTGACGAAAGCGCGCCTTGTTCGCAGCCGCTTCGTCTAAGTTTCACAAAATCTATGTACGTCGAGCGTACTTGACTTAGGTCAAACTCTCGAGCTCTGCGAACCGGCAACGCGCTCCGATTGGATCTTCACCAACAGGGCTACGACATCAGTCGTGCAGCAACATCTTAGTCGTTGTACCACGCTGTTTCCTGCCGCAAACTCTCTCCTGTTACGTGCAGAATTTTGAACATGCCCTTTGTACGGTCTTCATACCGCATTCGTTCGGCCTCGCCCTCGCCCACAAACATCTCGTGCATGAGCACATCGTACGGCTTGTTGCTCGTTACAAAAGCTCTGCCCCCACGGTCGTGAATACTTCGAATAACGCTCTTGTATAATCTGCTGCCCAGTCCGTAGCCAGAGTTTAAATCATCGATAATCCATACCTGTCCAGAGTCAAGGTTAAGCTGCGTCCCAAACGTGAACTCATCAGCAATCATAAACTTCGGCTCTAACCCCTGTTGCATGAAGAGCTTCGCCATGCTTACCGCAACATGGCTTTTGCCAATTCCCGCATCACCCCACATGTATAGTCCAGCACCCCGAGATGCATCGTTAAACGACAACAATTTTCGCGCATACGACACCAACACTTCCTGCGATTCGTTGCGCGGCTGGTAAGTGTCCAACCTGGCACAGATGTTCTCAAGGGGCACCGAAGGATTGGCAGCAAGAAACCGAAGGTCTAACTCGACCAACGCCCTGCGCTCGGCGTCAAGCGAACGTAGGTCAAGCGCACATCGGTCGCCATCGTCGACGTGCCGCACGTCAATGCCCGCATATACGCTAGCTATCACGCTGGCAACCGCCGGTACAACCGTTATACTCATCAATCAAACGTAGACGAGTTCACTAGGGTCGTATGCGCGATTGCTTCCGCGCACAAGCGCCGCCTCGTCGTCACGACGTCGCAACAAACCGTCTAAACCCTTGCCTGCCCAAAGGGACTTCATCGACACCAACTCGGAAGCAATAGCTGCAAGGTCCTTTCGGCGCACGTGATCGACGATGTTCTTCATGTGAACTCGACGGCTTCCCGTAAGCGACGATCCGCGATTGTACACTAACGATAGCAACGCGGCTTGCGCATCAGCCGGCAGTAGATGTGCTCCCGGATAGATATTCCGCACCTGCTTGGCATAGGCCGGCAACGACGCGCCTACAAAGACCGTCATGGCAGCGTCATATGGTATGCGCACACCTGCCGCCTTTAGCGTGGCCGCCACGGCCTTCGCGCCATCGCCCTTGATGCCGCTTGCCGACGTCAGCAGTCGAACCTTGTCGGTGTCGACGACGGGCAGCCATGTGGCTTCAATACTGGCCTTGCTATGGTATCCAAGATCGTAGCCAATTCCAATCGTTACGCCACTTCCTCCCCCTGGCCAAATGGGCCACTGATACGAGCGTTCGTACGCTGCTTTGCTGCCAATCTCGTGCGCAACAAGGGCGTCAAGCCCACGTCGCGAAATCACCAGCGACCATTCGCCCTTGGCGACAGCCCGCTCGGCAGGTGCAAGGCCGAGCGCCCTCTCTATGGCACTTAACGTCTCGACACCAAGCAAACCGTCTGGTTCTACTCCAACATGCTTCTGAATTCGCATGAGCCGCTCAGGCACCGCGAATGACTGGGTTACGTTCTTAGCCACCGCGAAGCGCCTTTCTCAATGTGTCCAAAAGAGCAGGCCCACGAAGGCCGTTGGTAATGTGCGTGATGACTCCGTCAGGCGACACAAGAATGGGCTTCGGTATGCCCGTTACTTCAAACAGCTTCGAGGCGTCGCTAGCAAACACTCCTTCGCGGTAGACGTGAAGCCATGGCATCGCAAAGCGCTTCTCGCGAAACGGAGCAATCTTGTCGGCACTCTGATCCAGCGAAATACTCAGAAAAACAATGTTGTCGTTCTTGAACTCCTCCCATGCCTTCATAATCGTTGGCATCTCGGCAACACATGGTCCACACCATGTTGCCCACAGGTCAATAAGGACCCACTTGCCTTTAAGCGAAGCCGTCGTAACGCTGACATTAGGATTATCAAGCGACGGATACGAGAACTCGGGCAATGGCTTGCCAACTACGATCTTCTTATTCGGATCCCAACTCGTCTTGGCCTGTTGCGCGGCAGGGTGGTTAGGGAAGTCCTTCATCAACTGGTCATACGTGGATGCAAAGAGATCCTTGCGCTTGCCTTCCACGCCCATACATACGCGATACATAGCCCATGCAAGCTGGTCGGCACCGTCTGCGCCCATGTTCCCTGTAATGGTTCGTACATCGGCAAGCGCATCCTCGATCTTACCAACGGCACTGTAGGCGTCTACAACGTGGCCCACAGCAAGGTACCACACCTTCGAGTCCAACGGAATCTGCCGCAGCGCAGCCCCCACTAGGGCAGTGTCTTGTGCTGTGCGTTTGGATACCCATCGCATAAGCCCCATTGCCTTAGCAACAAGAAGATGGCGCTTCGGATTAGGCATCGACTCTCCAAGCTGCGTATGCACCCGCACGAGCTCTGCAGGCCCAAGTTCTTCAAAGATGATGTCGAAAAATTCTTGTTGCGACGTAGCACGCTGCGACGCAGCACTACGAATCGCAGACAACGGATCGCGCACCTGTTCAACAAGGCGCTGTACTTCGGCTTCCGCTGGCGCTGTGAACGCAAACGAGGCCGCCGTCTTACCCTCGGGCAATTTGCTCAGGTCGAACACAACGGCAACCGCGGCCTGCTTCGACTGAACAAACGATCTGAAGTCACCTCCGCCGTCATACTCCAGCCTGTCGTATTGCGTGCCATTGATGGAGTGCAACTCTTGCTCTTCCTCGTCGACATCTTCAATCACCAACACCTGATACGCAGCAACACCATTGCGCACTGGCAGCATGTAACGGTAGGTACCGTTCGACAGCTTCTCCATCGAAACGGCCTCTTCGAAACTCCAATCGTTGAACTCACCTAAGATCTTTACTTCTTTCACAGGGGCCTTAGGCCGGTTGGTTCCTAGCGTAACGGCAACGTCAATAGTATGGTCGGACGAGGCAACAAACACGTCACGTAACTGTGGCGCGTGGTCGGGGGCGGCAAATGTAAGCGACAGCCCACCTAACTTCTCGGTCTCAATCGAAAAGGTCCCGTCACGCTGCACGTTGGCCGTAGCTATGGCAGGCGTGAACTTCGAGGTCGACAACGTTACAATTCCCTTTTCCAGGGGCACACCCGCAGCGCTGCGTACAGTACCGCGAATTTCGGACGCCTGCATCGCCACAGCGGCAGCTAGGAACAGCGCGCATACAACGTTGATCACTCTCATATCAAACCCCCTTGGTTGGTTACGACTTCACACCGCCACCCACACGCTACTTGTTGTAGGCGTAAAATCCTTGTCCACTCTTTCTACCCAATCGGCCAGCAGCCACCATCTTTCGAAGAAGGGGGCACGGGCGATACTTCGTGTCTCCCAGTCCCTGGTGCAACACTTCCATGATGCTCAGGCAAACATCAAGGCCAATGAAGTCGGCTAACGTAAGTGGTCCCATTGGGTGAGCCATACCCAGCTTCATTACAGTATCGATATCGTCGGGCGATGCAATGCCTTCCATCACGCAGTAGATGGCCTCGTTAATCATGGGCATGAGGATTCGATTCGAGATGAATCCCGGATAGTCTTGCACTTCGACAGGAACCTTGCCCATCGTCTCGGCCATGGCCTTCACGGTTGCATAGGTTTCATCGCTTGTGGCAAGTCCGCGAATAATCTCGCACAGCTTCATCACTGGCACAGGATTGAAGAAGTGCATGCCAATCACCCTGTCTGCTCGACTGGTTGTTGCAGCCAGCTCTGTAATGCTAATGCTCGATGTGTTTGTAGCGAGGATCGTGTTGGCGCCACATGCCGAATCCACCACGCCGAAAATGCTCTTCTTGACGTCATAGTTTTCGCTTGCGGCTTCGATAACAAGATCGGCCGAGGCAACACCTGCGGTAAGATCTGTCGACGTAGCGATGCGAGCCAGCGTGGCGTCCTTGTCCTCTGCCGTAATGGCCTCCTTTTTCACCTGCCTGTCAAGATTGCCCGCAATCGTATTCAGGGCTTTATCCAGTGCCCCTTGTGAGACGTCGATAAGTGTTACAGAGAATCCGGATTGTGCAGCAACGTGGGCAATGCCATTGCCCATGGTACCTGCGCCGATAACGGCAATAGAAGAAATGCTCATGGTAAAAGTGATGTCGGTTACTATTGTGGTGCAAAAGTACGGTTGCAGGCGTAAGTTCGGAACATCCACAAGGAGATTGGAACATGACGACACAGCCGCAGCCCTCCGACGCAGCCATAGCAGAGAAGGAGAAGACGAAGCGCACGCTGATTACAACCGCTGCCATCGTGATAGTGGGGGTAACGGCGCTGGTGTTGTTCTTTCAGAACATCGACGACCGGGAAGGTCGTATAGAGATTGACCAAACCGGTGTGAAGATCGACTTGGGCAAGGCCATCACTACGAGCGCTCAGGTGCCTACGAATACGGCAACACCGTTTGGAACGAATGTCGAGGTAACGACGGCACCCATTGAAAGCAAGGACATTCCCGAACAGGCGGCAAAGGGGACGGAGTTCGTGGGGCGGAACCTTGTGGATACGGCAAGCGGCTTTGTGATGTCGGCCGAACATCCCGAAGACTTTACCGTGGTACCGGGCGGCACTGGTGGCAAGAGCGAGATCAAGGCGACAGACGGCTCGCGCATTGTGATTGAGCGGGTGGCTGGTGGCAGCGCGGCCACGTTTACGTCGACGGTTAACAACGTGGTGCGTGAATTGCGCGACCGCGGACTCACCGTCAAGGTTCAGAACGAGGGCCCAACAACTACGTTGCTGTGGTATCGCGAGGGCGGCAAACAGTATTGCGTGAAAGTAGCGGCGTCACAAACGTCATTGATTCGTGCTACGGCGATGATTGCCGACTCGACGAAGTCGGCGAGCATATTGCAGTCGTTAGGCAGCGTAACGGCTATCAGCGGTTCGACGCTGAAGCGGCTTCCTGCGGGGAGCGTCGAAGGAGGAAATACGCGCCAACGACGATAAACGGCAGACTCAGAAGCTGGCCCATATCGAGAGGGAGCGCAGACTCGAAGTCTACCTGGTGTTCCTTTACAAACTCTATCACGAAGCGCGCCGTAAAGACGGTCGTCATCAGTACACCAAAGAGGGTGCCAGGCTTCCGTGTTGCGACGCCCCGTTGATAGAGAAACCACAGAAGGCCAAAGATGGCAAGGTAGACGAGGGCCTCGTACAGCTGCGCTGGGTGACGGGGAATACCGTCGATACGTTCGAACACGAAGGCCCACGGCAACGTTGTGGGAGTACCGATGATTTCGGAGTTCATCAGGTTGCCAATGCGGATAAGCGTGCTAGAAAGAGCAGCTACGATGGCAAGGCGGTCAAACAGCCAAACCAGCGAGTAGCCCTTAACCTTACGTTGAAAGAGCCACAGGCCAAGCATGATACCAAGGGTGCCGCCATGGCTGGCTAGGCCACCGTTCCAGATGCGGAAGAACTCGAGCGGATTTGCAAGCAGAGCTGCGGGCTCGTAGAACAGCATGTGACCAGCTCGAGCACCAAGGATGGTGAAGATGATCATGTATATCGTCAGGGTGTCAAGGTTCTGTAGAGGGCGTTTTTCGGCAACGAAAATCCGCCGCATTACTAAGAAACTCAAGTAGAATGCAAGACCCCAGCAGAGCCCATACCAACGGGGAGCGATAAAGCCCAGGTCAAAGATCTCGGGATTGGGGTTCCAGTGAATCATGGTAGTGATTGGGTGAACGAAAAGGGCCGCAGTATTGACTGCAGCCCTTTGTTGTGAACAAATACGAATCCGTCGACGCAGCGGTTAGTCTGCGATGTCGGCGTCCTCGAGAGGTGTCTCAACGATAACCTGGACGGTACGGTTAAAGAAACGCTCTTCTGGAAGGTCGTTCTTGTACAGCGGCTCTTCTTCGCCCGTGCCGCGGCTTTCGAGCGAAGCATAGGCGCCACGAACTGCCTTGTCTAGCGCTGTACGGACAGCTTTGGCGCGGTTCTCCGAAAGACGCTTGTTATGGTCGAACATACCAACGACGTCTGTATGACCTTCGACCTTTACGCGCGAGGAATTCTTGACGCGACCGTTAACATAATCACGCAGGATGCGATCGTTAAACGGACCTGGATCGAACTTATCGAATGGGAAGAGAATGAGGTTGTACTTTTCGTAGGTCGTTTCTTCGCCAACTTCGGTCTTGCGATCGCGCGAGGTTGCAAAGCGAACTGGAACGCGCACAGGATCGGACTTACATTCTTGGCCGTTCTTCGAGGTAACAATCAATGTGGCTTCGAATGGGGCTAGGTTAATAACCTTGGCACCTTGCTCACGCTGTTGGTTTGCCGGTACTGGCGGATGCTCTGCGCCCTGAGCATCGGTCCAATCCCACACGTTTGTAGCGTCGGTTACGCCCACTTCGGTGAGGGTGCGGTATGGCTTACCGTTCCACGTAACTTCTACACGACGCGAAGCAACGATTTCGTTATCGATACCGTTCTTCATACTCCATGTCATGTTGGCGGGCATGGGGCTCAGGATTGGATCGTTATCAAGAATTGGGCGGGCAACTTGCCAGCGCTCTTCTTCATCGCCTTCGAAGTAAATTTCAACGCGGCGGTTTTCGACAATACCCAGCGAGTCCTTCGGATTGGAGCGGGTGTCGGGCCAGCCGTTCTTCGAGGTTGTTACTCGCATGCGGCTTTCGGCTATACCCCAAACGTCCTTCAAGTAGTTGAACACAGTGGTGGCGCGGTCGCGCATCAGCGCTGAGTTCTTGTCTTCGTTGTCGGCGTCGACGCATCCACGCACTTCAACATTCACCGTTGGGTGCTTACGCAGACGATAGCCATAGATGTTGAGCGTGTGGTAATACTTGTCGAGAGTTCCACCGGGGATGCGCTCGTCATCGAACCCAGCCGTACGAGAGGCATTAGCAAACTTGATGTAGCGCTGTGGCAGTGTCGAGCTTCCTAGGTCGAAGAAGATGTAAGGCAGCAGTGGATATAGTTCGACCTTCGCCTTCTCTTGAATCAACAAGCCCTTGAATGGGTCGTTACGCTTGCGCGCCCATTCCGATGATGCCGCTTCCCAACTAAGTACGGGGCGCTGGCCCAGAGTGATTGTTTTGCGAATCTCAGTTTGGACGTTAGCTTCGGCAGCGTCGACTGTTTCGCCTGGATCTTCAACTTCAACGTTGATGCTGCGCTCGCCATACGATGGCGACGAAGCCGTGACGGTAAAGGTCACCGTCTTTTCGCGGTTTGCGGCGTTCGTGCCATAATCGTCATTGCCAACGATAATATTCGACTCAACCTTAGACGTAGATACTTCGTCCTTCTGAGTACGAGCTGTACGCGTATTACGATACTGAACTGTAGCTGGAATGTTCTGACCAGTACACTCGTCGATAACGTTCACGATAAGGTTCACGGCACGTGTAAAGGTGGGCACAAAGGCCATGAACACGTCAAGGTCGCCTTGGTATCCCCGAACATCTTGGCGGCGCGACGAGAAGTAGAGCACCTTGCCTGAAGCAGGAATCGTAATGAACTGATCGTCTTCGGCTGTGTTAATCGGAGCAGGAAGCTGCGTTGGCTTTGTCCACTTATC
>JALHPC010000055.1 GCA_022842685.1 Candidatus Kapaibacterium sp.
GCTCTTCCGATCTGACGTTGATTGTACTGCTGCCCCCTATCGCTGCGGCACAACAGTTGGCAACCCTTACCGGTGGCATCGGACTGTCGACAGATGCCTTTACCTCGTCGGGCCAGTTACCACTCGGTCAAGAAAGCGTGATCCATCGCGCTAGCATCAACCTAAATCTGACGTTGTTCGAGCAGATATCGATTCCTTTCGACGCCTACGTTTCGTCGCTCGGCTCGGGCTACTCACAACCGTTCAATCAGTTCGGCATTCATCCCCGCCTTGGCAACTGGCTTACGGTACACGCTGGCTACTTTACCAAAAACATCTCCTCGCTGTCGTTTGGTGATGCCCGTATACTTGGAGGGGGCATCGACTTCACTCCCGATCAGTTGCGCGTAAGCGTGTTCCACGGCGCTACCATGCTGGCCCGCGAGGCCGACTCGACGGTGAACTTCAACGGCGATTACCACCGCCGCGTCACGGGGCTGTCCGTTGGATATGCCGAATCCGGGAACTCCGCAAAGGTCACGCTCATGCAGTCGTCAGACGATGCCGAGTCGATTCAACGTACCGACCGCACGCGGACGCCGCAGGCGAATCTGATTTCGACGATCTCGTTCGAAACGTCGATCGAGAAGATCGCCACGATCACGGGCGAAGTTGGCGTGTCGTTCTACACGTTCGATACCGAAGCCGACCTGGCGAGTGAAAGCGACCGCATCCGTGTGCTCGAATCGTTGGTAGCATGGAATGCTAGCTCGTCGTACGATTACGGTGGACGTATCGGCGTTGGCCTCACCATTAGCGAATCTGTGAGTCTACAAGCCAACGCGCAATGGCTGGGTCCTGGCTATGTGACGCTAGGATTCGTGAACCTGTTCAACGATATGTTCGACGTGACGCTGTCGCCCGCACTTCGCCTGTTCGAGAGTTCACTGATGATTAACGCTACGATTGGACAGCGTATAAACAACCTGCGCTCGCAACGCGAGACCAGCACGACGCAGCTTATTGGCAACCTGAATGTTACCGCCTATCTGTCTGAGCACATTTCGATCGATGCTGCATATTCCAACTTTGGACTACGGAACACCAACCGTAACGACACGCTGCGAATTTCCAATATCAACGACTACCTGTCGGTGTCGCCGCGGTTTTCGTTCCGACTGTTTGACGTTGCCCATACAGCGTCGCTGTCGTTGTTTCGCCAAAAGAGCGAAGACCTCAATCAGTTTACCCGCTTGCCATACGTGAACGAAAACCTGTCGTACGGCGCTACCTACAGCGTCACATTACGTTCACCATGGACCATCATGGCCAACGTTAATCGAATGGCAGGAACATCCAACGGACAGACGACCGACGTAACGTCGTTGAACGGTACGGCTTCGACGCGTGTGCTCGACGATCTTGTATCGATTTCGGCTACCCTTGGCGTGAACACCGTCAATGCCGTTGTTAGCAGCAGCCAGGCCTTTACACGAGTATCTGCCACGGCGATGTTCGACGCCTACGGCCAGTTTACCGTGATGTTTACGACAAATAGCTTCGACTACGCTGCCTCGGGAGCTCTAGCCCAGACCGACATGATGGGAAGTCTGCAGTACTCGATTACGTTTTAGCGATGCCCCCTATGAAATTCATTGCTGCTGTTGCCGCGCTGTTCATTACCGTGCCGTTCATGATGGAAGCGCAGTTCCGTATCGATATTCAACTGCGTGAACCACCACCGGCTGAGTTTTATGTGTGGTCGCAAGACCCCACAATAGCCATGGTAACCGTCACGGCATTAGATGCCGATTACCCTGACGGAGTCTTCGTTGGCGTCGACGTGCGCCATGTATCGAACCCAAACCTCTACGGTCGATCGCGTATCGATAATCGCATGCGACGCATCCCAAATGTGCGCCGTAATGTGCCAATTACGCTGTCGGGACCGCAGATTATCAATACACCGAATATTGAATTTGGCTCGGCGGTCGACGTCAGCTTCCAGCAAGCCGGTGTGCTGCCCGAAGGCCAGTACCTGTTCTGCATTCGTCTGTACGACAGTCAGCTACGCGAGATTACAGGCGCTGGCACCAACAACTGTCGGCCCTTCGTGATTCGCATCCCCGAGCAAATCATGCTGATACGGCCCCTGGCCGATGCTCGCCTGCGCCACGACGTTCCGAACATCTTTTCGTGGACGCCGCTGTCGGGCGCATTCACCAACGTCAGGTACCGCCTGGTGGTTGCTCCAGTGTTCGAGCAACAGGTTCCACTTACCGTCATACAGTCGGCCTTTCAACGCACGGGTGAACGCCTGATTGACATCACTGTGCCGGCGCCGACGACCGACCACACCATGATTCCGAACATGCCCGAGCTACTGCCGTTACTACAGCGAACGGCACCTCGGATGGTGGGCTTTGTGTGGCAGGTTCAGGCGCTCGACGAGCGCAACAGACCCATTCGCATGCGCAATAGCGCCGATGGCAAAAGCGAGTGGCGCATGTTCACGTTTGAGACTTCGGGCCTGTCGCAAAGCGTGTGTACGGGGCCTCTGAACGCCTCGCCCTATTGGCCTGCCGACCGCGACACGATTCCGTGGCTGGCCCCCCACCTTATCGTGCAATGGGGTCCGTACTGCGACCAAATGGAGAGCTTCCGCTATCGCCTTGTTGTCAACCGCAGCGGCTCGCCTGTTGCCAACTTCGAGCGCACGCTCAACTGGTCGACGGGCGTCTTGTCTAGCCAAGGCCTTACGCCTACCACGCGCCAAGCCACAGAGCGCGCGCGCTTGATCGTAACGAACTGGCGCGACAACACAGGGGCAGTTCCTCCGATGAACGCTCAGCTTCGCCGTGGCGAAACTATCGACTGGCGCACCGAGGCCACTATTGTTCGGGCAATACCACGCACAACGCAAACAGTGAACATGCCTGTGCGGACGCTCACGTTTGGCCTGCGACAGCCCCAGGAACCGTCGCCCCGCCACGACGCTCGCATACTTGCCGAAAACGTCCGCGAACTTTCTTTCGTAATACCGGCGCCGGCGCAAGACCGCTTTGAACCGGTTGACCTACATACGGCACGCGGCACCGACACCCGCATGGAATTCGGCATGGCCCGCGAGCGTATTCGCGTTCGCTTATCGCGTATGCCCGACCTAAGCCAGCCCATTGTTGAACGCACGTACTGGGCTGGCCGCGAGGCTGGCTTTGTAACCGGCGAAGACATCTCGTCGATGTTTGGCTCGCAGAGCATTCCCGTCGCCCAACGTCTTACCGCTGGCAAGTATTACTGGCGCGTCGAATATCTCGACTGGGCCAACGGCGACAGGGTGTATCGCCAAGGTCCTACGTGGGACTTCCTCGTAGAGTCTAACGCCGTCGACGCTGCCACAGAGTGTATCCGCCTGCACGCCGTAGCTCCCGAAAACCGAGGCACGACGCCACGGTCTACCAACATTCAGTTTTCGATTTCTACGAATCCACGCATTAACCTCACAGCCGTAACCGGTGGCAGACTACGCGTATGGCGCATGACGAGCTCTGCCGAGGCCCCCTCTGCTGTCCGCAGTCGCCCACCCGTAGCCGATCGATCGTTTACCGGCAACGACGCCCGCAACATCGTTCGTGCCCCTGGTATACCTGCCAATGCCGCACGCTCCTATCTTAATCTACCTTTTGCGAATGGGGCACTGAGCAACGTCGAAGACGGGGCAAGCTATTTGTGGGACGTAGAGTTGGAGTACGATGGAGCTCGCATTCGCGAAGACGGAACACGTTGCGAATTGGCCAGAACTACTTCGGCAGGTAACATCTTTACCGTACGCGATACAGTTGGTTGTAGCGATCCGTGTGAACTTCCGGCGTCGGTAGCATTCGACAGGACCCCCACAACGCGCATCTATGCGCCCGGTGATGAAATCACGATCGGCCATTTTAGGGCCCGCCTTACACAGGTAAGTACTGCCGCGCAAGGCGGCCTGCGCGGCGAAGCCGAGATTGCAGTGCCCCTTTTACAAGGCCGCCTAGCGGTGACGTTCGACGACGTGAGAGTGAATCAGGCAGGTGTGGTTATTCAGGGCGAAATGCGGGCAAAGGTGCGCACCGATTCGCCGTTGGACTCGACCATCAGCAACCGATTGGAAGGACCGTTGGGCCTAAACCGCACGCAAATGACGCAGCTGTGGAACGTAGTGAACGACGTAGCTAATCACGTAAGCGTTGTAGCTGGACTGCGCCCCATGACCATGCCGCTGGGCTTCGATAGAACAATCGAGGGGCATCGTGTTGTGATTGGTATCATTGGCGTGGTGTTCCAACCACGCGTAGCCAAGATGAACATTGGCATAAACATACCCGTGCCGTGGCATGGACCCGATGAGCGCCTTGGCTTTGGCGTTCGTAATCTGTGCTTCAGTCCACAAGGTTTTGGGCAAGACATCGACCTGGCCTTGCTCGAAGACCTTGGCCATACGGCCAGCGATACATCGTGGAGTGTCCACATCATGGGCCCACGCGATGCCAACCGCACCACGGGCGAACCGGCCGACGACGGTACCTACGTTCGCTTCGACTGCCACGGTTTTAAAGAGCTGCGCATCAAGGCACGTGCGCGCTTCCCACGCACGTGGATGATTCCCGTCAACAACGAAGGTGTCGATCAACCTGGCCTTGCCGAAGCTACCCTATCGGCCAAGGTGCGCAACCCTTCGGACATCATCGCCGAAGCTACCATGACTCCCTTCCGTCCAACCGATGTGCCGGACTTCGTGATGTTTCCCGACACCATTGCGTTCGACTTTAGCACCAAGGAAAATCCGCGTTCCATGGAGTTTCCTCGCGGCTACCGTGGCGACATGTCGAACACGTGGAAGGGCTTCTATATCAAGCGTATTTCGATGCGGCTGCCCGAGGCAATCCGCACGTTCGATTCTACGCGGCCTGTTCGCGTTGCCATTCAAGGACTCCTGATTGACCGAAGTGGTTTTTCGATGACGGCCATCGCCGACAACATTATCCAGCATCCTCGGGGCAACTTTGGCGACTGGGGGGCCAGCTTGGACACCTTTCGTATTGACTTCGTAAGCAGCTCGTTTACGCATGGACGTCTTGTAGGGCGTTTCAAGATTCCCATCAGCGATTCTAGCGTGGATTACTCGGCGTTGCTCAATATCACACGCGAAGGCAGTCGGCGTGACGTTGGCTTCGACTTCCGCATCAAGCCGCGCGGCGAAATCAACGCCCCCATCTGGATTCTCAACCTGCGGCTCGACCCCGTGAGCAACATCAGCGTTACGCGCAGCGAAGGCCGCTGGAAGGCCGAAGCGCTCCTGCACGGTAGTCTAACCGTGGGCGACAACGCTCCGCGTGTAGGCGAGGGCACGCAGGCCATTACTGGCATGGACATCCGCGGAGTGCGGTTCGATAGTTTACGCTTCCGCACACATGCCCGCCCATACGTGTCGTTTAGCAACATCGCCTTGGCAAGTCCGCAGCACCGCACCAGCGGCTTTAACCTGACGTTTACCGGCTGGGAGGTCCAGCAAGGCACGCGCACCATCGACGGCCAAGCCATGCCCGCCGTAGGCCTTCAGCTTGGGGCACGATTCCACCTTCAAAGTGGAACGAACGGTGTGGGCGGCGACACGCGCATGACGTTCTGGGGTGGCATTCGCACCGGCAGCGGTGGGCCGCCTAGCGTTGTGTTTGGTGGCATTTCGCTTGACGAAATTGGCATCAACGCCGACCTCAAAGCCGTTCGCATTGCGGGCCGCTTGCGGTTCTACGATGCCGACCCCGTATTTGGCAATGGCTTCCGCGGCTCAATTAGCGCTACGTTTATTAAGCTGGCTCAGGTGGATGGCACAGTACAATTTGGCGCCCTACCAGGAGCATCTGGATTTACGTACTGGTACGTCGATGCAAGGGCAGCACTCGCTGTTGGCATCCCCATTGTACCAGGTCTTGGCCTGTATGGCTTTGGCGGTGGTGCATGGTATAACATGACGCGTACCACGCCAAGCGGCATTCGAGGAAGCACAACGTTGTCCGACAGAGACCGTGCCATGTTAAGCGGCACGTCCACACCACAACCCAACATGACGCCTGGCCAAGCCCCATCGGGCACCGAGTACAGACCCAGCAGGCCAACTGGCGGCGGCATCTTTGGGTTTTATGCCATGGCTACGCTAGGTACACATCCAAAGGCCGAGGCGTTTAACGGCGACGTGCGCATCCTTGCCGAGTTTGGCACCGGCGAAGGCGCTGGCGTACGTGAGATCTCGCTTGAAGGACAGGGCTACATGATGGCTTCGATCTCTGACCGGGCGAATGCACCAATCGAGATGGGCGCACGCCTGCGTATGGACTTCGTTAATACAATTTTTACAGGCAATTTTTCGATATCTGCAAACCTACCCAAGCAGGCCCCTGTACTGCGCGGAACGGGCGACTTAGATATTCTTATTACTCCAAGCAACTTCCACTTCAAGTTTGGCTCGCCACCGTTTTCACAGCGCATGGCGCTTTCTCTATCGGAGCCCATTAGTAGGAATCCTCTCGTCACCCTGCGCTCATACCTTATGGTTGGCACCAACCTTGACGTTCCGGTGCTGCGCCCGAGCGCATTTCCACAGCCGATGTGGGACAGTTTGTACAACAGCATACCGCGTCCGCCCGCAGATTTCAGTCGCGGCGACGGCTTTGCCGTTGGCGCCAACCTAACGGTTGATCCGCCCGACCTTTCCTTCCTGTTCTTTTATGCCCAGTTCAGATTTACCATGGGCTTCGACATTTCGCTGCTGAATGTTGGCCGCCAATCGTGCGCCGGTATTCAGTCTATTGGTGCCAATGGCTTTTACGCTAAGGGTGCCATGTATGCCTACATCAATGGTGCCGTGGGATTACAAGCCGATCTTGGCTTTTGGCAAGGCAAGTTGGAAGTGCTAAGTGCTTCGCTTGGCGCTATGCTCGAAGGTGGTACGCCCAACCCAACGTGGCTTGCCGGCGCAGTGCGCGGCAACTATAACGTCTTAGGCGGCCTTATCCGCGGCAACCTCGACTTCCGCTTCTCGGTAGGCGAGCGCTGTGTTCCCGAACGCAACGTGCCCCTGCCGGTGAACCTGCTTACGAGCATTACGCCGCAGGACGAATCCACCAATATCTATCCCACCGTACAGCCCATTGCAACGTCGACCTACGAGTTTGGCGTGCCCTTCGACCTTGTGGAGATGTACGATGGCCAGCGCATCGTTCATACCTACCGCATTACTGCCGAAGGCATGACCATGGTTCCTGCTGAACGCCCAACCGACGTCATCTTTGGGTCCATCACCATTCCCCCCGCACAGCGCACTCGCATGGTGTTTGCCCCTAGCCGTTCACTAGCATGGGGCACCGGCTACGTTGTCACGGCCCGCGCCAAGGCCGAGCGTGCGTTTCGTAGCATCTGGTTTGGCTCGTCGACGACGTGGACGGATGCCCGCAATCCGCGAACGAACGACGTTGTTCGCGAGTCGCTTTCGAGTTTCTTTACCACGATGCCCCCTCCAGACTCGGTGATTCCAGAGCAGGTATGGAATACCTATCCACGTAACCGGCAGCGATTCTTTTTACAGGACGAGTGCAGAGAGGGATGGGTCCTGGTAAATGGCAACTACTCTCACCTCTTTTTGCCGAACGACCTTAAATTCCGCTACGAATATTTTGCTCGATTTGTTGGGCTGCAAGGGGCACCGGTTGTCGAAGTGCCGGCAACGTATCGTGTAACAACAGGAGCCACAATGCGGGGAGCGCCGCCCCAGCCAGTGGGCAGCGGCACGCGCATCGACTTCCGTGTGCCGGCGCTACGCAATTCATCGATGTATGCACTGCAGATTGTACGGCGGCGCGTTGTTGTGCAACAGACAGCCACAAAGCGCAGTGCCTTGGAGTCGATCATTCAAGGTTTTCGATCGAATGGCGGCGTATCCGATGCCTTTGTTCGAGAACTGCAGGCCAGCTTTACGCGCTCGCTGGATATGGCGCAAGCGACGGCGCGAACCGAGCAGACGATGCAAGACATGGCGGGCAGCCAGGCGATTTCGCTTCGACGCGACCGCGTGCCTTCGGCGCTCGACCAAGGACGCAGCGTTCCTGCGTCCGACAAACTGTTATTCGTGTACTACTTCCGCACCTCTATGCACAATTCGCTCCAGCAAAAGGTGGCCTCGTTGCGCCAGTCGTCTTCGAACATGAACAACTTGTGGGGCAACATCGTAAAACTTGAAGGTGGTTTTGGTGGAGCCGAATTGTTCGACGCTCACGACGTCACCTACGTCAGTGTGCCAATTCCCGTTGGCGCTGCCAGCGAAGCAGGAACGCCACCTGCCTTTACGATTCAATTGACGCCTCTTATCGACATTGGCTCGCATCTCGACGCAAGCGTTTGGGCACAGCGTTTTGTGCGGCCCGACGTGTACGGCGCCATCGACGCAATGCGAACGATGTGGTCGCCACGGTGGAGCCCAAGTCTAAAAGTCGATGAAGTGCGCGCCGACTGGTTGCGCGAGGGTCACACGTTCCGCTTTATCAACACGACAGCGTCGTTTGGCATTCTCACCGACGGTGAGATTGCAGCCGTGAACAACGTTCTCTTCCGCCAGGTCAACAAGGGTGGCATGTTCTCGCAAACAGGAGCAACCGTCAAGACAACGTCGATGCGCTCGTCGACACCAACCGAATGGCGCTTCGACTGGGACTATCCCTTCTGGGTATGTTTTGACTGGGGCACCATGCGCACGCGTGCCGCCTTTTTGCGGACGGCAGGTTGTTACGAGATTCTGGGCAATCAGACGTGCGCCCGACTGATTCGCTGGCAGTCATTACCCTTCGAAATTCCGGGCCGCGGCGCTTACGACTTTTGGATGTCGTATCGATCGCCGTGCGCCATTAACCCCGACGCCATTGCCAACGCGCCTCAACACCCATTCCGTTTGACGTGGTAACCATGCGCACTCTCTTCTTGACCTTGCTTGCTACGTCGTGCGTTGTTGCCAGTGCGCAAACAACGCCGTCCGACTCTACAAATCCGTTCACCGTTGAACTGCGAGCTGTTGCGCGGCCCTATGCCGACTCTGTCGTCGTACGCTGGGGCATCAGCCGTCCGGGCGCCTGGGTGGCCTACAACGCCATTGGCTGGGTTGTTGAGCGAAAGAACATCAGCACGCCGTCAACCACAACGCCGTGGCAGCGGTTATCGCCTGCGGCCATAAAGCCATGGACGCTCGAAGAGTGGAAACAGCGTACGACAGCCACCAACACGTGGGCTGGTGTTGCCGCCCAGTGCCTGTACGGTACGCTTGCTGTGCCCACGCCCAATGGCGTTGACGCGCTTCGCTTGGCTTCGTCGGACCTCACCAATCGCCATGGTTTTGCCCACCTTGTAGCCGACTTCGATGCCGTGACGGCCGTTGGTCTTGCCCTGCGCTTCGTTGATCGCAACGTCGAACAAGGTGCTTCCTATGCCTACCGTATTGCGCCTGTTCAGCAAGACACCGTGTTTGTTGTCGACACTGCCTACGCCTTTGCCACCCCAGGTCAAGAGTATATCGCTCCAATGCCCATCGAGTTGGTAGCGCAGGAATCCGAGGGGCGGGTCGTGCTAACGTGGACGATGCCCCCTACCGCTTCGGCGTCGGGGTTTCATGTTGATAGAACGGGGCCTGATGGTACGAGGCGGATGACGAAGACACCGGTGGTGCCCATGGGCACGCGCGACGTTGGCATTGGCTCGAGTATGTCGTTTACCGACAGCACCATAGGCATGTACGTGCCCTACACCTACGCTATTCGCGCAATCGATGCCTTTGCCGAGATGGGCGAAGCGGCCTCGATTACTGCAATGGGTAGGGACCGCACTCCCCCGTCTGCTCCGCGCGTTACCGCTCCTGTGGTCTATGGCAACACGGTAGCTGTAATCGAATGGTCGCAGCAGGAGAAGTCCACCGACCTTCAGGGCTACCGTGTTGAACGGTCTATACGCAGTGAAGGCCCCTACGAACCCCTGCACGAAGGCACCCTTCCGGCGTTTTCGGATAAGTTCGTCGACACGGCCGCTACCACCCAAGCACCCTGGTATCAGGTTGTTGTGCTGGATACCGCTGGCAACGAAGCTGCGTCGTTCCCTGCCTATGTAGAGCTCATCGATACCCTTCCTCCAGCTACGCCGGTAGGGGTCATCGGTTTTATGGACAGCACAGGTCGCGTGTTACTAACGTGGCACCGAGGCACGGAAAGCGACCTCTACGGCTATCGCGTGCTGATGGCCAACGATTCGACGCACGAGTTCAGCCAGGCGACAAATCTCATTCTTCAAGACACCATTTTTATGGATAGCGTGGAGATGCGTACTACGACTGCGGCGGTGTATTACCGAGTAGTCGCCGTTGATACCCGCCAGTATCACTCCGCAGCGTCGGACATCTGCGTGATACGGCGCCCCGATGTTCTTGCGCCGATAAGCCCCATGGTGGGCGACGTCGTAGTATCGGATGTGTCGGTGATGATAACCTTCGAGCGCAGCCCCAGCGAAGACGTGCGCTATCACGTGCTGGAGCGCGCTGGCGCTAATGGCCAATGGTATACCATCGATACAACCACGGCAGAGGGGACCTTGTTTGTTGACACAACGGCAACGCCGCGCCTTCAGCATCGGTATCGCCTTGTGGCTGTCGATACGGCCGGACTTCGCTCCAACCCTTCTACGGAAGTAAGCGCTCGGCCGTACGGACGTAGGGTTCACAGCGCCGTGAGCAACCTTGTTGTTGCGTTGGATACGACAAGTCAAACGGCACGTCTGTCGTGGGCGTATTCGGTGCCCCCTTCCGAAGACTTCTGGTTTGTGGTGTTACGTGCCTACGATGACTACGACTTTGCCATGATTGGCAGTGTACGGAGTAACGAATTCCAGTATATCGACAAGGCGATGTTAGGGGCGGGGCGGTATCGTTATGCCATTCAGGTGCAGGCCCGAACCGAGGATGTACCGCCATCGGAAGCCATTGTGGTTATTGTGCCTGAGCGCTAGGTTGGGCTTCAGGGCGCATGATGTCGCAGTACGC
The DNA here is from genome assembly GCA_022842685.1 of Candidatus Kapaibacterium sp. Lineage (GTDB taxonomy): Bacteria > Bacteroidota > Ignavibacteria > Kapaibacteriales > Kapaibacteriaceae > JALHPC01. The sequence continues at coordinate 11,084 of JALHPC010000055.1, forward strand.
ATCGACGAACGATCGTCCGTCGAGAACCGACCTTGCCCACACGATGTGAGGTGCTTTGCGTTCTGATTCAACGTCATGAGGATGTTCATCGTTGATGGCCTCGAACGAGGACTGTAGGTGCGTCTCGAGTAGGACCTTGCGTTGCGAAGTGTCTAACTCGGAGCAGTAGCGAATAGACGTGCGGAAGAACGAGACGAGCACGGGCGGAGTACTTTCGGCCTTAGCATTTCGCAGGGCCGACGACGCAATGCTCTCCACCGAGTCGTAATCCTGAACCAGTAGGGCAGCAATGCAGGTTACCTGACGCATAAAGATGCGCATTGGAGCTGTACTTGGCGACTTATGTCGGAGAATCTCGGCGGCTGCGGCGTGTACTACAGGCAACCTGTGAGTAATCAGTGCCAGCTTGGCCACATATAGTCGCAACTCATCGGCAAACTGTCGGCGTCCCGACGATGCAAACAACGCGAGCGCGTGTTGGCACTCGTCAAGAAACGTATCAACGTGTTCGAAGTCGAGCGTCTCGTCGAGCAGCACGGCTTGATAGGTATAGCCCTGTAGCGTAAGCGTCTGCATAGCGGCAGTGCGGCGGAACGCATAGCGTTCGGGAGCATTGCGTAGCACATCGATGGCTCTTCGCACGCCGTCCATATTGCCTACCCACGTCGACGCCGTTGCAAACGTAGCTGCTGCGCGCATCAGGTGCATAGCAAAGGCCTGTGCCACCTGGGTAGTTTCCTCGAGCATATCGAGCAACTGGACTGCGTGGCTGTACACCACGTCGGGATTGCGCTCGACCTTGCTGTAGTACAGAATGTGGACGTGGTGCCACAGCATGCGAGCCGTTGTGCTGTTGCAGGAGGAGTACTGTGCGTCGGCGGGGCCCATGGCTTGGGCAAGGAGTTCGTGCAGGTGTACGTGCGGCGACGGAGCGGCATCGCGAGGCATCGTTGTTAGCAGGCGTTGGACCCGGCGCAGAGCGTTCACCTGCTGGAGGCGTAAATCAAGGTGTTCGATGCTGGCGTCGATGCGCCCCAAGGCATCGGCCATCGATTCATCGGTAAAGTGTCGCTCTTGGCGAATCATCACGATGTTGCGTTCCTGTTGCAGGAGGCGCCAGTGTACATCGAAGGCATCAATCTGGGTGGCATCTGCAATGGCACGCTTTAGCTGGCGCCATGCTTGATGGTACAGTCCGCGGTCTACCAGCGCTTCAACATTCTGCGACGTTATCAGCAGCGATGGAAGCGGCTGTTCGGCATCTTGTGCGGCTACGAATCGCAGAACCGTAGCATACAGGTGATGTTTGTACGAGGCAAAGCCGCGGCGGAGCGGTTCGTGGTCGATAGCGTCGATCAGCGCTTGCTCGTCGTATTCCGGCATGCGCGCCATGGCGTCGAACAGGCGGACGATTATCGCATCTTCGGTTCCGCGTTGGCGAATGGTGCGAGCAAAGATCTGGCGTTCCGATTCGGACATCGAATGCACTAGGTCGAACAGATCCGTCGTAGGTCGCATGCGCTAGCGGTGCCCCTTGCTCGACACTGCCTGAACAGAGGCGGAAACAAGTTCGGTAAGTACGGTTCGATCGACGGCGGCGAGCTTCGACACATACAGGCAGCTAACGCCAGTGGAGTGTTTGCCTAGGCGGGCAAGCAGGTCTGGAAAAGCGGGAGCACCTGTGGGAAGGTACAGGACCAGTTTGCCCTTGCGGGGTGCAAATCCAACCAAGAACCAGTCGAGTTCCCTGCCGGAGTCGTAGACAAGGTGCTGATCGCCAAAGCCCACGATGGAGGGTCCCCACAGCTTTGGCGGCGCCCCCGTTACCTGCTGCATCATAGCTACAAGCTCGAGGCAATCAGCGCGCACCTCGGCGCTACATGTGTCGAGGAATTCGGCAACATCCGAATCGGTCTTCGTGGTCTTTAGCGTTGCTTTTGCCATAGCAGGATATGATAGCTGTTGGTAGGCACGCAAACATAGTGTACGAAACGACACGTTCGAGCGGGTTATGGGAACGTAGCGCGGCCGATTTCGCTTGTAGGTGAAATCCGTAAATTGCTGCTTCACCGACTACAACACCTATGCTTCGCTACACCGCAGACCTTCGCACGCTGGCCTACATGGCAGTGACCACGCTCATCTTTGGATACATGTGGACGCTCGACAGTCTGAACCCCTACCTGTACTTCGTCTATTTATTCTTGTCCATCGCCGTAACGGTGATTGCCCACAACCACAACCACTTGCCCATTTGGCGCAACTCCACGCTCAACTCGTTGACCGACTACTGGCTTACGGTGTTCTATGGCTTTCCGGCCTTTGCGTGGATACCCACGCACAACATGAACCACCATGCGTTGAACAACAAGGAGGGCGACTACACCATTACGTATCGACTTACAGAGCACAACCACCTGATGATGTTGCTGTTCTATCCTATGATGAGCAGCTACTTCCAGCAAAAGCCCATTCGTGACTACCTCAAGATGCTCCGTACCAAGGACACCAAGAAGTTCCTCCTAGCTGCCGGACAGTATGCGTTCTTGATTGCGTGGATTGGTGTTGGTCTGTACATCGACTGGCAAAAGGCCTTGCTCTACATCATTCTGCCCCAGCAAGTAGGGTTGTTCAGCGTGCTCATCTTCAACTATGTACAACACGTACATGCCGATGAAGAATCTCCAACGAACCATTCGCGCAACTTCACGGGCTTCCTAAATGTCCTGCTGTTTAACAACGGCTACCACACAGTCCACCACGACAAGGCCGGCACGCATTGGAGCAAGACGCCTGAACTGCACAAGAAGATCGAGCACACCATCGACCCTTCGCTGAACGAACGCAGCTTTTGGTGGTATATCTTCCGCAACTACTTCCTCGGTGCCTTCATCCCCAAGTTCCGCACCAAATCTATGCGCCTGGCTCGTATGCAGCGGCAAGGGGCAATGTAAAAGCGCTGCGCGACATGCTTCGCATAGTTACGTGCTACGCACAGTTACGTGCCTTCGGCACAGCGACATGCTTCGCATAGTTACGTGCTTCGCACAGTTACGTGCTTCGCACAGTTACGTGCCTTCGGCACAGCGACATGCTTCGCATAGCGACGTGCTTCGCACAGGCACCACATGCAAAGTAAATGTCACCCCGTCACCACGACACGACGTCACCATCGGCAATCTGACGATCTCGTCACCTGACCCGTCCTAAAGGACGGGCCTAGGCGCAGAGCCACATTCCAGCCTGCCCTAAAGGGCAGGCGTACCCCATCCCACCATTCATGCATGGTACCCCATCCCTCCATTCATGCATGGTACCCCATCCCTCCATTCATGCATGGTACCCCATCCCACCATTCATGCATGGTACCCCATCCCACCATTCATGCATGGT
>JALHPC010000056.1 GCA_022842685.1 Candidatus Kapaibacterium sp.
AACTCAGTTAACGTACGCTGGATACAGTGGAGCAAGAGGGATTATGTTGCTGGTATTAGAAGACTTAAGCAGCGTGGATTAACAGTCCTACTTAAGCCATATCTATGGTCAAAAGACTTCTGGACAAAGCGAAAGTGGACGGGTGATATCGCTCACACTGACAGCAGTCAAAGAAAGCAGTTTTTCGCGTCGTACAAGCAGTTCATGCTGGATAACGCTCGATTTGCGCAAGAAGGTGGTGCCGACGTACTATGTGTCGGTTTAGAGCTTCCGAAGCTGGCAAACGACGAGTATGCTTGGCGCGACATCATTGCAGATGTTCGACGTGTATATAGTGGTAAGCTAACGTATGCTGCTCACGGATTAGGCGAGGCGAGACAGATCAAGTTCTGGGACGCGCTCGACATCGTTGGCATCAATGCTTATCCGACGCTTTCGGATGAGGAACAGGCCACGGAAGCAGATCTTGAGCGCGGGAGCAAGGCGTTTTGCTCGCAGGTAGGGGAGTTTTGGGAGGAGCATAAGCGTCCCAACATCGTCTTTACAGAAGTTGGATTTCGTAGCGTAGAGAGGGCTTGGTATTCGCCATGGGAGTGGCCAGAGCACGCTCCACGTGCAGTTAACCTCCAGCATCAAGCATTGGCCTACCGTGTGTTTGGTCGGGTTATAACTCGACAGCCCTGGTTTGGTGGCGTTTACTGGTGGAAGGTTTTCACCGACGAGCAGCGTCCAGACGAAGGTCCCGACGGATTTACACCGCAGGGTAAGCCAGCATGGCAGGAATTGCGCGCAATGTTCCAGCGGCCCCAAGCACGGTAAACGTCGTGCCTATTGAGATTGGTTGGTGTCGGACGGGCCGCGTCTACCAAGCTTCTCAACGAAGCCGGCCGCAATGATACCTGTTGGGATGGCAAAAATTCCGATTCCCAGTACGGCTACAATACCGGCCAAGAACTTACCTACAGGACTGATTGGGTAGATATCGCCGTACCCCATAGTGGTTAGCGATGCAACACTCCACCACATCGTTGCAGGAATGCTGGAGAACTTGTCGGGCTGAATTGCGCTCTCGATCTCATACATGATCGACGATGAAGCTAGCAGGAGAAATAGCATAAAGACGAACGACGAAACGAGCTCGCTGCGCCTCTCTACAATGACGCTATGGATGAGCTGCATCGACTTCATGTATCGCGTCACCTTCAGGATGCGTACAAGGCGCAACAACCGTAGAACACGCATTGAATGCACGTCAAGCAACTCAAGGAGCAAAGGAGCGATGGCGAGGGCATCAACGATGGCCATGCCGGACTTCATGTATCGGATTCGACCCCAAACTGGCGCACGAAATCGCACGTCTTCACAGATAGTCCACAACCGCAGTACGTATTCGACTGTAAACACGCACACCGTCGTCCGGTCTACAATCTGGAACACGGATCCATACGCCAAATTTAGCGCTGGTATCGTCTCCATGATATACGAGGCAACACTAACGGCGATGTTCGTTAGCAAGAAGACGTCGAGTGCCCGTGATTCTGCATGCCCGCTCGCTGCGGGTTCCAATAGCGTGTACAGCTTCCTGCGAAAACTCATGGGCGGAAGCAATGAATCCTACCAAGCTATCGCTGGTCGGGTCGATGTTAACGAATCGAAGCTACGTGCTTGCCAGACAAGCGATTAAGAGCAGCATTCGCTAGCAAAATCACGCCCGAAAAGACCCACGTGCTAACCAGTGAATTCACAAAGAAACTTCCTTGCTGGTTGTAAAACGCCAAGCCAGCGCCGTAACAAGCGATAAGTCCTTGTAGATTCTGGGGATAGATCGATGAGCCTAACCATACAGCAAAGTTGGTCAGCAAGAAAAAACCTACAGATGCAGCGGTACCACCAGCAAGAGCAATCGAAGCTGGGCGTTGATTCCTTAAGGCATGGCCTAAGAAAACGGTGCCAGCAACGCATGCATAAACAATTGCCTGAGTACCATGAAGCAGGTAATCCCAGCCAAACATTGCACCTAGGGCAACATCGCTTAATAGCATTGCAAGTAGTGGCACTACCAAAGCCCAACGTTTACTCGCATACAAGGCACCACCAGTGAGCGCAATGGCCAGTACCGGCGTGGCGTTCGGCCAATGAGGCAGTACGCGAGTTAAGGCAACAAGGCCGATCACAGCGGCTAGCTGAACATCAAGGCGATTAGATGGATGAGCCATAGTTGGAATTCAAGAGGGAAATACGTCTGCATTATCTACTTTACATAATGCAGATTATGTTACAATTGTGTAGGTTCGTGGATGAACCAAGTGGCTAATGCTACAACACTTACGCCGAAACACCCCGGGGCGCCAAAGCTTCTGTGACCTTCTCGGCGGCATCCTTAAGTGTGGCTGCAACCAGGAAGTTCATGCCCGAACGCATAAGAATATCGCGTGCCTCAACAGCATTCGTACCGTCTAAGCGCACAATCACGGGCACATCAACCTTTACTTGCTCTAAGGCCTGCAAGATGCCATTGGCAACTCGGTCGCAGCGAACGATGCCACCAAAGATGTTAATCAGTACGGCTTCCACATGTGGATCGCTCATCATGATACGGAAGGCATTTGCAATGCGTTCTACATTGGCTCCGCCGCCCACGTCCAGAAAGTTCGCGGGCTTGCCACCGGCAAGCTGAATGATGTCCATGGTTCCCATGGCCAACCCTGCACCGTTTACCATACATCCCACATTACCGTCAAGCTTTATGTAGTTCAGGTTGTATTTGCCAGCTTCTACTTCTAGCGGATCCTCCTCGTCGGTATCACGTAGCGCTGCAACCTCTGGATGACGATACAAAGCATTGTCATCGATGTCTACCTTGGCGTCAAGCGCAATGAACTCACCGTCAATCGTCGAAACAAGCGGATTTACTTCAAGCATGGTACAATCAAGTGCCTCGTAGGCCTTATACAGCTTCTGGATGAAGCTTACAAAGCTCTTAAACGCAGTTCCACTGAGTTGCAAGCCAAAAGCAAGCGTACGTGCTTGGTGCGGTTGGAAGCCTGTTCCTGGATCAATCCAAACCTTGATAATCTTCTCGGGTGTTGTCTCGGCAACATGCTCAATCTCAACACCACCTTCGGTTGAAACCATGATGAGATTTTGAGACGTCTGACGATCAAGTAGAATCGAACAGTAGTATTCGTGGGCAATCTTACATCCCTCTTCAATGAATACTCGACGGACAATTTTACCCTCGTCACCGGTTTGAATGGTAACCAGCTTGTTGTTTATCAGGCCATTGGCTACCTGGTATGCTCTGTCAGCAAGATTCCCCTCGGTAATCACCGTAACACCACGCAATGGCTTGCCAAGTACTTCGATGGGAGCATCCGTGATTGGGTCATGTACCGTTCCCTTGCCACGGCCACCAGCGTGAATCTGTGCTTTAACAACTAAGGTGCTTACGCCCCGCGTTACAAAGTCATTGAATGCAACAGCTCCCGCCTCGGCAGCGCTAAATACGGCCTTGCCTTGCAATACAGGTACGCCGTGCGCTCGCAACAGGTCCTTGGCTTGATACTCGTGAATGTTCATGGTGTCCTCTATGTGTTCAATTTGCTCTCTATCTTGCAGTTGCCTTCGCGTTGCCAGTAACACCCCTTGTCGTTTCAGACGTGGTGTCAGCGTCACTGACCGTGCGAAAGCGCCGCAAAATTACCATCGCCGTGCTCCATGGCCAAAGATTCGTTGCGATAGATTTCCCACACACTATGCGCGTTGCCCTTCCCTACCTGCTTGCCTGCCTTGCCATACTTACTTGGCTCTCCATTCGCCCGTTGTTCGAAGACCGCTCGTTAGGAAGTGCCTACCAGCCGATTCAGTTCATGCTTACGCCTTCTGTCGATGCTCAACGAATTAGCGCCAATGGCGATCTGCTCGCTTCATTCCTTGAACGGGAAACTGGTTTACACGTCCGCACCTCCGTCCCCACGAACTTCATTGCCGTCGTCGAGGCCTTTGGTGCCGGCAAGGCCGACCTTGCCATCATGAACTCCTTTTCCTACCTTCTTGCCCACTCCCGATATGGGGCGTCGGCCGTGCTTCGCGTGCTCCGACGCGATGGTGAACGGTCGTACCGCGGGCAGATTATTGCTAGAAGCGATGCTGGAATCAACTCCCTAGAGGATCTTCGTGGACGAAAAATGGCTTTCGTTGATCCGTCGTCGACGTCGGGATACATCTACCCGAAAGCACTGCTCGATAGACGCGGAATCCGCATTGGCGAAGAAGTGTTTGGCAACAAGCATGACATCGTTGTTACCATGATTTATCAAGGACAAGTAGACGCCGGAGCAACCTATTACTCCCCGCCCGATAAGACTACCGGAGAGCTGCTCGACGCCAGAGCACGGGTTAAGGCTCAGTTCCCCGATGTGTTCGAACGTATTCGTATTCTGGAAGTGACCGACGATATTCCTAACGATCCCGTCGTCGTACGGAACAACCTTCCGTCAGATCTTCGTGACAAAATCGTCAAGGCACTATTGCGGTTTGCCGCTACGGACGACGGACGAAAAGCCCTTATGGAAATCGCCTCGGTTGAAGGGTTAGAACCAACGACAGATGCCGACTACAGCGAGATGGAACGCATCGTAACCACCTTTTCGATCGACGTCGAAAAAGCTCTGCGCGCCAAAGACCGTCGGTAGTTGCGATGCGCTAGCGGCGCATCGACATCAGTGTACGCACAAACGTCGAAAGGCCCTTCGACACACCAGCGACAACGCCTGCCGCGTCCTCGAGTGGTGGGCCAACGCGCTCCAATAAACGCTTCTCGAACGTGCGCACGTCGGTTGCGATTCCAGTTACCGCCTCAACGCCCTTCGATAGCGAAGCCAACTGCTGGTCGGCGCTCGTCGCCGTTGCCTGCAGTTGCTGCATCAGTGTCCGCGAATCTTGCAGGACTGGCAAAAGGTCGGCACGTAAGGCGTGAACATCATCAGACATCTTCACGACGGCGTCGACGCTACGCTGAAGTTCAGACTTGGCATTGAGCATGAGCCAAGCGGCAACAACGGCGGCAAACGCTAAGGCAGCCAACGCCAAACAAAGAAATGCGAGAAGTACAGGGTCCATTGTCAATCAAGCTCAGAGCGGAACGCGTCGGCGCCTGCACGAGCAGCTTCGGCCACCTTTTGTGTTCCCGTGGCAACACTTTCCTTTAGGCTTTGCGCCCGTTCGCGGGCATCGCGAAGTACCTGTTCGGCATTCGACATTAGTGCCTCGGCGCGACTCCGCGCAGTCGTTACTATACCTTCGGCTTTTACTTTGCCTTCGTTCACATACGTCTCGGCTTGCTCTTCACCACGACGGAGGATGCTCTGGGCCTTGCCGTATAGCTCTTCACCGCGATCGGCTAAATCTTGTCGAAGCTCTCGTCCACTCTTTGGCGCCGTAAGCAGTGCAACGATTGCACCAACAGCACCACCAACAAGTGCTCCAACGAGAAAGCCCTTCGTGTAGTTGTCTTCTTTACTCATGATCGTATATACCTCGTTTAGTGTCTAAGAATTCGAGTTAGGACGTACGGATGATGCGTATACTACCAGTTCTCGAGTAACGTAATGGGCTTGCCCTGCGAAAGCAGAATGTACTCTGCAAACTCGCGAACAGCGCCATGTCCGCCCTTTGCCCTACAGTGATACACAGCCACAGCGTGAACTGCGGCCACGGCGTCGGCGGGACATCCAGGAAAACCGCAAAGACCCATCACTGGTACGTCGTTTACGTCGTCGCCAATATACGCAACGTTTTCGAGCGGCGTGTTCAGACGGTGTGCAAGCTCAACAAGTGCATCGCTTTTGTTTCGGCAGCCGAGTACCACGTTGGTAATTCCGAGCTTTTCTGCACGGCGCTGCACGATCATGCTGTTCTCGCTTGTGATGATGGCTGTTTTGATGCCTCCCTTGTGCAGGAGGGTAATTCCCATGCCATCGCGAGTCGTAAATCGTTTGAGCTCTTCTCCCTGTGCCGAATAGTACATGGCACTGTCAGTTAACGTACCGTCGACGTCCATTACAACAAGTTGGACTGTTCGTGCGGCCGTTTCAAGATGAGATGATTGCATGGAGAGTTGTGGTGTTGAAGATGCAACCACAAATCTACGCACGATGATGTATGACCATTGCTTGATGCGAAACTCAGATCTTCGCAGTATGACCCGTTACGTACTGCTAACCCTTTCTGTACCCGAAGAGCAATTTGACCTTGCAAGTGGGTTGATTGCCACCTATCCCCTTGTAGGAATCGAAGAGGGTATGGATGAACTTACCGTTTGCTTCGAGCAAAACGACTGGAACCACGACTGGACAGATGCCATTATTGATGATCTCACTCGTGCTGGCGTACGTGTAACGCACATTGCCACAGGCACGGAGGAAGACCAGAATTGGAATGCCGAGTGGGAGAAGACCATTGATCCGGTGCTTGTGAACGATCGAATCGTCATCGTACCCGAATGGCGGGCCGATGAGTATGCCAACGTTCCCCTTCGCCTTATCATCACTCCAAAGATGTCGTTCGGTACTGGCCACCACGCTACCACTCGTATGATGTGTCGTTTGCTGGAGTCCCGCGTGCGCCCTAACGACCATTGGGTAGATGTGGGTACCGGCACAGGCGTTCTTGCCATCCTTGCCGTTCGCTTAGGTGCTGCATCTGCATGGGGCTTCGATAACAGCGAGTGGTCGGTGCTTAACGCACTTGAAAACGTCGAGCGTAATGGCGTTGCCGATCGTGTTCGTATCGAGCAAGCCGACCTTGAATCGGCAGTCTTACCGCCATGTGACGGTCTTGCTGCCAACCTGTATAGACACCTTGTTATCCCCTACGCTCCTGCGTTTGTGTCGGTTGTACGACCCGGAGGACCACTGCTCGTAAGCGGTATCTTGAAGTATGACATTGATGAAGTCGTTGCCCCCTTCACGTCGATCGGCTGTACAGTCGAAGAGATGGAGCAGGAAAGCGAGTGGGCTGCCATTGCGTTTAGAACTCCCGAGCACTATGAGTCGTGAGCCTCGTACTAGGCAGGCATCCGTTGCGCCGGTGGTTGGTGCTGTGGCGTTTGCAATCGTGTTTGTGTTGCTAGTGATGAACGGTGGTTGGTGCGAGCGCTACGAACAGCGCATGAGTCGCATCGAACTGCGCAAGCAAGCACTCGAGTCTCAGAGGCGATGATGTATCGGATTAAGTACTTGCTTGGCAGTATGTCATTGATCTTCTCTCTCGTGTACGGACTGTTCGGCGTGACATCTTGGCTGAGTTCCGACGCTTCGTACAACGATGTTCTTGTGTGCTTTGTCCTAACATCCATCCACGTTGTGGCCGGTGTGATATTACTGCTGTATAGTCTTAAAGACTATCGTCGTGAAAGCATGGTAATCAATGCTGCATTCGATCGAATCGTTCGCAAGCGGGGCGGGCGCGTGTCCGTCCGTGAGCTTGCAGACTTAGCGTCGGTAAGTACCGACGACGCTCGCGAATACCTGCTGCGTCGTTCGATTGAAGCACCCACGTTTAGCAATGTTGACGGCGTGTCGGACGAGTCGTACGTGTTTGGCAGTGGATATCTGAATAACTAACCACTACGTGCCCTGCCATCACTCGTAGATTTGCAACGTGTCTCGCCGTACTCAACTTACCTCGCTCGTTGACGCGCTCCAGCGTCACCCCCAGTGTCTTACGATTGCCGCTGGGCTTTCGGCACCTGCCGGTCGTGTCTCCATCAAGAATCTCCATGGCTCTGGCCGCTCGCTTCTGATTGCTGTCGTAAGCGCAATGTCGGAGTATTCCGTTGTTGTGATTACACCAGACGACCGCGAGACGCAGAGCATTGCACACGATCTTCGCCAGCTTCTGCCCGCCCAACGAGTGTCGGCAATTCTTGCCGCTCAACGTCACTCCTCGCTTTCTACGTCCTCGTCGCTACACCACGACCACGTCGACGCACTAGCTCGACTCGCCGCAGGAGATGTTTCGGCACTCGTGATCTCTGCTGCTTTCCTAGCTCGACCGGTGCCCCCTCCTCAGCGACTGAAAGGGGCTATGGTGACGTTTGCAGCAGGACAAGAGCTGGACTTTGACGGGTTAGCTGTCCAGTTAGCGATCCACGGCTTCGAACGACAAGACTATGTGAGCAATCCTAGTGAGTTCTCCGTTCGCGGTGGCATTATCGATATATTCCCTGCCGGGTGGGATAATCCCCTGCGACTAGAATTCTGGGGGAATACCGTAGAGTCCATACGCGAGTTTGAGCCTTTGTCACAACGTTCGATTCGCGATCATGCGAGTGTGTCGTTTGTTGGTGAGGTGTTCCATGACGACGACGACACGATTTCGTCGTCGGTAGCAGAATACCTGCCCTCCAACACCATCCTCGTCCACATTGAGCCCGATGTCGTACTGTCAGCACTGAGTGACCACGCCACATCGGACTCTCTCCAGACATTACAAACGTATCGCACGCTGCTGGTAAATCCGCTTGGATCGAGTGATCACACAGCAACATGTTCACCACAGCCGGCTGTCAATGCCTCCGTCGAACAACTCGTTCGGCTTGCAGGTTCTTTGTTGCATCGAAACCTTGCGGTGTGGATTGGTGCTGACGGACAGAAGAACAGTGACCGACTGCGGGATCTCTGTGATGCAATGGCCGATAATGCCGGCGCTGATGACGAAGAACGGTCAGCTCTGTATCACAGAACGATAGCCGACATTGTGTGGGCACCACAAACGCTTAGTCACGGTTTTGTGTGGAACGACGTTGGCATTGCAGTACTCACCGAACATGAGACGTTCGGCAGACAGCGTGCTCAAGAGGTGACGCGTCGTACACGAGGAGCGCTGTCAATGCGCGACCTACGCCAGCTGCATAGGGGCGAATACGTCGTTCATGAAGATAAGGGTGTTGGACAGTTCGACGGCCTGCATACGATCACGATTGGTGGTTCGCAACAGGAATGCGTCAAGTTGTTATTCAAGGGTGGCGACGTCCTGTACGTCCATCTCAACTACGTTCACAAACTATCCAAATTCGCAGCCGAAGAGGGGTCACTGCCTGCCCTGTCAAAGCTCGGGAGCGGCGAGTGGGAACGTAAGAAGGCAAAGGCGAAGGGTAAGATTAAGGACATCGCTCGCGACTTGATTCGCCTATATGCGAAGCGCAAGCTAACCCCTGGATTTGCCTTCCCGGCTGATACCGTTTGGCAGCGAGAACTCGAAGCCTCGTTTCAGTACGAAGACACACCCGATCAAGCACGGTCGACGCTCGAAGTTAAGGTCGACATGGAGTCGGCAACACCAATGGACCGCCTCGTCTGCGGCGATGTCGGTTTTGGTAAAACCGAGATAGCAGTGCGCGCCGCTTTCAAAGCCGCACAGTCTGGCAAACAAGTGGCCGTACTTGTTCCAACGACGATTCTGGCGCAACAACACTACGTGACGTTTCGTGACCGACTTCACCGGTACCCCGTACGCGTGGACGTTCTTTCGCGATTCCGTTCGCGCCAAGAACAGAAAGAAGTACTGGAAGCTATCACGAGTGGATCGGTCGACATCGTCGTGGGCACCCATCGACTGCTCAGCAAGGACGTTCAGTTCAAGAATCTCGGCCTGCTTATCATCGACGAGGAACACAGATTTGGTGTTAGTTCGAAGGAGAAGTTGCGGTCACTGCGCGCAAACCTCGATACGCTTACACTTACGGCTACGCCCATTCCGCGCACGTTGAATTTTTCGCTTATGGGTGCTCGTGACCTATCGGTGATTGAAACTCCTCCCCGAAATCGGCTACCCATCATCACCGAGATCCTACAGTGGAACGATAATGTGCTTCGTCAGGCCATTCTCGATGAACTTGATCGTGGTGGTCAGGTTTTCCTCGTCACAGATAAAATTGGCGAGATGGAGCGTCTGATGCTACGTCTGCAGATGCTCGTTCCATCGGTGCGTCCCGCCATGGCCCACGGCCAAATGAGCACCGAGGTTCTTGAGGACGTGATGGAGGGATTCCTCGAACGCCGCTTCGATGTCCTCATCGCTACGAAGATCATCGAGTCTGGCCTGGACATTCCGAATGCCAACACCATCATCATTCACAATGCCGATAACTTTGGTCTCGCAGAGCTGTATCAACTGCGTGGTCGCGTTGGCCGGTCGAACACGCAGGCATACTGCTTCCTAGTGATTCCTCCGGCACACACACTATCGCGTGTAGCACTCCGACGACTCCAGGCTCTGGAAGAATACACCGACCTAGGCAGTGGTTTCCAATTGGCCATGCGCGACCTCGAGATACGCGGAGCCGGTAATCTTCTGGGCGGCGAGCAAAGCGGATTTATCACCGACATGGGCTTCGAGCTTTACCACAAGATCCTCGACGAAGCAGTCGAGGAACTGCGTCACGAAGAATTCGCCGAGTTGTTTGGTCCTGCGCGTTCGCAACGCTCGTTCGTCAACGAAGACGTTGCCATAGAGCTCGATGTCGACGCTTTACTACCTAGCACTTACATTCCCGCTGATACGGACCGATACGAAGCGTATCGTAAGCTCTACAACGCCACCGAAGAACGTACGATCGATGTTGTGTACGAGGAGCTTCGCGACCGCTACGGTCCCCTACCGCCCGAAGCCGAAGCGCTGTTTTACGCAGTGCGTATGCGTATCGTGGTTATGCCCACGGGAGTCGTTCGTGTTAATTTGTCTAACACGCGCCTTGTCATCGAGCTGCCACCCGAGTCGCACACTGACTTCTACGACACCGTCTTCCCTCGAATACTACCGTTTACGGTCGAGGTTCGCAACGTTACCTTCGTTCAACAAGGCAAGCGGTTGCTCCTGAACGTCGAGCTGGATGAACGGGAAAAAACACTGCCTATGCTTGAGTTATTCCGTTCGTACGCGTTGAACGATGGTTCATCTGTTTCGACGGACGTTGCATGAACATCCTCGCTATAGAAACCAGTGGTGCAACGTGCGGCGTCGCGGTGTTTAGTCTGGAAGCGGGAGCTGGTAAAATGCTCTCGGTGGTTGAGTCCTGTGTTGGCAATGTTCACGACGAACTTCTCGCTACGACGATCGACAGTGCCCTTCTGATGGCGCGCCTTCAGCTTTCGGCAGTGAATGTCGTGGCCCTGTCTGCCGGTCCTGGTTCGTTCACCGGTCTTCGCATCGGTGCAGCCATGGCAAAGGGCCTGTGTTTTGGTTCCGACCGTTACTTCCTCGACGTTGGCACATGCGATGCCTTGGCATCTGCTGCGGCACCTGTTGCGGCTGTTGGTTCAGTTGAACGCATTGTCACGGTGATTCCTTCGCACCGCCAGTTATCGTATCTGGCTATCTACTCTAAAGATGCTTCGAACATTGCTCCGGTTGCTCTCGTCACCGAAGATGCCGTTCGCTCTACGCTAACCACTACAGACCTGGTCGTGGGGCCATCAACAGAGATGTATTCATCAATTGCCCGCACCGTCTCTGGCCTCAATCGTTTGAGTGCACGGTTCGTTGGCTTTGCTGCGTGTAACATGCTTTCCAAAGGGGCATCGTTTTCCGACGTAGTGTTGTTCGAGCCGTCGTACCATCAGCGATTTCCCGACCCGCGCTGAGCGCGGGCTACTATCCGGCCGTTCGAAACGATGAGTACGTCAACAAGGTTCGACCGGCGATAAACGCGTACCACGATACCATTCACTTCGGCGAGGTGCTGTAGACTCTGTCCCGACAGCAGATAGTCGTCGAACTGGTCCTGCGCTACGGCGTCTGCTGTGGCCTCATCGGTAACCGAGGTCGATGCCCCTTGTTCAGTAGCTCCGATGCTTGGTGGTGAGGCAAACATTCGACCGCGATAGTCAATCGTAACGTCGGTTTCGGCAATACCCCTTCCAGCCAGTACCTCCGGTGCAGCTACTTCGATACTGTCGCCGATTAACGTCAGCATCGGATCACGCCCATACGTACTGTTCGTCTCGGTTACTGGCAACTGTGGGCGTGATCGAGCAGAATCCGAAAGGTTGAACCAGTGGTTATGATCGATAGTAAAGGTCGCTGCTGCCGTATTCGGACCGACGTTAACATGCGTCGAAATCTGACCATCGAACACGACGAGGTTGTTACGGAAGACACTGTTACCACAGGGCACAAAGCGTGTTGGGTCGACGGTTTCTTGCAGGATGCGGAATACCCATCGTTGCGGCCGGACGATGGTGTTGTTCACACAGCGCACACGTTCGCAGCCAACGTAGGCAAAGGGTGTTACGCCACCAACAAAGAGGTTTGAATGGACAAGAATGTCTGCCGCCTCGTGTGGGGCGTCGGCTGGGCGAAAGAAGGCAAGACCTGTTGATCCGCCTAGGTTGATAGCTCGTTCTCCGGCGTTCGTGAAGGTGCATCGACGGATCGTGATAAAGCGCGTTCCGCCCTTTGCCTGAATGGCGTTCGACCCCATTCGTGCAAAATTGTTTTGCTGGATAATCCCTTCGTGACATCCCACCATGTCAATCCCACTACCACCAGCAGCACCGTCACGCATCACAACGTTTTCAACAAGAAAGGTGTCCAGCCCCGAGAGCTTTAGGTAGTCCACATTGCCAGTTGCCTGCATTCCCACAAAGTGTACGTTACGCACTTCGACGTGGTGAGCTGGCTGTGTAATCGTCCCACCATCATCGATGTTCATGGCATTGCCACTCTGTCCCGACATCGTCAGATTCTCGATACGAACGTATGCTGGTCGAGAGAACTGGAGTCCCCTACCGCCCTCAATCCGCGTTCGTTCAGGACCGCGTCCAGTAATGGTGACGTAGGCATCGGCAGTACCAACAAGCCCCTCCACTGTAGAGGCATCTGTGTGAATACTGTCGGTAAGTAGTACCACATCTCCGGGCTTTGCCGCTAGGCAGGCCAGTCGGATCGTACCGTAGGGATGGCCATTACCAACTCGAAGTGTGTCTGCGAACGAGGCATGAATGCCACCTGCAAGTATGACGAGAATTCCGAACAGCAGACGCATAGGTTTACCTTGTTGAGTTCAGTTGCATGAGAGATCGAATCATACCGTTACGCCGATAGAATAGCGCCAAGTGATGGCGGTACGTAGGCACGTTAGGTGCCAACGATGTGGCCTTCAACATAGCAGTGTATGCATAACACTGCATGCCTTCTTCCTCGTACAGACGCGCTAGGGCGATTTGCCCAACAGCACTTGTTGTGTCTACGTCCTGCGCAAGCAACGCTTTGGCATCATCGAGCGACTGTTGGGTAGCGTCAGGCATTCGGTAGAGCGAATATTTCTCCGATGTATGACCCGTCCCCTTCTGTGAAACCTGCCAATACACCAGTGCCCCTTGTGGAAGGCGTGTCGAGGGAATAAGGACTGTTGTATCCGTTGTTTCCATTTGCCACAAAACGTTGTCTGATGCATCAATCACCGAAACCGTATAGACTGCATTAGGACTGTGATGTGCGAACCAAGCACACAAGCACGGCTCTTGTAATGTTCGAGACTGCAATGGCGTAACTGCCACGATACCATCTTGCGCGTTATCTGTACGTAAGTCGCTAACCTCCAGATAACCCATCACGGCAGGTACCGCTACACCATACTGTGCCAAGGTGTCGGTAATCTCAACGTCGTCTCCGTCGGCTCGCTCAACGGCACCGGTGGCCTTCATTTTACGTCGATGGCCATCACTCAACTCAGGGGCTTCGTCGATGGTGGTAAGCTCGTCGATTACGTAGGCCAGCTGGCGCTGCGATGTTGATGACGCAGGTTTGGACACCGAGGCACGTAAA
>JALHPC010000057.1:0-6499 GCA_022842685.1 Candidatus Kapaibacterium sp.
GTTTACAGGGCAGTCCCTAACGAAAACCGCTGGGCGAGGCACACGAAACACCGATTGGTGGCCCAATCAGCTACAGTTAAACATCCTTCGTCAGCACACGGCGGCGTCGAACCCAATGGGCGAGGAGTTTAACTACGCCGAGGAATTTCAGTCGTTAGACCTAGCGGCAGTGAAGAAGGATATCGCCAACGTCCTTACAACATCGCAAGACTGGTGGCCAGCAGACTACGGTCACTACGGCCCACTCATGATTCGAATGGCGTGGCATAGTGCGGGCACCTATCGGATTTGGGACGGTCGAGGCGGCGGACGCACGGGCTCGCAACGGTTTGCTCCGCTAAACTCATGGCCCGACAACACGAATCTCGACAAGGCGCGCCTGCTGCTGTGGCCTGTAAAAAAGAAGTACGGCCGCAAGCTCTCGTGGGCCGACCTTATGATTCTTGCTGGCAACGTGGCCTTGGAAACAATGGGCTTTCCAACCTTCGGCTTTGGCGGTGGCCGCGAAGATGTATGGGAACCACTCGAGGACATTTATTGGGGCTCGGAGTCGAAGTGGCTCGACGACAAGCGCTACAGTGGCGATCGCGATCTTGAGAACCCCCTTGCGGCTGTTCAGATGGGTCTTATCTACGTAAATCCCGAAGGCCCTAACGGGAACCCCGACCCTGTTGCCGCTGCGCGTGACATTCGCGAGACGTTTGGTCGTATGGCGATGAACGACGAAGAAACGGTTGCCCTCATCGCAGGCGGCCATACCTTTGGCAAGAGCCACGGCGCAGCTGATCCATCGAAGTATGTTGGTCCAGAACCCGCTGCGGCGTCGATTGAGTTGCAGGGAATGGGATGGGCAAATTCGCTGGGTTCGGGCAACGCCGAGAATACGATTACGAGTGGTCTTGAAGGTGCTTGGACGAAGACGCCGGCAGCATGGAGCCATGACTACTTTGCCCACCTGTTCGAGTTTGAATGGGAACTCACAAAGAGCCCTGCCGGCGCCAATCAATGGAAGCCGAAGGGTAATGCTGGCGAGGGTACGGTTCCCGACGCGCACAACCCTGCGCTTCGACACGCCCCAATGATGCTTACCACCGACCTAGCACTTCGCTTTGACCCTGAATACGAGAAGATTTCGCGCCGCTTTTACGAGAATCCCGATCAGTTTGCCGATGCGTTTGCTCGTGCATGGTTTAAACTCACGCATCGCGATATGGGACCACGTTCATGCTACCTTGGACCAGAAGTTCCTGCCGAAGACCTGATATGGCAAGACCCGGTTCCTGGCGTGAATCACGCCCTGGTGGCCTCCGATGACATCGCTACGCTAAAGGCCTCCATCATGGCTAGCGGCCTGTCGGTTGCACAGTTGGTGCGCACGGCGTGGGCTTCGGCTTCAACGTACCGAAACTCTGATCGTCGTGGTGGCGCCAATGGTGCTCGCCTTCGCCTTGCACCTCAGAATTCCTGGGAAGCCAATACCCCCAGTGAGCTACAGTCAGTCCTTGCTGTGTTAGAGAGTATGCAGCAGTCGTTCAACACCTCGCGTACCGACGACACACGTATTTCTATGGCCGATCTGATTGTTCTAGCGGGCTGTACAGCCGTTGAACATGCAGCGGCAGCTGCCGGCGTAGCCGTGGAAGTGCCGTTCTCGCCGGGTAGAACTGATGCAACAGCCGAGCAGACCGACGTGCAGTCGTTTGCCATTCTAGAACCGGTTGCAGACGGTTTCCGCAATTACCTACGACCCGGCCTTGACGTCTCGGCCGAAGAGCTGCTCGTTGACAAAGCACAACTCATGACGTTAACGGCACCTGAAATGACGGCATTGGTTGGCGGCTTGCGCGTATTGGATGCAAATACCAGTGGCTCTCGTCACGGTGTGTTTACCAACACACCCGGAGTGCTCACGAATGACTTCTTTGTGAATCTGCTTGACTTTGGAACAACGTGGTCGGCGGTTGATGACGCACAAAACGTGTTCGAAGGCCGGGACCGTGCTTCAGGCGATGTGCGTTGGACGGGCACCCGTGTCGACCTCATCTTTGGCTCGAACTCCGAACTGCGTGCCTTGGCAGAAGTGTATGCGAGTGAGGACGCAAACGAAGCATTCGTGCACGACTTTGTAGCGGCATGGACGAAGGTTATGAACCTTGACCGGTTCGACCTGCACTCATAAGCCGAGGAATACGCTTTACGAACTGATACTTCGACGCACCATGGCTATGTAATCCCGCATAGCCATGGTGCTCGTACATCCTGTCGTTTCCATGTGCTTGATCATCCAGCAGGCAGCGAGAAGTGTCGTAAGCTTGTCGTCGACCGTATCACCAGGCACGTCGATCTCGGGGATGCGGCCCTCGATGAGTGCTTGTTCCGCCTTCTGCAACGCAGCGTAGCCGTGGCCAGCTTCTGCAAGGCACCGTATGTTGGCAAGGTTCACAGAACAAGCCGGTCGAGCATTGCCACAACAGTGTCTTCCTTGGCCGTTGCGCCTGCTTCGACCAATGCCCCTTTATTGAAGGTGGCAAAAAACGGAAGATTATCTACCCCAACAAGCTTGCGAGATTGTGGGCTAACCTCGGCATCGAGGTCGAGAAACACCACATCGGCATAGACAGGATTCGTAGAGAGTCGGCGATACACCGGAGCAAGAAGTTTGCACGAGCCACACCAGTCTGCATAGAACTTCACGATCACGAACTCGTGTTGGAGAACGATGGACTGTAGATCGTCATCGGTTACGACGCGAACGGACATGGGCTTCCGGAGAAATGATGTGTGGTGGAGAGGCGGCAGTACCTGCCGTTGTTAAGGACGCCGCAAAATTACTCTCTTTACCCTATCGAACTGTTTCTCCATCGAAAGCGGTCCATGGTGCAACACCTGCCATCCCTCTGTGTCGTTGTTCAACGCCGCCTGCCGTGTTCGCTCAGCAAGCTCTGTCAGGCGTTGCTCACAGTCTGCTGTCGTCGATCGAATGTCGCCACGCGCTTCATGTGCCTCGCCAATATCAATACGCAACTCGGGGCGCTGCTCCAAGACGAAGTCGTAGCGAAGCGATACTGGACAAAGGAGTACTGATGGTACGTGTCGGGCAAGTAATCCAAGCCCAGGTTCTAGGTGAAGTGGGCGAAGATCTTGATGTCGGAGTGTACCCTGCGGAAACATCCATAGCATGCTTGGTGCGGTGGAAAGCACGGTGCTTGCATATCGCAAACTTTCAAGGGCCGACCGTGGATCTTCGCGGACTACCGAGAACAACCCAATCCTTCGAAAGAAGGGGTAGCGCACAAGCTGCTTGTATTCCATCATTCCATACGACCGAATTCGAAGAACTCTCAAAGCCAGAGTCATAACCACGGCAGCA
This sequence comes from Candidatus Kapaibacterium sp., assembly GCA_022842685.1. Classification (GTDB taxonomy): domain Bacteria; phylum Bacteroidota; class Ignavibacteria; order Kapaibacteriales; family Kapaibacteriaceae; genus JALHPC01. The sequence goes on from JALHPC010000057.1 coordinate 3,371, forward strand.
TCCCACCACGAACCATGTGTGCAGTACATCACACCCGACCGACCCGAAGTCGCTGGCAGACAAGCCATTGCGTTCTCGAATCCCCGAAGAAGGCCGCGAGAGAACGACCGATGCACGCTCCGTTCGAACCAATGTCCCCAAAACCACTCATCCACCCTGCGATGATTGGCCGTCAATACCGACTGTCTGTTCGTAGTTTGCATGTTCACGAATCTACCATCAACACTTCTAGCACCAAGCAATGATGTCTGAACAACGCCATCTCAACCCAAAACGTGTCCTTGTGGGTATGTCAGGGGGCGTCGATTCAAGCGTAGCGGCAGGACTCCTGCACGAGCAAGGGTACGAGGTGATTGGCATTACGATAAAGACCTATCGGTACGAGGACGTTGGGGGTAATGTCGGCAACGACTCAACATGCTGTTCTCTCGACGGAATCAACGACGCCCGCAGAGTGTGCCAGCACTTGGGAGTGCCGCACTACACGGTCGACTTTAGCGACGTCTTTCGTAAGAACGTTATCGACTATTTTATCGACGACTATATGGCTGGTAATACGCCAAATCCATGCGTTCGTTGTAATCGCACCATTAAATGGCGCGAGATGATTCGTAAGGCCGATGCCCTTGGAGCGGCGTACATTGCAACCGGACACTATGCCAGCATTGAATACGATGAACAAAGCAATCGGCGCTGGATTCGCAAGAGCCCAGACGCCAAGAAAGATCAGTCATACATGCTGTGGAGTGTCGAACAAGACCTTCTAGCACGAACGCTATTTCCGCTAGCCGGCTTCACGAAGGACCGCTCCCGTGCCGAAGGTGAACGCCTTGGCTTGCCGCTACGCAGCAAGCCAGAGTCGTACGAAATCTGCTTTATACCGGATAACGACTACCGCCGATTCCTACGCGATAACGTTCCAAACATCGACGAACGCGCAGGCAACGGAAGCATCGTTCTAGATGGCGAAATCATTGGCGAGCACGACGGCTATCCGTTTTATACGGTTGGCCAGCGCAAGGGCTTGGGCATTGCCCACCCCGAGCCACTCTTCGTGCTTAACGTGCTGCCCAGCGAAAACGTGGTAGAAGTTGGCACGGCCGACAAACTCCTCAGGCGTGGCTTGACCGCCGAATCGGTTAACCTTCAGATGCTCTCATCGATTCCTACGCCAACACCGTTCACTGTTCGCATTCGATACAAGGACGAAGGGGCACCGGCCCTGTGCCATATCGACGACGACGGCGTCTTACATGTGATGTTCGACGAACCACGTCAAGCCATTACTCCGGGCCAGAGTGTGGTGCTGTACAAGGACGGGGATGTTGTGGGCGGTGGAATAATTCGCGCTAGTATCGAATAAGCGGCCGTACCCAAATTCCTGTTGGCGACGAAACGCGCACGAGGTACGAACCCGAGGCCGCCATCGACATGTCGATTGTAACGTTGGTGTCGCCCATCTTGGGCCGATAGCTCCAGACCGCTCGCCCATCTATGCCCACGACGTCGATAAACGACACGTTGTGAACCTGTCCATTCCACGTGAGACGTGCCACGCCGGAGGTTGGATTTGGCGCAAGTTCAATGCTTGGAACACCATCGACGTTCTCGACCGACGTTACTGTTACCTCGACCGGCTCGGAGTGAGCTGCACAGCCGTCAGCATTGAATACTTCAACGCTATACGTCCCGCTAACGGACGGAACGAACTCTCTGTCGGTGGCGCTCGCAATGGGACGCTCCTGGCCCGAACCACGGCGGCCACTATACCACTGGAATCGTACTACACCACCAAGTACTGAAGAACGCAATGTGTCGCCACGGCGAGTAATGTTTGGCCTACCGGGCGAACGAACAAACTCGATCGTCGTGGTAGCCGACGTTGCACGGCATCCCCTACTGTCGGTAACGCTAACGCTGTAGTCCCCAGACTGGCCAAACGTAAACAACGAGATCGTTCGCATGGTGTCGCCGTTCGACCAACGGTACGATGCATAGCCCTCCGGAGCAGTGAGCGTAATCGTATCTCCGGCACATGCTGTGGTGAGCGTGGCCGGCAATCGTTGTATCGATGGGGTGGTTGCAACACACTGCGTGGCATCGATCTCCCAGATGCCACGTCCATACGTTGCGGCAAACAACGTCTGTGTGCTTTCAGCTAGCACTAGGTCGGTAACGATGTTCGTAGGCATGTTGCGCCCATACGGTTCCCACGCGCCCGACTCGTTATCAAGAAAGTAGATGCCAGCATCGGTACCAACGATAAGCCGACGGAAGAGGTTGTCCTGTAGGAGTATCGCATTGGCCGGCACTGCTGGAAGTCCAACACCACTAAGATCGCGAACCTCGCCGTTTTCAACCGTCAATACGCGTCGCGACGAGTTGTATGAAGCCACAGCAAGGTAGGCCTTGTTCGGATTGTCGGGATCGACTGCAATGGAACTCACGTATTCGGAAATGTCTCGAACCTGCGTCCATGATGTTCCACCGTTGGTTGTAACGAAGAGTGCATCAGAGAAGGCAGCATAGATGTGGTCATCCGACGACGGAGCAACGGCAAGCGCACGAAGCGTTGCGCTTGAGCTTACGGGAAAGTTCGAGATTCGCGTCCAAATTGATCCGCGATTCGTAGAACGCCAGACGTTTCGATAGCCCAGGTAGATCGTGCTGGTTTGGTTGCGGCTCATCGCAATCGGCGTAACCCACGCGCCATTCTCGGCACGTGCCTCACGCGAAGAAATCGTTGCAAAGTTTGAGCCCCCGTTAGTCGAGCGATAGTACTGACCGTAGTAAATGCTCGCATACATGATGTTGGGATTCGTTGGGTCGATGAGGCATTGCATTCCGTCTCCCCCAATCACATGACGACCACCCGACGTTGTGCGAATGTAGGTTGCATTGTCTTGCGAGCCTGCGATGAGCGTGGATGGATTGGACTGTGCAACATCCATGGCATAGTATTGCTGTATGCGAAGTCCAGTAGAAACGTCTCTCCATGCGGTACCGTCATTCGTACTTACGGCGATTCCACCATCGTGACAGGAATAGAGGTGTCGAGTTGTAGGGTGGTAGGCCAGGAAGTGCTGATCTGCGTGTACAAAGGGCGCCCCATTGCCATTCTGCTCGGTG
>JALHPC010000057.1:6509-13806 GCA_022842685.1 Candidatus Kapaibacterium sp.
GCAGTACCACCAGAGTTTGAGCGCCAGTTATTGATGCCACCAACAGTGATGCGTTGTGAATTTACAGGTGAAACGGCAAGAGCAAGATCGTACCATCCTTGGCCTCCCCTATTCCAGTCTGACCCATTCGTTGACCATCCTAGCAGGTTCTGTGTGACGTTGAGCTTTGTGTACGTCTCGCCTTGGTCGGACGATACGTACACCCCTCCTAGGGCATACGGCGCCGTAGCACTGGTAACCAGCCAAACGGAATTCGGTGAATGTTCAGAAACTGCCAGGCGTCCACGCACCGTGTTGTTGAGCGTCGAGACCTGTCGCCAGGAAGCCCCTGCGTCGGTCGACTTCAACAGCGCTATGGTTCCCGAAAAGTTGAACGACGCCCCATACAGGATGCTGGGATTCAGAGGGTGCTGAATGATGTCGCGAACATGTGTGGTACTTGTAACGGTACGCCACGTTGCGCCGCCGTCGGTTGTACGCTGAATGCCGAGTGCGGTGGCAGCAACAACCACGTCGGGATTGGTTGGCTGTATCCACAGACGACCAATCACGAGTTGCTGTCGGAGCTCAGATGCAAAGGTTGTTCGACTCCACGTTGCACCACCGTCGGTTGTTTTGATAACACCATGCGAGAAGGCCGGATAACCCGAGATATCACCAGCCACAGAGCCATTGGCGTCGCCCGTTGCCACATACATGATGCGATCATTTTGAGGAGCGATGGCAATATCGGACACAGCAAAGATGGGCAAGATAGGAACCTGAACTTCGGTCCATAACTGTCCAGCATTCGTCGAGCGCCATAAACCGCCATTCGCACTGCCGGCATACATGAGTTGCGCGTTCTGATAGGAGAAGGCAATGCAGTTTACACGACCAATGCCGAACCACGCCTGTCCCTGACCGAAGTTTGGAGGAGCCACTGGTCCTGTTTCCTTCCACGTAGCTCCAGTTTGCAGGGCATCACCCTTTGAGCGAGCGCGTACGGCATGGGTAAATCCCATCTCGTAGACGCTCGTTGATGGCATCGAGCCATCGGTACCTTTTCGCGACTCCCAAAACCACTCCCAGCGTCGATACTGCTTCGAAAACGCTGGTGTACCATCAGAAGACGGTTGCTCAAGCTTGGCCTGTGCTTGTGCCTGAATGTCAGAAAACGACTGAGCAGTTACAAGAGAAGTAAAACACAGGAAGGAAGTGAATAGGACTATCAGGCGATTGGTAAGCATGTTCGACGTCTTGCGGATGAGAGTACGTAGTAGTGATTCGAACCAACATGAGATGGCCTCACGGCGGTTCCAATAGTGCATGATTAAATCTTAGGCCAAATGTTTCCGGGCAGCGCGTCGCTCTATGGCTTTACGATAGGCCTCAAGCATGGCGCCCGTCGATGCAGCCCAGGTATATCTGCGATGAATGAGGTCGCGCGCGGCATGGGCAGCCGCAGCACGCTGATCAGGACGCTGTAGAAGGGTTGCTATGCGATCGGCCATCGTTGCTGCATCGTCGGCAAGAAAAAGGCCTTGTTGAGCGCCTGCGTCGATACCTTCGGCTCCAATCGATGTGCTTACAACGGGAACACCAGCGGCCATCGATTCGATAATCTTGATTCGCACTCCCGACCCCACGAATAATGGAACAACTGCCACGGCAGACGTCTGTAGCGCAGAACGAAGATCATCAACGAATCCCTCGTTTACGACACCGTGATTGGAATACTGATCTATCCATGCGGGTACCGAGGTTCCACACACGCGAAGTCGTGCCGTTGGTACCACCAGCCGCACAAAGGGCCACACCTCGCGCACGAACCACTGCAGGCCATCGGCATTATGACGCCACTTGTAGGACGCCGTAATAATGACATCGTGGGGCACGTGCGCATCATGTGCAGCAGGTGGCCAGTCATCGGGAAATATTCCCGCAGGTGCAACCACTGTTCGTGCATCAGGCGAAAGTCGCAGCGCTTCAGCTTCGTCTACCCTCGTTATCGGGAACACGACATCTGCCATGGCAATCCATCGCTGCTCTTCTATTCGCAAGAGATTGGTCTGTCGTTGTAGGTACCATCGCCGCGGATCGGCGGCCGTGAAGCGTTCTGCATATCGCTCCCAAATGCGGTATTCGATATTGTGCAGTCTCAACCCCCACGGTATGTCCAAGAGTTTCGATAGATAAGCAGCCAGCGGCGCCATCGACGTATGGTCGGCATGTACGACGTCGAATCGTCGCTCGGCGGCCAGCCGCTGCAGCACTGCTTTGAACGCTGCCCTGTCGTGCTTCCACATGTACAATGCACGCGGCCGCAGTATAGATGCTGCAATCCGCAGTGGCGTGTTCTTTGTCGACAGCGGCACTTGCACGGGTGTGCACCAAGCCCGCAATGGTGCTACGGTACTATCCTCGGCCGTGCTGTACATCGCAGCTGTTACATCGCAGCCATGGCCGTCGAATCCGCGAATGATACCTAACAACCCAACCTTCCCCCCATCGGTTGCGGGTAAGGGGCACTGTGGTAATAGCTGCGCTATGGAGAGTGGTGATGTCATTTGCTAAGGCGCACCTTGGCCGCGGCTCTTCCGCGAAAGAAGTAGTACCGCAGCGTCTCGTTGACTCCAAGCGTACGCTGAAGCACAAATCGTCTAACACCGGGAGCAAGGACCCAACGGCGATCCCCCGAAGCGCGACGCCATTCGCCAAAACTGGCCGCAATGGTCGATAGTATAACGCCACCCCGAACGCGCTTGTATAGCGCAGCACTGCACTCAATGGAAAGTTCTGCACAGATTCGCACCAAGGCCGAGATACGCGGAAAATACGTTGCAAGCAACCGCGCTCGCGTTGTTACGCGCAGTTGCCACCGCGCATCGACCATGTCCTTGGTAGCCGACGAAAACTCCGCCAAATGATGCGTAACAAGTTTTGGCTTCCAGTGAATCTTCCATCCCTTGGATAACAGCCGGAGCGATAGATCCTGCTCTTCATTGTAGAAGTCATGCCAGAAACCACCTGCATCAAGAACGGCTTGGCGGCGCAGTAACGTCGTACATCCCATAAACGAGGAATGCTCTAGGTGTCCGTCGGGTGATGTGAGCTCACCGGCACGAGCACACTCGCCAACTATCGAGTTCCCTTCGTAGATGTTAATGGCCAGTCCCGAAACAACCGCCGCAGTTGGATGTGCTTCTAAGTGTTCAACAGCATCGGCAATTGTGTCAGGTGATGCAGGGTAAGCGTCGTCATCGGTGCGCCAACAATAAGTTCCCTGTGCCCTGTCGATAGCTATGTTCAGTGCCTGCGCCTTCTCGTTTTTGTCAAGCCGAACTGCTGTAACGTCGTCACGCTGTGAAAGCATGGACCATGTTTCGTCGGTACTGCCGTTGTCAACTACAACGATTTCAACTCGCGGATAGGTCTGCTTCGCGTACTCGTTCAAACATCGCTGCAGAACGCGTGCCCTGTTTCGGGTAGCGATGATAACGCTTACAAGTGGTAGCTCCATGAGCTGCAAAGATACGGAGCGTGCTTCTCGCCATCTCATGCCAGCCATTGTTGGTCTATTCCTGATTTTTGCAGCAACGTCTACCATCGACCACCAATTCTCCTTCCTCTGCTATGTACGGTTCCATCCGCGAACGTCTGCGCGCCGAGCTACAGTCCATTACCGAACAAGGACTCTACAAACGCGAACGCATCATCACATCACATCAAGGTCCTGAAATCACCGTGGGCGGTCGAAGTGCTCCCGTGCTGAACTTCTGCGCCAACAACTACCTAGGACTGAGCTCTCATCCAAAGGTGATCGATGCTGCCAAACAAGCGCTTGATAGCCATGGCTACGGCATGTCGAGCGTTCGCTTTATCTGCGGCACGCAAGATATTCACAAAGAACTCGAGCAGAAGATTGCCCAGTTCTTCGAGACCGACGACACAATCTTGTATGCGGCTTGCTTCGACGCCAATGGCGGTGTTTTCGAACCGCTCCTCGGCGAAGAAGATGCTATCGTGAGTGACAGTTTGAATCACGCATCGATTATCGACGGTGTTCGCCTGTGTAAAGCAAAGCGCTATCGCTACGCGTCGTGCGACATGGATGACCTTGCTGCGCAATTGGCGCAGGCCAAGGCCGACGGTGCCCGAACGATACTCATTGCAACCGATGCCGTCTTCTCGATGGACGGCACGATTGCGCCTCTTGACAAGATTTGCGACCTCGCCGATCAGTACGAGGCCCTAGTGATGGTTGACGAATGCCATTCTGCTGGCTTTATGGGCGCTCGCGGTCGAGGCGTCGTTGAGCATTGCAATGTGATGGGGCGCGTCGACATAATTACTGGCACACTGGGCAAGGCCCTTGGTGGCGCGATTGGTGGATTCACTACTGGACGTGCCGAGATCATCGAAATGCTTCGCCAGCGTTCGCGCCCCTACCTCTTCTCTAACTCGTTGCCCCCATCAGTTGTTGGCGCTGGCATTGCAGTAATCGATCTCCTCAGCGAATCGACGACACTTCGAGACACTCTTGAACAGAACACGGCCTACTTCAGAGCAGGCATGGTTCATCATGGCTTTGATATCGTGCCAGGCACTCACCCTATTACGCCTGTCATGTTATACGATGCCCCCTTGGCACAACAAATGGCTGAACGACTACTTGATGAAGGAATCTACGTGATTGGATTCTTCTACCCTGTGGTTCCTAAGGGCAAAGCACGTATTCGAGTACAGGTTTCGGCCTCGCATACGCAAGAGCATTTGGATAGGGCGATTGCAGCATTCGCCAAGGTTGGACGTGAACTAGGAGTTATTCAATGATCGTAGGCATTTGTGGTACCGGTACCATGGGGCGCGGCATAGCCGTGGCGTCGCTCTTGGCAGGACATACCGTCGTGATGTTCGACATTCGTTCCGAGGCAGCACAGTCTGCACAGGTAGCGGTTGCGGCTGAACTCAACAAAGCAGTCGCAAAGAAAAAGCTCGACGCCGAAGCAGCCCAGCAAGCAATCGACAACTGCTCGACCACCGACGCCGTAGCTGGGCTTTCTCAATGCGACATCGTTATCGAGGCTATTGCCGAAGACCCAGTTGCCAAGCGGTCCTTGTTCGAGGCGGTCGAAGCCGTTATTGCCCCAACCGCTATCCTCGCATCGAACACATCATCTATTGCCATTACCGCCTTGGCAGCACATCTTGCACACCCTCGGCGCTTTGTTGGGTTGCACTTCTTCAATCCTGCACACATTATGAAGCTCGTGGAAGTGATTAAGGGTCGAAGCACAGCCGACGACGTAGTACACCAAGCGTTTGCCTTTGCTACATCGCTAGGTAAGACTCCGGTTATCGCAGCCGACGTTCCCGGCTTCATTGTTAACCGTGTTGCACGCAACTTTTACAACGAGCCTCAGCGAATCGTCACCGAGCAGTGTGCTACCATCGAGCAGGTCGATGGATTGATGTCATCACTCGGGTTTAAGATGGGGCCGTTTCAGTTGATGGATCTCATTGGTGTCGACGTCAACCTCGACGTAACCACGTCGCAATGGTCGCAGTTCTACAACGAACCCCGCTTTACCCCCTCGCTCCTTCAGCGCCAGGTTGTCGACGCAGGATATCACGGCCGCAAAAGTGGCCGCGGTTTTTACGATTACAGCTCTGACACAACCACGTGACCCTGGTCCGATTTTTAGCACGACTGTTCCGTGCCCCTCACCAGGCCGACACATTCTCGCGCTTCACTAGGCTCGTGGCCGTCACCAGTGTAGCCCTCGGCACGATTGCGCTTATCCTGGCCTTAAGTGTGTTAGGGGGCTACGGCAAACTGATGGACGAAACAGCCGAACGGCTGGGAATGCCCGTCGTAGTCAAGCCCTTGTTCGAGCCCGAAATTTCCGATGCACGCCCACTCGTTCAGCAGATATCTAGGTTGTTGGGTAGCAGCGACGTCGAGCTTCTGATACAGCGGCAGGCTTTGCTGCGAGCCCATGGTGTAGTGGACGGCGTACTGTTGGTTGGACTCTCAGACGAACGAGCTTCCAGGTTGACCCCATTGGTGCTACATGGTACGTTGCCGCTGCAAGGCGACGGTGAGTCGGTATGCGTTGGGGCTACGCTTGCTCGGCGCTTGTCGTTGTCTGTTGGTGATACAGCACTACTCTATGCTGCAACGGGAACCAATATCTCTTCCGCCACGCCAACCATGCGCCCGGTCGTTGTCCGAGGGATTGTTCAAACTGGCATGGATCAGCATGACGCAGCAGCCGTGTTGGTTGCCACTTCGACCCTGCGTACCTGGTTACGCATTTCAGATCACCAAGCGAGTGCGGTTGGCTTTCGTCCGCCGAGTAATACTCAACCGTCGTTTATCGATGATCTCCGCGCTGCATTAGGTCCTGCGATGTTGGTACAAACAACACGAGAACAATATGCCAGTATGGAAGCATGGATTGCCTTGCAACGCGAACCCATACCCATTGTTTTAGGACTCATCTCGGTCGTGGCCATGTTTGCCGTCGTAGCTGCATTACTTATCGCTGCAACGGAGAAAGTACGCCACATAGCCATTCTTCGCACGATGGGTGCCACTACGGGCACGATCGTGTGGTTGGTTCTTCAGCAAAGTTTGCGTGTTACTGCAACGGGAGCTCTCGTTGGCAGTGGCCTTGGCTATACGTTGTTGTGGGTGCAAAAGACGTTCTCGCTGATCACACTCGACGGTGCTGTCTACTTCGTGAGCGTCTTGCCTGTCGAGATTTCAGCGCTACCACTAATCACCGTAGGTGGTACGGCCGTCGTACTTGGTGTTGCCGCATCGCTGGCACCCATTGCTATTGCCCTGAGGATACGTCCAGCAGCCGTGCTTCAGTTTCGCTGAGCCCCTTGTCCAAACAAACGAGAGTCCACGCTCCACTTGCCGGGTCCCACAAGGAAAAAGTACGTGCCCAGCAACATGAACAAGAAGGCCTTTTCCTGTACCTTGAACGGATCCTCGGCATGAAAGATGAACGTTACGATGATGAACTGGATCATCACAGCTAGGGCCGTAGGACGGGTGAACAGACCAACAATCAGCAGAATCCCGCCTGCAAACTCAATGTACGACGCCATAAACGCTTGGAACGCCGGCATTGGCCACCCTCGCTGCGTTAGCCCATCGACTAGTCCGGCGTATCCTTCAAACACCTTCAACGCTCCGTGCCACACAAGCAGAGCTCCCGTAACAACGCGAAGAAGGAACAATGCCACATCTGGCACAAATGGCATCGTAAGAAGCGGTTGCAAACGTTCTTGAAGATTCATA
>JALHPC010000058.1 GCA_022842685.1 Candidatus Kapaibacterium sp.
GTTGATGTCGCAACTGCTCCAACGGTTTCGTCGCCGACAGCAGTTCTCGACCGCGTTGGTAACCGTCAAGCCGCACTTAATGTCGCCCGGGCGATTGGTGTCCCAGATAGTCTTGTTCGATCCGACATCGACTCTATGCTCTTCCTTCATGCGACGGTGGTATTGGGGATCGATGCCACAACACTAGATTGTCTTTCTAATTGATTCTAAACCTATGAACCGGACTCGCTTTGACGACCTTTGCTAAACCCCGCTCACAAAAGGGAAGAGCCGTGCTCTGTGCCCGTGTAGCTCAGTCAAAATTGGCACACGACCTTCTCATTCTTGACCTTACCAACATCGAATCAGCCCCAGCGGAGTTCTTTGTTCTTGCCTCATGCGACTCGGTTGCTCAGCTTCGCGCCGTAACCGAGGCCATCGATGAACAGTGCAAGCAACTTGGCATGGGCGATCCACGGATTCATGGTAAGTCGTCAGAATCATGGGTCGTCCTTGACTATTTCGACGTCGTTGTTCACGTTATGACGACCGAAGCCCGAGCATTCTATACGCTTGAACGACTTTGGGGTGATGCCGATATGTATACACTTACGAATGCCGGTGCAGCCAAGTCGGTGACGATTCGAAAGAGTCTAGCCTAAGTACATACTACCCACATGTTGCATACTATAGTCGATTCGTTCCTGCGTGACGCCCTTCAGCGTATCAACGCCCCAGCCGATGTTGTTCTTGCGTTTGAATATCCTCGTCAAGAGGGCTTTGGGCACCTGTCCACGACGGTTGCCATGGCATTAGCCCGATCACTTCGCCAAAACCCTCGCGCGATAGCGCAGTCCATTGTTGATGCGTTGCCCCCTTCAATCGAAGGCGTGGAGTCTGTATCTGTTGCAGGTGCAGGATTTATCAACTTTACGTTCACACCGTCGGCGTTCCAGTCGGTGATGCGCACCCTGCAATCGCGTGGAGATGAACTCGGTTCGTCGACAATTGGCAGGGGCACGTCCGTGAATGTTGAGTACGTTTCCGCGAATCCGACGGGCTTTCTTCATGCCGGACATGGCCGCAATTGTGCCGTCGGGGATACGTTGGCAAATCTGTACAGGTGGTGCGGTTACGACGTTACGCGGGAGTACTACTTCAATAACGCCGGTAACCAGATGAATAAGCTGGGGGAGAGCATCATGGTGCGCCTGCTGCAGCGGCTGGGGCAGGGAGATGCGGTGTTCCCCGAAGACGGCTACCACGGCGAATATATCAGCACGATTGCCGATCAGATTGCTCAGACACAGCGTGACGTTGTTGATACGATGACTCGTGATGAACTACATGCATTTTGTCGTAAGCAAGGTGAGCTTTGGTGCTTCGACGCGATACGTGCAACACTCAAGACGCTAGGTATTTCGCATGACGTCTTCTTTAACGAGGACTCGTTGTATACAGATGGTAAGGTAGAGGCAACTGTTGCTGCTCTTCGTTCATTAGGGTTGGTGTATGAACATGAGGGGGCAACCTGGCTTGCCCTTACAAAGCTGGGGCAACCACAGGACAAGGTGATCATAAAGAGCTCGGGAGAACCAACCTATCGGCTTCCTGACATCGCCTATCACCGCGATAAACTGGAACGTGGGTTTGATGTAATCGTCGACATTTTTGGCGCCGACCATATCGCAACCATCCCCGATGTTTTGGCGGGGGTGCAGGCGCTTGGATTCGATACGTCTCGCGTCCGCGTCGTTATCCACCAAATGGTTACGTTTCTTGAGAACGGCGAGATCGTCAAGTTCTCTAAGCGCTCTGGCACATCATTTACCCTCGATGATCTGATTGACGAGGTTGGTGCCGATGTTGTTCGGTTCTTTTTCGTCATGCGGGCCGTTGGTACCCACCTAGAGTTCGATCTTGCCCTTGCTAAGGAAGAAGGCGATAGGAATCCAGTCTTCTACCTTCAGTATGCTCACGCCCGTATCTGCTCCATCCTGCGCCGTGCTGCTGAAAAGGGGCTACGACCAGCAATCGACACTAACTTGGATGTGTTAACGCATCGCGCAGAGATCGATCTGATCTTGGCCTTGTCACGATTTCAAGAAACCGTCGAGCGAGCATGCGGTAATCTTGAACCACATACGTTGTGCGACTACTTGCGAGATCTTGCCGGGTATTATCACGCATTCTATCATGATTGCCGAATCCTTGGCGAAGCCGTCGAGGTGGAGCAGGCCCGGCTTGCGCTGGCCGATCTTACAAGGGTGGCCATGAAGAACGGACTGACAATCTTGGGTGTGTCTGCACCCGAGCAAATGTGATGATCCGACGAGGACGGTAGCTTAATCCAGCTTCCATTTGATACTACAGCCAATGCTCGGAATCTGATCCGCGTCTGGCGCTCGCCCGTCGAGTACACAGTCAACGGCACGAGAAAGATCGGCCCCAGTAACAGCTGCTCCATTGCCGGGACGGGCCTCGTCATAGCGTCCGCGATACTGAACTCGGAGATCGCGATCTAGGACGAAAAACTCGGGCGTACACGCCGCTTGATAGGCCTTGGCAACGGCTTGTGATTCGTCGTGAAGGTACGGGCCAGGCCACGCATGACGATTGGCGAACTCGGCCATGCGTTCAGGTGCGTCGTCGGGATAGCGCGCTGCGTCGTTCGAGCAGATGCCAACGACGTTTACCCCGCGCGAGATTAGCTCGGTAAACAGCTGTGACATATGGTCAATCACGTGTACGACGTATGGACAGTGATTGCACATGAAGACGATTACTGTGGCTTCGCTCGGCTGTTCGCCAAGTGTCCACGGTGCCCCTTTCAAACGCACATCTGGTAGGGTGAATGCCGGGGCTGTTGTACCCAGCGGGAGCTGTGATGATGATGTTGCGGCCATGGGTGTAAAAATAGCCGTAACAGCCTAACCACGATGACTGTGCTTGGAACGTCATATCAGATCTAATGAAGCGAGACTACTTTTACGAGGTTGATGTACGTGGTGTTGTGACACTCGATGGGCACGAGCAGGACGACCCATGGTTCCTCGACACACTGTATCGGCGGCTGGCGGCTTCTGCTAATCCGGAAGTTCCAGACTATCCGTTTGTGAGCCGTTGCGGAGAGGAAATGAACTACCTAAGACCGGCTGATACGCCCATCGTGTATACATCGTTTGATGGTAGGCGTCTAGGTTATGGCGGCTCCCTATCGATTGCGTTCAGACCAGAAGAGTTGCGCGTTTCTGAACATGGAGTGCTGTACCATGCTGCACCCGTTGGGTTGATAGGTCGGTGCGCATCAGCTGTGGCAGTTGATATTGCAAAGAGCATCGTTCCGTGGGGGCCTTGCTTTGCGTACCGATCTGTCGATGGTCATGAGGTTGTTCTAGAGTCAATGGGGACAGATGATGCTTGGATGGTTTTGCGTCCACGGCCAGACAATCACTGCGTGGGATGCGGTGGCGCAAATCCACTGTCACTTCGATTGTCGTTTCTCCATAACCTCAGGGACCAGACTGTCCAAACGTGGATTACACCCACACCCTCAATGCAGGGTGCCATGGGTACCGTTCATGGAGGACTGGTGTCGCTGCTGCTTGACGAAGTAATGGGTAAGGCACTGTCGGTTCGTTCGATAAAGGCACCTACCGCAAAGCTGGAAGTGAACTTCAGGAAGCCAATGCGAGTTGGGAGTCGCTATCACTGTTGGTCGCGCCTAGAGGAAATGCAAGGAAGGAAGTTCAGAGTACGTGCGTGCATTGAAGACGCGGAAGCTACCGTCGTTGCTGAAGGGCACGGCCTCTTTGTGTCACCAAGATCCGATTCACACTCATGAGTCAGTCGCCATCAATCATCATGATCAGCGTATGGATTGGTATCTTCCAAATGCTCGTCGACGTCTACGTCTTGGCCCACTGGACCACGGCTGTACGCAAGATGCAACTGTCGGTATGGTGGTATCGCATCGCATGGGGCCTAGCAATCGTCATGGGTGCGCTCTATTGGTACGTTGTCTACCGCCGCAATTTCTACCGTCTTGATGGACTAGATGTGACGCTCTTTGCAGCCGTCACACTCTGGTCGTTACCCAAGCTCGCAATCCTACCTGTTCTTCTCGTGCGAGATGTCGTTGCCCTGGTGCGCCGAGTGCGAAACATCTTTACAACACGTGGTCAAACCAACCTGACTACAGTGCCAGCAGCCGTTGTTCCTAACGAATCACGGCGGCACGTGCTTGCAAAAACCGCTTGGGGGTTGTCGGTGTTACCGTATGGAATCGCTGCCAATGGCATGTTCAATACGCTCTACGACTTTCGCGTGCATAACGTCGAGATTGAGCTCCCACATTTGCCGCGTGCACTTGACGGGCTGCGCATCGTGCAGATTAGCGACATTCACGCAGGTTCGTTTCAGGACCACACACCATTTCAAGAGGCTCGTCGAATCATCAACTCCTTGAAACCGGATGTCCTAGTGATTACGGGCGATTTTGTTAACGCAAAGCCAGATGAACTGCGAGTCATCTATACAGAGCTCGAGAAACTCAGAGCCCCAGAAGGCGTCTTTGGTGTGCTTGGTAATCATGACCACTACCACAGCAGCGACGACCATTCCCGCCTCATATCAGGAATTCGTGCCACAGGAATCGACCTGCTTATCAACGAGCAGCGAGTCGTTACTGTAGGTAGTGAGCGTCTTGTTATAGCAGGTACCGACAACACCGGCTTTCGACAGAATTATGCTCGGTTGGAAAGGGCTTTGGCAAACGTAACCACAGATGATGCTGTCATCCTCCTCGCACACGATCCCACCTTTTTCGAGCGCGGAGTGCAAGGGGCGCCGGTTGGCCTCATGGTTTCGGGGCACACGCACGGCGGTCAAGTGGGAATATCGATGCTTGGTATGGAATGGAGCCCGGCACAGTACGTGTACAAACACTGGGCTGGTCTATATAAGGAGGGCGAACAGTTGATCTACGTAAACCGTGGGTTAGGCACCGTAGGTCCGCCAATGCGTATTGGTATTCAACCAGAGATTACGCACTTTACGCTGCGCAGCCCGTCGTTAGACCAGCGTAAGGCCTAGGTCGCATCTGACGTTCATCGTGAGCGGAAAGCGCTACGATAAAAGTGCGCGCAGTGCGGTCTGAACCAGAAGACTCGTGCCATGACGTAGAGCTGACTCGTCCGGTGTGAACCTTGGATGGTGTAGGCCCGGCATATCGTCGAGATTACTAGGTCGAACACCAAGCATCCAAAAGCAACTCGGTGCGATACGGCCATAGTAAGAGAAGTCCTCGGCCCACATTTTGGGAGAAAAGTCGCAAACGTCAAGTTGGAGTTCAACGCCAACGCTTCGTGCCACGCGAACCGCATCCGGATCGTTGATGAGTGGCGGATAGCCCTTTGAAATCTCAATGGTACCGTTACAGTCATGAAGCGAACTGAATCTTGGAATCTGCTCTTCCAGCCAATTCCATGCAAACTCGCGCCAGTCTTGGTCGAAGGATCGAAGGGTACCAAGCATGTCAACTCGTTCGGGGATGATATTCGTGGCGGTTCCGCCGTGAATGCTGGTAATCGATAACACGCCGGACTCCAGAGGGTCACGACGTCGGGAAACGAGGGTTTGCAGGTGTTGAACGAGGCCGGCAGCAGCCACGATTGAGTCTCGCCCTACATGCGGCTGAGCCGCATGAGCCCCCTTGCCGGTAATCGAGATAAACAGCTCGTCTGCAGCTGCCATCATAGGGCCAGAAACGTAGGAAACAGTTCCGACGTCTGCCGAGGGGTCAACATGTTGACCAAAAATAAATCGTGGGGTTGCCTCCGCAAAAGCTCCATCGGCAATCATGAGCGATGCTCCCCCAGGCGTCTTTTCTTCACCCGGCTGGAACAGAAGCATAACCATTCCGGGAAGCTCGCTCTCCTTGTCTTTCAGAACACGGGCGGCTTCTAGTAACATTGTTGTGTGCATGTCATGGCCACATGCGTGCATAACGCCGCTGCGATTTGATGCATACGGTAGACCTGTTTCTTCGGTCATGGGCAGCGCATCGATATCAGCACGAAGAGCCACACAGCGTTCCCCCCAGCCAATGGTGGCAACAGTGCCAGTTTCGGCACAGACCTTCCAAGGAATGCCTAGGTTAGAAAGCTCCTGTCGAATGTACGATGCCGTGTCGTACTCTTGGAACGAGAGCTCTGGGTGTTGATGCAGATGGCGTCGAATCGACACAAGGCGTTCAACGTCAGGAGCGCTGGTTGGTAGTAGAGTCGTCATACTTGGTAGGATTGCGAGTCGAACGAAAAGTCTACGGGAGAGTGGTCAATCGTCGTCGGTCCACAAAGTGAGAAACCGATGCCCCCTGCTGGATGAGAGGTCTGGGCTACAATGAGCTGTTGGCTAGAGGGGGGGGTAATAGTAATTGGACTCGTGGCACTACCGTTGAGCAGCGCAACAACGGCCGTCGAGATTGCCCCTGTACCACATGCGCCGGTCACGCGCTCAACCCCGCGTTCGAAGGTTGTTAAGGTGATGGTAGATGGGGAGGTAATGCGTGCCATGTTAACATTGACACCGCGCGGGAAGGCGGCATGATGTCGGAGCACTCGGGGATCAAACGACTCGCCAACATCAAATACTACAGCGTGATCACTTCCAACGTCGACGTACCAAACGTCATATGGCACACCGTCCAGTGTGCCTGCAGGGTATTTGTTTGTTGCAGAAGGTGCTGGGAAGACGATCTCGGCCTGATTGGGTAGTGGGCAACGTGCTGGATACCTAACACCAGACACGTTGAGAGTCAGTTGAGCAGATGGTTGTTCTAGTCCGGAATTAACCATCCATGCTGCAAGCGTCCGGCCCCCATTGCCACACATCGGACCAGTAGAGCCGTCAGGATTGTAAAAGTCGGCGGTGAGAGAGGAACCTTGGACTTCACGTAAGGCGAGAACACCCTCGGCCGGCGGAAGGTCTAGCACACGGCGTTCGCACAGACTCCCGATCACTTGTGGGGAGAGTTTGGCGGGGTGCTGGCGGCAATCAATGATAACCATTGCATTCCCACTACCTGAGTAGTGCCAAGTCGTCATATAGGCTTTGTTGCTGCTGAAAGGGCTTCGCTTAGTTCATCATGGATACGGCCGTTGGTAGCAATCACACTCTCGTTGCTAAGTGAAAACGGCAGGTTGTTGTAGTGTGTGATGCGGCCCCCGGATTCTTCAACAAGCAGCGACCCAGCAGCTACGTCCCATGGTTTCAACGCAATCTCCCAAAACCCATCAAACCGACCGGCTGCAGTCCAGGCAAGATCAAGAGCGGCACTTCCGAGGCGTCGTATAGGCAGGCCTCGCTGTAGCATAGAGACGAACTGTTCGTGACAACTACCGGGGTTGTTGCTTACGTCGTATGGGAATCCCGTCACAAGGATAGAATCTGCTAGCTTGCTGGTCGCGCTCACGTGCACCTGTTTGTCGTTGCAAAAAGCACCCTCTCCACGTGCAGCGCACCATGTTTCGCCGAGAGAGGGGGCAACGATGGCGCCAGCGACAACCCTTTCGTCGACAACTGCCGCGATGCTGACGCAATACAATGGAATTCCATGAGCGTAGTTCACCGTTCCGTCTAGGGGGTCGATAACCCACGTAACGCCTGATGTTCCGGTTTCTCTGCCAGACTCTTCGCCGATGAACGAGCAGCCGGGAGTTCGAGATCGGAGTTCGTTAACAATCAAGCGTTCAGACTCGACGTCCATCGCCGTGACGAGATCGTGCCGAGTTGACTTTGATGAGACTTTGAGAGCCGAACCAAAGTTCTGCGCAAGCAAACTCCCCGCACGTTGGGCAGTGCCCCTTGCGTGGAGCATTAAATCATGAAAGATAGAAGGCATTCGAAAGGGCAAGTTACGAGGATGACTGAACACAAACGTTACACTATCTTTGCCACGATATGATTGAACTCTTGCGTCGTACGGGCGCTATCCACATGACGGGGGCTGCCCTCCTTGTCATGGCTGTGGCTGTGGCTGTCCTCTTCGTGCCTCATAGTGCGCACTCGCAGCTAGACAACTTTAGTAGAAAGCGTTACGTTCCGGTGCGTCCGGGCGAGTTTGACACGGTTGGTCGCGATAACGCTGCAGCGATGGCAACATCGGCCGCCGTAGCTCTGGAGCGAGAAATCGAACCGAGCGAGTATATGCTAGGACCAGGTGATAGGATTACAGTAAGTGTGTGGACTTCAGAGTCTATGCATTTGACAGTTGACGTTACACCTGAAGGAAAGGTCGTTGTGCCTCGTGCTGGAGTCGTCAATGTCAAAGGTATGACGCTCAAACAGGCCTCAGAGATGATTGAGTCGGTCGTACGAAAGGTGTATCGTGCGTCTCATGTCGAGGTCACATTGTCATCGTTGCGCTCATTTCGAGTTTATGTGTTAGGCGCAATACGACAACCAACGGTCTTGACAGCGAATGGTACCGATCGAGTGTTTGACATCATCCAGCGGGCTGGAGGGATTCTGGATACTGGGACTGTTCGCGGGATCACTGTGATACGGGATGGTGCCGCGCAGCCGATTGTGGTTGATTTGCAACGGTATCTCTCGCTTGGTGACCGATCAATGAATCCGTTGTTGACGGGCGGAGATCGCATCATTGTGCCAATCCGTTCAGAACGTAATACCGTTCAGATTTACGGTGAGGTGGCGCAGCAGGGGACCTTCTCGTTCCTTGAAGGTGACAGTCTTTCAACATTGATCAAGTTCGCTGGCGGTTTTTTGCCTTCGGCAAAGCTCGATTCTGTTCTTTTCGTAAGAGTCTCGGAGACGGGATCACAAGTTGAGCAGTCATATATCAACCTCCAATCATGGAAGAACGCGTTTGTTTCGACCAGTCTTTCGGGCGATATTCCTTTGCGTGCTGGAGATCGAGTCTTCGTCCGCAACATTCCAAAGTGGCGTGAACGTCACGAGGTTGTTGTCCGTGGTGAAGTGCAATATCCAGGTAAGTACCCTATCCAGCCAGGGGCTACACGTTTAAAGGAGGTCCTCAATCTAACCGGAGGATTTACTGCACTGGCATCGCTTGAAGATGCAGTTATTATTCGCACCAGTGAGATTAACATAGAAGACAAGGAGTTCAAGCGTCTTGAGAAGATGCAGGTGTCCGAAATGTCTAAGAGCGAGCAGCAGTACTTCAAAACGAAGGCGCGTGAAGTTCGCGGTGTCATGTCCGTGAACTTCCTTGACTTGTTTCAAAAGGGTGATGAGAGTAACAACCCAATTCTACGGGACGGTGATAGTATCTATGTGCCGGAGCGCAACTCATACATTAATGTCACAGGGTCGGTCCGAAATCCAGGCCGAATCGTGTATCGTCCGTCCCTAACATATGACCGCTACATTGAGTTAGCAGGGGGCTACGGATTTCGTGCCGACAAAAAGGCAACGTTGGTTGTGAAGACGAAGGGTGACGCATTCCCAGCGGAAAGCGAAAATTACTCGCTTGAACCAGGCGACAACATTTTGGTACTGGACGAGCCAGAAAGCAAGTTTATCGAAGTGTTTACGCAAGCGCTTACGATTCTCACGCAGTTGGTGACAGTGGCCGGCGTTGTATACACGATTGTGAGATTGCGATGACAAATCAACAGCCTAATCTCACCGAAACTGCCGTGCTGATTGACTTATACCGTAAGCACTTTGCGCTGCTCGTTCGATACGGCGGCGCAGTCATGGTGATTGTGCTCATCGTTTCGCTACTAATGCCGCAGAAGTTCGTTTCAGAGGCTACGATAATGCCTCCGGAGGCAGGGTCTTCGGCGTCGAGTAACCTTGCGACACTTTTGAGCGCGGCGCCAATATCGCTTACGGCGTCAGGTGCCGAGGCGAAAACGGCCCTGCTGTTTATGGAGATCCTGCGATCGCGAACTCTTCGCGAAAATGTCATAGATAGTCTACACCTAGAGTCGTCGATTGTCTTCGCAGGACAAAGTCGTGATGAGATCGTAAAGACCTTGGACAAAGCTACTGCTGTCGAGATCTTTAAGACGGGCAAGGTAGCAATAGAAATACAAGTTGGGACGGATTGGTTCCCATCATCGGAAGAGGTCGATTCTGCCCGTCAAATGTCTGCATTGATTGCTAATGCGTTTACGGCTGAACTTGATAAGATGAATCGTGCCACATCGACGTTGCGCGCACGACGGACACGTGCTTATCTTGAACGTGTGATTTCACAAACCTTGCATACAACGAGTCGGCTGCAGGACAGTCTGCAGAGATTTCAACAAGACAATAACGTGCTAGGTCTTCGCGAACAGTTGGAGCTGATGGCGGCGAATTCCAGTGCCGTGGGAACAGAACTAGCCAAGGAGCGGATGACATTGGCATTGATGGAGCAGGAGTTTCAGTCTAATTCACCTCAGGTACGTTTGCAGCGTCAGAAAGTAGAAACTTTGGAGCGACAGTTTGAGATGGTTCAAACCGGTGGCATGGTGTCGTCTGACGAGCTAAGCATACCAGCGGGGAAGATGCCCGCATTGTCTCGCGAGTATTTGAACATTATGCGGGACCTAAAGACTAACGAGCAAGTCCTTGCGTATCTACAATCACAACGTATGCAGGAGGTAGTCCAAGAAGAGCGCGATGTTCCGACCATCGTTCTCCTTGACACTGCAAAGGTCCCATCGAATCGATCGTCCCCATCGCGTACGTTGATGTTGTTAGTATCCGCATTTGTTGTCGCTGCATTGTTTCTTCTGCTAGTGCCAATGGTAGATGGCATGCGACGTAGATTACGCTTGGCTTCTTAGCAGAAGTGGGTCTGTGCTAATGCAGCACTTATCCAAGAAACTTGTTCGCCTCTGCACGAATAGCATGACATAGGTAGCCCAGCGCTGGAGAAGGACGCATTTCTCCGAGCGGCAGGTATCGTTCGGTGGTGTTCCTGATGTAGATGAGTGGGTTTCGTTTCAAATGAAACGATAGGCAGCGGAAGTTGTCAAGCCGCGACGCAAGTTTGATGATGAGGCATTCATCGGGTGCACTACGTAGTAGCTGCACGTGGGCAGCATCTACCCCCTCTGGGTCTAAATTCGCTTGAGCAAGATTTTTGGTGAGAGTGTCAACGATCATTCCAACGTAGGAACCAAAGTTGAACTCGAGAACGGTTCGCGTTATCGTGTCGGAATCTTCGAGTACATCATGGAGCAATGCTGCAATAACCAAATCGGGATCTGCAAGTTGGAGTTCATCGATAAGTATCTTGGCAACACGAGTGCAATGCCAGAAGTACGGAGTGCCATCGTTTCGTCGTTGAAACTCATGGACGCTCAGAGCTACGTTGTAGGCCTCGGTCACGCGTAGGACATCAACAGGATTACAGTGACTGGATAGCCGAGATTCTAGCTCTTCAACCCGCAAATAGGTCTGGTTGTACCGGGGCACGTCTTCGATAGAATTCATCGAGGTTCCATGGAGTGTTTCGACATGAGCTCGCGTGCCGATGTTACGGCTGCATCTGTCACGTGTTCACCACTAATCAGGGCCGCGATCTCATGCTGAGCCTCTGTCGCATCAAGGGTCGCAGCCGAAACGGTCGAGGCCTCGCCATCATCCTGCTTAACGACCTTCACCCACCCGTCGGCGATGCTCGCGATTTGTGGAAGATGCGTAATACAAACGATCTGACTTGTTTTGGCTATCTCTTCCATGACGAGGCCGACTGAGCGAGCTACACGACCACTGATTCCTGTGTCGATCTCGTCGAGCACTAGCGTACCGATGCCTCGCTTGGTCGACGCGAGGCGTTTCAACGCAAGCATGACCCTTGACAGTTCTCCGCCTGAGGCGATCTTTTGAAGGTCCTGAGGTTCCGTGCCACTGTTGGTTGCAATTTGGAAAACAACAGCGTCAGTGCCCCATGGCGAGAGCTCAATCGGCTCCATTGATACACGGAACCGACTTCGTTGCATGCCCATCCGGCCGAGGAGATCTTGCACTTCATTCTCGAACTCCGCTACTGCATCGTGGCGTGAACGTGACAGTCTCGTTGCATGCTTCGTGGCAGCGGAGCGTGCGTCTTGTTCACGCCGTGAAAGCTCTGCGATATCCGTCTCGATGTTGTCAATAGCATCCAACTGGAGTCTGGCATGCGCCTCAGCTTCGCGAGCCTGTTGCAGCGATCCAAAGATCTTTGCGAGCCGCTGCAACTCTAACCATCGCTGACGAAGTGCGTCTATTCGATCCTGAGCGAATACTTCGGGATCTGCAAGACGTAGAACTTCGCTTGAGGTCTCATTACAAGCAACTATGGCAGCCCGCAACTCTGTGATGAGGGGGGCAATTGATGGCGAGAACGGTTGCAGATCGTCTAGGGCCGAACATGCTACGCGCAGTGCATTGTGAACAGCTTGTGGGCCCTCGGTGAGAAGATCTCGAACGAGAGCAACACGCTCAACGATGAACTCAGAGGACTCTGCTCGTTCCAGTTCAGCTGCCAAGACCGTGTCCTCGTCAGGCTGCGGATTTAGCGAGGCAACTTCGTCGATGAGTCTTTCTAGACGCTGTCGGTCCTCAGTTGCTCGGGCTCGACGTTGCGCAGCATCTTCGAGTTGACTCTGACAGGTACGCCATACGTCGTAGAGGGAGCGCGATTCATCGGCCATCTCGGTAAGCTGACAGATGTCGTCAAAAATCTCACGATGCCGTGCAGGTGAAAGCAGGCCATGTGTGTCGTGTTGTCCGTGGAAATCGATGAGGGATGATGAAATGTCACGTAGGACAGAGACCTGTGTAGGGATATCGTTTACGAAACATCGAGTTGTACCTGACTGGGCAATTTCTCTTCGTAGAAGAAGCTCCTCGTCGTCCCACTCCAATTCGTTCTGCGTAAGAATCGGAAGGCATAGAGCATAAGCACCGTTGTCGAAGCGAGCCTCGATAACAGCCTTTTTCGCTCCGCGCCGTACAACTGCGGCCGACGTTCGAGCTCCCAAGGCCGCACCCAAAGCGTCAACGAGAATCGACTTGCCAGCCCCTGTTTCGCAAGCAGCACCGTCATACC
>JALHPC010000059.1 GCA_022842685.1 Candidatus Kapaibacterium sp.
GCGGAAGATCTATCGTTGTCGCCGTAGACCGTCACATTCAGAGACTATTAACACGAGTCGGAAGCACCCTAGAAACTGGCTCAACCAAAGCTACGGGATGACATCCGGAGAACGAGGGGAACCAGGCCAAGGAACAACGCATCCGTAACGCTGCCTTAATTGCAAGTAAAGCGGTCGTTGTCTTACAGAGTTTGCATTCATAACAGGCACGCACTCTACTTCTCCGGGTCTGCAATTATCTCACGTAATCGGATTTGGGTAGCAGGAGGGAAGAGAGATACAATCCACTCAATAATCTGCGTCACGTCATCATTAACTCGCCTACGATTCACAGCCACAGTCAGATTATGATACACGACGACACGAACTGGCCTAGCCCACTGGAGTGAATTTATATCAACGAGCAGAAAGAACCTTCTCTTGCGAGAGCTATCTGCAAGATGGAGAGTCGCGATGTGATCAATTGCGTTCGAAGACCTGTAGTCGATTGTGTCGCAATATTTATCATTAGCCCCCTCAGACAACTCGACTGGGGTATCGTCAAACGGATCTGAGACTACCATGCGCCGATACATTCCGGCTTCAACAAAATAAGCACAGTATTTACCTGACGTAGCATCGTTCCCTAACGAATCTTGGGCTATTAACACGAGTGGGTCTAACCAGACACACAACAGTATAGGACTTATCACCAACACTGCACGAGAGAATCTCTGGCGTACGTCTTCCATTAGACCACTTTGTGAGAAAGCACGACAAACAAACGAGTCGTTCATTCTGTGTTCCACTTCTTTAATAACTCTTCAAGCTTGGGATCCGAAACGCAATAGCGGCCACCATGATTGGGACGTGAGGGTCTCGATGAGTCGAAAATCTGACCTAGAATTCTAAGCAGAGGCGTTTCATACTGAAGGATGACCATTTCTTCTTCACAGTTCTCGTAGACAGTTGGATCCACACAGCTACTCGGCACGGAACATCCACTTGGATCGACGTGATTTGATATGTAGGCATGTGTGAGCTCATGATGTAGAAATTCGAATGGACTTGCCCAGCCGTTTTCCATTTCAACACCTAGAGCCGGATTGATTCGAATCTCGTTGTTACGTTCTAAATAACCAAGCTCTAAGTCTCTCTTTCCATCACCATCCTCGTCACGGGGATACTGCCTTGTGGCTGGTGTATATCGCAACTTAACTCGGAACTTGTCTGTATCACGTATAAATGACAACATATTGGCTGCCTCGAATGCTCCTCGCTTTACGAAATGATCAATCGCTGATTGATAGAAGTGTTTCAGGGCATTGATGATCTTCTGATTCTTACCAACATACGTAATCTCCCTCCCATCCCAGTCCAACCGCCCCACCGGCTCATTACCTGCATAGTGATACGGCTGCAGGGGCGCATATTGGGCCCACAGCGGGTCCACACTCATAAACCGTCCGTATGTGGGGTCGTAGTGGCGCACGCCAAAGAATCCTAGATTGCTTTCGTTGTCGTTCTCGCGGCCAATATACAAATGCGCGGCTGCGCCGCAGGACGCTTCGCTGGACGCTTCGCGGGACGCTTCACACGACGCTTCACACGACGCTTCACACGACGCTTCACACGACGCTTCGCGGGACGCTTCGCACCCGGCCGCCCCTACGTTCGTCGTGCGAACGATGGTGACGTGATTTTGATTCGTAGGGGCAGGCCCCCGTGCCTGCCCATTGCCCCGTGTTAGCGTAAAAGGCCGCGCGGAGTACTCTCCGCATGACAGAGCAGCGTCAGGCGGAAGATCTATCGTTGTCGCCGTAGACCGTCACATTCAGAGACTATTAACACGAGTCGGAAGCACCCTAGAAACTGGCTCAACCAAAGCTACGGGATGACATCCGGAGAACGAGGGGCACCAGGCCAAGGAACAACGCATCCGTAACGCGGCCTTAATTGCAAGTAAAGCGGTCGTTGTCTTACAGAGTTTGCATTCATGACAGGCACGCACTCTACTTCTCCGGATCTGCAATTATCTCACGTAATCGGATTTGGGTAGCAGGAGGGAAGAGAGATACAATCCACTCAATAATCTGCGTCACGTCACCATTGACTCGCCTACGATTCACAGCCACAGTCAGATTATGATACACGACAACACGGATTGGCTTAGCCCATTGAAGTGAATTTATATCAACGAGCAGAAAGAACCTTCTCTTGCGAGAGCTATCTGCAAGATGGAGAGCTGCGATGTGGTCAATTGCGTTCGAAGACCTGTAGTCGATGGTATTGCAGACCTTATCGTCCGTCGCTTCATCGAGTGTTCCGTACGAAAGGTTAAAAGGGTCACTGACAACAGTGCTTCTGTACATGCCACTTTCGACGAAATATGCACAGTACTTTACGCGCGTGGTGTCGTATGCTACCGAGTCCTGTGCTGATAGCACGAGGGAGTTAAGAATGACCCAAAGCACAACTGGACCAGCTAACCGTGAAGCACTGAATATTTTCTCACATGAACTGCCAATGACCGAACGCACGGTAGAGGCGCAACTGATGATCATATCGTTCATTCACCGCTCCCTCCAGATTTTAAGTTGCTTTTCAATCGCGGGATCTGGAACACAGAATCCACCATCATGATTAGGACGAGATGGCTTTGACTGATCAAACAACTGACCTAGTATTCTCAACAGGGGCGTCTCATACTGAAGAATAACCGTTTCTTCTTCACAATCCTCGTAGACTGTTGGATCCTCACAGCTACTCGACACATCGCAGTCGTACGGATCAATCCAGTTGTTTATGTAAGCATGTGATACCTCATGATGAAGTACCTCAAACGGGCTCATCCATCCGTTCTCCAGTTCAGCGCCAACCGCAGGATTGATTCGGATTTCGTTGTTTCGCGGAAGGTAGCCTATCTTAAGATCTCGTTGGCCATCAGCATCCTCATCACTAGGATAAACTCTTGTAGTTGGGGTGTATCGTAGCTTAATTCGAAACTTGTCTGTATCACGTATAAACGACAACATATTGGCTGCCTCGAATGCTCCTCGCTTAACGAAATGATCAATCGCTGACTGATAAAAGTGTTTCAGGGCATTGATTATCTTCTGATTCTTACCAACATACGTAATCTCCTTCCCATCCCAATCCAACCGCCCCACTGGCTCATTGCCTGCATAGTGATAAGGCTGCAGGGGCGCATATTTGGCCCACAGCGGGTCTACACTCATAAACCGTCCGTGGGTGGGGTCGTAGTGGCGCACGCCAAAAGATCCTAGGTTGCTTTCGTGGTCGTTCTCGCGGCCAATATAAGAGGTTCGGGCGCCATCGCCATCGCTTATGAGGTCTTCGCCAAACGGACCATAGCTGCGCTGCTCCTTGATCACGCCGTCATCGCCCAACAACAACCGCACGCTGCCTAGGTGGTCAACGATGGGATAGTCCTTGCTGCCGTCCGGCCTCACGATTATGCGCGTGTTGCCGGGTCCGTAGGCATTGTACTCCACAGGCCACAGCCATACGGTGCCGGGGGGTCGTTCGGCATTCACGTCGGACAGGTCGGACGCGTCAGACGGGTCGGCCAGGTAGGGCTTTACTGGACTATCGCTGGTTTTGGCAGCGAGCACACCACCATAATCGACAGGCATCCGCAGCAGCTAGTTCTTCGTTGGTCGTTAGCATCACGGCAATCGACCCATAGAGACCCAATATCGGCCAAGAACATCGTGATGAAGTTTCAAGGCGTACCTACCCCATATAATCGCGCCGGTATGTCTCTCGACTCCTTAAAAATGTATCGGCGTCTCATTGCCTCGCGCACAATCCATCTCCACTGTAGAGGTTTAACAATTGTTCCGTATCCGATCTGACACTTTTCATCAATGAGTCTGTCAATCAGGTCGACTGTATCCAGTGTTTCAAATTCTGTGCAGGCTGTAAAAATCAGACGCTTGTCGCTCATAGGGGGTGATGATGGATTTAACGTCGATGGGAATGTCTCTTCATTGAGGAGGCGTTTAAAAACTTCCTTAGTACACGAATCTAGACATTCACGGGCGCGGCATCGCATCTCGTAGTGCAGATAGTAAAGGACCAGATGGCTTATCTTCTGCACCACGAATCCCTCAACAGAATCCTGTAGCACTTTATACGACACCAAACAACTGTGCTCACCGCCTAGCTCTCTGCGAAGTTGTTCTAAGTAAGCAGAGTCGGGAAGCGGGGCGCCACATTGGTTTATAATTGAAGTTTGCTGCGCAAGACCCTCTACACTTGCAATCAGAACGAGCGAGGAGAAGGCCGCAGCCAACTGTCGAGTTATGGAGCGCTTCATCATTGGCTTACTTGTGTGGTATCCTCCGTGGAGTCACTTGTGTAGGCGTAAACGGCTCTGAATACTTGCCGTGCGACAGGCGAAGCCCCTTACCATGATATAGTCGAACATAATTTTCAGCAGCAATACCCTGCCGCTCGGAAAGCTGTTAGTACAGCGATCCTTGTTTGAAATTGTTGACAAGCATGACAGGCACGCACTCTATTTCTCAGGATCTGCAATAATCTCACGTAATCGGATTTGGGTAGCAGGAGGGAAGAGAGATACAATCCACTCAATAATCTGTGTCACGTCACCATTGACTCTCTTACGATTCACAGCCACAGTCAGATTGTGATACACGACAACACGAATTGGCTTAGCCCACTCAACCGAATTTATATCTACAAGCAAAAAGAACCTTCTCTTGCGAGAGCTATCTGCAAGATGGAGAGAAGCGATGTGATCAATTGCGTTCGAAGACCTGTAGTCGATGGTGTCGCAATATTTATCATTAGCCCCCTCAGACAACTCGACGGGCGTATCGTCAAACGGATCTGAGACTACCATGCGCCGATACATTCCGGCTTCAATGAAATATGCACAGTATTTACCTGACGCAGCATCGTTCCCTAACGAAGCTTGGGCTATTAACACGAGTGGGTTTAACCAGACACACAACAGTATAGGACTTGTCACCAACACTGCACGAAAGAACCTCTGGCGTACATCTTCCATTAGACCACGCTGTGAGAAAGCACGACAAACAAACGAGTCGTTCATTCTGTGTTCCACGTCTTTAGTAACTCTTCAAGCCTGGAATCCGAAACGCAATAGCGGCCACCATGATTAGGACGAGAAGGGTTCGATGAAGCGAAAAGCTGACCTACTATTCTCAGCCGAAGCGTTTCATACTGAAGGATGACCATTTCTTCTTCACAGTTCTCGTAGACAGTTGGATCCGCACAGCTACTCGGGACGGAACATCCAGTTGGATCGACGTGATTTGATATGTAGGCATGTGCGAGCTCATGATGTAGAAACTCGCATGGACTTGCCCAGCCGTTATCCAATTCAACACCCAGAGCCGGATTGATTCGAATCTCGTTGTTACGTTCTAAATAACCAAGCTCTAAGTCTCTCTTTCCATCACCATCCTCGTCACGGGGATAATGCCTTGTGGCTGGTGTATGACGCAACTTAACTCGACACTTGTCTGTATCACGTGTAATTGACAACATTTTGGCTGCCTCGAATGCTCCTCGCTCTAGGAAATGATCAGTCGCTGACTGATAGAAGTGTTTCAGGGCATTGATGATCTTCTGATTCTTACCAACATACGTAATCTCCCTCCCATCCCAATCCAACCTCCCCACCGGCTCATTACCTGCATAGTGATACGGCTGCAGGGGCGCATATTTGGCCCACAGCGGGTCTACACTCATAAACCGTCTGTACGTGGGGTCGTAGTGGCGCACGCCGAAGAATCCTAGGTTGCTTTCGTTGTCGTTCTCGCGGCCAATATACAAATGCGCGGCTGCGCCGCAGGACGCTTCGCGGGACGCTTCACACGACGCTTCGCGGGACGCTTCACACGACGCTTCGCGGGACGCTTCACACGACGCTTCGCAGAACGCTTCGCGGGACGCTTCACACGACGCTTCACACGACGCTTCACACGACGCTTCGCACCCGGCCGCCCCTACGTTCGTCGTGCGAACGATACAGCAAAGAGGGAAAAAACTGCAGGTAGGCGGCGCTACGTACGTTGCCCAGGGTGGTACATGGGTGATCGCAGACGAAACTGACGCAGGGTACGCGAACAGCATCGTGTTACCAACGTTTCATCCCCACAAGGCCTAGCCCGGGCGATGGCGATTGCGATCTTTGTACATTCTATCGCTTATCGCCCCACCCACCCGCCATGATCCTCTCCGATATCAACGACCACAACGCCTTTGCTTCACTTGCCGATTGGCCCGCCATCGTGGCATTCCTGCAAGACCCCACCACTGCCACCTGCCCCGCCGGCAGGTACGACCTTGACGGCGACCGCCTGTATGCTATCGTTGCCGACGATGAACCACGCGATGATGTGGCCCCGCTAGAAGCCCACCAGCAGTACCTCGATGTTCAGACTGCCATACACGGCAGCTTCGAAATCCTGTGGAAACCACTCCATGAGTGCTCCGACGTGCGACAGCCCTACGCCGCGGAATCCGACGTCGTGCTGTTTAACGACGAACCAACCACGTGCCTGCATATTACTCCCGGTCTCGCAGTGGTTCTATACCCCTCCGACGCCCACGCACCGCAAGCACCTTACTCGCACTTGCGTAAGGTCATCATAAAAATTCGGATTAGCTAGCTCCTAACGCCAGTCGTAACTCGGCGTCGATAGCATCTAAAAACTCCTCGGTGTACAAATAGTGCTCACCGTGACGCACACTATTGCCATGAATACACACCGCAAGATCCTTCGTCATACGACCACTCTCGACCACCTGAATGCATACCCGCTCCAAGGTATGGCAAAAATTCACTAACACATCGTTGCCGTCGAGTTTACCACGAAACTCCAACCCACGGGTCCATGCAAAAATGCTGGCAATGGGATTGGTCGATGTAGGACGTCCCTTTTGATGCTCCCGATAATGCCGCGTTACGGTTCCATGCGCTGCCTCGGCCTCCATCGTGGTGCCATCGGGTGTTACCAACGTCGACGTCATTAATCCCAACGATCCAAAGCCCTGCGCCACTGTGTCGCTCTGCACGTCGCCGTCGTAGTTCTTACAAGCCCACACAAAATTGCCATTCCACTTGAGCGCTGCCGCTACCATGTCGTCGATCAAC
Source organism: Candidatus Kapaibacterium sp. (assembly GCA_022842685.1). Lineage (GTDB taxonomy): Bacteria > Bacteroidota > Ignavibacteria > Kapaibacteriales > Kapaibacteriaceae > JALHPC01. Next base: position 7,154 of record JALHPC010000059.1, read on the forward strand.
CGATGCTCGTACGTTATTCCAGCAGCATCCATCTGCTGCTTGTACTCCGTTTGGTAGACCTCTTCGAAAATATCCTTGAACCGACCATCATACTGCTTCAAAATGGTGTTCTTGGTGCTCAGATAGAGCGGCCATCCCTTCATCAGGGCCTGATTCATACAGGCACGTGCAAAGCCACGTATCGATGCGTCGGTATTGTACATCGCCAAGGCCACACCGTCGCCCGTAAAATCATAGACCTCGAAGTGCTGCACGTCGCCACCACCCTCGGGCGTAAAGGTAACTGTAAGCTTGCCCGGACCCTTCGTTACAAAATCTGTAGCCCGATATTGGTCGCCAAAGGCATGACGCCCAATACATATCGGTGCCGTCCAATTTGGTACCAGCCGCGGCACATTGCTACACACAATGGGCTCGCGAAACACCGTGCCATCCAAAATATTCCGAATCGTGCCGTTGGGCGACTTCCACATCTTCTTCAGGCCAAACTCCTTTACCCGCGCTTCATCAGGAGTTATCGTTGCACACTTAATACCAACATTGTACTGCCGTATGGCATGAGCCGCATCGATGGTTACCTGATCGTCCGTAGCATCACGATGCTCCATTCCCAAGTCGAAATACTTGATATCAAGCTCCAAATACGGCAGGATGAGCTTGTTCTTGATAAACGCCCAGATAATCCGGGTCATCTCATCTCCGTCGAGCTCGACTATGGGGTTGGCTACAACAATCTTCGACATGGGGCACCGAGGACACTATGTGAGTAACAATGGCGGACACGTTGTGTGCCGCCAGACCGCCGCGAAGATACGACGTTGCCCGGCCATGGCATGCCGTGCTATACCTTGCTGGGCTCTAAGGGGCGCACAATAGTAACTCCAGTGTGCGTGCGCACGCTACGCACATAGGCCGAAAGCGCACCGTCGACGATTACCTTCTTCTTTTGCAGCGATGCATGCATAAAGCGCGGCCTTCCGTCCACCCGAACTATCATTCCGGTATGGGCATAGTCCAGGCCCGACTTCGACGTGGCAATCGCTACAATGTCGCCCGTCTGCAGCCGCTCTTCAATGCCTTCAATGTCGGCCGTCGGCACGTAAAGCAAGCTTCGCGCGTTGATCGACTGTTCGATGGTGGCTATCACGTTGCGCAACGAATCGCTGCCGGCAAGGGGCTTGTAATACTTGGGGTTGGCCGACATGAAGCCAACATTCAGCGGCATCTGCACGCCGTCGAGTTCGGGCGTTACGTCGCGCACGACGTTTTTCGCTACGTTGTCCAATATCCACTCCGACGTGTAGTGCAAACGCGTGTCGTACGCTATGCGCCCACCACCTCGATACCGCGTGAACGCCACGTTACCCAACATGGCCTTCCAGTCTGCCTCGGCTTGGGACTTGGTTTTCACCAGCCGCGCCATGGCTAACACGTTTTCGAACAACGTCACACAGTCCAATCCGGTAAGGTCGACACGGCACGTTTCTGGACCTTCGCCATCCAGCGTGCCACCCACGTAGGGCGTACCCACAAGCAACATGCCTAGGTGTCCCATCAACTCGCCAATGGGCTTACGTTGCCATCCCTCACGATACGCCGTGCGTATGGCCTGCGAAAAGATGTACTGCGACGTAGCCGTGGGATCGGTGTTCTTCTTTCGAGACGTCCGCAAGTTCTGCGCGCCAAGGGGAAGCACCGGCAGCCCCAACACCAGAGTCGTAAGAAAGTGTCGTCGCCTCATTCGTCCTTACCACCCAAAATGCCTATGCCAAGGTCGCGCAGTTGGTTTGCGTCTACGTCGCTAGGACATCCATCCATCAACGACAAACCGCTGGTTGTCTTGGGGAATGCTATCACGTCGCGAATGTTATCGCTACCACATAGAAGCATCACGAGTCGGTCGAACCCAAAGGCAATGCCTCCGTGCGGCGGTGCCCCATACTGTAGCGCATCAAGCAAGAAACCAAAACGGGCCTGTGCTTCTTCGGCGCCAAATCCCAGCAGACCGAACATTGTTTGTTGAACGCTGTTCTGATGGATCCGAATCGACCCACCGGCAGCTTCGTAGCCATTGATAACCAAATCATGGGCAATGGCCCGGGCCTTCGAGGGGTCGGTCGATAACAACGCAACGTCCTCGTCCATCGGCGACGTAAAGGGGTGGTGGCGCGCAACCCAGCGTTCCTCTTCGGCTGCATACTCCAACAATGGAAACTCTGTTACCCACAACATCGCGTAAGGGGCACTGGCAGCAGAGGTAAGATCGAGGCGCCGAGCAAGCTCTACGCGCAGCGCGCCCAGAACGGTGCACGACCGTTCCCACTCGCCCGCAGCAAACAACACGAGGTCGCCTTCGACGGCACCAAGGGCCTGCATCAATCGCTGGGCTTCGCCCTCGGCCAAGGCCTTGGCAAACGATCCGCCAACTTCGCCATTAACCATGCGCAGCCACGGCAAACCGCCAGCGCCATACTTCTTGGCATGCTCTGTGAGCTCGTCCATCTGCTTGCGCGAATATGATGCGCAGCCGCTGGCCACCAGGGCTTTTACAACGCCCCCTTCAGCAACAGCAGCAGAAAACACAGTGAAGGAGGTTGATGCGGCTACGTCGGTACAGTCCTGCAACGGCAAGGCATAGCGCAGATCGGGCTTGTCGGAGCCATACGTGTTGAGTGCGTCGGCATACGTTATGCGCGGCAATGGCAGCGGCACATCGAAGTTGGCAAGGTCCTTCCACACACGGCTAATAAACTGCTCGGTAAGTGCAATGATGTCGTCCTGTTTAACAAACGACATCTCTACGTCGATCTGCGTAAACTCGGGCTGCCGGTCGGCACGCAGGTCTTCGTCGCGGAAACACTTGACGATTTGCATGTAGCGGTCGAAACCGGCCACCATGAGCAACTGCTTGAACAACTGGGGCGACTGTGGAAGAGCGTAAAAACGGCCCTTATTGATGCGACTTGGCACTAAGAAGTCGCGAGCCCCTTCGGGTGTGGACTTGGTAAGAATGGGTGTTTCAACTTCGACAAAGTCGTGCTGGGCAAAGAAGGCATGCGTGCTTTGGTATAGCTTGTTGCGCAGCAGGAAATTGCGCTGCAAGTCGGGGCGACGCAAGTCGAGGTAGCGATGCGTTAGGCGAAGCTCTTCGTTGGTTTGTAAGTCGTCGACAATCTCGAATGGTGTAAGGGCAGCTTCGTTGATGACGCCAATGTCGTCAACGACAACTTCCACCAATCCCGTGGGAATACGCGGATTGGGATTTTCGCGCATACGCACGGTTCCACGAACCCAAACAACCCACTCGCTTCGCAGGGTCTTGGCACGCTCTGCAATCTGCGGGTGCGTGTCGGGATGAACCACAATTTGTGTGATACCATACCGGTCGCGGATGTCGATGAAGTTGATTCCACCGTAGTCGCGGCGAGCATGAACCCAGCCGTTGAGGACGACGGACTGACCGGCGTTGTGGGGACGTAATGCACCGCAGGTAGCGGTGCGCTGTAGAAAGGACATAGATGCTTGTAGGACTATCGCGTTGAAGGCGACAAATCTACGAAATCACGCGGGGGTAGGCCTGCGAAGGAGTGTGTGAACAGCGTCGGCAACACGTTGCGGCTCGATAGCCGACAGAGCGACGTAATCGACCACGGCCACATGCGGTGTTGCATAGGGCGTCCACACGCACAGGCCGGGGTCGTGCTGCTTGTACAACACTACCGAGGGTACGCCAAAGGCGGCGGCAAGGTGTACGGTAGACGTATCGGGGGTTACGAGGAACGACGCTTGCGCTATGATGGCGGCAAAGGCGTGGAACGAGGCCACCGCAGGAACCGCTCGAAAGCCCGTGCGCTGGCAAAGTTCGGTAACAAGAGGGGCATGCTGCGGCGCACTGCAGATGCGAACGTCGTAACGAACAAGATCGGCAGCAGCCAATTCTAATACGCGGGCTGTACGTTCGACGCCATACATGCGTTCGTCGCTCGATCCACTTAGGTTTACCAGGAACAGCGGTGCCGAATCGGGTGTGCGCTCGAGTGCTTCCATGGCGCGACGCACGTCATGCTGCGAAAGTTGATACTCTAGGCGCCTTAGCGATGGGTCGATGGCAAACCCAAAGGGCAGCGAAAGCTGGCATATGCGGTCGACGATGTGCACCGTGGCACGGTCCAACAGCGGTACAACATGGGTGTACACGCCGCGATTCATCTTGTCGATCCCAACTCGATAGTGCGCCCTCGTGGCGCTCATAAGCATAGCACTGGTTGCCGAGGGATTATCCATCATATCCACCACGACATCTGCATTCACCTTGCGAAGCGCTCTGCGCAACGAACGTAGGCCCGACAGCGATTTGCGATATACCACTACGCCATCAATCCACGGCTCCAACGCATGTGCTACGGCGGCGTTATTCGTGCCAAGCACCACCGTGATGGTAGCGCGTGGCATTGCCCGGCGCAACGCTCGAACAAAGGGAATCGTTATCAGCACGTCGCCAATGCGATCTTGCCGCAACACCACGATGGACGCATCCTTAGGCAGCTGTAACACATCAAGCGGCTCGGACACCAAAATTGGCTCGCCCTGTACGCCAACAACACGGTTAAACCACTTGCGAACGAACAACTCCAGTGCTTTTAGCATGCCGCTGCGATAACGTTATGGTACACTGCAGCGGTGGCATCCACGGTGCGCTGCCACGAAAAACCCTGGGCCCGATCTACTCCCCTTTGGCGTAGATCTGCACGTAAGGTTTCGTCAATAGCTAAACGCTCCATCTGGTGGGACATTTCTTCCTCGTCGTATGGACTAGCATACAACACCGCATCGCCGCCTACTTCGGGCAGACTGGTAGTATTCGATGTTAGTACCGGACATCCACACTGCATCGCTTCGATGACGGGCAAGCCAAACCCCTCTTCGGTAGAACAAAACAGTAGGGCATAACAATGCTGCATCGTAGAAATCAACGCCGAAAACGAGAGCGCTTCGATAAAGCGCACACCTTCGACCGCAAGTAGGGCTGCATGTTGTTCTGCAAACTCGGCGCGCAAACGGGCCATGCCACCCATGGCAACGGTAAAGCTCACGCGGCGGCGAACCTCGAGTGGCAATCTGCTATAGGCACCCAGCATTCGTGGCACATTCTTGCGATCGTCGGCACGGCCATACCATAAAAACGTTGGCTGTTCCTGCACAGTCAGTGGCGGCATAAACTCGGGACCGGCCGCAAGTGGAGTAACCGTGATACGTGGTTTGGCATCAGAGACGAGCTCCACAATCGTGTTGGCCGTGTAGGCAGATGGCACCACAATTGCCGCCGCCGTGTGCAACTGCTGCATCATGACTTCACGAACACGGTGTCGATCGCGCTTGTCTAACAGATTGGGCATTGTAATCGGAAACACGTCATGTATGGTCGTCACGTAGGGGGCCAACAACGGCGGCATCCAATGGTGCCCCGTCAGGTGCACCAGCGTGCTTTCGGCCGCTAGCTTGCG
>JALHPC010000060.1 GCA_022842685.1 Candidatus Kapaibacterium sp.
AGAGAAAGACCTGTGATGGCGACGCCGTCAACCTTGCAAGTGCCTCGGCAATCGTTGGCAAATGGCCAACAACGACCACGTTTCCACGGCTATATGCTGTAATTGTATCAACAACGTCGCTCACCGAACGATGTGCCGCCAGGGCCTCGTCGGTTATGCGCTGCCCCTTTATCTGAGTTGCAAAAATGTCCGCTGTCTGAACGGCTCGCAAGTAAGGGCTATGAACGATGAGTACACCTGGGGGTAAGATCCGGGCCAACCAAGCAGCCTGCGCTGTCGCCTGCAATCGACCGAGTGGCGTTAGTGAGCGCTCTGCATCCGTTGCGGCATAGGGAATTGCCTCGGCATGGCGAACAAGGGCAACCATCATCGCGCAACATCTATATCAATGGCGGTGCCTCTCGGCATTACGGTGTCGCGTGGGAACTGCCGCACAATGGTTTGCGACTCGAAGAGTCCACTTTGAACGTACGAAACTCGACCGACTGTAAAGCCTGCTGCAAGAAGGACTTCGGTAGCCACATCGAGAGGTTGGCCTTGAATATCTGGTACAACACTGCCGGGCGGACCGCTGCTGACGACTGCGCTAATAGAGGTACCATATGCGACAAGAGAACGTGGAGCCACTGACTGCCGAATGACGTTGCCTCCGGCGACTGAGTCGTGGGACTCATAGGTTACCTCTCCAAGGTCTAGGCCAACGCGCATAAGTGCAACGCGAGCATCACGTAGCGACATTCCCCAAATAGATGGCATTGTGACGGTCTCCTCGCCCGTAGACACGGTGAGGTAGATATGTCGCCCTTCTTTCACGATGGAACCCGCAAATGGCATCTGCGACATAACGCAACCCTCCTTCACCGATGTGGAGAATTGTTCACGAACATCCTTAACAACTAATCCCAGCGAGTCTAGTCGTGCCTTGGCGGCCTCGAGTGTAAGGCCACTCAGTGCGGGAACCCGTACCTCGGTTGATGCTCTACTAATCGCAGGTAGGATGGCCTGATCGACAATGATGCCTATAGAAACGAGGCCAGCCAACACAAGAAGTGCCGATAGGAGATAGCGCTGAACAGGTGTAAGCTTGCGAATGACGTGAAGCATTCAGCAAATATCGCATGTGAAAGGGACAGAGCCCGCCCACAAGGCGTATTTTGCGTTCATGATGAATACTCAACCTTCACTATGCAGCGTAGACGGCGTAACTGACGCGATTGCTTCGATACCACGCGGAGAAGATTGTTGCGTAACAACACATCGCAATGCCGATGGTGACGCAATGGGCAGTGCGTTAGCTGTTTGGCACGTACTTAGGGGGCGGGGCGTAAATGCTCGTGTCATTCTACCTACGCCAGTTCCTTCGAACCTAGCTTGGCTGCCAGGTGCCAACTCCGCCGAAGTGTTCGACGCAACTGTGCACAATAGCTATCTGGAATCTGTACCTAACGCCGTCGTGGTCGACCTAAACACGGCCGCACGCTTTGCACCTGTAAGCGACCTCTTGATTCGCTCTTCCTGCTATCGCATCGTTGTTGATCACCACGTTGAACCAGAGATGTTTGCACAGTGCATCCATGTCAATGTTGAAAGTCCCGCAACGTGTGCCATCTTGGTCGATGTGTTGAAGTCCTTGTTGCCGGATGGCTTTTCGAAGGAGATTGCACAATGTCTGTACACCGGCATCTATACCGATACGGGCGGATTTCGATTCCCACGAACCAATGGCTCACTGTTTCGGGCCGTTGGCGAACTCGTCGATGCCGGAGCAGATCCAGTCCTGACCCATGAACAACTCTACAATCAAACTCCCCGGTCTCGGCTCGTATTGCTAGGCAAAGCACTTGCCTCAATGCAGTTTTATCATCAAGGGGCAACGGCTGTCATGGCGTTATCGCAGAGCGACTTAACCTCGCATGGCGCAACTTCCGAAGATCTCGACGGATTCGTCCATCACACTCTTAGCATCGCCGGTGTCGATGCAGGTATCTTGATTGCTGACCTTGGTCAGAATGTCAAAATCTCGTTCCGCAGCAAGGGCCAAATGTACGTCCGCGACATAGCAGCTAGCTATGGCGGCGGGGGACACGTCTACGCTGCCGGAGCGCGAGTTGAAGGCCTTCCTCTTGACGACGTGGTAGCGTCGGTAATTGAGCGTGTTGGGCTTTACCGCGACAGCGCGCGAAGCATGAGATCAACGCCTTGATCAACTAGATCGGTAGTGAGCGTAAGTGGTGGGCGAAACCGAACGCTTCTTGTTCCAGATCCTACAAGAAGCAGGCCTTCCTCATACGCACGACGCAAGAACGTATTGCGATCGTCAGGAGATGGTAGATCAAACGCGCACCATAGTCCAAGGCCACGAACGGCCGTTATGCGTTCATCGCGACTTGCCATTTCGTGCAGGCGCGATTGCAGATAGGAACCTGTTGCTGCGGCATTCTCAACTAAGCGGTCTTCGTCGATAATCTCGAGATAACGTGTTGCCCTCACCATATCGACGAGAGAACCTCCCCACGTCGAATTGATACGACTTGATGTGTGAAACACATTGTCTGGTACCTCGTCGACCCGAGGACCAACGACGATTCCACATACCTGCATTTTCTTGCCAAACGACATGATGTCGGGGATGACGCCAATAGCTTCGTGAGCCCACATTCGGCCAGTAATGCCCACACCTGTCTGCACTTCGTCAAAGATGAGGAGCACGTCGTTCTGATCGCAGATTGTTCGCAATTCAGCCAAAAACTCCTTGCGGAAGAAGGTATCCCCACCTTCACCCTGAATCGGTTCGACGATGATGGCGGCGATGTCGTCACGTTGGTCGTGTAGATGCTGATGTATCTGCCGAAGGGCTAGTTGTTCTCGTTCGATTGTGCGTTGCAACGACTCGTCGGTAAGCGGAAATTCAAGGCCGGGCGTTGAAACTCGCGGCCATTGAAACAGCGGATAGAGGGCCGTCTTCGATGGGTCGGTGTTTGTGAGCGACATGCAATACCCCGAACGACCGTGAAAGGCACGATCGAAGTGTAGAATTTGATGGCCACGTTCGATTCGGTAACCCTTGGCGAAGTTTTTACGGACCTTCCAATCCATGGCAACCTTAAGTGCATTCTCGACGGCCAGAGTGCCCCCGTCAATGAAGAAGGCATACCGGAAGTGATCCGGCACAGCAAGTGCAAAGAAGGTCTTGACAAACGTTGCAAACTCAGTGTTGTAGATGTCCGAGTTCGAAGGCTTATTCAACGCAACAGTGCCCAAATACTCGACGAATGCTGGGTCCGTCATCTTCGGATGGTTCATTCCGATGGGCATCGAGGCGATACACGTAAAAAAGTCCAGGTATTCTTTGCCAGTGCGGTGCTCTACAAACCACGCACCGTGGCTAGAGCGAAGATCAACAACATGGTCAAATCCGTCAACGAGCATGTGCTCTTTGAGGGTGGGTAGCACCTGTTGTGCATCGACGGAAAAACGAGGACGCCAGGTGGCACGTTGAATCGTTGTTGAATCGTTCGGTAACATCGGAGGTCTTTCTGGAATGGTTGACGAAACTACGAAAGCCGTCGCCGGCCGAGGGCATCACCACGCCCGATCTTAGTGTTCCGGTGGACAACCCAGCAAACTTGTCGTCGTTGCACGGTTTCGGTTTTTCGTATATTCGACCCCGATCACCACGATCACCACATTGCAGCATAAAGTTCGTTCACATTCAAGGCTCAGGGAGTCATAATGTCTGACAACAATCATTCAGTACCCAAGACCGGGTTCCAGCACTACTTGCTCTTCACCGGTCTCATCGTTGTATTTGCCTACGGCGCATACAGCTTCGTCATTCCGCGAGCAGTGGAAGGCGCTGTTCTTACGCTGTTCGCTCCACATGACGAGCGCAGCCGAGAAGCTTTCAAGGAGGTTCAGCCGCATACATGGGCTATCTCGACTCCGACGTTCACGGGCGAGTTCGTGCCTGAAGGAACTGATCTCAAGCCGTACATTAAGACGGATTATATTTTCGACTTCACCAGTAACGTTCGCGTGGAGAGCAAGGACGGTTACTCGAAGGGTGCCGGAGAGTGGATCCTGAAGGCCAATGGCCCTGGTGGACTTGGTGAAGAAGGTATTGTACTTGAGCCGGTTCTTGGCTTCTTTGTTCTTGCCTTGGTGCTCGGCTTTGGGGGCGCCATCGTTGTAACGTTCTTCTTCCCTGCAACACTCGGCTACATGGCCCAGAAGGTAGTACGCGAAATTCATCATGCCAAGGACAAGATCCGTTTGCAGACTGGGTTCTCATCTGAAGTTGTTGATCTGCTTACGATGCCAGAGGGCGACCTAAAGCAGCTCGAACCACATCAGGTACGGAGCGCATTCAAGCTCGTGTGGGACCGCACATCCGTGGATGACGAGGACTTGGCGCGCCAACACGGTAAGCGTGTGATTAAGTTCGAAGAAGTCTTCACTCCGGAAGTTGATCTTGTTTTGTTCCGCAAGGAAGTACTCTATTTGCGTATCAAGGAGTTCTTTAGTGACTTCGTTCTGAACGAGATCGTTGACTGTACAGGCGGTATCGCTTGGAGCCGCAACCGTCTAAACTTCTTTAAGGGTATGCGCCTCTACATGGCTCATCACTTCACCGAGAAGTATTCTAACAACGTTACAGGTCTTGCATACTTTGGTGCAGCTATCCTTATCGTTATCATCGGCGTTCGTGGTCTTAAGTTCATCCCAGCAACTCGACCCTCGCTAATCTTGGCTGCTATTTCGCTCGAAGGGGCACTGCTTGCACTTCTTGCCTTCGGTCTGGTTTACACTGGTTCCGAAGAACGCATGGATAAGATGCTTAAGAAGATGGAAGACGCTAGTAAGAATCAGCTGGAAACCATGAAGGATGTTTCGCTGGACATGCATAAGCTTGCAGATGCTCTTGTTGGCGAGACCTCAGAACTCATCAAGCGCAAGGTCGAGGAGGCAATCGCTGAGTCACTCGCAAACGACGAGAATGTCAAGAAGGTTGTATCCGAAAAGGTTGCTGAGAAGATCATCGTTGCCATGCAAGAATCTCTTCCTGCTATGCGTCCGCGGTAACAACTCGACACGTTCTATTGTTAATGCGCCGTGGTACGTCTTCGTACCACGGCGCTTTACTTTTGTGTTATCATGCCCAACCGTCTTCTTGCCATATTGCTGAGTGTTTTCGCGCTAACGTGCGCTGCATTGGCGCGCGCAGCCGAAGTGGTTGAACCTCACCCAGGCGGCGTTCGGATACGTGGGGCTGCGAATGTTGGATCGCGTTCGTGGACAATCGTTATGCCTTCAAGAGGCGAAACGCCTCGTGTGTCTTGGTCCGTTTCGACATGGCGCATGACGGTTCCCGCTACCGTCCGTGACACACAACGTGCACCAATTGCAACCATCACCCCACTGGGGTCATGGAATGGTGTTCCCATCGCGAGAATCGATGTCCGACCGTGGAGAACCCGCCTAGGCATGGTCGATGTGGCTGAGGATTGGGTCGTAGACGTTGCCTTTTCAACCCCGCTCGGAACGACGCCCGACCCAATCGTTCTTGCGCCGTGGATGCCACCATGTGCGAATCCATTCTACGCTCCTATACTACCAGTAGCAAAAGCAAACGACCTTACACAGGCCGATGCCGACCCGGCTTCATGGCTTGAACCCGGCCAGCCACTTGCGCGACTTCGCACAAAGAAACACGGCGTTGCATCTGTCAATGCTTCTACTCTTCTTGCCATTGAGCCACGATTTGCCAACGCGCCGGTTAATCGTCTTGCCTTGTTTCATCGCGGTCGTGAACAGGCACTGCACGTCTATGATGCAGATGGTACGGCAACTCTGACGCCGAACGATAAAATCTTGTTCGTTGGCCGTGAGCCTGTTGACGACTCAAATCGCCTCGATTTGTGGGACACGACAGCTGTTTTCATGTTGGCGTTAACGTCGACCTCGGATGGCCGCCTCCGATTTTCTCCGCTCTTCACCGGCGACGTGGAACCATCTCTGGTAACGCCGTGGCTTCAACTACGACGGCGTATCGAAATCGATACCGGCTTCTATCACCTTGGTAGTGGTGCGGGTGCCGACTTTACCTCTGAAACGGCATTGTTCGAGGGTTTTTATTGGCATCAGTTTACAGCAGCTCGCGATGGCTTTGGACGCTGTATCCATACGGAACGTCTATACCCAGCACGCAACGGCCAGCCCTTCAGCATCGGTGCCCTTTACAACACACTAACGACAATGCGGTCAGGGGGCATCGAACACCGCGTGGAACTCGCAGTAAATGGTGCTTCGACAGAGCACCGAACGTCAAGTGGCTTCGAGCAACACAGTCTTGCCATAACACGGCCCGCCGCTATGTTCACGCCCGGCACAAATCGAATTGCTGTATACAGTCCAGGCGTGGTAGAGCGCTGGGGACAACCCGATTATCAGTCATGGGTTGGCCTTGAGGCGATAAGCGTTGATGGTCCCATCGAGCCCATAGCCATTGACGGCAGGTTGAATGGCGACATACTCTCGCATGAATTGCCATCGGTGCTTCCAGTTTCTGGTTTCCGATCGGCCGATGTGGTCGCCATAGATACCGTACATAAACGCCTTGGCTGGACGACACTATTGGACGTTGGGTTTCTTACTACTGCGGCTGCTGCACCAACAGAGCGCACAACGGTTCTCGAATCATGGTCGTCGGACCAGTATCGCGCAGAACTTACCATTGGTGACTCTACAGAACAATGGTCTGCAGCGCTCCCGTTTAGCTTCATTGCTCGTCTTCCCAATGGGACGATCCTCCGTCATAGCTCGGATTCACAAGCGAGTGCGTTATCGTGGTTGCAACGCCTCGCTACTAACGCTATCGTCGCTGGTGCAGTCCTTGCCGATGCCACAGCATCCTCGGAAGTCCGTTTATGGCTTCGTCAAGGTGGTGCAAATGTTTCCGATGCCCCTTACTTCACTGTGGTAGGTAAGATTGGAAGTACAACGTCTTGGGTATACGATGTCTTAGGAGGGATGCCGGAAGGCCGCGGAGGGACAGTGTCATTCGTTCGTTCCGAGGATGGCCGGCAGTTTTCGGGCGACGTCCGCCTACCGTCTGCAGACAGAATGCACCTTGTGCTTGCCGACGATCAAAGCATGGAGCAAGCGATTGTAGAACCGGCAGTATTGAATGACTTGCGTCTTCAACTTCTTGATGCTGATGTCCTGTTCGTTACACACCCATTACACGGGGCGGCGACGGAGCGTTTGGCCGAACACCGTCGGCGGTATAGCGGATTACGAACGGCAATAGTCGATGTACATGCCATTCGCGATGAGTATGGTGCAGGTCGACTTAGCCCCGATGCGATAAAGGCCTATCTCCGCGACGCCGTCATGAAAGCGCCTGCATTGCAACGACCGCAGTATTTGGTACTTGTTGGGGCTGCCTCATGGGATCCACGGCTCGCGGTGAAATTTGGTAATGTCGGAGCTCGGCTGCCCGATCAGATTCCGACGTATGGGAGACCCTCGAGCGACTACTGGTATGGCTTACTCGAAAACGACAGCAGTTTTGCGAATCCACACCTAGTGGTTGGCCGTCTACCGGCTTTGACGTCAGAACAGTCCATGTATATGGTTGAGAAGATTATTCGCCAGGACACGCAGTCATTTGAGCCGTGGATGCGACGAATGCTATACGTTGGCACCGATGATCAGCTTTGTGGTATCTACAAAACACTCCTAGAGGATCCGCTCCAGACTGGATATACGATTTCAGGTGCTCCCATTTGTATCGACACGATAACGATGTGTCGTTTTGGGTCCCCGCCCAGTGCTGGCTTCGAGATACGCCAACACCTCAATGCCGGTGTTCAGTTCATGCACTTCCATGGCCATGGTGCGCCAGGGATCTTCGAGATACCGGCGTGGGATGCACCGGATATTGACAACGCAGATAGATTGGGCTTCCTCGGCACATATTCCTGCCAAACTGGTGCATTCTCGAACCCTTCGGTGCCTTGTAAGAACGCCAGCTTTCTTCTCGAGCCAGATCGAGGTTTCGTTGGCGTTATTGGTGGAACCGGCTGGGGCTTCTCGCTCTTTATGGACATTCTGCACTTCCGCGTCCACGATGCCATTCGAACGAATGGCCTGCGCCGTATAGGCGACGTGCTCTATAATGCCAAGTCGATGTTTGGTACCGATCGCTTCGATGCTCAAGGTGTGAACACGGCCATGCAGCAATGTCTACTCGGCGACCCAATTTCTCGCATTAAAATCGACACGGTTGCTGATCCTTTTGTCCGAGTACAAGATGTTCGTGCAACGTCAAGTACTGGAACGTCAGAGCTAACCCAAGATCTCGATGATGCCGTTTTGACCATTACCGTTCGCAATGCGGGTGTTGCCACAGGTTCTTCCGTACGTGTACGTGTGATTCGTACGTGGAATGGTTCGTCAGATACATTACACCTTTGGACGGACGGTCCTCTCTGCTCCTGGCAAACCGTACGATGTACTCTCAGTATCCTAAACAAGATAGGTGCACATACCATTGAAGTTGTGGTCGACGACAATGACGCTATACCAGACCCCGAAGTAAACAACCGAGTCGTCACCACACTGAACGTTCGGAGTAATGCCCTTGTGCCAGTCGAACCCCAGTCAGCATGGGTCATTTCTGAACAAGGGGCATCGATTCGCATGCTGGATGCGAAACCGCAAGAGGGATCGGTTTATCAACTTGTCGTGTCTCGACAGGCTTCGTTCAACGACCAAGACGTCATTGTTGCGTCGACAACAGACAGACTTTCTGTTAGTGCAGACGGCGTGATTGACTGGACTCCAAACGTCGTCCTCCCCTCTGGCCTCGTATGGATAGGCGCCACGGTTCGACGTCCCGCAACGCCAGATGTGCCCTCGACATCATGGTTTCCGGTTGTTGTTGGGTCGGTGCCTGCACGGGCAACATTACCTGGTCGATTCTTCCAGTCCGAGAACCACACGGTCGTCGTACGAAACGACGAGATGACCCTTGCTGAACCATCAGTTCGCATCGATATCATTAGTGCTGGAACCGATACATTAGAGCAGGATTATCGACTACGGCCAACGTTACGTATGTCTGTTGGTCATGACTACGGATCTGTACGTTTGATTGAGAATCCCTACTACCGTGGTTTCAACCTTCTAATGATTCCAGACGGTGATTCCGTGCCTCGAGCATGGCGTCGTTATGACACGTATGTCTTTCCCGACACGACGTGGACATGCTGCATCGATGGATATGCCAATGAGCTCATCTCGTATCTCAGCGACTCGATTCGAACCGATGAACGCGTAGTGATTGCACTCTGCAACGAGTCGTTGTCGGCGTTTACGCAATCCAATCGAATGGATACTGTGGTACAACTCCTCAGCCGACTTGGTGCAGGACGTGCCGGTGAGTTACGAGAGGGTAGTAGCTATATCTTACTCGGCAGGTTAGGACTTGCGCCGGGCCAAGCCGTGGAACGCCTGTCGAACACGTTCAACACTGCCGTTCGGCTCGACACTGCCATTCCTGTTCGACCGTCGCCAGCGTCGGCGTTGGTAGGCCCATTCGGTCCGGCACGGAAGTGGAACGCGCTACAGATTGATGCTGACGAAGGAACCGACTCGGTTCGAGCCGAGCTTGTGGTGCGCAGTGCGGACGGCGGCTTTCGCACTATTTATAGCGCTCCCTTTGGTAAAGGTCCGTTTTCCATTCCATCAGAAGTGCTGCATAGCGGCACGGTCTACATCCGCGCTATCATCCATCCCTCGTTCCAGGGACGTCAGTCGGCAGTCATACGATCGGTTGGGGTAGATTATATCCCAGCAAACGAATGGTCAATTGCTTCGACTGTGCGGTCGCTTGATGACATCCTACGTGGTGATACTGTCCGTCTAGGTATTGATGTTCGCAACCTCATGCCTACCTATTCTTCACAGGCAACATCTGTAACCATTGACGTTGAAGGGGGCACCGCTGGCACGTCCGAGCGCATTGTTGTTCCAGTTCCGCCATTGGAGGCCGATGGTCGTTCGACGGTTACGGTTCCGGTACCAACAGCACGCACAGATGTTCGTTCGGTGGTTTCACTTGAGTTAAACGCTCCGCCTGTGGACGTTGCCGAGTACTATCGCTTTAACAATGGTCTCGCGGTGCCCCTTTCCATTCGCGAGGATGATGTTGCCCCGACGGTGAGAATGGAGGTCGACGACCGGTGGGCATTTGATGGAATGTATGCTGTCCGACGGCCACTGATGCGGGTGTATGTATACGACAATTCGTGGATGGCTATCACCGACAGCACTCGAGTGAATGTCTTCATCAATGGCGACCGAATGCGCCCAGCGGTTGCGGAGGATTGGGCTTTTTATCCAACGGCGTCTGCGTTAGCGCGCTTTCCAGAAATGGGATCCCAACTGCGTGCTGTATTGCAGTTTAGGTACGAGCTTGACAGGGGAGAGAACTCAGTCATTATACGTTCGCAAGATGCGACCGGTAATCGTGACACAACCGAGCTCTCGCTCTATACAGGTGATGGTACAAGTGTCAAGGCTCTTGTTGTCGAACCAAATCCGGTCCGCGATCGGGCAGCATTCGTCATTGATGTTGCGGCGTCGACGAACGACAATCCAGCTGTGATTGACATCTACAACGCCTCTGGCAGTAGGGTAGCATCGTTACCAGTCGATCTCAAGGCTGGACGAACCACGATACCTTGGAACGCACTAGGCACCGAAGGTACATCTCTTGCGCAGGGTGCCTACTACTATCGTTTGACGCTAACGTCGAGCGACATTCCGATATCCACAGGAACCTTTGTCATCCTTCGTTAGCCCAAGTAGCTACTAGGTGTTTCGTACATTTGCAGGTTCTCCGAAGGACTTAGCATCGCATTTGGTGTTGTTGAGGAGAACGACACCTTTCCTGTTGATTTTATCGCATAGCCATGGCTTTGAATAACGAACGAATTCTTCCAGTCCTTATGGAAGATGAGATGCGCTCGTCGTATCTCGACTACTCAATGTCGGTCATTGTATCTCGAGCATTGCCCGACGTGCGAGACGGCATGAAGCCCGTCCACCGCAGAATTCTCTACGCCATGTACGAGCTTGGCATGTTGCCAAACCGACCATACAAGAAGAGTGCTCGTATCGTTGGTGAAGTACTTGGTAAGTACCACCCGCACGGCGATAGTGCCGTGTACGATGCCATGGTACGACTGGCACAAACGTGGTCGATGCGATATCCGCTCGTTGATGGTCAGGGTAACTTCGGCAGTGTCGACGGTGACTCGCCGGCAGCTATGCGCTATACCGAGGCACGCCTCGGCGGCATTGCCTTGGAAGTCATTCGTGACATCGACAAGAACACAGTCGACTTCCGCGGTAACTTCGATGATTCTCTCGAAGAGCCAACGGTTCTGCCAACCGTGCTTCCGGCATTGCTCGTGAATGGTGCTAACGGTATTGCCGTTGGTATGGCAACCAACATCCCGCCGCACAACTTGCGTGAGATCGTTAGTGGTATCAAGGCCGTTATTGCCGATCCCAACATCACGAACGAAGAGTTATTGGCGCATGTATCCGCCCCCGACTTTCCAACAGGTGGCATCATCTATGGCTACGAAGGTGTGCGCTCGGCATACACCACAGGCCGTGGCAAGATCCTAGTTCGAGCAAAGGCGAGTGTTGAAACCAACAAGTCTGGCAAAGAAAGTATCGTCATCACCGAGCTTCCGTACCAGGTAAGCAAGGCAGGTCTTATCGAGAAGATTGCCGATCTCGTAAAGGCAAAGACCCTCGAAGATATCTCAGACATCCGCGATGAGTCGGACCGCGACGGAATGCGCATCGTTATCGAGCTGAAGCGCGATGGCGTTCCGATGGTTGTGCTGAACAACCTCTACAAGCACACGCAAATGCAGGTGACCTTTGGTGTCATTCTGCTTGCACTCGTTAATGGACGTCCTCGCATCCTTACGCTTAAGGAAATGATGGAGGAGTTCATCAAGCACCGCGTCGAGATTATCGTTCGTCGTACGCAGTTCGATTTGACAGCAGCCGAGAAGCGCGCCCATATCTTGGAAGGCTTCATTATTGCGTTGGACAATATCGATGAAGTCATTGCCACGATCAAGGCATCGAAGGACGTTGCAACGGCATCGGAACGCCTGCAGTCAAAGTTCAGTCTGTCTGAGATCCAAGCGAAGGCCATTCTGGACATGCGCTTGCAACGACTCACGGGTCTTGAACGCGAAAAGATTCAGGCCGAGTATCGCGAGATTATCGAAACCATTGAACGTCTGCGGAGCATCTTGGCTAGCACCGAACTTCAGTTACGAATCATTGGCGACGAGCTTACCGAACTCTCCGCAAAGTATGGCGATGAGCGCCGCACACAGATCGTGTTTGATGCACGGGACTTTACCGTCGAGGACATGATTGCCAACGAAGAGGTCATCATTACGATCAGTCACAACGGC
>JALHPC010000061.1 GCA_022842685.1 Candidatus Kapaibacterium sp.
CTCTCTTGAATCCTGATGAAGGGGGCACCGGCGTAGTGATGACCGATACGTCGTGGGCAAAGTCTCCCGCAGTGCGGTTCACGTATTCGGTTCGTCGGGAGATCCAAGGCGTACAGCGTACGTTGCGATTTATGCAAGTAATGCGAATGCTATACGACGACGTCGTGATGATCTCGACCTATGCCGCCGACTCGGTCAAGTACGAATCCCATTTGTCCGTAGCTAGTGCCATTAACGAATCTGTATTTATTCAACCTCGATGATGTTCGTTCGCTGGACTCTTGCTCTCGTTACAGTTCTTGCCTTCACTGCGCCTGCTGCTGCGCAGCCCGTCGTGCGGGATAGTGCGACGTCGATTTCACTAGAGGTTCCCCAGGGTTGGATTGCAGCAAGTCGGCATGGATTTGTGTCCGTACGTTTAGAAGAGCCCGACGGAATGTCGCGGTTCCTTGTTAGTATACTTGTTGGGAGCTTGCTGGGCAACGCGTTCGGATCGATCAGTACAAGCGAATCATGTACGAAACGCACTATGAACACTATGGTGCGCCAGAGCGTTGGGTACAGCGTGACACGACATTCCGCGGTATGCCTGCTTTCGTGGTCGACTTTAGCTATCCATATGGTGGAGACGGCGAAGAGATACTCGTTCGCCGCATCGTTGCCTTCCGTGATCGCACGGCGTTTCTTATCTCGGCTGAGGCGCGCGAGGAGCGCTGGCCCGAGCTCTTGCAGCATTATACCGCAATGCTCAGATCACTTTCCGTTCCGAAGTAACTGCGGTTACAAGAACTCGAGGACGTCGTGGCGAGTGACTACGCCCGTGTAGCGCCCGTACTCTCGAACAACAACCATTGGAACGTCCTTTAGTGCCTTAATGGCAACGTCGATAGACTCTTGCGCGTCTATGATCGGAGCAGGTCGTTCCATATAGGCAGCAATCTCGTGCTCGATTGTCTCACGGTTTGCAATGACGGCTCCCATCAGTTTCGCCTCGCGCACAGTGCCAACAAGTTGATCGGCATCGACGACTGGCAAATCGGATACTTCGTATGAACTCATGAGCGACAGCGCCTCTTGAACCGATGCGAAAGCCGGAAGCGACACCATGTTTGGAATTGCGGATCGGCTTCGTTTCGAGGCCAAGACGTCTCTGACGGAGAGACGTGCATCGTCTAAGAGGTCCTTTTCCTTGAGCCATTCATCGCTATGGTGCTTCGTGAGATACCGTTCCCCGGTATCACAAACGATTGCAACGACACAAGCCGACGCAGGAAGGACCTTAGCTACTCGTAGGGCTGCGGCGACGTTCATTCCCGAAGAGCCACCACAAAAAATCCCTTCGTCGCGAGCCAAGGCTCGCGCAGTCATGAAGGACTCGCGGTCGCTAATGTTCATGATGTCGTCAACAAGGTCGACGTCGAGATTCAGTGGAATTCGTTCCTGTCCTACTCCCTCAACAAGATAGGGGAGAGCTTCGACTAGGCGACGGGTTTCCTTGTACGTTTTAATAGCCGAGCCAACGGGGTCGGCGCCAATGACCTTGATGCTAGGATTCTTGGACTTCAGGAAACGTCCGGTACCAGTAATCGTACCGCCAGTACCCATGCCGGCTACGAAATGAGATACAGTGCCATCGGTGTCGTTCCAAATCTCAGGGCCCGTGGTGCGAAAATGCACATCGGGGTTAGCCGGGTTATCGTATTGGTTGAGCATGATGGCATTTGGCAGCTCATTCGCAAGGCGATGAGCGGTATTCCAGTAGTACTCTGGTGAGCTCATGCGGGCAGCACTCGATACGATAAGTACGTCGGCACCTAGGGCCTTGAGATAACGAACGCGTTCCTGCGAAGCCTTGTCTGTCATGACAAACAAGCATCGATACCCCTTTAGCCTAGCTGCCAATGCCAAGCCAATTCCGGTATTCCCACTTGTTGGTTCGATAATGAGCGCCCCCGGTGCAATCTTACCGTCGCGTTCGGCTGCTTCCAACATTGCAATGCCAATGCGGTCCTTTACCGAGCCGCCTGGATTCAGGCTTTCGAGCTTAACGAAGACGGAGGCTTCGATGCCTGACGTGATTGCATTCAATCGAACGAGTGGCGTCTTGCCGATGAGTTCAAGGATGGACGAATACGTTTTCATATCTATAGGGAAGTAGGGGCAGACATTATGCGGCAACCTCGCGTTCAAGTTGTTGTCGTGCAAACATAGATGCGTAGATCCCACCGCGACTAATCAGTTCATCATGCGTTCCTTGTTCGGCAATGCGGCCCTCGGCAAGTACGACGATGGAGTTACAATGCTGGACGGTGGACAATCGATGAGCAACGATGAACGTAGTGCGACCCTGCATGATGGGTTCGAGAGCTCGTCGTATACGCTCTTCAGTATGGGTATCGATCGCGGATAGGGCATCATCAAGGACGAGGATCGAAGGGTTGGAAGCGATAGCTCGCGCGAGAGCTGTTCGCTGTTTTTGACCTCCGGATAGCGTTACACCTCGTTCGCCCACAACAGTGTCGAAGCCATCTGGCATTGCTGCAACGTCGTCTGTTAACTGCGCGGCAGCGGCAGCGCCGAGGACTTCCTCGTCGGTTGCCTCGGGACGTCCAAATCGCACGTTTTCACGGATCGAGGTGCTGAAGAGGAACGACTCTTGTGGAACAACTGCAATGCTTCCGCGAAGGTGATGCAGTGGTATAGAGCGCACGTCGACGTCGTCGATGAATACAGAGCCCCCTGACGCATCAAACAATCTTGGGATGAGATTGACGAAGGACGACTTACCTGCACCTACAGCGCCTACGATACCGATTGATGAACCGGCAGGAACCGAGAGAGTAATGTTGGACAGAACCGTCCTGCCTGCCAACGTGAGCGATACATCGTCAAAACGGACTGCGCCTATGATCGGGCTTGGTGTTACCTGGGATAAGGATTCGTCGCGTATCAGTGGTGCATGATCAATGATTGAGGCGAGGCGCGTCATCGACGCAGCGCCACGTTGAATCATTCCGGTAACCCATCCAATGGCTGCAATTGGCCATAGAAGTTGGTTAAGGTAGATAAAGAACTGCGTGAGTTGGCCAACGGTAAGATCTTCGTGCGAAATCAGCCAACCGCCAACACCAAGGACGGCAACATAGGTAAGATTGAAGAGTACCGTCATTGCCGGCATCATGAGCGCTTGCACGCGAGCAAGATTCATGTTCTGACGGTAGTAGGCATTAGACAGATCTCGAAAGCGCAGCGATTCTTCGCCTTCTTGTGCGTAGGCACGCACAACCCGAATGCCCGAAAACGACTCCTGTGCATGCGTGGTAATCTGCTCGTACTGTTGTTGAACAACCTTATACCGTTCATGGATTCGCTTGCCAAGGGTGTACGTAGCATAGGCGATAAACGGGATCGGCACGACAATGGTAGCGGTAAGCCAACCGTGGAGCATGACCATCCAGGAGAAGGCAAACGTAAACGTTGTAATCGTGTTAGCCGAATACATGATGGCAGGACCGATAAACTCACGTACAGCGCCGATGTCGCTAGATGCATGAGCTAGGATGGATCCCGTGGAGCGTGTTTGATAGAACGACTGATCTTGAAGGCGAAGGGCGTTAACAAGGTCGTTGCGCAGGTCTTCTTCGATGAGGCGAGACGCGATAATGATAGTGCGTCGCGTAGCAAACATGAAGAATCCGCTGCCTATGGTAAGCAGCAGGATTGCGAGAAGGTGTAGGGTGACTTCGGACTGATTGACTGATGAAGCACGGAGTTGATCGATTGTACCTCCAACAACGCGTGGGATTGTGGTGGAACAGACGTTCGAAATCGTGATGAATACGATACCAAGGACGATCTTACCTCTGTAACGGAGCAGGTAGGGTACAAGGCGACGCAATTGACGAATCAGACCAGCTGATGGATTGGGAGTCGACATCAGGCAATCGTTACTTCGGGAGTAAGGTAGACGTCTTGAATGGCGTGAAGTAACTGGACGCCCTCGGGCATTGGTTTTTGAAAGGCCTTCCTGCCACTGATAAGGCCCATTCCGCCTGCCCGTTTGTTTATGACTGCTGTTGCTATGGCTTCGGCTATATCGTTGGTGCCCGATGGCCCTCCAGAGTTGATGAGCCCCATACGCCCCATGTAGCAGTTGGCGACTTGGTACCGACAAAGGTCGATAGGGTGGTCGGAGCTCAACTCCGAATACATCCTCTTGTCGAGTTTGCCGTACGACGAATCGCCGCTATTGAGGGCGAGAAATCCACCGTTGTTTTCTGGAAGTTTCTGCTTGATGATATCGGCCTGAATTGTGACGCCCAGGTGGTTTGCCTGACCTGTCAGGTCGGCCGCCACGTGATAGTCCTTGTCTTGCTTAAAAGCTGGATTCCGCAGGTAGCACCATAAGATGGTTGCCATTCCAAGTTCGTGGGCTTCGGCAAAGGCGCGAGCGATATCGACAATTTGGCGCGACGACTCCGGCGAGCCGAAGTAGATCGTAGCGCCCACAGCGGCTGCGCCCATGTCATAGGCCTGCCGTATCGTACCGAACTCAATCTGATCGAATGTGTTCGGATACGTGACGAGCTGATTATGGTTGATTTTGACCACGAACGGAATCTTGTGAGCGTAGCGACGTGAAACAGAGGCCAGAACGCCAAATGTTGAAGCGACGGCATTGCAGCCGCCCTCGATAGCGAGTTGCACAATGCTTTCTGGGTCGAAGTATGTGGGGTTCTTTGCGAACGACGCGCCTGCACTATGTTCAATGCCTTGATCCACGGGTAGAATGGACAGGTAGCCAGTGCCATTAAGTCTTCCCGTATGGAACAGACGATGAAGGTTGGCTAACACTCGGGCGTTCCTGTTCGAAGGTCCATAAATGGTCTCGACAACAGTTGGCGAAGGCACGTGGAGTACCGACGACGGAATTGTCGTGCAAACGTGATCAAGCAGGTACGACGATTGTGTGCCTAGTGCGTCAGCGATGCGGTCAATCATGATGAAATCGAAGAGGGGTGAGTGGACGACAACATGCAAAGATACGGCAGCGGGTCTGCCAGCAACCGCTAGCAGACCCGCTGGGGAGAGAGTCGCGAAGATGAGAGGGATACCTATCGCGTAACGACAACAGGCACCGACGTAGAGTACGGGCCCGAGACCATGCGTAGCGAATAGACGCCTGAGCCGAGGTCGTGGACATCGAGATTGAGTTCGTAATCACCCGAGGGTAACACTGGCGTGACGATGGTTCGAACTACCGAGCCCATTGCATCAACCAGAGCGAATTGTGTTGGTACTGTAATGCCTGTGCTATACGCAATCGTTGCTACGTCACGTGATGGGTTCGGCCGTGGAGGGTCGAGTTTAAACGATGAACTGCCGATGTTAATGAGTCGACCTTCGGAGTAGCACACTTCCTTCATTTCGATTGAACCGTTGCCCCCTGTCGGAACGAGACATTGGAGAGACGTCGTCGCTGTTATCGAAAGAGGAATTTGAGCGTCGGCGTTAAGGAAGATATCGAAGATCGGGGTAACCAGAGTGCCACTCGTTAGAGGAGCATTGTTGGGATTTGTTGCTGTAATGACAAGTGCTCCATTCGTTTCAGTATGGTTGAACACCCAATCTTGAGCTTGAACTGGGCCATAAGAGTTGAATCGAAGCTTCGTGGGATCGTACGTAACCGTTACGGTTATCTGTGGAACAACGACAACACCGAGGTTAGGCACAGTAATGTTGATGGGCTTGGGTGCAGTTTGACCAACTGTGAATACACCGGATGGTCCGAAAGCAAGTGGCACGTCGTTGGTGATTCCAGTTCCTGACAGGTTCAGAGATAGGTCAATCCCTTGATTGTTGTCGAAAACGTACCGTGCACTGAATTGTCTTGCGGCTGATGGTCGAAACGTTACGAAAACCTCGCGGCTGCCACCAGGGTCGATCGTAAACGGTGCAATCGGCGCAAACGGAAAGTTAACTGCATCGCCCGATGATGTGACACCAGTGATTTGGAGTGGACTTGTTGGGTTGGGGTTGACGATGGGAACCGACCGAGTTAACTCGGCACAAGATAGCACATCGCCGAAGTCGATTGGTGGCAGCGAAGCTGGCTCTGCGCCAATGCCGTTGACGGAAACGTTCAACGAAGACGACGGAGGTATTGGGCATGCTTTTGCGTCGTGGTCGATAACGATGCGTGCACTGCGGTTGCCTCCTGCACTTGGGGTAAAGCTCAGGTCAAGACGAATCGGTGCACCACCGGGGAGGATCGTAGCTGGAAAGGTAGGTAGGGCACTCGTAAATGCGAACTCCGTTGTTGGCGGGTCGAACCGGATTCCTGTAATTGTAAGAGGAGCAATTGGGTCGTCGTTCCGAATGTTAACAACGCCCACTTCAGGAGAGGTTTGTGTTACCGTCCATGGGGCAAACGTTACGTCATTGGCTGCAATTGTTGGCTGAATGCCGCGACCAGTGACAGTACCATCGACAGGAGCCGTGATCCCAACGACCGTAGCGCGGATGGTGACTGAATGTGCGCCGCGAACCTGCGGTGAGAACGAAACCGGAACGGAAATGACTTGGTCGGGCTGGATCGTGAACGGCGTAGGTGGAAGTGCAACGGTAAAATGCGGAGACGAGGCCGGATCCGTGACAACCGAAGTGACCTCGACTGGTTCTGTAGTGCTATTACGAAGCTCCAAAGATGCTGACTCTGAGCAACCAAGACGAACGTCGCCAAACGGATGAGAAGAGAGCGTAACGATTGGTTCAACGCCTTCGGCAACCACACTGCCAACAGCCACACCGCATTCTTCGGGGAGGTTGTAACTGATTTGCCGCTGGACGATGCCGTTGCCAGTTGCCGTGTATGCGATGTCGACGGTGAAGCAGCCACCAGGAGGAACCGAGAATGGACCATCGAGAGGTACACCTCCAGGCCGTGTTATCGTAATGTCATTGGAACCTGCACTTGTAATCGACCCCGTAAGAGCTGACGGCCCATTGTTGCGGAGTACGCAGACATTGGTTTGTGTTACCGTTCGATCCTTGACAACTTTTCCAAGGTTTACCGGGGAAACGGTTTCCCAGACGCAAGGTGCTAGACCTTCGGAGGTAATATCAAGCGTTGCGGTGGTGTTACAGGCACCCGTCACGACAAGCGTCGCACTTCGTGGCCCAACTCCCTGTGGGCTGAAATCGAACTCAACCGAATTGGTTTGACCCCGCTGAAGATTGTGCCCGACAATTGACGTGGTGATGAGTTTGAAGTCGGAAGCATTTGCCCCCTGAAAGCGGGCGTCGATGATTCGTACTGGAAAATTGCCAGTATTCGTCAACGATGCCGTTTGTGGGACTGACGTTTGCCCTTGGGCAACAGGCGGCACTGCAAAAGTATTTGGGTTAAACGCTATTGATGGCGATTGCACACTGAAATTCGTTGTACTCTCCGATGAAGATCCTGGAGCGGAGCCGAACATTGAAACGTAGACGTCGCCTTGGCCTGAATGTGCCAGAGGTGTTAATGGTGGGAAGGCCCTAGGAGCACTGTAGACACCGGTCTCGTACGTGAAGTTGTTCTGTGAAACGGAAGTGCGCAGATACTGATATCCCCCCGGGCGGTTGATTACAGCCGAATTCGTTACGCTTTGAGGCACCCCAGCGAAAGAGTATGTTGCAGTGAAAAACTGCCATGCCGGTGTACCAATGATCTGTGATTCAACTACCGTTGTTCCGTTGATTCCAGCCCGGAAGTATCTGACGTAACGCCCGATAACAACGAGGCGCTGCGTCTGTGTATTGATACCAAGATCGAGAATCTCGACCTGGCCCTTTCGGACACTTGTGCCTTGCAGCTCAACCTGCCAGAGAGGCGCTCCGTTTTCAATTGCCATCAGAAACCCGTTCGACGCATCGTCGATAGGGCCTAAGCTGAGCGTGCCATACGGCGTGAAGGTTACGGATTGCGAGGTGTAGTTGCCAGCTACGTAGGCTACGCCTCGTGTATCCGTATGTACACCAACCATTCGCTCGGGGTTGTTACCGTTGCCCTGGAGAAGCGCTACACGAGTGGGATTGCCATTGGCGTCGAACTCTGCGAGGAACCCATCTTGATTACCCTGCGTATTGGTGACGTTCGTTGTACCATAGGTAAACGGACCGTCGTACCAGCCAGTCACAAATGTCTTGTCGCCAGTAGGTGTTACTGCAATCGCGTTGGACGAATCTTTGCCGGTTCCACCAAGTTTCGAACGCCAAACGAATGCTGATGCCGCACTTCGCGAGACACGAACCTTGTACTGTGTGCCAGGTGCCGGCGGAAGCCATCGGAGGAACAGGCCGCGAGCATCGTTTCGAATCAGGTTCCACGAGGTACCACCATCACTTGAATACTCAATGGTTACTCCGTCAGTTGGAAGAACGCCGGCCCACGAAATCACAACTGAGTCGCATGACGAAAACAACTCTCCACCAATGGGGCTGATCAGTTGAACCTGGCCAGCTCCGCCAACAAGCTTAACCTGCTGGCCACACGGTGAAGCATCAACTCGAAGGAAGGCCTCCCTATACGTTCGAACGGGTCCTTGAGTAAACCGAACGGCTAGCGTTCGTGACTGTCCCTGCTGAAGCGTAAACGGTGTGAATGCTGTTCGGTTGTTGGGCGATTCGTAATCCGCGATATCAAAGTTGCCAGGTGGATTGATTGAGATCCCCGTTACTTGCATCGGTCCGTTGGTTGCTGTAAGTGTCACGGTCGCAGTTGCCGATGTGTTGGCAGCTGGATCACCGCAGAACAGGATCGGAGTGCTAACATCCGCCTTCCCTAACGAATTGGGTGGCGTTTCGTAGGTAGCACGAGACTCGTAGTTTCGGTTCAAGTAGTTCAACACAAAAAGGGCGTTGTGAACACGAGCCTCGTCGGTACAAACGAACGGAGATTGCCACTCCAACGTACAAACCTTGTTAATGCGGGTTTCTAACGCAAGCAAACCGAAGATTTCGACAAGCTTGCTCTCGTCGTTAATAAGCAAAGACTTTCCACCTGTTCGGGTTGCGAGCGTTGAAATACTAAGGTGCGTATTCGGAACCATAAAGGACACCGCAAAGAACCGAGCACCAATCGCCGACAACTGTCCACCGATCCTACTGCCCCACGTAAGTGAGGCTGCATCTGAGTTTAGCTCCGGGGTCGTTGGCTCTCCGTCAGTAAGAAAGAAGACGAATTTGGGAATGTTAGAGGGGCGTTGTGCAAACAAATCGAATACATTCGGCTTGTTCTTTTCATTGAAAGGGGCGTCGTAGTCAGTGTGGCCCGCCGGGAAGCGCTTACGCAGCGTATCCATGATCTCCTTCGGATTATCGGTCCAGCCATTGAAAACTTCGTAGTTCGATGCAAAGGCGACGACAGCAACACGTGTTTCGCCGATAAACCTAACGCGTCCAACGAAGTTCTCAACTGCCTGCTCAACAAACTTCCAACGATTCAAACCATCGCGTTGGTTAAGGAGCATTGACCCTGATCGATCAAGCACCAGAATGATGGACGCTTGTGGGTCCTCGGACAAGTCCCGGCAACCATGCTTAAGCGACGGCGTCAGGTTTGCACTCGCGCCGCCAGCAGGTGTCTCCTGTATGGTAAAGTTGCTAACGTCGAGGTTCGTGATTGGATCGCCTGCCGCATCCAAGGCGAGATAGTCTGCCTTGATGGTCGGAAAGTTCGAAACGTTGATGTTGTAGACGCTCAGCGACTGGCCGACGCTTGGCATAGCGCCCAATATGCACGTCAGAACAACGAATGACAGTCGGACAAATGAAGACACGGCAATCATAGAGAAAATGGGCTAGTAGAGAAGTTCACGTTTCAGATGATAACGGTTAACGCTATGTTACATGGTTAGGGGGGGGCGAAGGATGCTCAACCGGCCGGTTGACGCGTCGAGCTCAGCCATGACACCAACTGGTATTGTCAGCTTGCTTTTTACATGTCCAAACGGCATCCCATAAACGGCAGGCACTCCCAAGGTTCCGATTCGATCGGTAAGCACCTGCATGAGCGCTCGTCCAGGAGTTACTCGCGAAGCAGGACGCGTCTCACAGTCCCTGAAATACCCCATCAAGATTGCCCTACACGATTGTAGCTTTCCGGCCAACCAAAGTTGGGTCAACATTCGGTCAATACGGTACGGCTCTTCGGAGATCTCTTCTAGGAAGAGGATAGCATTGGTCGTGTCGATTTCATACCGAGTGCCTAACGTGCTGACGACCATCGAGAGGTTGCCACCGGTGAGTCGACCTCTAGCGACACCCGGGACCAAGGTGCGGACGTCCTTCGCCTGTACCATCGCGGCATGTTCGGTGTGATCTGTCTGCTCTCTCAACGTACTCGAACCAAAAACGCTTCCAACAAAGCTCTCCTTAGTAAAGGCGTCAAAGGTACTCGATGCTACAGGGCCGTGAAAAGAAACCAGGCGGGCATGCTGCTCGATCGAAATCAGTAATGCTGTGATGTCGCTAAAGCCCATAACGATCTTTCGCGCATCGCGAATCGCTGCAAAGTCGAGCGAAGGTAGGATTCGCATTACACCGTAGCCGCCTCGAGCACAAACAATGGCGTCAATCTCCGGGTCCTCAATGAAGCGCATAAACTCATCGGCTCGAGCTTGGTCGCTAGCAGCAAGATACCCACTGCGGCTGTTCACGTTTGATCCAAGTCGGACTCGAAGTCCTAACGACGTGCATAATGCGACGAATGGAGCAACATCCTTAGAGGTCACGGCAGATGCGGGACATACAACGCCAACCGTACTTCCAGCTGCTAAAGCACTGGGTAAAAGGAGCGGCATTTGCACTGTCTCCGAAGCGGCTAGAGCTGCGCTCGGAAGTAAAGGGAGTAGGCTTGCGCTGGTGAGAAATCGTCGTCGGTTCGTCACAGAAGTAGGTCTTGTTTAGACAGCGTCGTATAACCGATTTGTGTGTCGATGGTTACAGCGATTGTAACGTGTGGACAATTGCCTCGAAAGATACCCTCGCTTTCGTCTGTGCCACCGTATATTTGCCTTCTTTGCAAAGGAAAGGTGCAAGAGTGGTTGAATTGGCACGCCTGGAAAGCGTGTGTACCGGCAACGGTACCGCGGGTTCGAATCCCGCCCTTTCCGCAATCCCCATGTGCGGTTTGCGTTGGTGATGAATGAGTGACTCCCCGAACGAAGCTCTTGATGAGCAGAAAGAGGACGAATCAGTCATACGTGCCGTTTTAGCGGGCAATGTGAATGAGTTCGCTCGCTTAGAGAAGAAGTATCGCCGTATTGTGTCCTTTCTCGTTCGAAAGATGATACGGAACGAACAGGACGTCGAGGATCTTACGCAGGATACCTTTGTGCGTGCGTTCGCAGCGCTTCACACGTTCCAGTTCGAGTATCCGTTTTCCCGCTGGTTGTATCGAATTGCGTCAAACCGCTGCATCGATCACCTTCGGCGTAAACGCTTTGCGATGTACTCGATCGATGAGCCTAGAAGAGGTAAGGACGAAGGTGAGTTCGTTGTTGAACTTCCTGATTCCGGCCCCGCCCCAGATGGGATTCTTCTGGCAAAGGAGCGAGCCGAACTGCTCCGCGGTGCGTTCGACGCCTTGCCTGAAAAGTACAAGGTTGTGATTCGAATGCGTCATGAGGAGGAGTTAGATTATCAAGAAATTGCCGATCGACTGGATCTTCCGCTTGGCACCGTGAAAGCTCACATCTTTCGAGCTCGAAAGCGCATGTATGCCGTTCTAACCAGAAGTGACGACCATGCTTTCGAGGAGTACATTATCGATGAAGATCCTTCATGAAGCTCAAAGGCTCGGTTTGGGCTTGGGCCGGTTTAGCATTGCTGGGCGCCGTTGTTGTAGTTTTGGCTATCGCCTTTGTGCAGAGATTGCTACATCCACCCGTAAGTGCCACGATTGAACGCGTGCACGGTAATGAGCCGGCAGTTGTTATCCAGTGTGACATTGTGAATGCCTCTGGTCATGATGGTCTAGCCCGCGTTGTTATGCAGTACCTTCGCGATAGGGGGTTTGACGTTGTTGA
>JALHPC010000062.1 GCA_022842685.1 Candidatus Kapaibacterium sp.
GAAAATGTAACAACGTGATTCCCGGCGTTAGCTGCATGCCGAAAACCGATGCCAACATACAGTAAAATACGGTTCGTGATACTCGGTAACTTTGCACAACAACCGTCGTACGCAGCGCCCGTTTTTACACACACTTCGAATTGTATGCCGCTTCTTTTCGCCTTCACGCTTTTGTGCCTTGTCGTTTACGTTCCACTTCAGGCACAGCAGACTGTTTGGACGGGTACCATTCGCGATGCACAAAGCGGCCAAGGCCTAGCCGGTGCGTCGATACGCGTGGAGGGTACAAATAGGGGAGCATATGCGCGTACTGGAGGTACCTTTCGCATTGCGTTGGAAACAGGTTCCTATACACTCCTTGTGCGCTCGATTGGTTATCACGAGCAACGCATTATGATTACTCCCGCCGAGCGCGAGATCAGCGTAGCGCTCAAACCTGCGCCAATTCAAGGGAGAGCGGTAACGGTAACGGGAGATATTGAAACAGATGAGATTATTCGGCGCGCTATTGCCAAGAAGGAGCAAAACGCTAAACGGATTACTACGCTCGTAAGCACGATCTATACAAAGACGCGTACAGCAACACTGATGAGTGCCGTTGGCGATAACATCGATGAGGGCTCGATTGCCGAAACGTATGCCACGGTGTACGACCAACGCCAGCCAGAACGCCGCAAGCACACCGTGCTGAACAACCGTCGGCAAACCAAAAACGTGAACGCAAGCGCCAACACACAGGTGTTCGACGAGTTCTACGATTTTATGGAAGACGAAATCGTACTGCTCAACACTCGCTTGGTAACACCCCTTGGCGCAAAGGCGCTCAAAGAGTATCGGTACACCCTGAACGAACGCCGTATGCTGGGCGATATGATTGTGTACGACATCTCCTTCGAGCCACGGTCGCGCTTGTTCCCCGGCTTCGAAGGCCGCCTTATGATTGCCGAACATACCTACCAGGTTGTCGAAGCCGAGTTTGCTCCCACAGAACAAACGTCTATCCCCTTCATCCGCAACTTTCGTATTGCCCAAAAGCTCGAACGCGTCGAGGATTCCCTCTGGGTACCGATGTATCAGAAGTTAAGCGGTCGTGCAGGTATTGCAATCGTAAAGGGACTCGCCGAGTTCGACCTTAGCATCCAAAGCGAGTCGTTCGTTACCAACACCATCGTTAACCAGCCAATAGCCGATTCGCTGCTGCGCCCCGCCCTTGTGATGCCCAAAGACTCCATGGCCGCTGTCACGAAACGAGGCGACTCCACGCCAGTGGCGTTTCGGGTATCCGAAAACGAGACGATTGCCTTTGCGCCCGACGTCGACTCTACTCGAGCTGCGTTTTGGTCCGATAGCTCAGTCGCAGTGCTTACCGACGACGAACGCGCCGTCTACGCTAAGGCCGACACGGCAAAGCCACGCCGACGCAGCTCCGACGACGACAACGGTACGTCAAGCATAGGCCTGTTTAGCACGGCCTTCGGCCCAGTAAAGGTGTCCGTCATTCCCGAGTTCAACCGGACGGCCATCACTGGCTGGCTGTATGGCGGCGAACTCGACGTCAACTATTCGACGCTTACGCTCTCTACCAGCGCTGTGTTCGGCGAGCGCGACACACGCGGCGGAGCCGTCACGCTCCGATGGCGCCCGCAGCCCTATGGCGACCTTACGCTATCGGCACTTGCCTCGGTCTACTCCCGATTCTCCACCGTCCAATCGCCGCGCAGTGTTCTGGCACGATTCGACAACCTGAACATATCGAACCTCCTGTACGCTGGGCAATTCGATTTCTTCCGTCGCGACGGCTTCGAACTGGGCGCCAATGCCCGTATCGGCAAGTTTTCGCTTGCTATCCTGGGCTCTGAAAGTCGTCACATCATTATGCCCGTAATCGATGCACCCAGCCGCCCCGTCCTTGTACCACAGGCCGGTGCCTACCGCACCGTCACGGCGTCGCTTGGCATTGGCGAATCCTCCATCTTCGACGTCTTCATGGGCACAACCTGGCCAGTTCGGGGCACCATTTCGTACGAACATGGATGGCGCCTCGACCAGCCCGAGACGTTCGCTTCGGTGTCGCTTACCGCCGAGTCGTCCATCCCTACCTTCAGCACTGGCTACGTACCCATGACACTCGACGTGAAGGGGGCGGTCGGTATCGCGTCGACAACCACGCCGGTACAATTTCAGTTTAACGCCATGCGGCGTTTTCCATTTATGGGCAGCAACATCGACATGTTCACGGTGCCTGTGAATGCCTTTGGGGGCACTCGATTTGCTCAGGTTCATACCGAGCACAACTTCTCGGATCTCTGGTGGCGCGCCTTGGGTCTGCCCACGTTTAACAACCGCGGGCCCGACCTTATCGGCGCTTACTCGGTGGCGCGCTACGAGCAGCGCGGCGAGCTTCCGTTTGGAAGTGCCGACGGCTACGGCAGCACCACCAAGTGGTATAGCGAAGCCGGCTTTGGCGTGGGCCGCATTCCAACGTTTTTCTCTGAGATCTTCTTCCTGCGCGTTGATGTGCGCTGGCCCGTTGGGCCCTTTGCCGCCCCCATCGGAACCTTCGGATGGAGCATCGGGCTTACCAGCCCGCTGTTGTAACGCTACGGTGTAGCCGGTGCTTCGAGAATAGGATAAGCTCTAGATGATCGAGAGCGACCCCTTCAATCCCACCCATTATGGCTCGAAGAGAGTTGATACCGATGGCGACAATGGTTGTCGTCTGTTAAGACAACATTCGTGCCTAGAATTTGCTTCGATATGATGTAGAACGCAATCATTGATGCTCTTTCGAACCAACGTAAGCGAATTAGCAGGTTCTATGAACTAGAAAAGAACAGCAACGTCGGGCACGTCCCCATTGAGGCATGTGCCCGACGTTGATTAGCTAGAGTGCGCTTAACGGACGACAACCATACGCTGTCGCAATACTGTCGGGAGTCGTCCCTCCGTTACGAACGTCGCCGAATACATGCCAGCAGCGAGGGAGTGGGTTTCGAGACCAACAACAGAGCCTTCGGATGTGCGAACCGTAGCAATCACTGACCCAGTCGCGTCGACGATGTTGAGCGTGCCCATAGCGGGGTCAAGAGTGTTCGCGGCTACGGGAATGACGATGATACAGTTGTCGGTTGCAGGGTTTGGTATCACAGTCAATTCGGCTATCCCTGTGATTCGCCGTGCAGCGGGCGATCCATTTGCCTTCGACAAATCGATGGTGACCACTTCGCGATGTTCCTTGGCTTTGCCGTCCAACTCAAGCGGCGCCACGTCGCCAACGTATCGCTCAATTGACTCACTCAAGTTTGCCGTACCGGCATTACGGGCCACAGCGCGGAAGCGGTAGTTACCACCCTTGCCATTGACGGCAAGCATCGTAACCTTCGTAAGCATGTCTGGCATCACAGGAATCATGTCGAGAGGTACCTCAGCGCTCGATACTATCGCACCGCCATCATCGACGGCATCAAGGTAAAGTTCGATTTCACTTCGCAAACCGCCATCCAGCGTTACATCGAGAGCCTTATGCGAATGAATCTCGATTGGTGCAGAGGCCACTTCGAACGTTGGTGGCACGAGCTTGTCGCCCGGGCGCTGCGTTGTTCCCATTGGCATCCACGATACGGGCACATTTCGACCATCGACAAGGATGTGTAGTGTTAGCTGACCGCCATCGAGTTCCAAGCCAACGTGTCTGCGATCCTGCCGAACGGCAGGGCGTGGCTTGTAGAAGGGCTCGACACTAGAAACTATCGTTCGACGGTCCAGGGGTGGTTGCGTGCTGACGTCGGGCTTAAGTCCTTCGACAACAGCCATGGAATGGAAGCGCGTCGTCGCCGGCGTCGTCGACATCGGCGTGGTAATGTGAGGCCAAAGCCCATTGACATGAACTGATGGGCTATGTAAGTAGACAGGGTCCGATTGGCCAAGAGGATGCATAACCACGATAACATTATTGGGTATGACATCAACCAACGCCTCATCGTGATTCGCCAAGGCCCCAATTGATGCTGGCGTCTCGCTGACGGCATCGTTGTTCCACATTTGATTGTAGGTCGCAGGATTGATCAACGAGTACGCATTCCACACTGCCGTGTCACTGATATTGCCATTCCGTATACGCATTGAGACAGGCTCTCCTTGTGGCTGGCCGTTTTCCCACTCGAACCCGTAAGGAATATCAAACTTCGCTGCTGTACGGTACAGTCCCGGTACGATATGCGGGTGGAATAGTGACCACCCCTGACTGAACGTGCGAGACCGCACCCAGTGTCGTAGAGTCGGGACGCCCTGACTAGCCTCCGGATATCTAGCAAGATTCTCGCGGGTTTCAATCAAGTGGCGCCTGATGATCTCCGAGCGGTTCGTCTGTGTATTTCTCACTTGATAGGTAATCGACTCTGTCTCGTAGTAGACATGCACACCGCTGTTGTCGAGGTGGTTGTCGATTCCCATGCGCATTGGCTGGTTTTCAACATATGTGTCTAAACTGCGCGCAACCGAAGGCATTGTTGCCAAACCATCGGTAGCGTTGGAGACGTAGGCGATTTTTGCATCTTCTGTGTCAACAATATCGAACAAGCCGCCGCCGGCTTCCTTCAAGCATCCATTCGCCGAGTTCCAGTGATAACAGAGCTCACCAATCGAATAATCGTCAAAGCCGAGGTTGTCTTGGGTGTCATCATCGGGGCTGCCAGATTGCCGCCGAAGGCGCGGCCTTGCGTAGAGGATTCGACCATTCTCCTGCCACAACAAGCTGGCATCGTTGTGCCCCTTCGATGCGTTGGATAATGGATTGAGCGTCGGATATCGAGCACCACGCAATGGTGTCGCAGTGTAGGGGGCCTGTGCATCATAGTTCGTGAGCAAGCGCCTAACGCTAAGCTGTTGCCGGTCTATCAACGGATACGATGGATATGTTGTAACATTGTTGATTTTGTAAGGCCTTTTGCCGAGCACGCCGATGCCCTGTGGTGTACTCCATGCAATGTGCACGTTGTCCACACCGGCGTTCACCACCGGCGTCACCCACGCCGATAGGTCATCATAAGAGAAGTTGGTGCCTGCCATTGCTACGACCTGTGAAGCCGCTAGCGTTGGCGCTGGACCAGTGATGCCACCGGTATTTGACTTGAACGTCACTTCGCAGACATGCATGGTCGCAGGATGCGGACCGAAGCAGCCACTTGGCACGGTTCCTTCACGCGCCCACGCACGGCAGCCGAAAACGATATGAATTATCGTATCTGTGCCTTGAACCCGTTGCGTTATGGAAGGATAGGCACAAGACCACAATAGCGGAACACTACACGTTGGACTGGGATCGAATGAGGCAAGTAGATCGTTTCTCAGAGCGTTTCGTTGTTGTGTTGTCATGTTCGCCGGCGCACCCTGTTCAAAGTGTGTTTGATAGTTGCCGGCAAGGCTCATTTGAATGCCCATATCCAAACGAATAGGATTCGTCCACATGTTCGACGTCGTTAGCAACATCTCTGGGCCGAGCGGGTTAGTCGACTCATGCCAGTCTTTCGTGCGTGTGTAGTAGACGTGGGCACGACCGTCAGCAGGTTGATTAGGTGGGGTGACAACCTCACCTTCCGGTAGGTGATACACCATGTGATAGCGCACCTTCGTCGCATCGGTAGGGTGCTGCTGCATTATCACTTTTGATTGTGTGTTCAACGCAAGACTGCCGATCTGCAGCGGCTGCGCTGCTGGGCTTACCGTCACGCGGAACATCTTCATCTCACCGGGCAAGAGATTGACGGCAAGCTCGCCTGTAGACGAAACAACAGTATCGATACCGCGCCACGGTTTTGCACCGTCGATGGTAAGAGTGCGACCGCTGGCATCCGGAGTCGAGGCAAAAACTGCTTCGCCGATTGGCATCGTCAAGGCCATGTTTAGCTCTGTCAGTCGGAATAGCTTGGCATTACCGTTGGCATCGACATAGGTAAAGGGCAGGGTCACCTCGCGGCTGCCAATCTGCGCATAAGGCTTCGTAGCCAGCATCGAGCCTGATGCTTCCTTGCCCATCTCAACAGGTGTTGTAAAATTCCAGCGGCCGTGCGGATAATCATCGTCGGGTTCTCCGATGACAATTGGCGTGATACGGCGGTTTGCAACGCACAGATAAAATTCCTCGGCAACATCATCGCTGGCATCGACGTCGGTGCCAGCAGCATCCCGCCGTAGAATCGAAACATCATAAAACGACGAATCCCATGACTCATAGTTCTTGCGCAGTTCATAGGTGCCCTCAACGTACGTGCCGTTGTGATCCCCACCTGAATAGGCGCGATCTACGGACGTATGCCGAAGCCAACGATACGGATGGCGTGTACGAACCTTCTCCACGTCCACGATGTTTCGCAGTGGATCGTTCGATCCGTATCGGGCTTCGTCGTGTGACCATAGGTCAACGTAGCCCTTGCCATACCACGACACAAGGCGAAGTTCTGCGAGACGCTGCTGCCATGTCTGTTCCTCGTATCCACCAGATAGAGATGGCACCTTCTGCAACATAGCCTGACCAAAATGTGCAAGTTCCCGACGTAAGGAATGGTGACCGAGGTAAAGATCCTTCGAGGCAACATTTGTAGTTTCATCGGGAGACAATCCGAACGGGTCTAGAAGTGGGCCGGGCGATAATGGCCTAAACGTAGCGCGGCCACGAACATCAATGAGCGTTGTGTTTATTGTTGTAGGAATCTGACTCGTACCAGATGAAAGGCCCATGTTGTTTGGGTCAATAGACAAGTGGAGGAACGCGGTGTGATAATCCTTGCCGCCGACAGTTATAGGACTACTCGGTAGAGTAACTGAATAGTCGCCTCCCAAAGTTGGGTACATCTCGGAAGGTGATGCACCTAGATCCATAAACGACTTCAATGCATGAGATTCGTCAGAATACGTCGGCAGTACAGCCGAGCTCGAACGTGGGAACCAAATGTGTGAAGATGGCTCTAGTGACCAAGTAAGGGGATCTCCGTGATTATTCATTAAGTGCCTGCCATTCCTGAACGAACTGAAGTACTTAAATTCAGGTCCACCTCCCAGTATAGGTTGTCCGCCGAAAACCATAATGCCAGCACTGCCTGTCATGACCGCAGCTCCAATCTCATAGCGTAAAACTTCTGCAAGTTTTGGTGACTGATTCGTTGCAAGGCTAACGACGCCCGTCAATGCAGCATGAGAAACAGAAGTCCGCCCCAACGTACGAACGACGTGCTCCGTATCTGTCCATATCTGCTGGAGGATCTTGGTACCATCAAAAAAACGCGTGCCATTTCCTGGCGATACAAGTCGCAAATACCACTCCTTTTCAACAATCAACTGATAGGGTGCGTCGTAGTTGTAACCGTCACTGACATGTAGCGGGACATCAACCAAGTTCTCTGGATGTGATTTACCTCCGCTTGGTGGAACGTATACATGGTGCATCAATGAGGTAGGCTCAGTCACACTGCCGCCGTTGTCAACGGGTAAGTCAGTTCTCAACATCGAGACGTCGTGGCGATCCTCAAGAAAGTACCTAATGAAGTCCAACCGGTCAATACCAGTCAAGGAGCTACCCGGCAGGTTGCCACGCCCCTTCGCAAGATGGTCCAGCAGTTTGTCCTCTACGTTTGCATTACGTTGATGCCCTGTCAGGAATGCTCCGTCGCGCCGTGAGTACGGATCCCAGTTCTTACCCGCCCCGATACTGGCTTCATGGTGAAACAGCGAATTGACGTAGTCATCGCTTGTTCTCGACCCGTGAGCTGGAGACCACTCCTCTCGGAGCAGCGCCGGTAACGGCGTTGATTGATATGTAACAACTCCCTCGACACCTTTGGCAAGACCCAGATTTGTCGCTGCCGCCGCTCTGGCATTATTCTCATCATCCGAAGATTCGTACCGCGCCTCGTACCTTTTTAAAGGTGTTGGCGTAACATGAATATGAGATCGCTTTTTTACGTCGTACCACCACCAAATTGGCTGAGTTACCCCCTCGCGTTCATAGGTAGAAAACTCGCTGATGACCATATGGCGCCAGTACTGGTAGGGGTACGGCCTGTCTTCGGTAATGACGTTGCCGCGCATCAATGCAGAGAAATACCTCTGCGACATCCAGACCTGCTCAGGATCCTCCTCTTCTGTACGAAGGCCCAAGATGCGAAGGTTTCTGTTCGATCGAGCCTCCCCCATCTCGGATGTTGTGTTCAACAAGATATCGTGTATATCCTTGACGGATTTTGCAATGTCTTCACGCAATTCCTCTTTGTGAATTTTGCGCATGTTGGGTGTTTCGAAGCTTATCCAGTCAATCTCCACCGTTTCTCGTCCGTGGTATCGTAGTTCCAAGAATAAGTCGGTCACCCGAGTGGCGTCAGCATTGCCAGGGTCGCTCAGGAAAGGATTACTATACCGCGTGACGCGAGCAAACTTCGTCCCAGTAGGATCGTTTAACCGGCTACGTGTTGCAGCTTCATCCTCTTCCCAGCCGACCAATTCGACTTCATTATTACCGTTCTTGCGCTTAAGATGATACGGGCGGAACTCCATCAGCGCCGAGAATGAAACCCACTGACTAGTGCCAGATGTGCCTGCAACACGCGGTAGTCGCTTCAGCATGCCCCTTGTGATGGTCATCGTTTTGAAGAGGTTTTCGGAGTACCCCTCCGTTTCTGTCAAAGCCTCAGGGCAGCCGCCAGGGTCGATCTGATTACCGGTTTCGTTTTCGTTGTACGTAACGGTAGTGACCCGACGCATCGGTAGAAACGGGTCTTGGCCGGCGGTGGCATGGGTGTTCCACTCGCGGCCCTTCACCAGATTTGGACGGCCCTTAGGTTTATTGACAGGAAACTCCGACACACCGCCAACACCGTCGGACGTTCGAATGATTGGGACCGAACGGAAGTATAGCGGTATAATCTCGTTCCAGTTCATCCCAAACGGTCCGTTATGCGGCACGATTCTGCGCTTGCCTTCGTCGTCGACATACCGTGGCTTGGTAATCAGAGAACGATTCTTCAGATCACCCGGATCAACAGTCGGATCCTCCGAATTCGAAACCGTTTCAGACAAGCCAAACCCTGCCTGTTCCTTTTGCCTCCGGATACCCTCGATTGTGAAGTTCACGTCATGCTTATGACTTGATGCTTTTGGGGAATTTGTACCAGCAGATCCACCGTCACCGCTTGCGACAAAGCCTGACGGTCGCCACAACAAACCGCCCTTCATGTCTAGCGTTAGAACGGGCTCGTTATCATCGGCATCTGCATCATAGTCACCCTCATGGCGTAAGAGGATTGTAACCCACAAGCGGCTTCCATTGTGGTCGGGGCGGTTGTGGTGTTTATCCTGGTGCTTGTAAATGTCGTGGTACTGTATTACGCCGCTGTTCTGGTTGTCCCATAACACCAGCTCGCCGCCATCAGGTATGTCAATAAACGGCTCAGAGTTATGATTGAGTATGATCGTTGAGTCCAGGACGTTGACCGCTGGATGACGCCTGCTCGTACGAATTGCACCTGTCTTGTCTCCTTGACGTAAAATACCATAACCCGTCTGCTCATCACGGTCAAGCTCAGGGTCGGTGCGCGTGCCCATACCCCACGAGATATCATGCCAGAATACTGGCGTCTGGCTAATTTGGATCAATGGTATCAGACGACAATCCTCAGGAAAACCAACGGCCTGTGAACCGAAGCCACTTCCATCAATGTAGTTGTCGACGAGATTCAGCCCAAGTACGCTGTTTAGGTGGCGACTGCCATATTGACCGAAGTTTTCGCCGATAATGAACTTGTCATGACGACGATCGTACAGACCTGGTTCAGTGGGATTGACAAAGACCCCTGTGGTGCACGAGCTGCACGCCTCATCTACGCCTGCAGCAAAAGGAACTCCATTACCTACTTGCGCCAAGAGTGATGACGCAGTCATGGAGAGCGCGAAGATTAGTGATAGAAACGATTTCATCGTCCCTCCACCTGTACAGGGAATGTATGCTTCGTGCCGCCTCCTTCGACGGTAATGAAGACGTTGCCACTGAGGCCCCGCAGGTCGATGCCGGTGGTGGGCAGTTCGTGGCCCTGTACGGTGCTGGTACGTAGTAGGCGTCCCTGCACATCGTGGACGCGTATTACATACTGTGGCGCCGTGCCGCCCGACCATGTAGCCCGCCGGTCACGCAGCGTGAGGTCTAACGCAGGAGCGGCAATCAGTGGGTCGCCACCGCCACTGGTGGGCAGTGCACCGAAGGCGTCGAACACGTCCATGATGACGCCCTGCCGCCGGTGGCGGTACAACAACGCGACCTCGGGCTTGCCGTCGCCAGTAATATCTGGGAAACGGAAGTACGTCATGTACTCATAGTTCCTGTCAACAATGCCGACCGTGTCCTTGTAATCACTGAAGAACGTTAACGTGTCCGGCGTTCGAAGGATGGCCCGCTCCGTAAGAAAGGTATCGGCAGAATCGGCGAAGTGCCTCAGACTCAACCTAGTTTGACCTCCAACGATGTCGTGGTCACCGGTGAGGATCGTGCTGCTTCCTCCTCCTAAGCCAATAGAACCAATGCCGCCTCCACCATCAAAGCTTGCGGTACTGCGGACGACACCTGTGTCAGTGATGACAATTCGGCCAGGTCCGAACGCATCCATTACCACCAACCCATGCCTACGAAAGCGGTAGTTGGGGAGTCCCCACAAACGCTCGCCGACGGTCTCCGTCGGCCTGAACCGACAATCGGGACATGTGGATTCATCACAAAACATCCAAATAAACTTATTGACTTCACGCACAGCAAAGGTCGTGTCGATGCGGATGAGTGTATCGTGGGCCACGACATCAGACTCAAGCAATCGCGCAAACCGGGCGATTTCGATCTCATACATCCGCGATGTATCGCCCTTGCAGTTGTGCATACGTTCATAATTGATGCTGAACGCAAACGGATGTCCGCCGGCTCGGCCTAAATGGCCGGCGATTGAGTACGCTGGATACTCGAAGGCACTCCATGCAACCTTGCTATACGTCGACAACGGCGCAGCCGAGTCACCCCAGCGGATCATGCCGCTTCCGACGATGTCATCGAAGCCATCGCCATCATAGTCTTGAACGTTGCCAAAGATGGGTCCTAGTCGAAACGAGTCCATGGCCGCAATCGTGTGGCCCGTGTCGTTGCTCATAAGCCAGAATTCACTACCGCCAAAGAAGTCATTGCGGCCATCACCGTTGAAGTCGCCGTATCGCACCTCCATGCCACGGAACATTGTGATGCGAACAGAATCATGGACGAGCGGTCCATAATCATCGTAGACTGTATCTGTCAACGTCTCAAACCGATAGACCCGCATGCGCATCACGCCATCAACACGTACAGGCAGAAAGAGCCAGTCCTTGCCATCTTTGTAACCAGGCATCAGGGCTGGGGTTGAGCCATCCCTCATCGTGAACTTCAGCCTTCCCAGCCATGGCATCGTGTAGGATGGTGTTTGAGCTAGCGCCTCGCACAGGGGTAGCAGGCACAGCAGCATCAAGGTAATCACCGTAACAAGGACACTT
>JALHPC010000063.1 GCA_022842685.1 Candidatus Kapaibacterium sp.
AACCCACCAACATGACCCTCCAATCCCTCTACAATGGCAACATCGCCGGATGGATGTGGAACTCGCGCGATAACACCGGGGCTATGCAAACACGCCTGGGCTCAGTATACCGCTACGACCAGCTTAATCGCCTGCGCGTCGATTCGGTTCATACGTGGAATGGCACCAACGCATGGGTTCCCGGCAGTAAGTGGCTTAACTACTACAGCTACGACGCCGACGGTAACATCAAAACCCTGTACCGCAACGACGACGGCGGCAACGGCCTCGACAACCTGCAGTATCACTACATCACCGGCAAGCCCAACCAGCTCCGCCGCGTGCAAGAACATAATGCCGCCACGGCTTACTCCGGCGACCTCGAAAACCAAGCCGAAACCAACAACTACGCCTACGACGCCACCGGCAACCTCACCCAAGACGTTTCCGAAAACATCCAAACGGGCGGCATCTCGTGGACGCCCTACAACAAGATCGATCGCATCGTAAAGCTTACCACCGGCGGCGCACAAATCATGAAGCTGGCCTACCTCTACGACGCCAGCGGCAACCGCGTCATTAAAGACCACTACGCCACCGATACATCATCTAGCCCCACCCGCACGTATTACATCCGCGATGCCCAGGGCAACGTCATGGGCATCTTCAAACGTGCATCCGGCGAAACCTACGCCGAGCGCCAAGAAACCCCCATCTATGGCAGCTCTCGTCTGGGTGTCTCCTACAAAGGGGCACTGCATACCGCCGTCGCGACCGACACCCTGGCGCATTTCAACACGCTCTACACACGCGAACTACGCCAGCGCGGCTACGAGCTTACCGACCACCTGGGCAACGTCCGCGCCACCGTATCGGACATGCTCCTCCCTCGCGGCAGCGGCGTCTTCGACGCCGACCTGCGCACCCTAACCGACTACTACCCCTTTGGCATGACGATGCCCGAGCGCAGCTACGAAGCGGCAGGCATCAATGGCCACCGTTACGGCTACAACGGCAAAGAAAACGACAACGAAGTGAAGGGGGAGG
Source organism: Candidatus Kapaibacterium sp. (assembly GCA_022842685.1). GTDB lineage: Bacteria > Bacteroidota > Ignavibacteria > Kapaibacteriales > Kapaibacteriaceae > JALHPC01. The sequence continues at coordinate 1,027 of JALHPC010000063.1, forward strand.
GGAACCAGCAAGACTATGGCTTCCGCATCTACGATCCCCGCGTTGCGCGGTTTTTGAGCGTGGATCCGTTGGCGCCTGATTATCCCTCCTGGAGTCCATATCCGTTTGCTATGAATCGGTGCATAGATGGAGTCGATTTAGATGGTAAAGAGTGGGAGAACTTTATGTCGACATTCTCAAAGCCGGGTTCGCTTAAGGTGAAACTACCCAATCCTATGACTGCGCAAGCGCAGCACTACAGCGTCTTGGTCTCTCACACCAAGAAGTCGTTTAAGACACTTAAGAATGATTTCTTAATGAGTTCGGGCTACATGCTGTCGAATGACAAAGCGTACTTCAATCCGCCCGTGGATGCCGAGGGCAACACCGTGGATAAGCTCGCGCCAGCAACGTATGTTCATATTGATATTAATGGCCCCCAGAACGATTCTTGGGTAAAAGTGATTAGTATGAATTCACAGAGCGACAATTATCTGTCGTTTACCTTCGTTACTCTTGAAGGTCATGTTGAAGCTGGTATGATAACGTTCAGACTCTACAATCTTGGTGAACAAGGTGTGAGATTCACGATTAATAGTGTCTCCGACGTGGATTTCGGCCTCGTAGCTGATTCCTATGCACGTTCGCAACAAAAGGAATCTTGGCGAAGTGTTCTAGACAGATTCGTTAAACACAGCGGTGGAGTGCTGGTGAGTAAGTCGACTACTGGTGATGCAAGTCCTAGTAACCTTCTAGAGTCAGATGGCAGTATGAAGAACCACGTTCCTGAGTCGACCAGCTCTGATCCAACGACCAATCAGAAGACAGGAGACTAATACATGGAGCTAAGTGCTGTCTTATTCTATGTTCTAGTTTATTGGATGCCAGGATTCATAGCTCTGTCATGGCTTTATGTTCGAAAGAGGAAGATCTATACATGGTCTGGTCTTGTTATACAATTACTAGCTCTCGTTCCAGTATTGTTCACCTATTATCTGTTAATGTTTTGGATTGATGGTGCCGTGTACTTTCTGGGCGTATCTAATTCAGTGCTTGTTGTTGTTGCCATGTATTCAGTCGTTCTGTTACCTCTAGCTATCACTACTTTAATAGTCAGAGTTTGGAAGCGATATGTTAAGTATCAACGACATGTTACGTAAGCAGTACTTGGCAAACTGGCTGGTAGCTGGCTCGATTGTCAGTATCTCGACTATTCTATCGCTCAAGTATGATGGACTTAGGATTATGCATACTATTGACGCCTGTACTCTAGTTGGCATGGTGATCTGTGTTTCTGATGAACATCCTGCTGTTGTCGTTGACAGTCTCTACAGCTTTGATGTTGATTGTCCTTCAATGAACGGTAAAGTGTTGTTGCTTGATTGCTATTCGCGCTCGACTCTTAGTGGTTTTCCCATCGGTATGGACTCGTCGTTTACATTGAAAGTTGTAGTTAGTGGATCTATATACCCTAGTTTTGATCTGAAGAGACAATACCTTCGTGTGAACGATATACGTCTGACTCATTTTGTCAGGAATCCGGGCAAGTAATCATTGAGCTATTAGATCCAAAATTACATTTTAGACGAGTCTAACGTAGCGAAAGATGTTGACACGTATTGCGTTTCGCATATTTGGGCTTCCGCCCAAGAGTTGTATTCGTAAGGCATTTGTGCAGAAAGGAACTCGTATTTGTTCGGTGGTCTCTAGCGGCCGAAGCTTGTCGGCTCTCGATGGCGTCGGCCCATCTGTCATTCCCGATAATATCGAAGCCTATCGATGAATATTTCTCTGGAGATGCGACAGAAGTTCAGCTCTTACTCAAAGATTGTTCTATGTTGTCTAACATCTGGTGGCGTTGGATGCGCGACGCTTGATTGTGATAATTGTACTGATCAATATCTCTATTCGATCTATAGACGCGTTCCCGGGGTCGTTAGTCGCGATGTTCTATATGCAGGTTCTGACAGGTATTATGGCGTTCGATTTGCCGATGGATCCTCGCTTGGAATTCGCAGCCCACTTAACTTGCGGTGTCAAAGTGTAGTTATATTTCCCTCCGACCTTCCTGCCTTTGCTCGTGATCTGAACATCGGCAACGTGGTCATGATGAGAACTGCGTTGGAATTCTACGGTGACTCGATCCGTTATAGCTACAGGTCAGCCCTGTTGAACCTAGATGTCAGCGGCTGTATGAATGATAGTAGTTGTATTGCAGCGAGTGTCGCTTCTGAGGAAATAGTGAGATTTCTCGGCTCCTCGTTGTTCCGGAGTTGTTGTCTTCAGAGGAATGAAGGTCGGTGAATTCTCGAGAGACGCAGCTTACTCCGAGAATGTCGGCTGACTGCAACTCCATTATGACTTTAAGATCTGACTTCGGCCCTTCGCATACCCGCAATCGCATCACCAAGACGCATACCGACGTCGATGGCAATCTTACGACCATCGAAGATCAGGTGGTAACGTACTACTCCTACGACCCCCATGGCAACGTCGAGTGGCTTGTGCAGTCGCTGCCGGATGGTAGTACCCAACGACAGAACTTCCTCATCGAATACGATTACGATCTCATCTCCGGTAAGGTCACCGAAGTACGCTTTCAACCCAACCGCGAAGATCAGTTCACCCATCGCTATACCTACGACCGCGATAACCGCCTCTCCGCCGTCCACACCTCCCACGATGGCGTGCTGTGGGAGCGCGACGCCGAATACGAGTATTACCCCCACGGACCCCTCCGCCGTATCTCCATGGGCCGCGACTCCGTCCAAGGCATCGACTATACCTATACCATCAACGGTTGGCTAAAAGGCATTAACTTGCCAACGCTGGATAAAAACAACGAACCTGGCAGAGACAACGACGACGATGGCCCTAACACCCACCATGGACGCGATGCTTTCGGCATGATGCTTAACTACCATATCGGTGACTTCCATAAGCCACTAAGGACAGGCACCGGAGCGCATCCCGAATCGCCGTTCCACTTCGCCGCCCAACCCTCCGGCATGACCCTCCAATCCCTCTACAACGGCAACATCGCCGGATGGATGTGGAACTCGCGCGATAACACCGGGGCTATGCAAACACGCCTGGGCTCAGTATACCGCTACGACCAGCTTAACCGCCTGCGCGTCGATTCGGTCCATACGTGGAATGGCACCAACGCATGGGTTCCCGGCAGTAAGTGGCTTAACTACTACAGCTACGATGCCGACGGCAATATCCAAACCCTTGCACGTTTCGACGACGGCGGCAACCAGTTCGACAACCTTGCCTATAACTACCTCGAAACCGGCAAGCCCAACCGCTTGACGCATATCGACGACCCCTTAGGTAAAAATGCACCACTGAATGATTTGGATGACCAGAGTGCCAACAACTACGCCTACGACTCCACCGGCAACCTCACCCAAGACGTTTCCGAAAACATCCAAACGGGCGGCATCTCGTGGACGCCCTACAACAAAATCGATCGCATCGTAAAAAAGAATAGCTCCAACACACCTCTTATGAAGCTGGCCTACCTCTACGATGCCAGCGGCAACCGCGTCATTAAAGACCACTTCGCCTCCGACACATCAACAAACCCCACCCGCACGTATTACGTCCGCGATGCCCAGGGCAATGTCATGCGCATCTTCAAACGTGCATCCGGCGAAACCTACGCCGAGCGCCAAGAAACCCCCATCTACGGCAGCTCTCGTCTGGGAGTCTCCTACAAAGGGGCACTGCATACCGCCGTCGCGACCGACACCTTGGCGCATTACAACACGCTCTACACACGCGAGTTACGCCAGCGCGGCTACGAGCTTACGGACCACCTGGGCAACGTCCGCGCCACCGTATCGGACATGCTCCTCCCCCGCGGCAGCGGCGTCTTCGACGCCGACCTGCGCACCCTAACCGACTACTACCCCTTTGGCATGACGATGCCCGGGCGCAGCTACGAAGCGGCAGGAATCGATGGCCACCGCTACGGCTACAACGGCAAAGAAAACGACAACGAAGTGAAGGGGAAGGGGAATTCTCTCGACTACGGCGCACGTATCTACGACCCAAGAGTGGGTAGGTGGTTGTCATTAGACCCACTCATGGCGAAGTACCCCGGAATGAGCCCGTATAACTTCGCAGCAAACAATCCTGTGCTATACGTCGACTTCGACGGCAGAGATTATGCGGTATTTATAAATCACCGTACAAAGACGATAACGATTAAAGCGACGTATCACATCGTTAAAGGTGGTTGTGATGCCGAAATGGCAAAGCTTGGTGTTGATCATTGGAATGGACAGAACGGCAAGTTCAAGTATGTTGTCGGTGAAGGATCTAACGCAAAGGAGTATGAGATCAAGTTTGATCTTACTGTCAAAGAACACGCAAGCGAATCGGCACGTGACGTGGCATTCAGCAAAGACAGGTCTGGAGAAGGCAACATGTTGTTAGTTAAGGACTTACCCGCATGGCAACACGGATACGTTGAATCCGGACCCAGTGGTGGGATTAGTGTTGCGACAATTGCAAACAGCGATGAGGCAATAAGACGTAATAATCCAGCACACGAGTTGGGTCACACACTCGTTGGTGCTGGTCACTGGTGGAAGGGGCTTCTTAAATCTGGTGATGACAGAGATCCTAATAATCCCGACGACTTCGAGATCACAGTCGGATACGTTACCAAGATTCTGCAGAATGCCAGGATAGGAGGTGCGAAAGATGTTCCACATGGAGACCGCGTTAAGACACCTGGTCGTAAGATTCCTATGGTTTCAGTTCATCCATCTGGTCGAGAGCCTGAAGACTTCATTCGCGGATCAGTTAAAAATACGTCGAACCCCAAGTGATACGTACTTGTGCGATTGTCTTGATGTCCCTCTTATCCTATGTCTATGGAGGTGCACAGGAGCAGTGTGTCTTACCTTCGCGAGACGTAGTCTTTGTCGACACCATCGAAATATCAGATCCTATAGTATTACGATTTGTAGATATAAGAACCGACATAAGTGATAGGAGAAATGGACTACTTCTCGTGCCTAGGTGTGTGGCAGATACCACGCCTATTAGTAACGGTGCAGGAGGCTACCAGAAGTGTCTAACAACGATCGGATACCACTTCTGTACACCCAGTATGTTTCAGTGTTTCGTGAGAAACATGTTGTATCGTAGTCCAGATGTCACTGACAGCGGTTTCTTTAGGTCGTTAATGCAAGACCTGCTGAACCGTGAGAGAGACACAGTCTGGGTGGAGGATTATTACTTCCGACATAAATACAAACCTATCTATTATAAAGGACTCGAGTCCATGGAGATACGACAGCGTCGATTCTGGCTATTTCTTGTAAAGAATTCAGCAACACATAATTGTGGAATTGATGAGTTTCTTGTAATTGATGGCAATGACAATATCTATATTCGCGTGTTAGTGCCAATTACAAGATAAGCCGTCTGATGGTCCTGGCGTTGCTCGATTAACGATATAGAGGGCTCGGACTTGTCAACAACTGCAAGCTCATACTGTTCACCGCTATACCTACGACCGCGATAACCGCCTCTCAGCCGTCCACACCTCCCACGATGGCGTGCTGTGGGAGCGCGACGCCGAATACGAGTATTACCCTCACGGACCCCTCCGCCGTATCTCCATGGGCCGCGACTCCGTTCAAGGCATCGACTATACCTTTACCATCAACGGTTGGCTATTGTGAACCACGGACTAAAGTCCGTGGCTACCGAAGCCAAATCCGTGGCTACTGAAGCCAAAACGAATGCGGGTTAAAACCCGTTAGATTGGGAGGGCTATACACACCACCCGAGAACCCAAAACGCGCCAGACATCTGTCCGGTGCGTTGGATCTGGCTTCGGTCGCCCGGGACGTGTGTCCTGGGCAGACGTTTGCGCACGTTGTCGCGTTGCCCCTTGTCAAACCATATGGACATTGTATGTTGCGTGATGCTGGCGCAACAACATAGAACGGTTGCTACCGACCACCTTGGCAACGTCCGCGCCACCGTATCGGATATGCTCCTCCCTCGCGGCAGCGGCGTCTTCGACGCCGACCTGCGCACCCTAACCGACTACTACCCCTTTGGCATGACGATGCCCGAGCGCAGCTACGAAGCGGCAGGCATCAATGGCCACCGGTACGGCTACAACGGCAAAGAAAACGACAACGAAGTGAAGGGGGAGGGGAACCAGCAAGACTACGGCTTCCGCATCTACGATCCCCGCGTTGCGCGGTTTTTGAGTGTGGATCCGCTGGCGCCTGATTATCCTTGGTACACACCGTATCAGTTTGCAGGAAATACGCCAATACAGGCGATTGACTTGGATGGGTTGGAGCCAGAAGCTGTTGTAGCCAAGGCTTCTGAATACATAGGCACGCCCTATGAGTTTGGCGGAAAGAAGCCGGCGATGAAGGGTGGCTATCCCGTGTGGATGCCCAAGGCGTCTTACCTAGCATTTATAGGCTACCCAAGCTCAGCAATGAGTTCGGTGCGCATTGACAGAGTCAAGTGGAGTTTCCTGTCGTTTGGTTCGTCAGCCGCCAACGAGTGTAAGCTGGAATTGACCGATGTCGCAAATTTTCAAGCATTGTTTAATACCAAGGACTGTGGAATCGACTGTTCAGGATTGGCGAGATTGGCGTTCAATGCTGATAAGTTAAAGAAGATACCCAATATGGGTGTGATTAGCGCGAATGCCATGAAGTCGTTACTTGACGAGAAGGCTAGAGGTGACGAACCGACGGCAGTCGTTGGAAACGATATGAGTCTGGTTCAAGAAGGGGACTTAGTGTTTAGCCCTAATCACGTTATGATAGCAACCGGTCAGACTCGCAACTCGATACGTAAGGGGGGAGAGTCTGTGTTGGAGTTCGAGGTTATACATGCCCCACAGACCGGGCGTGAGGTCATTCGTGAATGGAAACGTGCGACCGATAAACATAGCTGGGGAAGGCCGGTTCGCAACGAAGAGGCAAAGAATACAGCTGGGTCGTCAGAGTAGATGAAGACAATCGCCCACAGGCTTACGTACAGGATTGATATCTTGAATCTAGTAATCTCGAAAAGATGCGTTATGCTGTCGACGTTGATTCTCAGTCTACTTTTACTTCCGCTTGCCTGTAGTATCGGCTCAGCACATTCTGACATGCCATTGAAGCCAGATTCGCGCACCACGGACGATGGAGGGTTGTGTCATGTACTGCCCATTATGTTCCGACATTATGGCGATACCGTGAGCATTGATGCAATTCGAAAAACTCGAAACACACTTACCTCTTCTCTTAGTGGAAGCGAGTCAGTTAGCCTCTGCAAGACACTCGCTCGACTCATACCACAGGAGTACAGTCGGGTTGATTGCATGAGTGCTTCTATCGAAGCGTATTATTTGGACGGACAAACTGTGACACAAGAAAAGGCATCGTCGCCACAACAAGTTCACAGTCAGACATCCCAGGTTGTCGTGTTGACAACGCCGGAAGGCGGTGGCCAGTCGAGAGTGTTCTTCCGGCATGTTCAGGATACGCAGTGGCTCTTTGTCCTCTATGAAGGTGGAGATGCGCTCTCTTGGGTGTCCGAGTACTATACTCGCGATTCCGATTCAGTTTCTACATTGTCATGCCTGTACAGAAGCACGGACTACGGCCAAATTGAGCTGATGAGAGATGATGTGCTGAAGAAATATGACTGTGCATCAGTTTGTCATGATGGAGATGCTGAAGATACAATTGTTACTCGTAGAGCCCAAGAACTTGGCGCAGAACGGGTCCAACAACACGCGGACAAAGATGGTGAATTCTGGTTTGTTTGTAACAAAGTTGTTTGTGGCCAGAGTCGCTAGCTATTTGTAGCTTTGGTCTCACACGAGAAGAAGGATTACGAGCTCAGTAACGGCTGGGAATGCGGCACCAGATATACATGTCTACAGACACTTGCCACTTGCCAACCGAGCCAGAAGTGCTATGTTGCGAGGCGATGTCAAGTACCAGCACGCATAGAATCCATTGGTTGGACGCAGACTCCTCCGGCGTGACTACCCAGTCCCTTAGCGGCAACCGCGTCATTAAAGACTACTACGCCACCGATACATCATCCAGCCCCACCCGCACGTATTACGTCCGCGATGCCCAGGGCAACGTCATGGGCATCTTCAAACGTGCATCCGGCGAAACCTACGCCGAGCGCCAAGAAACCCCCATCTACGGCAGCTCGCGGCTGGGTGTCTCCTACAAAGGGGCACTGCATACCGCCGTCGCGACCGACACCTTGGCGCATTTCAACACGCTCTACACACGCGAACTACGCCAGCGCGGCTACGAGCTTACCGACCACCTGGGCAACGTCCGCGCCACCGTATCGGATATGCTCCTCCCTCGCGGCAGCGACGTCTTCGACGCCGACCTGCGCACCCTAACCGACTACTACCCCTTTGGCATGACGATGCCCGGGCGCAGCTACGAAGCGGCAGGCATCGATGGCCACCGATACGGGTATGGAGGCCAAGAGCGAGACGATGAAATCAGCGGTGATGGCAGCAACTACGACTATGGAGCTCGAATTTACGATAGTAGGGTTGCTCGTTGGTTGAGCATTGACCCTCTTGCTAAGAAGTACCCGGGTTTAACAGGATATAACTTTGTAGCTAACAACCCTAACCACAATGTGGATGTGGGCGGATCAGACATATACGTCTATGGGTCAAACAATCGTCCGGTACTCTGCATCATTACCGGAGCACCTGACGTGGCTTACAAAACGACATTGATTCCTGGGAATGAGGGAGCTGGGTATATCATAGATGCTACGTCGCTAATTCAGAATGCTCCCGATGCAATAGGCGTTTCGCTTGCTGACCAGTTCACGGTTGGCGGCGGGATCCAAGTTAGTATAAGCGCCGTGTATTTTATGCGCGGCCAGGATGCAGGTACAATTGGTTTCTATGGATCGTACGGTGGCTCGGTCGGCCTGCAACTTGGAGTTGGTGGGGCATTGAGTGCAAGTTGGTATGTGGGTGATGATCCCAAAGGAGAGTTCTCGGCAGCAGGTTACGCAGGGCGATCGTTCTTTGCATCGGTTGGTTATGGTCCCTTCGGTACGTCGCACTCATGGGGCCTCGACGACGAGCATAAGAATGATATGGCAGGACAGTTATTCGGCCCACTATCTCTTGACAATTCGGCCTTGACATTCCGTACGTGGGATGTTGGCCTCGCTGGACCGCCAGTACCAGGTCTCAAAGCCGGTGCTTCATGGGGGTTCAACGAAACAAGCCTGATTGGCACTGTTGGTGGCGACTCTGGAGGTACATTGCCCGGCCTGAAGAGACTTAGTGCCGAGGAGTGGGATGCAGTGGTCAAAACGTTTGCACCAAATCCACATGTCGAAGTTGGACCTGTCACGAGTACGCCAGTTGGAGACTAGAGCCAACCGGAGTAAAATGCGAATAAACTGGCGGCTAATCAGAGGAGTGCTGGCGGGTGTATTCGTTTTTTGTTTCGTGTACTCAATGTGTACGCCTCCAGCTGGACGTGATCACAATGGGTGCTGGGTTCACTTGGCAACGTATCATCGGCGAATTGAGGGCAGAGTTAGGATTATTGATACGTTTGTGGACAGAAGTGGTGTTGGTTTCTATCTCGAAAATCGAGTTCTTAAGGAGAGTTATCGTGTATACTCAGACGAACTTGTCAAGCTGTATCGTTACGGGCTGATTGCTAGAGGCGACTTTATCGTGAAAGATTCCGGTACACATAGTGGCTTCGTCATACGAGATGGCAAGGACACCATCTGCATCGAACTTATGTGGCGTCGTCCGGAATGTGATAAACTACCCTATGAAAGGCAGGTTGAGTTGATGCGTAAGTACCCAGTGAACTTTCACGATAAGAGGTATTGACGGGGTTAGGATTATTCAAACACCTACGACTGCGATAACCGCCTCTCCGCCGTCCACACCTCCCACGACGGCGTGCTGTGGGAGCGCGACGCCGAATACGAGTATTACCCTCACGGACCCCTCCGCCGTATCTCCATGGGCCGCGACTCCGTCCAAGGCATCGACTATACCTATACCATCAACGGTTGGCTAAAAGGCATTAACTTGCCAACGCTGGATGAGAACAACGAACCCGGCAGAGACAATGATGACAACGGCCCCAACACCCACCATGGACGCGATGCCTTCGG
>JALHPC010000064.1 GCA_022842685.1 Candidatus Kapaibacterium sp.
CAGCTCGCCCCCTGCGAGACCATACCAAACGGCAAAGCCACCCGCTACCGTGAACAACATTCGTAACGCGAGTACATCGCGGACGATTCCACCTACGATGAGGAGCACATAACTTATGCTAAGGATGATGTCGTTGGTAAGCATGGAATCTCTTGGGGTATGTTCAATCCATAGCAAACATCGTGAGGAACGGTATGCCGCGCAAGCGGCTTCGTAAATTCGTGACCGTTTCATCTTCAACTACGCCCTATGTCAACAATCGATACCGCTATTACGGCATCCCGCGAACTGTACGACCAGTCACTTTCGGGGCTCGTCGAGTTCTTGTCAATCGGATCTGTTTCAACCGATCCCTCTTGTGCTGCCGACGTAGCCCGATGTGCCGACTGGCTTGCCCATGCCCTGCGAGGAGCGGGCCTACCGCATGTAGATGTTGTAACAACCAATGGCCATCCAATCGTCTACGCCGAAGACTGTAGCGCTGGCCCGTCTGCACCCACGGTGTTGTTCTACGGGCACTACGACGTGCAGCCCGTAGACCCACTGAATCTTTGGACCGATGCCCCTTTCAATCCCATCGTAAAGAACGATACCATCTATGCTCGTGGTGCAACAGATGACAAGGGGCAAGTGTGGGCACATGTGAAAGCCCTCGAAGCCATGTATCGAACAGGGGGAAGGTTGCCGCTCAACGTTAAAGTGCTCATCGAGGGCGAAGAGGAGATTGGTAGTCCGAATCTCGCACCCTTCGTCGAAGCACGTCGTGAAGCCCTTCGGTGCGACGCAGTGGTGATTAGCGATACGCCAATGTTTGCTCCTGGGAGTCCTTCGTTGGTGTACGGGCTACGCGGGTTGGCCTACGTGCAAATCGACGTTACAGGCCCCAATCGCGACCTGCACTCTGGGTCGTATGGCGGTGCGGTTAATAATCCGATTAATGCTCTTGCGCATATCATCGCTGCGTTGAAGGATTCAAGCGGACGAATCGCGATACCGGGGTTCTACGACGACGTGATTCCTCTTTCGCAAGAAGAGCGCGACGAACTTGCGGCGCTTGGCTATTCGGATGAGACGTTGAAGGCCGACGTGAACGTAGACGAATTGTTCGGAGAACCGGGCTTCATTACCCCAGAGCGTTTGTGGGCACGACCAACACTCGACGTCAATGGCATTCTTGGTGGGTTTACTGGCGAAGGCGCCAAAACTGTGCTTCCGTCGAAGGCGATGGCCAAGGTGTCTATGCGACTTGTGCCCGGACAGTCCACAGCAAAGGTCGTACAACAGCTTACGAACTACGTGAAGACGCTTGTTCAGCCTGGGATAAGCGTTACCGTGACTGATTTGCATGGGGCAAATCCTGTACTCGTACCAAGAGATACGCCTGCAATGCGGGCGGCAGCTTCGGCGCTAGAGACGACATTCGGCACGGCTTGTAGGTATACCCGCGAAGGAGGGTCGATTCCAGTCGTCGAGCTCTTCGATAGAGTCTTGGGTTCACCAACGGTCCTTATGGGATTTGGTCTCAACAACGAAAATGCCCACTCACCCGACGAGCATTTTTCACTCGAGAACTTCCGCAAGGGTATCGAAGCTGCCGTGCGCTTCTACGCCGGATATGCCGCGGAACGTTCATGACGCAGCGTCGTGCTGAGCTTCTTCTCGTCTTTGTTACGTTACTCTGGGGCGGCACGTTTGCCATCGTAAAGGCGGCAACCAACGACGTGTCGCCGTCGATGTTCGTTACGATGCGCTTCTTGTTGGCCAGTGTCATCGCCGTTATGGTGTGGCCCAAGGCCGTTGCACGACTTGATCGTCGATTGGCCTTCGAAGGCATTGTTCTTGGTGTGCTGTTTGGTGCTGGCTATCAATTGCAGACGTTCGGGCTTACCCTTACGACGGCATCAGCGAGTGCCTTCATCACTGGCACAACCATGATGTTTGTACCCGTCATCGGTTGGCTATGGTTTCGTTCGCGCATCCGTCGTCGACACATGATTTCGATTGTTACTGTTGCGCTTGGGTTGTACGGGTTTACACGACCAGACATCCTAGGTGTAAACATTGGTGACGTAGCCACCCTCGTAAGTGCCATCGTGTGGGCTGTCTACATTGTGCTTATCGACAGGTGGGCTGGGCCACGGGCAACCGATCCAACAGCACAGCAATCGCTCGTGTTGCTTCAGTTTGTTGTTTCTACCGCTATGGCATCGTTGGGAATTCTCGTATTCGATGGTGGAGTTCCCGTTGTCAACATAACAACCAACCTTGTTATTGCTGTGCTCTACTGTTCGATCTTGGCGACCGTTGTAAGCACGTCATTACAAACCCGCTATCAAGGGTATACGCAGCCGGTTCGGGCAGGATTGATCTTTGCTGCCGAGCCCGTAGCGGCTGCCGTTGTGGCACTTGTGGCGTTTGGCGAAATATGGGACGTTCGACAGTCTGTCTCGGCACTCGTCATAATCGTTGGAATCGTGATACCCGACGCCATTGCACTTTCCACGAATCGTGAACGTTCATCGGAATCATGACTATGAAGACAACGCTCCGTACCGAGCTGATTGAACGACGCAACGGCCTGCAGCAAGAACAACGTGAGTTTTTCAATCAGCTCATTTTCGAACGTGCTCATAAGACCCGCGCCTTCCAACTTGCCCGTACCATTCATGTATACCGCAACCTGCCCTCGGAAGTAGCCACGATGCCCTTTCTCGAATATGCCTGGGCAACAGGTAAGCGTGTGGTGGTGCCATGCGTCGATTCATCTCAACCAAGCGGTATGGTACACGTTCGCGTGTCCAACAGCACATTATGGCGACAAGGGGCACTGGGAATATCCGAACCGGAGACGTGGGACGCGAGCGATGTTGTCGATCCTGCCTCGCTTGATGCAACATCCTGCATTCTGGTACCACTTCTTGGTTTCGATACTCGATGCCATCGATTGGGCTATGGCAAGGGGTTGTACGATAGGTTCTTAGCGTCTACTGTTGGTGCCATTAGCATTGGACTTGCTTACGAACTCCAACGTGTGGACGGCGTCCTGCCAACCAACGTTCACGATGCCCAGCTTCATGCCGTTGTAACGAACGAGCGGACCTACCAGCCATGACTCGTATGCCACGTTGGTGGTTAGCCGTAGTCGTGGCACTTGTGTTGGCGGTGCCCCTTTTGGGACAATCGTGCGAGGAGACGATGGTGCACGACGGGGCAGAACGGGTGGTGCATTTTGATGTGGATACCACAGGGCATTGGTGGGTACTCGTGGCTCCGTACCAGAATATGGTTACTCTTGTGGTCGATGGCGATCGGTATGGTCCGTACAACACCATAACGGCGCCCGTGTTCTCTCCAGACGGCTCCACATGGTCGAGCATTGGTGTATTGAACGGCCTCATCAGCGTTGTTACGCCCACGCCTGTGAATCTACCTCAGGCAACCGCAATCAATGCGATTCTCTATCCTCAGAACAGCCCAGCGGCGTGGTACCGATGCTCGAATGGCGAACAAGAGTTTGTTACCAATGGTTCGAATACCTATTTGGCTGTACAGCCATTGGGACAGTGGGCAACGGATTTGTTTGGGAGCAATGTGTTTTACGTGGCGCAGCGTGGATCGGGGCAAACGCTCGTGCGCAATGCGACCGATGGCGTGTTCGCCGACGAGATACTGTTGGGAGGTGTTTGGCACGACGGCAGGCCGGTGTACGCCTCGCGCGCTGGCGAAATCTGGACGATCTACATCGGCACGCAGGAGGTGCGTTCGAATCTTCGAAGGGTAAGCAACCTTAGCGTCAACGCTACGGCAACAGTGCTTGGCGCGGTTGTAACAACGCCGTTAGGGATGCATGCCCTGATGTTCAGCGAAGAGTATACCGAAGCATGGATGGGTCCGCAAGTTGATGATATCGCATACTTCCTTCTAAATCCGTTTCAGTTTCTGTGCGTGTGGGAGGGGACGCTACGTGGCGTAAAGAACTTGTACTATAACACGGCTCCGTATCCTGCGGGGCGAATACGGGGCCCCGTGGTGTTTTCGCATGACGGGAACGTGATGGGATTTCTCGGACGTGATGACGACGACTTTGTCACGATTGACGGTAAGCGCACCATGTTGCCCCGAAGAATCTCGACCGGCGTAGTTCCAGCGCTGCATCCGCTTGGCACTTCCGTGGCATACAGCACGGGGTCATCGATGGCCATCCTTGACATCGAATCAACCGAGATTGCGCTTGCGCGCATGTGCGACCGAGTAAGCCGTACCGTGTTTGACTGGCGCACCAATTCGTTCCGAATGTTGGGTACCTTTGGCGAACGGCTCTTTCTGATAGAATGTAGGCCCTAACGAGGCGGGTGCGCCCAATGCGCTATTTTTGCTAGCAAAGCAGCATCACAATCGTTTCCTTTTGCATGCAAGCAACCACAGTTCATTCACGAGCCGACGGCTCGTCGCACGACGTCGGAGTTGAAAACGGCGTCGCCATGGTCGACGGCCTTGACGTCCGAATTGTTCACGTCGATTCGAACGGCGTTTATACCATGCAATGGGGCGACCGTCTCGTTCCCGTCAAAGTTGAGACCGACGGCATTCATGGTATCACGCTTTGGATCAATGGTTACGCCTACGATTACGACGTTTACGATCAGCGGCATGCCCAACTGCTCGAAATTCTGAAGTCATCACCAGCAGCGAAAAGCCGGACAGTCAAGCTTGGTGCACCAATGCCTGGCCTTCTCAAGGCCATTCACGTTGCAAACGGCAATGTCGTTCGAAAGGGAGACATCCTGTTTACCCTCGAAGCAATGAAGATGGAAAATGCCATCAAGGCACCTGCGGCTGGTATGGTTTCCCATTGTGATGTTACACCGGGCGTTCCGGTTGAAAAAGGAGCCACACTTTGTATCATCGAACCAACTGCATCATGATGTCATCTCCATCGACTTACACTTTGCGTGGTAGCGGTATTGCGCTATTCGTTCTTATGTTGGTAATGAACGTCGGCCTTGCAACCGGGCAGCAATGGACGCAGCTATCCGGAACCTCGCAGTATGTTCATCGCATCAAGGTGTTCACGAACCCTTCGGTTCTTGTTGCCTGCGGCGATCTTGCACCACCGTTCAATGAGCTCATTCTATCGAACATGGAGTTCTTTTCGGGTGAGGGATTTCGAACAAGTACAGATGGTGGTCAGACGTGGTCGGAACGGCGTCTCGACGGCTATTCTGTTCGTGATGTAATCAGACTGCCTCGCGACCCGCAGTACTGGATTGCAAGCGTGGTTCGACCCTTCACAAATACTGGTGGCATTGTTCGTTCCACAGACGGTGGCGTAACGTGGTCGGCCGTGCCCGAGAACGACTTCTTGCGCATAGAACAGTTCCTTGTCGAAAACACCGTGCCACCCCGCATTCTAAGTGCCCAAGTTAATACGTCGTCGGGCTTTCAAGTGTCTACAGATTCAGCCCATTCCTTTTACGCACCGTCCAACGAGCCCGTTCAAACGAGGTCTATCGAGTTTAGTCCAACCGACCCAAGCGTTGTGTTCATGGCTGGTGATGGTCGCGGCCTGCCAGGCGTCTTTATGTCGCGCGACAGTGGCGCAACGTGGAGTAAGGACTCAGCTGGTTTGCAAGGCAAGCGTGTGTTGTGCGTTGCGCCTTCGCGCGCCTTTGCCAACGTTGTGTACTGCGGTACCGACTCGGTGTCTGGACAAACATCTGTGGGTAGTGGAATTTTCAAAAGTCTCGATACGGGAAAGACGTGGTTTCGACTTCCGGGTTCCGAACGTTTGCGAGCGTGGCGCATTATTGAGCATCCCACATCTGGTGACGTCTTAATCGCAGCCGCAGATTCTGCCGGAGTCGTTATGTCGGGCAACTGGGGTGATGGCTGGGAAACGGTGAACGATGGGCTGCCGAATGACCGCGTTGTTCGAACGCTAGAGTTAACAGCCGACAATCACCCTGGCAAGTTTCTCTCCGCCTACGTGGGAACCTACGGTTCAGGCCTATATCGATCGCGTCAAATCACCGCCAGCGTAGCACAGGTTACTCCGTTTGTTCGCGGCTTCGTTGCGCCGCAACCTCTTGTAGGTACAGGCGAGTTACGACTGCCCCTTGTTACGAACGCATCGGCATCGCTGTTCGACGTTTCTGGTACACTGGTTGCCACGATCGATCCACTCGGCAGCAGCGAGTCTTCCACAACGTGGGTACTCAACTCCGGCGCGCTGGCGCCTGGCACCTATGTTGCACGCATTCGTCATCACAAGGGCGTGTCGGCAGTACCGTTCGTTGTAGCACCCCGCTAGCAGGTTCTGGCACTACTCCATCAGCAGCGTCTGCCATGCCTCGTCGACGCGCTGCTGAGCTAGGAAAACCTGTGCAATCGTGTGCAGTATTCGGCGGTCGTGCCGCAGACTTGGGTCTCGCATCGCCACGTACAACGCTGCGTCCGGACGTTGTGCCGCAAGTTCAATGTCGATACGGTCGGCAGCAAAATCCTCGTCAAACGTTGGAAAGGAGCCGTCGTACATTGGCAGTTCTCGCACACCGGCAAGTTTCGCAAGGTCGTTGCCCGTAAGCACGTCCGACGTTCTGATATGGTCGGGAAGGGCATCCACACCAATTCCGTTCCACGTTGGCTTGCGTACCTCGAATACGTTGGCCGCTCCTGCCCTAGCGTACCAATCGTAACCCATACGGGCTACCAAGTCCATCTTGCGTGGATCGATTCTGCCATCGACCATTACACTATCTGCAACGTGGAAGGCCACAACTTCCAACAGCATGATGTTGCCGTTCCCTGCCATGTCGCGCCGCAGCTCGATGTTCTCCATCAGTTTGCACTCCATTGCGAAGGGGGCTTCGGCAACTCGTGGGGGTCTAACGATGGTCGACGCGGCCTTGGTTAAGCCACACTTCACGAATTCGTCAACGTCGCGTGGATACTCACACGACGCAAGACTGATTGCTTCAACCATGCCATAGGTGCAGGCCGAGATGGTACACTCACCAGAATCAAGGAGATTCCGATACGTGTCCTTTTCTGCCCCAGTCTTAGCGCTTATGGCGGGACCAATTGCCACGATAGGGGGTTTCGACGAATAGGCGTTGAAGAACGAATACGGACTAAGGTTTGCGATGCCCCCTTGATCGATGGTTGAGACAAGGGCAATAGGGCGTGGTGCTACGCCACTCAACAGAAGCTGGTGCCGTTCGCGGTGGGGTAGGTCGTTGGGGAGAATAGTCGTCATTGATGTAGTTGATTGCGGTTGAAGCACGAAGGTCGGTGCGAAAATGCAAAGGACATACCCAATCAGCATAGCCGCTTGGGTTGTATATTTGGCCCCGTAACGGACGAATCGAATCACCACAGGGAGTATTGATTGTGAAGGTACTAGGCGTTGGATCGCTTGCGGTAATGCTCATCATAGCGGCACTCTTGCCCGGCTGCGGCAAGAAACAGTCGACGACTGATGACAGCATCCAGGTTACGTGGAAGACGGTGGACGTGCCGCCTGGAGCCGATCCGTCGGTGTCGGCCGAGCAAGGTGGCGAAGGCTTTGAAAAGCTTGCCGAGTCTATGGGCTATGCCACAAACGCCATGAAGGCAGGTGAGGAGATCTACTTTGGCGACCCTCGTGCCGTTACTGGTGGCTCGGTTACCTTTACCTCGTCGCGCTATCCGCTAAGCTTCCGGCCGTTCTTCTTCGGCCCGAACGCCAACTTCACCGAGAACTCACACATGACGTCGATGTGCTATCAATCGCTCATTGGTACGCACCCTGTGACGCTCGACTATATGCCAGCACTGGCTACGCACTGGAAGATCGGCGAGGACTTCCAGACGTTTTGGTTCCGCATTAATCCGAATGCCCGCTTCTGGGACGGTAATCGCGTAACTGCCGAAGACGTCGTGGCAACATGGAAGCTCGTAATGGATGCAACAATTCTTAGCCCATCCATGCAGCAAACCTACGGCCGCTACGAAGAGCCGGTGGCCGAGTCGATGTACATCGTGAAAATTGTTGCGAAAGAGCGAAACTGGCGATCATTCTTAAGCATTGGTGCATCACTGCCAATCTTGTCGGCAAAGCAAATTGGTAGTCTTACAGGCAAGGAGTTCGTCGACAAGTTCCAGTTCGAGCAACCCATCGGATCTGGTGAGTACATCATCTTGAAGGAAGATATCAAGAAGGAGCAGTCCTATGCATTCACTCGTCGTCCGGACTTCTGGGCAAAGGACGATCCAGAGAGTAAGTATGCTGGCAACTTCGACAAGATCAAGTTTGTGACCATTGTCGACAACCCAACGGTCGAATATGAAACCTTCAAGAAGGGTGAATCGGACATCTTCTACTACACCTCCATCTCCATTGAGCAGTGGATTAAGGACACACAAGACGATTTTGTTGTCAATAACTGGGTCAAGAAAATTCGGGTGAAAACCGACGGCGCAGCTGGTGCAGCAGGCATCTACTTTAACATGCGTAAGGCCCCATTCGACGACATTCGTGTTCGTCGGGCATTCTTCCACCTTTACGACCGTGAGAAGCTCATTTCGCAGTTGTTGTATGACGAGTATGAGCCATATCAGTCGTTCTATGCCGGTGGCATGTACGAGAATGCGTCGAACACCAATGTAACGTACAATCCCGAACTAGCATCGAAGCTCCTTGCCGAAGCCGGATGGACGCAACGCAACAGCGATGGTATCCTTACCAAGGGTGGCCGACCGCTCGTGGTTGAAATGTCGATCGTAAAGCCAGTCGAAAAGTTCGTGACGCCATTCCAAGAAACACTCAAGAAGGCCGGCGTAAAGCTTGTGCTGAAGTTCGAGGATGGCAATGCCATCACGAAGAACATTGGCGAACGCAACTTCTCGATGGCTTGGATCAACTACGGTGGTCTTACCTATCCAAACCCCGAGACGTCTTACCATTCTTCGTTGGCAGATAAAAACGACAACAACAACATTACTGGCTTCAAGAACACGAGGTTGGACGAGTTGTGCGAGTCGTACAAGCTGGCCTTCACACAGGCAGAGCGTACGAAGATAATCCGCGAGGTTGATGGCATCCTGTGGGAAACATGTATAGCCGCGCTAACGTGGAATACCAAGGGTATCAAGCTTGGCTATTGGGATAAGTTCGGTATGCCTGAGTATGTGCTAGGCCGCTTTGCGCAGCCAGGCGACCACGACTTGCAAGTGATGGGCTTCTGGTGGTACGACGCCGAAAAGGACGCCGCTTTGCAAGCAGCCCGCAAGGAAGGCAAGGCACTGTCGGGCGATAACAAGCCACGCGAAGTCTTGTACTGGAAGCAACGCAAGTTCTAACCCACGATGCTCCAGTATTTCATTCGCCGGATTCTTCTGGCAATACCAACGTTTATTGGTTGTACGATTGTTGTCTTTTTTATCGTTCAGCTAGCGCCTGGTGGCCCGCTCGAGCAGCAAGTTCAAGCCCTAAAGGCAGCAGCTGCTACTGGTGAAGGGGGCGGCGGCAACAATAACATGGAGACGGTGATTCCACCGTCGGCCATGGCCGAGCTCGAACGGTACTATCAGTTCGACAAGCCGATATACGTTCGCTATCTCATCTGGCTGGGGCTGTACCAGCGCCCGATGGAGTCTGCCGATGTACCGGTTGAGCTGGATGTTCCGCGCAACGCGGGCGAAGGACGCCGCATCGTTGTGCGCCGCCAGGGAGATGTGTACACGGTATACGATGCAGCTACGAACGCTGCATTGCCAGAATGGAATGTTGAGTATCAAAAACTCGGTGACGGCACGTATCAGCTTCGCGCATTCATGAAGGAGTTTTCCGGCATTCTAACGGGGAACTTCGGTAAGAGCCATCGTTATCAAGAGCCGGTCATCGACCTCATGATTTCGCGAATGCCAATCTCGCTACAGTTTGGACTCATTGGCATCATCCTTGGGTACTGCATTTCGATCTACCTTGGCGTAACAAAGGCCCTTAGCCATGGCTCGAAGATGGATGTCATCAGCTCGGGCATTGTCTTTATTCTCTACTCAATTCCAGGATGGGCCGTTGGCGCCGTCCTCCTGATGATTTTTTCGACCAGTGGCGGCTTAGATCTTCTGCCGCTTCGAGGATTCGAATCAAGTGATTACGGCGACATGCAGTTTGGCTCAAAGATCCTCGATCGTGCCATACACTTCATCCTGCCCACGCTGGCCTATACCATCGGTTCGTTTGCCACGCTAACCATGCTCATGAAGAATTCGCTTCTTGAGGCGCTTGGTCAGGACTACGTGCGCACGGCCTTTGCCAAGGGCATCAACGAATCGCGTGTAATCTGGCTGCATGCAATGCGAAACAGTATCATTCCCATTGCCTCGCGACTTGGTGGACTTATCAGCATCTTTTTCGCGAGTTCGTACCTCGTCGAGATTGTCTTTGGTATCGAAGGCATGGGCAAGTTATCCTTCAATGCCATTCAGAACCGCGACTTTACCGTTGTGTTCGCCTTTACGGTGTTCAACGTGGTTTTCATTCTTTTTGGCGCCATTCTGAGTGACTTCATTCTGGCAATGGTCGATCCTCGGATCAAGTTCAAGTAATTCATGACGAAGCAACAACCCAAGGTTTCTCAGTCAATCTTCCAGCGACGCTGGAAGAAGTTCACGTCGTTGAAGCGAGGATACTGGTCGCTCATCATCCTGCTTACCGTGTACGTTATCAGCTTCTTGCTTCCGTTGCTGGTAAGCAACAAGGCTCTCGTGGTGAAGTACGATGGCGAACTGTACTTTCCGGCCTTCGCTGATTTAGTAGGGCTGTCGTCGTACCATCCTGCTTCGCAATTTGGAATGCCGGGCAGCGACGACGTTGATTATCGCAAGCTCGATGCAATGTTGGAAGAGGCAGATGGCGACAACTGGGTGTTGATGCCGCTATATCCGTACAGTCCTATGGAGGACATCAGCAGCGATGGCAATGAGAAGTTTCTACCACCACTTACGCCGGGTACGATTTCACCGGCGCGGCTTCTCGGTACCGACGACCGTGGCCGCGACGTGTTTGCCCGTATGGCTTATGGATTGAACGTCTCGCTGCGGAGGCAGACTT
>JALHPC010000065.1 GCA_022842685.1 Candidatus Kapaibacterium sp.
CGTATAGACCTTCGAGGGTCGATACTCGGTATCACCCTCGACGGTCGATGGCAGGCCCCGTTGACGGTTTCGGCGTATTCACTCCTTGGTGAGCGACTCGTTGAGGATGTTGTTCTCAGCACTGGTACGGCCTCCATCGAATATGCGATTCCCACAAGCATCATCAAGCAGCCCGCTGTCATCATCGTTCGCGATGCTTCTCGTGGTGTTGCCGGCCACGTTTTCTACATGCCAACTGCCCGTTAGTACCTTCTAACAGAAGACCACGTCGTTGCCATGGCGACGCCGTTTGATTGCCTATTTTTGCGCTTTCGTAGTTGCGTTCAACATGCAACATGACTGACCCTTACCCCCAGTAAACGGAGGACGTCGATGCGCAAAGCTGTTATCATGGCCGGAGGGTTCGGCACGCGGTTGCGTCCGCTTACCATGTCGATTCCCAAGCCGATGGTTTCCGTGGCCAACAGGCCCATGATGGGACACATCGTAGAGCTGTTGAAGAAGCATGGCATTACGGACGTTGTATCGTTGCTCTACTTTCAACCCGAGCACATTACGTCGTACTTCGGCGATGGCAGTGCCCACGGCATTAGCATGCGATACATGACGGCCGAGGCCGACTTTGGCACGGCGGGCAGCGTGAAGAATGCCGAGGAGTTTCTTAACGAGCCCTTCATCATCATTTCGGGCGACGTTCTTACCGACATCGACATCTCGAAGGCCATTGCCTTTCACCGCGAGCGCGGTGCCATGGCCACCATTGTGCTTACGCGGGTGCCGCAGCCCTTGCAGTACGGCATTGTGATGACCGAGGCCGACGGCAAGATTAACCGCTTCTTAGAGAAGCCGTCGTGGGGCCAGGTGTTTAGCGACACCATCAACACCGGCATCTACATTCTCGAGCCAGAAGTGTTGGGCCTCATACCCGCCAAAAGCGAATTCGACTTTAGCAAGGATCTCTTTCCGCGTATGCTCGAACGGGGCCTACCGCTGTACGGCTACATCGCCGAAGGCTACTGGAAGGACATTGGCAACCTCGAAGAGTATCAGCTTGCTCATGCCGACGTGTTGGCCGGACGCGTACGCGTAAGCTTGCCAGGTGAGCCATGCGATTCGGCCGTGTGCGGGCGCGACCTAACGCTTGCCCCTTCGGCACATCTGGACGGTCTGGTGGTGCTGGGCAATGGCGTTACCATTGGCGACGGTGCTCGATTGTCGAACTGCGTGATAGGCGACAACTGCACCATTGGCCCTGGCGCACGCCTGCGCAACACCGTACTGTGGAACGGTGTGATGGTTGGCAACCATGCCGAATTGGCCAACGACGTGGTGTGTAACGACGTTGTGATAGGTACCGGTGCCAGCGTAGGCGATAACGTATTTATTGCCGAAGAATGCGTGATAGGCGACCACTCACGGTTGCTTGCCAACATCAAGCTGTGGCCACGTAAGCATGTTGAGTCGCACGCTACGCTTTCGCGCAGCTTGGTGCAGGAGGGGCGTTGGTCGCGCGAGCTTTTTACCGAAGCGCGCATCAGCGGTTTGGCCAACGTGGACATGAACCCCGAGTTTGGCGCGAAGCTTGGGGCGGCGCTGGGGACGACCTTGGGGGCGGGAACGTTGATTCTTGCAAGCAGAGACAGCGACGCTGTATCGCGCATGATGAAGCGCAGTATCACTGCCGGACTCATGAGCGTGGGCGTTACCGTGAACGACCTGCAAACAACATCGATTCCGCAGACGCGTGCCGAAATGCGCACAGGCCGATACGTAGCCGGCTTCCACGTGCGCACGTCGCCACACCGTGCCGGCAAGACCGACGTGATACTATTGGGTCCAGATGGACGCGACATTCCGCTGGGCCTTACCAAGTCGATCGAGCGATTTTTCTACGGCGAAGACATTCGACGTGTTGACTACGCGAACGTAGGCGAGTTGCGCTTCCCCGAGCGCACCACCGAAACGTATGTGCAGCGTGTGCTTTCGACCATCGACGCCGACGTCATTCGTGGACGTGCGTTTAAACTCTTGGCCGACTACTCCCACGGCATGGCTGCCTCGGTTGCACCAAGAGTACTTGGCGACCTTGACTGCCGCGTTCTTGCGATGAATACCTACGTTGACACGGCACACATTGCCGACCCGCTGAGTGAGTCGCTCGACGAGTCGGCAACCATTATGCGTTCGCTCGGCTACGAGCTTGGATTCAAATTTGACCCTGGAGCTGAACGCATTGCCTTGGTAGATGAACGCGGAATCTGGTACACCTCTCTGCGCCTTCTCACCATCGTTACCAAGCTTTTTTTGGAAACGCACAAGCACCTTACGCCCTTTTCCATTGCCGTGCCCGTACAGGCCACCAAGGAGGTGGACATGGTGGCGGCCGAATATGGCGTAACCGTGATTCGCATCCGAAACTCGCACGGAGCCATGATGGAGGCCACCAAGATTCCCGATGTCCGCTTCGTTGGTGGCACGCGTGGCGGCTTTATCTTTCCGGAGTTTCTCTTTGCAAGCGACGGACTATTTTCAGTATGCTCCATCATGCAGATGATTGCCCAAACTGGGCTTCACCTGTCTGACCTCGACCGAACGCTCCCAAAGCGACACCAAAGCACCGTCGAAGTTCCATGCCCTTGGGAAGCCCGTGGCACCGTGATGCGTCACGCCATGGAACACTCCGAAGGCAAGCGCCGCGACCTCGTTGACGGTGTTACTATTCACGATGAATCCCGCACTGTTATCATCATGCCGCACAAGGAAAATGCAACGTTTGTTGTTACGGCCGAGGCCGATGATGCCGCATCAGCCGAAGAGCTCCGCCGCGACTATGAAACGCTCGTACAGCGGTGGCGGGATGCATAATCACTAACTATGACTACTTCTATGGACATTAAAATCAGCGACATTCTTGCCGGCCATGCCGTGCTCCTCAATCAAGAGGCCAAGGACAAAACCGACATCCTTGTTCGGCTTGTTGACGCTCTTGCTGCCAATGGTCTGGTAGCCGACGTAGCAGAGCTGCGTCGTGTCATCCTTGAGCGCGAGAAGCTTATGTCGACTGGCATCGGTAATGGCGTTGCCTTGCCGCACGGCAAAACCAACGTGGTGAAAACGTCGATGGCCGCCTTGGCTACGCTCAAAACGCCGCTGGACTTCGACTCTCTCGATGACAAGCCCGTCAGCATAGTCCTGCTCTTAGTAGGCACCGAAAGCAACGTTGGCGTACACTTGCGCCTGCTTTCCCGTGTTTCTCGCATGGTAGGCAACGAAGGGTTCCGGACAGCCATCCTCAATGCTGCATCGGTCGACGACGTTGTGGCCGTGTTCGCCTCGCACGAAGAGGATCGCCCATGATCTCCGTCGTACGCGGCATGCGCGACCTGCATGGCAACGAATTGGCTGCGTGGCAACAAGCCGAAGACGTCATTCGTGCCACGACGGCTGCCTTTGGCTATTCCGAGTATCGCACGCCCATCCTTGAGTTTACCGAGCTGTTTAAGCGGGGAGTGGGAACCGACACCGACATCGTGGGCAAGGAGATGTATACCTTCGAAGATCGTGGCGGCGACTCGCTTACGCTTCGACCAGAAATGACGGCCCCCATCGTGCGCGCTGCGATTGAAAACAATCTTGTGCGGCATTCGCCCACGACGCGCCTGTGGTATCTCGGACCGCTGTTCCGATACGAGCGTCCACAAAAAGGACGTTACCGTCAGTTCCACCAGTTTGGTGCCGAATGCCTGGGCTCGGCCCATCCCGAGGCCGATGCAGAGATCATCCTGCTTGCGATGGAAACCCTTGCCGGTATCGGCATTTCTAGCTTCCGCCTTGAAGTCAACACATTAGGAAGTCCGGAATCACGCGCAGCGTATCGCGCCGAACTTGTTGCCTACCTGTCATCCAACATCGACGCCCTGAGTGCCGACAGTGTGCGTCGGCTTGATACCAACCCATTGCGCATCCTTGACTCCAAAGACCCTGCAGACGCGGAGGTTGTGAAGGGGGCACCGCGACTCTATGACTATCTTGACGACGACAGTAAGGCGCACTTCGGAGCTGTGTGTGGCATCCTTGATTCGGCAGGCATTCCATACACCGTCAATCATCGCATGGTGCGTGGCTTAGACTACTACAGCCACACCGTCTTTGAAATCGTTACCGACGCATTAGGATCGCAGAACGCCATCTGCGGTGGGGGGCGTTACGATCCTCTCTTTGCCATCCTTGGTGGCACGGCCACGCCTGCCGTTGGCTTTAGCATTGGCATGGAACGCGTTATGCTTCTTCTGGAAGCAGAGCACGGTGGGTGGACACCTGCCGCTGGCCCCGACGTGTTCCTATGTTGTGCTTCGGACGCTGCACGGTTGCCTTCGCAGCTTCTGGCCTTGCGGCTACGCCGTGCTGGCCTTAGCGTTGTTACCGACCTACTGCGGCGTAGCGTAAAGGCACAAGTGCGCGAGGCAGATAAGCTTGCGGCACAGGTGATGGTAACACTCGGTGACGACGAGATGGAACGTCAGGAAGTCGTTGTGAAACACATGGCATCGCGCGAGCAACGATCGGTGCCCCTTGCCGCCCTTGTGGACGAGGTAATGAAAGATATGAAGGCATGAACGAGGAACGGCAAGAACCCACCATCACTCACGAATACCGTGCGGCATTTGCGCGGCAGATGAACCAAGAATCGGGACAGGCCGAACTTGTGGTTACTATGACAACCGTGCGTGAATTGGTATCGTTGGGATATACGATCAACGTTCAGACCAAACGAACGAAGCAGGCCACGACCATCCAAATCGGCGGCTTGAGTGTTGCGCGGCATACCTTGTCGCGAGCAGGGGGCGCCGTAGGGACGGTGGCCGTGCCGTGGCCGGGCGAGGGCACACATCACGTTGTGTTTGAGCGTAAGGGCAAGCGGTGCGACGTTGAGCTACAAATTCGGGATACATCCTTGAAGGTTGAATCGTCGACCGGAGATGCCTTTGTCGAGGTGGTGGACTCTCTAGCATGAGTCGTCCGCATCTTGGAAGAACTGCCACCGGCGACAAGGTGCAGATATGGAAGGCCACCATTACCAAGTGGCAGGTCAAGGTGTTGTTGTCGGTGTTTGGTGTTGCCATCGTTGCAAGTGTGTTGCTGTATTCCAAGGCTCTTGTTGATGAGCTGATTGCCAACGAACGTCGTACGGTCGAGCTCTATGCACGGCAGCTAACGGCGCTGCAGAATGCCAGTACCGACGAGGAGCTGTTGTACTACATCGACGTCACCGCTGCTTCGATTAACTTCCCGGTGATTACAACCGATCGCGACGACAGGCCGGTATATCCGTTTGCGCTCTTTGTGTTAAACGTCAACATCGACTCGACGGCAACCATCGAGGATCAGCGGCAGGCACTTGTGGCGTTAATCGACGAAATGCGTGCCGAGTATGCGCCCTTTGATATCAAGGACGCCAACGGTAAGGTGTTGCAGCGCATCTTCTATACCAATTCGGCACTCGTGCAGCGGCTTACCTTTATGCCCTTCATCGAGATTGGCATCGTGTCGGCCTTTATCATCTTTGGCTACGTTGCGTTTAGCTCGATCCGAAGAACCGAGGAGTCGAACATCTGGGTGGGCATGGCCAAGGAAGCTGCGCATCAGCTGGGAACGCCGCTTTCGTCGCTACTCGCCTGGCTTGAGCTGTTGCGACTCAATAAGGACGAAGCCGAGTTGGTGTTGCAAACCGCCGAAGAAATGCAGCGCGACGTCGAGCGATTGAATGTCATCGCCAACCGCTTTAGCAAGATTGGATCGCAGCCTGTGTTGTCGGACGTCGTTGTTGCCGACGTCGTCGAAGCCGTTTGCCGGTACTTCGAAACGCGACTACCCAATCTTGGCAAGCGCATCCAGCTTGTGCGGCGGCTCGACCCCACGGCAAGTGCTCGTGTGAACGTCGACCTGTTTCAGTGGGTGCTTGAAAATCTCATTCGCAATGCTGTCGACGCCATGGAGCGTCCCGATGGCCTGATAGAAATCGACCTTGCCATCAAGCAGCGTGGTGGTGTTGTTATCCTTGTCAAAGACAACGGCAAGGGCATGACGTCGCAGGTGCGCAGTAAGGTATTTCAGCCGGGCTATACTACCAAGAGGCGTGGCTGGGGATTGGGCCTTTCGTTATCCAAGCGTATCGTCGAAGAATACCATGGCGGCAAGCTCTATGTTCGGGAGTCGACGCCTGGTGTGGGAACCACCTTTGCTGTTGAGTTACCATGAAGACGGCAACAGAAACCTATCACATCGACTGGCTGATACTGCTGCCCATCGTTGGGCTCCTGTTGTTTTCGGTGGCCTTTGTGTATAGCGCCAGTGCATCGTTTGCTGACGTGAAGTTTGGCAGTTCGGAGCAGCTCTTTTGGAATCACGCCATTCGAGTGCTCATTGGGGTTGTGCTCATGCTTGTGTTCTCGCGCATCGACTATCACATCTGGCAGAACATCTCGGCTACGGCAATCCTTGTTGCTATCGGCTTCTTGCTCCTTGTGCTGGTTGTTGGGCCCGAAATCAAGGGTGCGTCGCGGTGGGTTCGACTTGGGCCGGTGAACTTCCAGCCCAGCGAGCTGGCCAAGTATGCCGTTGTGCTACACACGGCTGCAGTGCTTAGCCGTGCCGACTACGTTCGCAGCAATTGGCGAACGTCGCTTCGCCCCGTATTGGCCTGGACACTTCCCGTCATCGTTCTTATTGCCATTCAGCCCAACATGTCGACTGCATCCGTCATCTTCCTCATCATGATGGTGTTGTTCTTTTTGGCCGACGTGGACATGCGCCACCTGCTCTTGATTGTAGGGGGCGGCGGCATCATTGGGGGATTATATGCCGTGTCGGCCGACTATCGATGGCAACGCCTCATGGCGTGGTTTAACGTCGACGGTGCCGACGAGTCTGTGCGATACCAGTCCGACCAAGCCCTTATTGCCTTTGGCAATGGCGGCATCTTTGGTGTTGGTCCGGGGCAAAGTCGACAGCGTGACTGGTTTTTGCCCGAGTCGTATGGCGACTTCATCTTTAGCATCGTGGGCGAGGAGTATGGATTCCTTGGTGCATCGGTATTGTTGTTAGCGTTTGTGTTGGTGATGTGGCGAGGATACAACGTAGTGAAGAAGGCGCCTGACGCGTTTGGGCGTCTACTCGCGGCCGGCATCACCACCACGTTGGCAGTATATGCCAGCGTTAATGCTGCGGTGACGTGTGGCTTGTTGCCAACCACAGGATTGCCCATGCCGTTCATCAGTTATGGGGGGTCGAGCGTGTTCTTCTCGGCCGTTGCTGTTGGTGTTCTCCTTAACATTTCCAGCAAGGCCGGCGTGTGGATTCGACCACGTCGTAGTCGCACCGTTCAACGAAGCCCCCTATCGTGAGGAGATTTTTTTGTAGTATCGGCCCATGCTGAACGCTATCGCCAAACTGTACTACACGATTACCGAGGTCAGCAAGATCATTGGTGAGGAGCAGCACGTGTTGCGGTATTGGGAGCGCGAGTTCCCGCAGTTGAAACCGCAGAAGAATCGTGCTGGCAATCGTGTGTATACCGACAAGGACGTGGCAACGCTACGTGTTATCCAGCGCCTATTGCGTATGGAACGCTATACCGTTGCTGGTGCGCGCGAGTATCTGCGAACGAACAGCGTACAAGCCGAAGTGGCCAATGGTCATGTTGACGCGCCCCTAGCCCAAGAGCTCCAAGAGGTAAACGAGGCCCACGAGATGGATGGGCTAGCGGCGCGGCAAGAACAACAGCCAGGGCTTCGTACTCCGTCGGCCGACGAGGTCGCAGCTGTCGTGAGAGAGCTTCGGAGCATCTCGGAAGAACTTCGGAAGGCTTCAACCAACGCCAATGATTAACTTCGTATTCCTTTCACCCATTTCAGGAATCTGCGTATGACGCGATCTTTCCGCCTATGTGCCGGTCTTGCCCTTGCCCTAGCGGTAGGCAGCATGACTGCCGCAGCACAACAGCGGACATATACCATGAAAACTCTCGGCAAGCATGCTGATGAGGTTCTTGGTGTGTTCGTCAATGATGCCAACACGATGTTTGCCACCTGCAGTCTCGACGAGACTGTCAAGTTATGGAGTCTGCCTGACGGTAGAGAAATCCGGACACTGAAGGGACACCTTGGGCAGGTAAACAACATTTCGTTTTCGGGCGACGACCAGTTTGTGGCGTCGGCCAGCAACGACCGTACCGTCCGCGTTTGGAACGTGGCCACGGGTGCCGAAGAGACCAAGCTCAACGGTCATTCCGCCGAAGTCGTCGGAGTGTATTTTAGCCAAGAGACGGGTGGCGCTAACAGCACCTACGTGGCGAGTACATCGCACGACAAGACGGTAAAGCTCTGGGATTGGAAGTTAGGTGTGGAGGTAAAGACACTTCGCGGCCATACCATGCAAACCAACAATGTGGCATATAGCTACGACGGGCGCTTCTTGGCGTCGTGCTCTGACGACCGTACGATTCAGATCTGGTCGACAGACTTGAAGACCAAGGATCCGATTATGACCCTTACAGGACATCAAGCGCCGGTGTTGACGGTTCTGTACTCGTTCGACTCACAGTACCTGATTAGCTCCGACCAAGACGGAGTGGTGAAGGTTTGGTCGATGCCTGCAGGCGAACTTGTGCGCACGATTGCTGCTCACACCGACCTTGTGCAGGATGTATCGATTGCCGAAGATAACCGCACCATTGTGACGGCAAGTCTCGACAAGTCGGTCAAGATGTGGAACATCGAAACGGGTGCTAACCTAATGAACTACGACGCCAAGGTTGAGGTGTGGAGCGTTGACATTACGAGCAATGCGAGCACCATCATTCTTGGTTGTGCAGACGGTACGGTACGCATGCTTACGGAGTCTGGCGCCGAGCGCGGACGCAATTCACGAGGAGGACGATAATGAAAACCATGCGCACATTCCTACTCGGCGTTGTTGTGATGGCCGTTGCCGCTGGGTCTGCCTATGGCCAGGCAACGGTGAACACCGTTGTTACCATTACAGGGCACATCCTTAATGCCAAGACCTTGTTACCCGTTGAGTGCTCATACTCGCTGTATGATGCTGGCGGTGCTAAGATTTCGCAAACCACCAAGGCGCACGAAGTTGACGGCTATCTTGTAACGGGACTCAAGCCCGGCGAGGAGTACTTCATTCGGATCGAAGATCCTCGATACTTCAAGCAAGAGTACCGAATCAAGGTGCCCAAGACAACGAAGTACGTCGAGATCTCACGCGATTTCACTGTACGTCCACTCGAGTCGGGACGCCGCATTGCGCTTACTCCGAATCCGTTCGACCTGCGCAAGACCACACTCAAGGTTGGCGCTGAAGACCTACTCTCGGAGGTTGCTCGCATGCTCGCTATGAATCCGCAGGTACGCCTCGAGCTACAGTGTTATCCTGATGAGATTATGGCGGGCGACGCTGTGCGACGATTGAGCACCGACCGCGGAAACGCCCTTCGTGCCTATTTCGAACGCGCCGGCGTGAACGCCTCGCGTATTAGTGTTGCCTCGGCTGCAGGTGTCGACCCAATCGATCCGCCGCCAATCCGTAAGGGACCCAAGGGCAAGCGCTATGTGGGCCCCGTCTACATCGTCATTACCGGCGTGTAAGGCCTGCCGCGGAATCACTCTACAGCGGCCCTGGCTCTTTCGCAGAGTCAGGGCCGCCTTGTTACGAGTTGTCCACCGGCGGCGGCTAGAACGCCCCTTCATGGTATATTTGCATCCCTTCGCACGGTCCCGTGGTAGAGTGGCTATACAGAGCTCTGCAAAAGCTTGTACATCGGTTCGAATCCGGTCGGGACCTCCACTGAGTTTCTTCTATACTGTTCTTTCATGGCAACAACTGCTGACCTTCGCGTTGGAGCGGTCATTCGATATCAGGGCGAGCTCTGCGTCGTTCTCGAATCCGTTCACCGCACTCCGGGCAATCTGCGCGCCTTTTACCAGGTAAAGATGCGCGTCATCAAGACTGGCAAACTCAAGGAGGAGCGCTTCCGCTCTGGTGAAACCATCGAGTTCGTACGCGTCGAAACGAATAACTTCCAGTACTTGTATGCCGATGGCGACCTGTACATGTTTATGGACACGGCAACGTACGATCAGATTCCGGTCGCTGCCGAGATGGTTGGCACGTCTTCGAAGTTCATGAAGGAGGGTACAGAAGTGCAAATTGCTCGCGACGAAGAGGGAAATGTCGTGACGGTTGCGCTACCTCAGCATGTGGCATTGCGCGTAAGCCATACCGAGCCCGGCGTTCGTGGCGATACGGCCACGAACGTTCTTAAGCCAGCCACGGTCGAAACAGGTGCCCAGATTAGCGTTCCGCTGTTTGTGAACGAAGGAGACTTAGTTCGCATCGACACAGCAACTGGTGCATACTTGGACCGTGTGAAAGAGTAATCCAACCCGAATTCTGTCGAGGGCAACATGGATCTGAATTACCTAAAGCGACTGCTAAAAATCTTCGATGAAAGCTCGGCTGCCGAGTTAACGATCGAGGAGGAAGGTATCTCGCTGCACATGTCGAAAACTGGATCGGGGAATACCGTCGTGCACGGCGCCCCGCAAGGGTATGCGCCGATGGCTGCTATGGCTATGCCAGCACCTGCGCCGCAGGCGCCTGCAGCGCCTGCTCCTGTGGCAGTAGCCGAGGCGACACCTGCGGCGCCCACCGAGGCAGCTCA
>JALHPC010000066.1 GCA_022842685.1 Candidatus Kapaibacterium sp.
GGGAAAACATCGATCAAGTAACGCCAGGAAATGTCAACTCGCTAACTGGTGAATCTTCCTACACATGGCAGATTCCTGGTCAGGAGTTGAATACACAGCATCGCATTCGTGTGATTAGTGTGTCGAACTCAGTTGTATTCGCTACGAGTGGACGATTCGTCGTTTCGGCACCATTGGCGGTTATTCAACAGCCACAGTCACGCGATGTATGTCTTGACGATAACTTCCAACTTGTTGTCCTAACACAGGGAAGCGTACGTGGTTACCGTTGGTATAAGGACGGCGTTGCCCTACCCAACTCGAATGCCGCTGTGTATTCAGTTACTGATGCACATTATGGCACCAGCGGTGTTTACCAGTGTGAAATCTTCGGAATCGGCGCGTGTCAGTCTGTCTGGTCGCAACCAGCTCACGTTCGGGTGAACACGCGCACGAATATCACCAACCAGACACGTGTTGTTCCTGTTAGCATTGGCGCCACAGCAGTAATGACTGTTGAGGTCGAAGCCCCATCGAATCCAACATATCAGTGGTACAAGGGCACAACAATGTTGAACGACGACGGTCGAATTGTTGGTGCTACCAGCTCACGTCTGGAGATTCGTAACGTACGCAACACCGACCTTGGTGCTGATTACTATTGCGCCGTATCTGCTACGTGTGGTTCCACGCAGTCGCGTACCATCAGAGTCTTCTCGAGCGGAATTTTCATTGACGCCCCAATGGCTAGCGTCGAAGCCTGTGTTGGCCAGACAGCAACAGTAGCGGCTGACGTTTATGCTAACCCTGCAGGAGCAGATCTGAATATTCGCTGGTTCCGCAATGGTCTTCCGTTGAGCAATGGTGGCAAGTATAGTGGTACCAACACAGCAACATTAACCATTAACAATGTGGCTGCTGGTGATGCTGGAGTTTATACTGTTCGTGGAGAAATTGCTGGTGATGCTTCGCGTTTTGCTACAGCAGACGTCAACGTTGCCATCGCTTCAGCTCCAACGATTACACTGCAACCAGCAAATGCTGATGCCTGTATCGGCTCAACGGTAGCACTTTCGGTTGGCGCCACAGCAACAGGCTCTGTGTCATACCAGTGGCTGTTCAACGGTCAACCTGTTTCAGGTGAAACGACTGCCAATCTCTCTATCTCTAACTTCACAGCTGCTCGCGCTGGCAACTATTCTGTTCGTGTATCAACTGCTTGTGGTGCCGTTACTTCGAATGTTGCCACCGTTACGGCAATTCCAGCAACGACGATTACGACGCAGCCACCAGCAACTCTTGACGTTCAGGTTGGTGCTTCGCTTACGATCACGGTAGCAGCAACCGGACCAGGTACCTTGCAATATCAGTGGTTCAAGGATAATGCAGCGATTGCCGGCGAAGTAACACCAACGTATTCCAAGACGAGCGCCGAACTAGCCGACGCTGGCCGCTACTGGGTCCGGATTACATCGCAGTGTGGCGACATCTTTAGCGACACAACAGTTGTTACGACCCGTCCACTTGTATCTGTTTCGGGTGACACCTACCTTTCGGATGGTACGGTTGTTCGTGCGTTGGTTCCTAATCCAGTCGCAAACAGCGGCGCAATCAACGTTGAGTTGGCACGTGCGCAGCATGTTGTTGTATCGATTGTTGACCTGACTGGACGCCCACTCATGACAGCCTTTGACGGCTTTGTCGATGCAGGTGCAACATCGTTCGCAATCGATGCATCGGCGCTTACGAATGGCACCTATGTTGTAAGTATCGCAACTCCTAGCGGACGCATTACACGTCCGTTCGTCGTGGTTCGCTAATGCTGAATCTCTAGTTTTCAAGGGGAGGCTGCCAACTGGCAGACTCCCCTTTTCTTTTCCTACCTGTTGATTCGACGCCCCTTTACATCATCCACAACCTAAACACCACGTGTAGTATGACGGGAAAGAAGTTGCTGTTGCTTCGGGTATTGGTATGTGTACTTGCAGTACTCACAAGTATTGCACCAGTGTACAGTCAAGAAGTTGTTGTGAGTGAGTACATGAATGCCTCTGGTCCAGACATTGAGTGGACAGAGCTGATCACCGTTCAAGACAATCTCAACATGGTTGGCTGGATTGTTCACGACAACAATGGTAGCCAAACGGCGCGCCAGGGCGGGGTACGTTTCAAAGATGTACCACTGTGGCGAAACGTCCGAGCAGGCACCATTATCGTGATATGGCATCGGGTTATGGGTAATCCTCGAGGTACCGACGACGATCCATCTGATGGATTTCTCGAGCTCAACCTAACAAACACGGCCTACTTCGAGCTTGTGAAGTTCGTTGAAGCCATTAATAATGAAATGAACATCGCCGAATCGGGCGATTTTATACAAGTCCTTCGTGCTGATAGCAGCCACGTGCATGGTTTAGGGCACTTTTCTAGCCCCGGAGGCCCGTATTTCGCCACCGTACCGTCGCCCAAGGTCAACGCCGACACAAGTCTACTGGGCGCTAACCGTACAGCCGCCGTCGTAGGAAGGTCGTTACTGGCATACAATGCAGGCATGACGAAGGACAGTACTGCGATTACACCAATCGGAACGTTGGGGTTGCCAAACGAGGTGAGTTTTGCGCAGGCCCTTACCCGACGCAACGTTAATCATCTGTTGTGGCGGGAGATTCGTGAGCCAAAGTTCCCACAAACACCTACCATCACGCTTGTCACGCAGGATGCACGATCACAGACGATAGAGTGGACTCCAGTAATCGACCCTCATGTTGACGACGAGGTGACGGGTGTAATGATTCTTCGCGATGAGCAACACTTCGTTGGCTTTGACCCGTCCGTCATTCGTGATGGGGCTTCGTTCACAGTTGGTCAGTCTTTGGGAACTGCACGTGTTGTTGCCATGCATGCCACAAAACTCGGCTCTCGTTTTGTCGACCGAGACGGCCTCGTTTGTGGTGGCGAGTATTCGTATCGAATATATGCCTACCGATTCGGCCCTGACAATCGTTTCACCTTAGCACAAACGGCCGACACCACGGCACGCGGCAGACAATGGCAAACTACACAATGGGCACAGTCGGCTATCATCCGCAAGCCCTTGCCGCCTAAGCCAACGTTGCGTGCTGCCGTCACGTCCATTTGCCCAGGTGATACCGTTTCAATCATATCAGATGCTAACAACGTCCAGTTCTATTTCTGGACCGTCGACGGTCAACCAGTTACGGTCACTGGTACCACACGCATCACCGTTACACAGCCAGGCACGTACCAACTGCGCATTGTTGCTGAAGGGGGCTGCGAAGCACTGTCGGACCCAATTCGCATTGACGCTCGTCCGGCAGGATCCGTAGCCGTAACTCCAGCAGGTTCGTTCACGATCTGTCGTGGTGATAGTCTCGTGATAACTGCTAGTACAGCAGCGGCAGCATATGAGTGGACACTCAATGGCGTTACAATCCCCGGAGCTACGGCAGCATCGTTTACGGCCCGACAAGATGGCAACTATCAAGTTAGAATTATAACTGGCCAAGGATGCCCTGCCATATCATCGATCGTGACGGTTCGTGTACTTGAGCCGCAGTTTCGCTTCGAGCCTGCCGTGGTTGACTTTGGCGACCTAGGGGCTTGCGAATCTGGCCGTACAGCGACCACTGAAGTGGTGAACACCGGTTCTTCGCCGATAACGTTAACGGCATCGACGTTCCCGAATGGCTTTACGCTTGTCTCTCCACCGGCCGGTTCTGTAACGGTACCTCCCGGCGGCCGACACCCCGTTGTTGTGTTGTTTTCACCAACAGGCACAGGGGTTTTCACGGGCGTTGCAACCGTTACAGCGCAACCGTGTACAGCTCGGTCGACGTTTACCGTTCGCGGTCAGCGAACGTCTGCCGTTGCTAGTGTCAATATCGCACAAGTAGACTTCGGCGAATTCGTGAGTTGTTCACCATCGGATGCCGTACGTGAGCAGCGCACCTTTACCATTCGAAATGAGGGTACAGAGTCACTTACATTGCAGATACCAAGTGTTCAACCACCGTTCTACCTATTGCCTATCGACAACCGCGCTGTCGACCCAGGATCGAGCGTTGACGTTGTTGTTCAGTATCGTCCTCTGACGGCCATCGAACGCAACCGAGGTGAGAACCAGACCATTTCGTTTCCGTTTGTTGCGGGAGGATGTCGCGACACACTACGAGCTTCATTACAGGCAAGTACATTTACGCCATCGGTCGAGTTTTCAGGTATCGACATCGACTTAGGTGCAGTTCCTGGATGCGACAGTGTATTCCGTTCATCGGTTACCGTTCGAAATTCAGGTACAGTACCCGTGACAATGATACGAGAGAGCGGTGTGTTAGAGATTGAAGGTGTACCAACGGCGTTACAACCGTTTACCGAAACGCAGCTACCAATTGCTGTCCGACTTCCTTCGGGATTCTCTGGACCGTTCGACCAACAAGCCGTGATACTTGTGGAGCCTTGTGGAATACGCACAACCGTGCGGTTTCGAGGTTCGGTAATCGTGCCGTCGGCCGGCTTCACACAATCGGATGTTGCTCTTGGCGACATTCTTCTGTGTGACACAGTTCGGCGGCGTACATCGACCGTAACGCTTCGCGTTGGCGACGGTACGTCGACTATTGCTGTAGTCACAGGCGTTTCGGTCGGTGCCCCCTTCTCGACGAATGTACAAGTTGGTGATACGATTCGGGGTACACGCGATGTCGAGATTATCTATGAACCCACCGGTGTTGGGAATGATGCAGCGCAGCTACTCGTTGAGTTGTCGCCATGCGCCATGAATGCAAGTATCGAGCTGAGGGGTAGCGCACGTCAGGCAGCATCATCGATTTCTACGAACCGAATCGACCTTGGTGTAGTTGCCACAAATGTAGAGTCTGGTGGTCGAGACGTAATTGTGAGAAACGACGGCACGGCGCCAGTTACCGTGAGATCCGTTGCCATTGCCGAGCCATTTATTTTCAGTCGTTCGACTCCACCATTACCAGCGGAGTTGCAACCTGGCGACTCCTGTACGCTTACATTTGCTGTACGCATCCCTACTCACGACCAGTCGGCCACGGCATCTGCATCCATCGACGTAGACGCCGATAATAGGTGTAGTACGAGGTATGATGTAGAACTCGTAGCTCGATCGTCATCCCCTGGCGATCTGACCGGTTTAACGTTAGCCATACCAACCACGCTTCGAGGTACTGCTGGAATGGAGGTTATCGTTCCAGTTGAGCTACGGAGTGTGGTACCGCTATCGGCGCAAGACGTGCGCCCAACAGCGGTCTACCTCTCCTATGACGCTCGAGTTATGCGGGTTATGCAGGGTCGGTACTTTGGCGTCGTTGGCTCAGCAACTGAAATCTCGCCAGGTAAAGCGATCTTGGAGATGGAGAGTATCACGACGGGTTCGCCACTTGCTGAGTTAGTTTGCCGAACCTATGTTGCTCCTGTGCCTCAGACAGCCATCGTCATTGACAGTATCGTCGTGCAAGGTGCGGTTATCAGCCGCGAGAACGGCCTCTTGACGCTTGAAGGGGAATGTGATTTGGAGAACCGCGGGATTGGCATTGATGCATCGTTGCAGCTACGAGCTACGTCAATATCTACAGATGTGATAGTCGAGGCAATGCTACCGTCAAACGATCGGACCACCATTCAGATGTTCGATGGCATGGGGCTCGTGGTATCTTCTATCGAGGCCTTGGTTGTTCCGGGACTATCAACATTCCACCTTCCAATGCCCACAATTGGTTCCGGCTTGTATTGGTGTGTCATGCGTCATGGCGTTCATACCAACTCGGTTCCTATACTAATCGTGCGCTAAGACATCGGTGCAGCAAGTATCTTTGTGGTTTCATTGAAGGAAACGAGTGAACGTTCTTGTTACTGGTGCCACGGGCTTCGTAGGAAGTCATGTTGTTGATGTACTGCTCGAAAAAGGCTACGACGTTCGTTACATAGCACGGTCTACGAGCAACCTTCGTTGGTTGGAGGGTAAAAAGGCCAAGCGTGTTGATGGATCGCTTACTGATTTGCCTTCATTGCGCCGGGCCGTCGAAGACGCTGATGCTATCATTCATGTTGCCGGACTAACAGCCGCCCGCTCCGAAGCAGAGTTCTTGAAAGGCAACCGCGATGCAACGCAGACTCTCATTGATGCGGTGCGAACCTATCGCCCAAGTCTAACCCGGTTCGTCCACATAAGCTCTGGAGCAGTATGTGGTCCAGCGCAGGATGCAGAGCATCCAGTGACCGAGGCGATGCTTTGCAAGCCGATTACCGCGTACGGTAGGTCAAAGCTTGCAGCCGAAGATGTCGTTACGCGCGCTTCTGCAGATATTGCCACGACCATCATTCGCCCTCCCGCAGTTTACGGTCCCCGTGACACAGCAATCCTGACGTTCTTCCAAGCCGTGCAGCGTGGCATTGCGCCTGTTATTGGCTTCGATGAGAAGCTTGTAAGTCTTATCCACGGCCTAGACTTAGCTCGGGGAATTGTTGATGCCATGGGACATCCAATAGCTGTTGGTAAGACGTACTTCATTACGTCCGAGTCGTTCTATACGTGGCCGCAGATTATCAACCTCACCGCCGCAATTATGGGTAAGCGACGTGTCCTGCAGGTGCGTCTCCCCCACTTCCTCGTCCGCACTATCGCAGGTGTTGTAGGGGGCATCGGAAAACTGTCGAAAAAGCCTCCGGTACTTGACTATGAAAAGGGTATCGACATCACGCAACCCTATTGGATATTTAGCTCCGAGAAAGCCCGTCGTGAATTAGGATATCGTGAGTCATTCGAACTTGATGATGGACTTCGTGATACGGTTGATTGGTACCGAACGAATGGATGGCTGTGATTCGAGATGTTCTTGAGGGTACCCTAGGTATTCTTGTTGCCGTAGTGTGTATTGCGATTGCTGCGATTGCATTTGTCGTTGATCTAACAACACGGAGTCATCCATCTGCGGGAAGCGCAGAAGTAGCTGTTCGTGACACAACATCTATCCTGCGAAACTCTGCGGGCTTCGTTCACATTGTAGCGAAGTCCGACCATGACGGACTGTATGCACAGGGCTGGGCGCATGCAAGCGACCGACTCTGGCAGATGGAAGTGCTACGGCGTGCAGCCCGTGGTACGCTGTCGGAGATACTTGGACCAGATGCTGTTCGTACTGACCTGTTCATGCGGTCCATTAATTTGACGGCGACGGCACGGCGCCTCAAGGCGTCGCTAAGTCCGGTAAGTCGGTCGATTCTTTCCTCATACGTTGAAGGTATCAATGGCTACATTGAGGCCTATCCCGACAAGCTGCCTTTCGAGTTTGATGCTCTTGACGCGCGCCCTGCGCCCTGGACAATCGAGGACTGTCTTATGGTTGGACGCGTTGTTGCACTCCAGTTTAGTGTCGGGTTTTGGGCGGATGTAGCGATCTCACAAATTGCAGCCCAGCGTGGATCTGATATTGCCGCGATGTATATCCCACAGGGCCTTCCGTATGAACCCGCTGTGTTGGACACCTTTGCGCTCCCACGCCTTGTTCCCGCGCAGCCAGTTCTCGTAGATTCTTCGATGCCCCCTAGCGCAGCCTCTGTGATGTTACAGGTGGGGCACGCACTCAGGAACGTGGCATCTACGCTGAATATTACAGGATCAGGTCGTGGCTCAAATGCTTGGGCTATGAGTTTAGGTACCGAGGGTGCGATCGTTGCCAATGATCCTCACCTACCGTTGGCCCTGCCCAGCACATGGTATCCTGTGCACATTACGACACCGAGTTACAACGTAACAGGCATGAGTATACCTGGACTACCACTCGTGTTGAGCGGCAGCAATGATCATATTGCCTGGGCAGTGTCTAGCATGATGGCAGACGATGTGGACTACTTCATTGAGCGTGTTGACCGAACAAACTCGGGGTATTACTTCAATGAGCTAGGTCATCGCAAACGTTTCACGTATCGCAGAGACACGATTTCGATTCGAGGAACCGTTGATACTATTGTCGACATACGCCACACGGAACGATCAGCTGTGATTTCGGACGTTCACCAGATGCGCACGCCGAACACCCTTGTTAACATGAGACGGTCGACCAAGCCCGCCGTGATTGATACAGCATGTATCACGTATAGGTGGACCGCTCAATACACGACGTCAGATGAAATTCTTGCGTTGCATCGGCTTGCGAGAATTACCTCGACCGACAGTGTTGCATCTGCCATGCATACGTGGCATGTGCCGGCGTTAAACCTGACGGTTGGCTCTGCTGACGGCAACGTTGCAACCTTCCCAATTGGGGTTCTGGCTCAACGTGCTCAACCTGGTACTTCGTCGTCGGTTCTACAGCTCGGATGGCAACCCAACTCGGATTGGAAAGGTGTGGTATCCTCTTCCGTGTATGGTCGTACAGCCCGTGGCCGGCGCTGGGTGGTCGCAGCGAATAATCGGTTAGCATCAACCCCTGGACCATACGTTGGAACCTACTATGAGCCATCGTCTCGTGCCGAACGAATTGCTGAACAACTAACACTGCATGACGAGTACTCGGCACGTGATGCACAAGTAATGCAAATGGACGTCACGTCACCCTATGCACGGCGTTTGTTGCAGAAAATCCTTCCGATCTTGCGGAGTGGTACAAAACGATACGGTGAGCGTGAGACGACATCACTCAAGATATTGGCTAACTGGGATGGAGCTTGTTCCGAGCTTGAACCCGGTGCGGCAATCTTTGCAACATTACTACAGCGACTTATACACAACACATTTGAAGACGAGCTTGGCAGTGTGCTCTTCCAAGAGTATTGCTTTGTTTCAAGTATTCCTACCCGCCGTGTTGCCGAACTTGTTGAAACGCCACTTCATGCCTTGTTCGATGACGTACGCACGCCTCAGCGGGAAGATCTCTCATGGATTGCGATTCGTAGCTTCATTGAATGCGTTGAAGAGGTTCGACAGCGCACTGGTATAGACGATCCAGAGCAGTGGGACTGGGGAATGCTTCATACCGTTACGCTACGGCATGTATTTGGCGAGAATCCCCTTATGCAGCCCACCGTCAATCAGGGCCCCTTTCCAATAGGGGGAATGAGTACCACTGTTTTGAATACAGAGATGGACGTCAACGCACCGTTTGATGTTCGCGTTGGAGTATCTATGAGGATTGTCACAGATGTCGGTGCGAAGACCCAGTATGCCGTTGTACCTGGGGGTGTGTCTGGACAACCCCTCGATGCCAACTACAGCAATCTTGTGCAGTTATGGCTGAAAGGGGGCTTCGTTCGACTATCGACACAACGAACTCCTGATGCCACGTTTTCGGTGTATACGACGTTGCTACCGAAACCACGATGAAGGAAAACCTCACGACTGGTTTCCGTATCTTTGTTGTCTTGTCATAATCTCCTATCGTCATTTCATCCCTCTAGGAATCTCCAATGAATGCCACCTGTCAGGTTGGAACGCGTGCGTCTGTTAAGGCCGACGCCGTCGTCGTGTTTGTCTTTCAAGATCAAAAGGAACTCAAGGCATCGCTGAAAGCTCTTGAGGCAGAAGTGCCCCACGTAGCGCCGTTGATTGCAACGGGCGATTTCAGCGGCAAAAAGGGACAGACAACTCTCGTCTACTCTGGGTCTTCTTTAGGATCACCCCGACTCATCCTTGCTGGACTTGGCACGAAGGACAACTGCTCTGTAGAATCATTGCGTCGAGCAGCAGCATCAGCCACAAAACGTGCTGCTGCCTCGGATTGTGCTTCGTGCGGTTTCGTGCTTCCTTCGATTGATGGCATAGCTCATGCCGACGTTGCTCAGGCAGTAGCTGAAGGGTCGATGCTAAGCCAGTATCGCTTCGACAAGTACAAGACGATGCGCGATGGTCTTGGCACGCTCGTATCGAAGTTCATCTACGTTTGCGATAAAGACCAACAGAAGGATTGCAAGAAGAGTCTTGATGTAGCTAAGGCAATCGTAGCAGGAACGACGTTAGCCCGTGACCTTGCTAACGCTCCTAATGGTGAAGTGTATCCCGCAGTACTTGGAAAGCGCGCACAAGAAGCAGGAAAGCGCCACGGTTTCAGCGTGACGGTGCTCGACAAGCGCCGTATTGAAGCGCTAAAAATGGGTGGACTCCTTGGAGTTAATCAGGGCAGCGTACGACCACCGGTATTCATCGTGATGGAACACATGGGAGGCAAGAAGGGCGATGCTCCGATTGTTCTCGTTGGCAAGGGTGTTACGTTCGACACGGGCGGAATCTCCATCAAGCCAGCCCCTGGCATGAGCGATATGAAGGGCGACATGCATGGCGCTGCCAGCGTTATTGGAACCATGGCAACCATCGCTGAGCTCAAACTCCCTCTCAACGTTGTTGGGCTCGTACCAGCAACAGAGAACATGCCATCTGGATCAGCATATGTACCAGGTGACATCCTGACGTTTATGAATGGGAAGACGGCCGAGATTGACAATACCGATGCTGAGGGCCGATTGATTCTAGCAGACGCACTCTGTTACGCAGCTCGCTACAAG
>JALHPC010000067.1 GCA_022842685.1 Candidatus Kapaibacterium sp.
TCCTGAAGACACCCCTCTGCGTCGTTAGGTGGTACAACGCCCAGCAGAGCCTTCATCTTGGCATTCCAAACGTGCGGAATATCGGCCACAGACAGCGTACCGGCAACGAGGTCACGTTCGATTTCGAAGCGAACGATGATGTGCAGGTTGTAGGTAACCTCGTCGCTTTCAACACGGTTGAGCGATGGAACGATACGGTTGATGGCCTTGAAGAAGTCGTGCTCCGTTACATCATCAAGCACGCCGGGGAAGGCGGCGCGCAAACGTGGGTAACACCATGACCAAAACTCAGGACTACGTGCAATGGTGTTTTCCCAAAACAACGACTGCGACTCGTGGATGCCCATGCTTGCACCCTGTGCTGCCGCTGTGCCGCTGTAACGAGGATTCACGCCCTGCTCGTACATGCCATGCCCCGCCTCGTGGATTAGGCCGAAAAGGCACGACCGCAGGTCGTTCTCGCGGATGCGCGTTGTTAGACGCACGTCTGTAACGTCGAATGTTGTACAAAAGGGATGCGCCGACAGATCAACACGACCACATGTAAAATCAAATCCCAAGGCCTTAACAACATCCGTGGCAAAAGCAATCTGTGCATTTGCTGGGTAGTATCGATGTAGAACGTCGTCGCTCACCGAATTCGCAGCTGCGCTGATATCGTCGAGGAGTGCTACAGTACCCTCTCTCAATTCTTCGAATACGGGCGTCAGTGTTTCGACGGTCATTCCGGGTTCAAAGACGTCAAGAAGGGCATCGTACGGGTGGCTGTCGTAGCCAACGATGTCGGCCTCTCGGCGTTTGAGTTCTACCGTCCGCTCTAGCAGCGGTTGAAACAACGAGAAGTCCGAGGCCTGCCGGGCTCGTTTCCATGCATCTTGCGCAAGCGCCGCCGTTCGTGCTTGGTCTTCGACAAGGTCGGCCGGGAGTTTGACCGTTCGAGTATAGTCGCGTACAAACTTCTCTACGATCTTACGCTCTTCCTCTGAACAGTCGGCAATCCAATCCCCTACTGAGTCTACAAGTGATTGCACGTTGCCGCTTGTAAGCGTCTCGTGATGCAAGCTCGAAAGCGTCGCAAGCTGTTCGGCACGTGCTGCGACGGCCCCTTCAGGCATATAGGTTTCTTGGTCCCAATTAAGGATCGACGAAGCAGAAGACAGGTTTGCACTACGGCGCATTACGCGCTGAAGCTGGGCGTACGACATGATGATGAATGGGAATTTGAGAGGGACGACGATTACTTGATGAGCATCGCATCACCATATGCGAAGAACCGATACTCACTCTTGAGGGCTCGCTTGTAAGCTTTGAACACGGTCTCTTTGTTGCCTGCAAACGCGGCGGCTACAAGGAGTGCGGGCGAACCTGGTTGATGGAAGTTCGTAATGAAGCGAGTAGCAATTTTGAATTCGTATGGTGGATGAATGTACTTGTCGGTCCACCCCTTGTTTGGCTTTACGATTCCTGACGTTAGCACACTCGACTCAAGAGCCCGTACAACACTACATCCGACTGCATACACATTCTTGCGAGCCTTCAATGCCTTATTGATGACTTCAGCGGAATCCTTCGTTATCTCGAAGTACTCGCTGTACATCCGGTGCTTTGTGAGATCTTCGACCTCGATGAGTTCGAATATTCCCTGACCGATGTTCAATGTAATCGGCACAACACGAATGCCCTTCTTCTCAGCTTGCTTCAGCAACTTTTCAGAGAAGTGAAGGCCAGCCGTTGGCGGCGCAATCGAACCAACCTTTGCCGGATTGGCAAACACACATTGGTAGGTTTCCTTGTCGTGCTCGTTGGGCTCCCGTTTGATGTATTCAGGCAAGGGCATCTGGCCAATACGTTCAATCACCTCGTGAAGGTCGCCATCGTACGAGAAACGCACGGTACGTCCCCTACTCGTTGTATTGTCGATGATTTCGCAATAGAAACGATTGTTGTCGAAGTAAATCTTGTTGCCAATACGTACTTTTCTCGCTGGCTCTACTAGCACGTCCCAAATACGCTCTTGCGCCTTGAGTTCACGAAGCAACATCACTTCGATCTTGGCGTTCGTCTTCTCTTTCTTTCCAAACATTCGGGCTGGAAACACGCGAGTATCGTTCACCACAATCACGTCGCCTTTCTCCATAAAGTCCAAGATGTTCTTGAACTCCTTGTCGACCATCTCGCCAGTCTCTTTGTCCAACACCAACAACCGAGACGACTCGCGAGGATCGGCTGGGAACTTTGCAACGGCTGACTTAGGAACGGGATACTTGAACTCACTGAGCTTCATAGAGACTCCAATAGACGAAGCCCCGCAATCTCCCGGGGCTAAGCGTGGTGAACGGAAAAGACGGCAAAAATA
This sequence comes from Candidatus Kapaibacterium sp., assembly GCA_022842685.1. GTDB lineage: Bacteria > Bacteroidota > Ignavibacteria > Kapaibacteriales > Kapaibacteriaceae > JALHPC01. Next base: position 2,357 of record JALHPC010000067.1, read on the forward strand.
CGACCTTTCACCCCCCCACGTCAAGAGAATTTTACAAGGGGCGTCGATACCAGTCCTACGCATCCCCTTGGCTGGCATTCACTTACGACGATTCTACGTTCTAACCGCCTGCCCTTCCATTGAGGAACACGTTGTAACTTGTGTGTTTGTCCACGACGAAGCGACCCATGAACGCCTTTCAGATCGAATCAAGATATCAGCCCGCTGGCGATCAGCCCAGAGCCATTCAGGAACTTGTTGATGGCATCGAACGTGGCGATCAACACCAAGTGCTATTGGGTGTGACTGGCTCGGGCAAGACGTTTACAATCTCGAACGTCATTCAACAGGTTCAGCGCCCTACGCTGATTATCTCGCCAAACAAGACCTTGGCAGCCCAGCTCTATGGCGAGTTCAGGCAGTTCTTTCCAAACAATTCCGTCGAGTTTTTCATCTCGTACTACGACTACTATCAGCCCGAGGCATACGTGCCGAGTACTGACGTCTACATCGAGAAGGACTTCTCTATTAACGATGACATTGACCGTCTCCGCATTCGAGCTACCAGTGCCCTCGTCGAGGAACGACGCGATGTTATCGTTATCGCCTCCGTGTCGTGCATCTATGGAATCGGTACGAAGGAGGAGTTTGCTGCTCGCCGACTTACACTGCGAGAAGGCATGCAGCTTAGTCGCCAGCAGCTGCTGTTCCGCCTTAATGACATCTACTTTACGCGGAACGACTTCGAGTTCACACGCGGAACGTTCCGCGTGCGCGGTGATGTGGTTGACATCTTTCCCGCCTACGAGGACGCGCGGTTCATTCGTGTAGAGTTCTTCGGCGATGACATCGAGCGATTGTCATGGGTAGCTCGCGACAGCGGCGCTGTGATGGAGCAGACCGACTTCGTGATCCTATACCCGGCTCGAATGTTCGTGACCTCACAGTCGTCACTTGCCTCGGCCGTTACGAACATCAAGGATGAACTTGTAGCCCGTCTTAAGGAACTCCGCGATGCCGAGAAGTTCGTCGAGGCCCAGCGCCTCGAACAACGCACGATGTTCGATATCGAAATGATGAAGGAGGTTGGATACTGCTCGGGCATCGAAAACTACTCAATGCACCTATCGGGCCGTGTGCCAGGCGAGCGGCCGGCTTGTTTGTTCGACTACTTTCCTGATGACTTTCTGCTGATTGTTGATGAAAGCCACGTAACCATTCCGCAGATACGGGGCATGTTCAATGGCGATCGCATGCGCAAAACAACCCTAGTTGAACATGGCTTTCGCTTGCCGTCAGCACTCGAAAACAGGCCTCTGCGCTTCGAAGAGTTTCAGTCGATGGTCCATCAAGCCGTCTACGTAAGCGCGACGCCAGGTCCCTACGAACTCGAACAGACAATGGGCGCCGTTGTTGAACAAGTCATCCGCCCAACGGGCTTGCTCGACCCTCTTATCGAAGTCAGGCCCGTTTCGAATCAAATCGACGACCTGTTACATGAGATTCGCCTTCGCGTAGACCGTAAGGAACGTGTAATTGTAACGACGCTTACGAAGCGAATGGCGGAAGATCTTACAGACTACTTACACAACCTCAACATCCGCGTTGCCTACATCCACAGCGATGTGGTTGCCCTCGAACGTGTCGAGATCATTCGGAACTTCCGCGTTGGTACCTTCGATGTGATCGTTGGCGTTAACCTGCTACGCGAGGGACTCGACATGCCCGAAGTGTCACTCGTGGCCATTCTTGATGCCGACAAGGAGGGATTCCTACGCAGTGAGCGTTCGCTGATGCAAACGGCAGGCCGCGCGGCAAGAAACGCCGACGGTAAGGTGATTTTCTATGCGGACAGAATGACCGATTCGATGCGAGCAGTCATCGGCGAGACGAACCGCCGGCGCGAGCTGCAGCAGGCGTACAACGCCGAGCATGGTATCAATCCAACGACGGTGTACAAGTCGCTCGAAGAGATTCTGAGCGCCACGTCTGTGGCCGACATTCAAGCGCAAAAAACCGTCCGACAAGCCGAAGCCGAAATGGCGCGCCAGCGCAAAGCCGCCGAACCCATAGCGAAGTACCTTACCGAAGAGCAGCGCAAGGAGACGGTAGAACAGATGTTTGCCGAAATGAAAGAGGCAGCACGCAACCTCGACTTCGAGCGCGCCGCGCAGCTTCGCGATGTTATCGCACAGCTGCAATCGGTTGACTAATCACTGTAACCTTGATCGAACCCAATAGATTTGCACGATGTCAATCCCGCAACAGTCTCCATCGCGATACCGCATCCTCATCCTGTCGCACAGCGCCGTCGTGGACGTCTATCAAGACAAGTTGCGCTACCTAGCGCGTGAACATGATCTTGAGATAACACTCGTCGTTCCGCATGTGTTTCCCGAAGCTGGTGGCGTGGTAAAAGCCCACCTTGGCGACGGGTCCTACGCCGTTGTGCCACTTCATGGAAGACTTGCACAAAAGGGTCCTCAGAGTAAGTACACGCTGCGCGGCTTACGACGTCTGATGAAGCGTCTCCAACCACATGTTCTCCATCTCGAAGAAGAGCCCGAGAGCCTCATCTCCTTGCAGGCTATCCGAGCTGCGCTCTCGCTTCGTCAGCCGCCAAAGATCGTCGGTTTTAGTTGGCGCAACATGTACTTTCCGTTTGCTCACTGGCAATGGTACAAGCCTAAACGCATTGTACTCGACTTGATTCAACGGATGTGTCTGCCGCACTATGATGCACTCATCTGTGGCTCGCACGAAGGACCATCGACCTTTGCTCCCCTAGGTGTCACATGCCCAATGCCCATCATTCCGCAGTATGGCATCGACCCTGCTCGGTACTCCCCCGAAGGCCCACGCATCGACATCCGATCAACGTATACCATCAGCCACGATTCGCTTGTGGTTGGCTTTGTGGGTCGGATTATGCCTATGAAGGGCCTCGACACACTGCTAGAGGCATGCGCAGTCTTTGGCAGCAACGTCCACTGCGTTGTCGTTGGCCGCGGTGATTCCGACTGGCTTTACACAGTAGCCGAGCGCACAGGAATGACGTCACGACTCACGCTTATAGACGGCCTAGCCCCGGCCGACGTCCCATCTGCCATGCGCTCCCTCGACGTGATGGTTCTTCCGTCGCGAACCACCGCCCAATGGCGCGAGCAGTTCGGTCGAGTGATCATCGAAGCCATGGCCTGTGGATTGCCCGTTGTTGGCTCGTCATCGGGCGAGATTCCGTATGTGATTGGCGATGCCGGCCTTGTATTTCCGGAAGGCGACGCAAAGTCACTTGCATCCTGTATTGAACAAATGTCCAACCCTGACGCACGGGCCGCCATACGACAACGAGGTCTTGAGCGGGTAGAGGCTCATTATACGAATCAGCGTATTGCCGCACAGATAGCACAGGTGTATCGGCAAGTATTGACCAACGCAGGAGTCTGAGTACCATGGACGTCCGTACCCATATCTATGCATCCTATACGTCGGCCCAGACTCGTATCTCGAATGTCGATGGTATCCGTCAGCATGCCCAGGCACAGTTTGATACTCTTCGCACCACCATACTTCCCCACTTGCCTGTCAATAAATCTGCCGCAATTCTTGATGCTGGTTGCGGATATGGGGCACTGTTGCTACTGTTGAAGAACGAGGGTTATACCAACGTTCATGGAATCGATATCAGTAGCGAGCAGGTGGCCACGGCCCACGCCTTGGGACTCGATGATGTGGTCTGCGGCGACCTCCTCGAATCGGGTCTTTTGCATAAACACTGGGATGCCGTGATTATGCTTGACGTTATCGAGCACCTGCGCCGATCCGAGGCCTTATCTGTTCTTCATGCGATTCATGACGCACTTGAGCCCGGCGGTGTCTTCCTTGCGCGCACTCCAAATGTTGATGGACTCATGGGCACCGTGCTGTCGTTTGGTGACGTCACCCACGAAATGCATCTAAACCCTCTTTCCGCAAAAGAACTCATGGCGGCCACGCCCTTTACCGATGTGGGCGTAGTTGGAATTCCACCCACAGGAGGAAGCGCTCGTGTGCGATTCCTGCGTGCCATCGTTACCCCAATCGTTGGATTTGCTCACAGGATCGTTGCGCTTGCTGCAGGCGTTGCCACTTCGATGACCCTTTCTACAGCGAATATGTTGGTGATAGCGCGCAAGAACGGGAGGGATTGAGTTCACGCACCAGACAGTGGGGCTAACCGGCGTATGATCGAGGCCATGGCAGCCGTCGAGGCGTCCCATGTGTACAAACGTGCCTCTCTGTGCCCGCGCTCGGCAAGCGACCGTCGCAACGACTCAGAACGGGCTAACGTTGCTATACCTTCGGCGATTTCAGATACCGATTCCGGATCAACGTAGAAGACTGCGTCCTTACCGATGGACGTCATGGGCGGTCTGTTCGAACTCAATACTGGAATGCCCGAAGCGAATGCCTCAATGATGGGGACGCCAAAGCCCTCGAATAATGGAACAAACGCAAGGAACTCGGCTGCGGCGTACCAGTCGGACATTACGTCGTCGGTCACATATCCAACGAATCGAATTCGATGGGATGATGTGGATGCTAGACAAGCATCACGTAGACTTTCGTCGCGCCATCCCTTACCACCGACGATAACAAAGTCAAGATCAATACCGTGTTGTTCAACAGCCATGGAGTATGCCTCGACAAGACGCACGAGATTCTTCCTAGGTTGTACTGTTCCAACAAATAGTATATAGGGTCGACCCTCGTTAAGGCGGTCACGTACCATGAGACGATCTTGGTTCGTACGCAGCCGAAAGACGTCGCGGACGCCATTCGGCACAACATCGATGTGTTCGGTTGGAATACCGTACGTTGACACTATATCTTGGCGCGCGTCTTCAGAAACTGTCACGAGAGCAGTAGCTCTGCGGGCGCACTTAGGAAACATCCATCGGTAATACCGTCCCGCCGACATACGTGTATGCGTGGCTTCGCGCTCGAATGCGATGTCATGCAAAACTGCTATCGTTGGTACAGACGTAGTTAGGGGGATGAAGCCGTCTGGGCTAAGATACACGCCTGCGCCAAGCTTGCGCAACATGCCTGGCACTCGGAATTGATGCCAAACATGCCACAACACGGGGTGGCGTGCAGGTGGTCCTACTACGTAAGGACGGACACCTTCGGGAACGAGCGAAGCATCAACTTGCCGATCAAACAACCAGTGATGTTCCACGTCAGGGAGCGCCGCGCACAGTCTGCGGCCAATCTCGTACGAGTACCAGCCCATCCCATCTAGTTTCCCAGGAACGACAAGTCGAGCATTCATTACCAGACGCATAGTGCCGAAGTTACGAACCACCACCAGAAACCGCAGCGAAAGAGTCCGTATCTTTGTGCCTCTTTCGCAACAGAGAACACCGAGGAATGAACGCCCCGATTAACGTGCCCCCCGCCCCACAGCTAGACAGTCCTGCACCTCAAGCGGGGACCATGCTTTACCGCTTCAGATGGCTCATCGCAGCCTTTGCCATCGTTGGGACCGTTGCCGGGTATACCTGGGCTTGGTTTCAACCTGAGTACTTTGCGGCTACAATCAACTGCGTGCCCCCACGAGTTGATCCGTCAAGTCAGTTGGGTGGCATTGGAGGTATTACCTCGGCCCTGAAAGATGTTGGATTGACGAAAATCACCGGTAAGAGTAGTTCCTCGTATGAACTAATGGCGCTGCTCTTCAGCCGATCGATTCGTGACAGTTTGATCGACCGATTTGATCTGCGAGCCGAGTACGAGATGGCAGCGAGTCCCTACGTGGACCTGCTTGATGAGGTAGAGCGTAACATCGATATCGCCGTTCGAGCCGAGGGCAACTACGAGATAACCCTGTACAGTCGCGACACAGCAAAGTGCGTGGAGATGTGCCGTTCCTTTGTGGACCTGGCGAACAACCTTGCGTCGCGTCTTACCCAGCGTGAAGCAGAGCGAACTACAGATTACCTCGAGCGCCGTATTGCTCTGTTAGACTCTACGATGAACGTCCTGAGTAGAGCACTTAGTACGCAAGCCTCGAACACGTTAATGTTTGCCCCAGAGCAGCAGCTCACTGCTATTGCCAGTACATATGCAGAGCTACAGTCTGATGTTCTGAAGCAAGAGGCAATCTTGGGTCTCTATCAACAGCTCTATGGTGAGAGCGACCAACAGACCACCATCCAGCGGCAAGTTGTAGCAAAGCTAAAGGCGCAACTCCAGGACGTTAAGTCGAAACCAGGGTTCTTTGGCGACTTTGCTCTACGTGATGCGGCAGAGAAAGGTATCCCTCATATTCGACTACTTGCCGAGATCGAAGCCCTCGGCAAGGTCAAAGCGTTCCTTGTTCCTACTCTCGAACAATCACGGCTTGATTCTCGCAATGCCACGCTTAGTCTAATGGTCGTCGACGAACCGCGTCGGCCCGAAAAGCGAATCCGGCCGAAGCGTACGCTGGTGGCCCTTGGCTCTGGTGTTGGATCACTCGTCATTATTGTGGCCTCCTTGTTTGCTTTCGCCGCGTGGTCAGATTTTCGACGACACGTAAAAGGCTCATGATCCAGAAACTCGGGACGTACGTTCCGTTCTTCGGCGTTGCCGCCGTTCTTTCTAGCGCACTGTTCGTTGAACTTACGCTAGATATCCCGTTCCTCGCTAGCGGGATAGGACTTGCTCTGTTACTCATCGTGCTCATGCTCCGTTCGCCACGAGCGTGGATTGCTACATCGATTCTGATCCTTCCAGTTTTTCTTACGGAATCGGGCAAGGGTATATCTGCATTCGAAGTAGCCGTTGGAGGTTCCTTGCTTGTGTCGATTTCCCTATGGGTGTTGTACAAACTGGCAACGAACTATTCGTCGGTTCTACGTACATGGCCTGATATCGCGCTGTTGCTATGGTTGTTGATGAGCGTGTTGAACGTAATGGTAGCGCTCGCAAACGACGTCGACATCGTATTCTGGTTTTCTGAGTGGGCGCTCTACATTCTCATTCTGTACTACCTGCCAATCCGAGAGTACTACGGCGGTACCGAGTCTGGACGTATGCAGTTGCTTACGCTCATTCTCGTTAGCTCAATTTTACAGTCACTTTACTCCATCTGGAACTTCAAGCAGCGAATGGCATCGACACTCATCTATGCCTTCCAACTAGAATCGGCTCGATCGGTACTCCTTGGTCCCATTTTTCTCCTCGTCATCCTTGGATGTATCGTTGCCTTGTTCACAGTTACTTCGCGCCGTGGACGGTGGCTAGCGTTGTTCGGACTTCTCATCAACACCGTTGCATTGGTAATTACGTTTACGCGAACCTTGTGGGTAATGGGAGCCGTCGGTCTCTTTATCACCCTCAGCTTTCTCACGATTCGCCAAGTCGTAACCACTATCTCAGCAGCCGCCGGTGCGACTTCAGCTGTTGTTTCCGTGGCCTATGCGTTCTTCCCGAAGCTTACCGACATCGCCCTCATGCTTATCAAGAAGCGGTTTCTTTCGAGTTCTCGCCTGCGTGGAGGCGACTATTCGTTCGAGACGCGAATTATCGAGGCCACTGCAGCATGGGAGCGCATCGTTGAGACGCCGCTGGGCGGACAGGGCATACGTGCCTCCGTCTTGGCTTGGGACCCCATCGTTCAAGCATCTTCATACACACAGTTTATCCATTTCGGCTATGTCGGTCTGACCTTGAAACTTGGATTCCCTCTTGCCATCTTTCTGGTTTCTATTCTGTCGGCCTTTTTGCTTCGAGGTATTCACGACGTGCTAACCAATCTTACACTTCTTCGCACGATGCCATCCCTTCGAATCATGGGCGTTCTCCTAGTAGCTTACACGCCCATTATCTATGTCGTCATCTTCATGTCCGGAGTGTTTGACCAACGCTATG
>JALHPC010000068.1 GCA_022842685.1 Candidatus Kapaibacterium sp.
GCTCTTCCGATCTGGTAATACTTATAAATCCACTGTGTGGAGTATGTTCATGATTCGGCCACTGCTACTCTTGATTTCCTTTGCCGCGACATGGGCCTGTGTGTGTGCTCAAGAGCAGAACGTCTATCCCGTCGGCATTGGATGGGTGAACGTTAAGGAACGCTACGGTGCGAAGGGTGACGGCGTAACCGACGATACGAAGGCAATACAGGCCGCCCTTCTCAATCGCAACGAGCCGTACCTAGATCGTGTTTCGCTGTACTTTCCCGATGGAGTGTACCTGGTGTCGGACACGCTAAAGTATGCCGATGGCTATTATGACTGTTGCGTAAGCATACAAGGGCAAAGCCGTAGCGGCACGATTATTCGATTGAAAGACTCTTGCGAGGGCTATGGTACAGGAACGAGCAAGCCAGTCCTGTTTACGCGCGGGGGCAACCAGAGCTTTCATCAGAATATTCGCAACATCACCATTGATGTAGGGGCAGGAAACCCAGGTGCAGTTGCGATCGATTACATATCGAGCAACACGGGCGTAATCCGCGATGTCACGATTAAGGCCGCACCAAATTCTGCATCTACCGGCATTGAAATGACGCGAACATGGCCAGGGCCGGCTCTTGTAAGTAATGTTACAATTGATGGCTTTCACCAGGGCATCGTCGTAGCGAGCTCGGAATATTCAATGGTGTTCGAGCATATTACCCTGACCAATCAGCGCAGTCGCGGCTTCGTTTCTTACCTTCCCACGTCAGCACGTAAGATTCGCATCTCGGGCAGTCCGATACCCTTTAGCCTACGAGGCGGTCCAAATGTCCTCATCGACTGTGATGTTGATGCCGATAGCATTGAGGGTAGTCACGTGGAAGTAAGCGACAAGTACTACATTCGGAACCTGAGACTTGCGAATATTTCAGGCGGAATTGCTGATGGAGGCAGATATTTCAACGACTACGTCGACGAGCTTCTCTCTGGAGAACGATTCGACTTGTGGCCGTCTGAGGGTCTGTCGTTACGACTTCCGATAAAGGACACTCCACCCACATATGTCAACAACGACACGTCTGCATGGGCCTCAGTAGAATCGTATGGTGCCGTGGCCAGCGATCCGTTCTTTGTAAAGCGCGTAGACAATGATGCGATTCAAGCGGCCTTCAACTCTGGCAAGCCAGTTGTGTGGCTGCCCATCACCCGCAGTGTTGGCTCTTGTTTCGGTGTCGACCGTCCAATCGTGGTTCCAGAGCACGTTCGCCTTATTACCGGCTTCGACCAATCGAAATTCTGCTTCTTCGATTCTGCTACCATTGTTGTTGCTGGAGATGGTCCCGAACCACTGTTCATCGAACGTATGAACGCCATCCGCGTGCACCACGTGGGCAAGCGCCCTGTTGTACTACGTGATATAGGCATCGACGGCTACACGAATGTTGCAGGGTCAGGAGACGTGTTTCTCGAGAACGTCGTTGGTGCATTCCGTCCACAGCATGCCACAAACATGTGGGCGCGCCAGTACAATCCAGAGATCCAGCCCTACACCGAGGCACAGCACGAAAACCACGGTGGCAAGCATTGGATACTGGGTATGAAGACCGAGGGCTTTGCAGAATTAACGCGCACAACGAATGGTGGTGCCACCGAAGTACTTGGCGGCTTAGTCTATCCGGCACAAAGCCATGCCGAAGACGTACGCCCAGTGGCATGGGTGGTAGATAACGCTCGACTTTCCGTGATACACAGCTTGCGATCCTATGTGCCTCGTGGCTGGTATCCCGTGGCAGTGCGCGAAACACGCGGCACCGAAACGCGAGAGCTCATCTTAGATTCTCTTCCGTGGCCGAACCTACCATTGTTTACCACTGGAACATTACCAAGCACGGTGCCTAGCTTTGTGGATGTCAATCCTAATCACGTGATTCGCACATACGACGGAACACTACTGATTTCGTCTGAGATTTCGCACGTTGAAGTTCACGATATACTGGGTCGAACGTACGACTCATATCATCCGCCGTTGCCAGCATTTGTGACCTATAGGCACAACGGAACAACGCATCGAATTGTGAGATAATCACCCACCCCTACCCACCCCATGCACTACACCCGCCTTGGCCGCACGGCCCTACAAGTATCACGCCTATGCTTAGGCACCATGAACTTTGGTCCGAACACCACCGAAGCAGATTCGTTTGCCATCATGGATGCCGCCGTCGATGCCGGCATCAACTTCTTCGACACGGCCAATGTGTATGGCTACGATAAGGGGCGTGGGCTTACCGAGGAGATTATTGGACGCTGGCTGGCCCAGGGCGGACGCCGTCACAAGATCGTTCTTGCCACCAAGGTGTTTAGCCAGATGTCGGCCGAGCCAAACAACCGCGGCCTTAGCGCTTACCACATCCGTAAGGCCTGCGAAGACTCGTTGCGCAGGATGCAGACCGACCATATCGACCTGTATCAAATGCACCATGTGGACCGCGACGCCCCTTGGGAAGAGATCTATCAGGCCATGGAGCAACTGGTACGCGAAGGCAAGATTACGTATCTGGGCTCGAGCAACTTTGCGGGCTGGCACATAGCGCAGGCAAACGAGATCGCTCGTCATCGCAACTACCTGGGATTGGTGAGCGAACAGAGTATTTATTCGCTGCGCAACCGCCACATCGAGCTCGAGGTAATTCCCGCCGCACAGGCCTACGGCATGGCCGTGCTGCCGTGGAGTCCGCTTGGTGGGGGAATGCTTAGCGGCATTTTTTCGCAGCACGACGGCGTACGCCGCCAGCGTGCACCGCTGCTTGCATCGGCCGAACGCCTACGCCCGCAAATCGAGCGCTACGAAGCGTTGTGCCGCGACATTGGCCATGACTATAGCGACGTTGCCCTGGCATGGGTACTGCAGCGCCCGGGCATAACCTCGCCCATCATAGGTCCACGAACGATGGAGCAGCTACAGGGCAACCTGCGTGCGCTCGACATCGCACTGTTGCAAGAAACGCTCGACGCGTTAGACGCCATTTGGCCGGGCACTGGCGGCCCTGCCCCCGAGGCCTATGCCTGGTAGTTGTATAGCGCCAGCCAATGCTTAGAAAACACTACCATAGAACATCATGAACGCCGCTGAACTACGTTCTCGTCTGAATGCAGTGTCGAGTGCCAAGGAGTACATCGACCTGATCGCAGAGCTCGACAACGTCGAAGGCGACGACGCTTACGCCATATCGTGCTGCGCTAGGGCCAGACTGGCAACACTTGATAGCCAGTATTCAGAGTCGTTGGAATGGTACCAACGCGCCCTTGAGACTTTCGAACATCTGGGTTTAACGGCGGATGTTGCAAAGGTGTTGGGCGGTATCGGAGCAACCTATTCGCGGCTTGGCGACGTTAGCAAGGCGCTAGAGGTGTTACATCGTTCGTATGACCTGCAGGAACAACTTGGCGACGTTGTAAATAGTGCTACTAACCTATCAAACATTGGTACTATCTTTTGCGATGCTGGCGACTTTCCAAAAGCGTTCGAATACTTTAGTAAATCGCTGAACCTGTTTGAGCAGTCAAACAGTCTTGCAGGGATGGGGCTAGCAACTGCGAACATCGGAATCATGCATGCTCGGATGGATAACCACGCTGAATCAATGCAGTGTTTTCGACGAGTACATGCAATGGCCCTCGAAATCGATGACCGCGAAGCTATTGCACACGCACTTACTAGTATGGGGAACAGCAGCGTTAGTTCCAAGGAGTTCGAAAGTGCCTTAGAGTATTTTCGGGAGTCACTTAGCATTTACCAAGAGCTGAACGACCACGAGTTGATTGCTCATGTTTTATCGAATATTGGTACGACGCTAGTACGGCTTGGTCGTCTTGCTGATGCCCACGACGTGCTCAGGCAGTTGGATGCCATGCACTATAGTCGCTCCTCTACCACGATTGATGTTCGCATGCTTCGGTCGTTAATAATGCTCACCGAGGGTGATGTCCTTTCTTCACGAACAGAGCTCCTTGACGCTCTTGCGTCCTCCGAACGGTTTAGACTTCCGTCCAAGACGGCCGAGATACACAAACAACTTTGCGATTTAGCACTTACTGCAAATGATCTAGCCGCTTATGTATTCCACAACAAGGAGTACATGCGTATTACGGAAGAAACCCGAGGCAGAGAAGCAACGACACGACTTGCAGTGATGGAAGCAGAGCGACGCCTTGAGCATGAGCGCCGTGAGCACGAACGGCATCTTGCCGTGTTACACAGTACCCTGCCCCAGCACATTGCCAGTAGAGTGGCGAATGGCGAGACGGTAAACGACTACTATGAATGTGCATCGGTGATTTTTCTCGACATTGTTGACTTTACCACAATTGCCGACACGATTCCTTCTGGCGATGTAGTACACCTGCTCCACCAGGTGTTTGGTGCTTTAGACGCAGTGTGTCAGCTCTACGATGTGGCCAAAATCAAAACTATCGGCGATTCGTATATGGCGGTTTCGTTTGCCAGCACAGAGCAAGCAGCGTTGTGTGCTTGCGCCATGATTCGCGCCTTGAAGGAGCTTAGCATCACGTTGCCCCCTTCGACAAGCAACACTGCAGAGTTGGTAGGAACTGGTAGCATCCAAGTCCGTATCGGAATTCACTGTGGTCCATTAACTGCTGGTGTAATTGGATCACAGCGGATGCAGTACGATGTTTGGGGCGACACCGTGAACATTGCAAGCCGAATGGAAAGTACTGGCGAGCCGGGACACATCCATGTAAGTGATGTTTTTGCCAACTCGCTACATCCCAATGTGCAAGGAATGGTGCTTAAGGAGCGAGGCACCGTTAACGTTAAAGGAAAGGGCCCAATGCACACCTACTGGCTTATCGAGCGCCATTAGAACATGAGATGTTCAATCACGATTGTCGTTTTTCTACTATGCACTCTATCGTTACAGGGCCAGCATCTACCTAACAGTAGTCCCCACGCCCACCAGCGCCCCTTATCGGATGATGTAGGGGGCGTCGATGTAGCAAGGCGCGCAGTGCTGGCAACAGGAGAGCGTCCGGTAGATGTAGTGTATGGCTGGTTTCCCTATTGGCAGCCCGCCTCGGCGTTAGAGTTGATCAACGCAGCAATGGTAACCCATGTGGCGTGGTTTGCGTGCGACGTTGACACGGCAACAGGCAGGTTAACCGACGTTCAGCGGTGGAGGGAATGTGCGGCAATACCGTGGGCGCAGCAACACGGCATTGCGATCGACCTAACGATTACGTGTTTTGGACAGGAGAGCAACCTAGCGTTGCTGTCGAATGCGGAAAAGCGTGCTGCCTGTATTGCCAGCATTGCTCAGGCCATTGCCGATGTGCCGGACTGTGGAGTTAATATCGACTTCGAAAGCGTGCCTCAAAGCATGCGTGATCAACTGGCGCTGTTTTCTCGCGAGTTACGGTTGGCGCTGCAAACGCAACGACTATCGATATGCCTGCCGGCGGTTGATTGGTCGAATTCGTTTCTTGTAAATCAGCTTCGCGACATCTACGACTACTGCATTGTAATGGGCTACGACTACTCGTGGTCGGGCTCTACCACGGCGGGTCCGGTGGCCCCACTGCGTGGCGAGGTATATACCGTAGAGCGCAGCATGCGCACCTACCATGCGGCGGGAATACCCACGTGGCGACTGCTTATGGGCATGCCGTTATACGGCTATACGTGGACTGTTATCAACGACCAGCAAAAGGCCAGCGTTGTAGCCGGTACGCGTGCCAGTGCGGTTACAATGGCCAGCATGCCTGGTATACCGGGTTACGAGCTCAGACAGCACGATGTGCCAACGGTATCGGCTTGGACCACGGGCAGCACTGGCGGGCGGATGCAGCAGACCTGGTGGGACGATTCGCTAACGCGCATTGAAAAGCTCCGCCACGTGCAAGAGCAGCGTTACGGCGGCGTTGCGTTATGGGCCTTAGGTTACGACCGCGGTGCTGCGTCTGTGTGGCAACCCTTCCGCGATGCTGCGACGCCAACAACGGTAGAAGAACGTGAAACGCCCCGCGACGCAGACGTACCAGCATGGTACGTCGACATCGTGGGGCGCATACAAGGTTTTGGTACCGAAGAATGGGCTAGGCGCCTACCGGCAGGACGTTACTTCCGCATGCGCAATACCGCGCCGGCGCCACCATTCGTTACACCCTAAAGTCGTGCTCGCCAAGGTTGGTGGTGCCAATCCAGCGGCGACGGTTGTAGTCGATCTTGTTCTTGTTGCACACGATCTGGAATGCCGTAGAGTTGCCTTGCTTTGCAATGTCGACAGACCACGACAGGAAGATCTCCCAGCAACGGTACCACCACTGGCCATATTCACTGTAGATAGCGTCGCGGTTCGACATCCAGTTGTTATACCATAGCTGGATGGTTTGCGAATAGTGTATGCCTATGTTCTCGACGCTGTGGATTTCAAAGCCGGCGCGTTCCAAACGTGCTACAACAAACGACAGCGGCATGCTTGCGTCGGCACCCGGAAAAATGTACTCGCTCATAAACGCACCCCAGATGAGCGACTCCCGGTGAATGCCCGCCTTGAGTCCAGCGATTTGCAGGTAGAAGATGCCGTCGTCTTCCAGCAGACCATAGATCTGATTCATGAAGCGCTGGAAGTTCTTGATACCTACGTGTTCGGCCATTTCGAGGCACGACACCTTGTTGTACTTCTTTTGAGGGATAGCACGGTAGTCCATTTGTAGGCAACGCGCCGAGTTCGACACGCCCCAATCGGCAATCTGAGCGTTGGCATAGTCGACGCCATCTTGCGCAATCGAGATGCCCGTAGAATCGGTGCCAAAGTACTTTGCCGTGTGCGCCACCAACGTTCCCCAGCCACAGCCAATATCGAGAAGCGTTTCGCCTGGCTTTAGCTGCATCTTTTCGCTTACCAGGTTCAGCTTGTTGTCCTGCGCCTCGGTAAGCGACTCGGCACCCGTGCGGAAGTAGGCCGACGTATAGATCATGCGTTCCCCAAGGAATCCCTTGAAGAAGTCGTTCCGTCGGTCGTAGTGACTACGCACGATGGCCTCGTCTTGCTTCTTCGAATGTATCGTGACTTGTGGAATCAGCTTCGAAAACACAAACTTGGCGTGGTGCCCTACTAAGTCGTAGTTGAAGTACTGCAGGCGGTGTTGCATGAGCAACTGCACGTCGATGGTAAGATCGACCCTGCCATTCATGTAGTCTTCGATGAAAAGCGTGATGGGTGTCTTTTTGCCGTTCTTGTAGCGCGACGCAACCTTGTTGTCGCGTACGATGATTACATCCAAGATGTTCTTCGAGGGTGGTACTGTTGACGCCATAGACCGATGTGATAGAATGTGATGAGAACTACGATTTGTCGTCTTACATCTACATCTCTAACCCACGGCGCACTTACCCTAGCACTCGAAGGTGATATGTATGGGGCAAAGATAGACGGAAAAGTGATTGAGCGACATTCACGGCAGCACCGGCTGCTAGCGGCCGAACGTCTTCAGTCTACTTTGCACGGATAACTATACCATCGACAGATTGATAAAGATTCTTGCTATGTACCAACAAGCACTGTCTGTACTGACGATACCGCAGTGCTGCCGCTTCTGCCTCGGCACGTGTACCGATGCCCCTTTCAAGTACTTGGCCAAGGACGGTAAGCAGCTGCCATGGTGCCGAAACGTCCGATTCTACAGCCGATTCGACTGTTGTTGAAGGCTGAATGCACCGAGTACAAAACTGAGCTGCCAGACTATCAACGAGCTGTGGATTGTGCAGCTCGTGTCCAATTCCCTCGTGAATGATGTACTGCTGGCGATCGGCGGGTACATTGCGCTGTGCAAGCAAATTGCGAATCGCACAGGTTCCGTGGATAACAGCCCAATTGTCGGAAACGCCCGGCAACGGCACACTCCACAGCCCACGAGCCGCGCCACAGTTCACCACAATATCTCCAGTTTGGTGATACGAAAAGAGGTGTGGTAAGGGGGCACCGGCAAGCGCATCGGTGTGAATAATGCCACCGAAGTAGTTAACAACTGCGCAGGGCAACGGGAATGCTGCGGTGTCGGTAGGTTCGAAGATTGACGGGCGTTGCACGCGGCCGGCAAGACGTTCGGCATCGGAGAGGGCAAACACCGAATTGGGAATAGTGTCCAGTGGGTCGCGTATGGCATGATGCAAGGCCGTGATGCCTCCGGCGCTCATGCCCAAAACGATATACGTTGTTGTATCGATGCCATATGTATCGGCATTGGCAAAGAGGTATCGGATGGCATGACGCACGTCCTGCACGGCGCGCCAGGCCCCGCGGACGGTCTCGTGCGGGTCGTACACATAGGGCGGATCGAGTAGGGGCGACCCAACGGCACCCAAGCGGTACTGTACGGTGGCGGCAACGTAGCCACGGCGAGCCCAGTTAAGGCAAAAGGGCGACATCTCTAGGTAGTTACCATCGATAAAGCCGCCGCCGTGAATTTGAACTACGAGAGGACGTCGTTGGAGCGGCATTTCTACCGGCCGCCAGATGCGCATGTTTAGGTCTTGCATGGCACCATTAAAGCGCGGAGCTCTGCGGTAGACCACAGTGGCAACCGTATCGGCTTCCAGCGTGCGAGCAACGTAGGGCTGGGCGCTACATGGTAGCACGGCAAGCGCAAGAACAATGATGGCTATTGCGAGCATTGGCGAATGTACGATTTACTCGGCACGCGGCAGACAGAGCGGACCTGTCGGACACGTCCGATGGGTCTGGCAGGCCTGATAACACAAACGCAGGTGAAAATAGCTGCCGCGGCGTGCTAAAGTAGAGCAGCGCCATTCAACTTCGTATATCATTGACAGACAACGACATAGCGACGCGCCATGCAAATAGAATGCCCAGTCTTGTTAAATTGCGCTACCGCTTAATCACAAACCGGTACGTTGTCAGCTTGCGCTCTGAGTTGACCACTTCGTGTCCACAGCTAACGGCGCACATCCTGCCAAGATGAAGTTTTTCCGTGTAAAGGAAAATGTCATGATCAGATCAGTAGTGGCGATCATCCGCGACATCGTTGTCAACTTTGTCTGGTTTTACACGATGTTTGTGCTTGGTGGGCTTTATTTCTTTCCCTTCCTTGGCCTAGCCGAAGCAGAGCAGCCCCCTACTGTGGATACCGTGATACTTGCTGCAATGGTGGCGACAGCAATGGCCGTCGTTGAGTTCTACGACAAACGGAGAGAAGCTCGCAAACGTACAGTGTTATAAGGCTGTTGCGACCTTGGTTGGAACAACTCACTGGTGCGACGAAACAAATGGATTGAACGGGACAACCAACCCCACAGACCCGGCGTCTCGCCGGGACCGCCTCCGGCGGTGGGTTCTTTTTGATTTGACGGTTTTCGTTTGGTAAATAATTGCGCTCTGCTCACCCCCCCGGCCCCCCTCTCAAGGTCGAGAGGGGGGTGCCGGTTTGTGCTCGAGTTTGTGTTTGTGTTTGTGTTCGTGTCTACCTATGCGAAGCATGTCGCTGTTGGCGAAGCCAACATCGCTATGCCGAAGGCATGTGACTGTGCGAAGCACGTCCCTGGCCGAAGGCCGTAACTATGCGATCTGCTCACCCCCCCGGCCCCCCTCTCAAGGTCGAGAGGGGGGTGCCGGTTTGTGCTCGAGTTTGTGTTTGTGTTTGTGTTCGTGTCTACCTATGCGAAGCATGTCGCTGTTGGCGAAGCCAACGTCGCTATGCCGAAGGCATGTGACTGTGCGAAGCACGTCCCTGGCCGAAGGCCGTAACTATGCGATCTGCTCACCCCCCCGGCCCCCCTCTCAAGGTCGAGAGGGGGGTGCCAGGCTGTGCTCGAGTTTGTGATTGTGTTTGTGTTCGTGTCTACCTATGCGAAGCATGTCGCTGTTGGCGAAGCCAACGTCGCTATGCCGAAGGCATGTGACTGTGCGAAGCACGTCCCTGTGCGAAGCACGTCCCTGTGCGAAGCACGTAACTGTGCGAAGCACGTAACTGTGCGAAGCACGTCCCTGTGCGAAGCACGTAACTGTGCGAAGCACGTCGCTACGGCGAAGCCGTGTAACTATGCCAAAGGCATGTGACTGTGCGAAGCACGTAACTTCTATGTAAATTTCCAAATGACCCCTCTCAACACACCGTTGGAATTGTGATCCAGTACAAAGCTGCTCATACTTCTATTAGCGGTCTGTTGCGATGAAT
>JALHPC010000069.1:0-368 GCA_022842685.1 Candidatus Kapaibacterium sp.
GGCTGTCCCTCGGGCAGAATTGCATGATGCACTTCGGTATAGCCCGACGTGGTAATAACGCCCAGCATTAACAGGCCTATGCCTACATGCGAGACGTAGGCCCCCAGCATTGCACGCGATGTACGCACAAAGCGCCAGCCCATCTGTGCATTCACTACAAGAGAGAACCATGCCGATGCTGCCAAAATCACCATGGCTACATCACGCACGCCAGCGATAAATGACCCAATAGCAAGAACAAGGGTGGTAACCACGGCGATAACAATGTTCCGCTTAAACACCGAAGCTGTAGTATTCCGCCACTGTAACAGAAGCGAAAGCCCGTTAACAACGAGAATGATGGGTACCAAAACAAGGTGAACGTTGTC
>JALHPC010000069.1:378-10160 GCA_022842685.1 Candidatus Kapaibacterium sp.
AACTGCAACCTTTGGCTGGCCAATAATCTCGAGAATCACTGGCCACGACGTTCCAATCGTAACCATGATAGCGCTCGCCATCACGAGAGCAGCGCCAAGCGAAACCATGAACTCCCTTGTCGAAGGAGCAAACTCCTCACGGTTGATGTTCATGTCCTTTCTGCGCATCAGAACCATCACCGTGCCTATCACCATAAAAGTGATCATAAAGGCCAAAAGTATCCAAAAAGCAAACTTGCCGGGATCGACGAACGAGTGAACCGACGTGTCGCCGAGGATTCCGCTCCGAGTAAGGAACGTCGAATACAGCACCATCACAAAGGCCGTAACGGCTAACAGCATGTTGGTTTTCACAAGCCCACGGGTTCGCTTCTGAACAACCATAGTGTGAACTAGCGCAACGCTTACCAACCAAGGAATGAGCGAAGAGTTCTCAACAGGGTCCCATCCCCAAAAACCGCCCCAACCCAGCGTCTCGTAGGCCCAAAAGCCGCCTAGCATGATGCCAAAGCCAAGTATTGCTGTACCTGCCAGCGTCCACGGCAAGGCAACGTCGATCCACTTGTGATATTCGCGCCGCACCAAGCCCGCCATGGCAAAGGCAAAGCTCACACTCATCGAAGCGAAGCCCGTAAACAGTATCGGAGGATGTATGGTTATCCACGCATTGTGAAGCAAAGGGTTCAGCCCTCGGCCGTCGGCAGGCACAAATCCATCGCGTATGCCATCACGGGCATACGTTTCCCACACATACGAAAACGGATTTTTGGCAACTAACAGTAATCCAAGGAACACAAGGATGAGGCCGTAGAAGGTCATAACAGAACCCTCGTATCCGCGCTGGCGCGAATAACGAGCAAGTACGACGCCAATGAGTGCTACGAGGAGTGTCCACAATAAGAAGGACCCTTCCTGACCGGAATAAAAGGCCGCTACCTTAAGGTGCAATGGAAGGTTGATCGACGAATAGCTTTGCACATACGTAAACTCAAACCGATGCTGGAGTATGAGCACTACCAACGTCGAGGCAGACGCCACCAACAGCAGGGTTAGGATGGTGAACAACGTTCTGCCGGCTGCCACCCATTGCTCACCACGTCGAACTCCCATAGCGTAGGCAATGGTGCTGGCCACGGCACAGCCCAACATGGCGTGAATCATTAACTGTGGTATCATTGATACACCTGTGTTGCGTGAAAGTAGCCCTCGGCCCCACCATGAACATGTCCCACAAACCGTACCTCCGCCCCTTCACTAAAAGGGGGCACCGGTGTACTTCCGGTATACTGCAAGCGGAATCGTCGGCCAGTGGCATCGTCGGCCGACATCATGCCTTCCGCGTCGGCTAACGCCACAATGCGTACACGCAGGAGCGCCTTGGGCGCCTGTTCGCCCTCGGTTGACGTTTGCGCCGTGGCTACGGCATTCGCAAAGGTGGTCTCCTCTAACTGTCCGTACTTGGCAGCGAACCAAATGCCAACAGGAAGGCCAACGATAACGAGAGCAATCACGATGCGGCGAATCATGATGCTTCCTTTAAGTCCGAAGCATTACCCTCGTACTTCGATGGGCACTTCGTGAGAACGTTCGACGCATGTAGGACGTCGCCCTCTACCCTACCCTTTACCACAATGCTGGTGGCAATCTCGAAGTTGTTCGGCTTGGCGCCGTGCAGTCGCACGTTCTTCAGTGCCCCTTTCTCATCACGCATCGTGAAGGAGAAGATGTTGGAGGAGGCGTCGTAGTTGGAACCACGTTCCTTGACCCACGTGCCTACAACTTGCACCGTAGATCCAAGGCGCTCTGCCTTCGAAAGGTCGGCGTACTCGATTGAGCTTTCGTCGAGCATAAAAAACGCCAACCCGGCAAGGACGGCGATGAGGGCGGCGGCGATGAGAAGTCGGATCGATCGAGGGGACATAGTCGTGGGGATGCTATGGGGGTTATGACGATTGACGACGCTCGACGTCGGCAAGCCGACGGTCGACGCGCGCGATATACCAGGCAATGCCTACCCAAATGATGAGGGCAGAAGCAAGAACCACATAGGTTGGATTGGCAGTGAGGAAGTCGATCATGATGGTGAGGTACGATTCGAGGTTCGAGCAACTTCGTACAGTCGGTACCGAAGGTTCACAAGCCAGAAATACACAAGGGTGAACGCTGTGAGCGATACTGAGAAGAGGATTTGCTTTACGACATTGATTTCGTCGGACTTCGGACTGAGCAGTGGCCCCATACTTGTGTCATCGGCACTACCAGGATGCAGCCCCTTCATCATGCGTGGAAGCACAAAAATGAGGAAGGCAGCCGTGACCGAGCCAATTGTAGCATAGATGGCCGACAAGCGGGCACGACTGGCCTCGTCGGCTACTGCTGAACGCAGTACGAAGTATGCAGCGTAGACAAACAGCAAAACGAGGATAGAGGTTTCTCGAGGGTCCCAGTTCCAGAAACTTCCCCAGTTGAACTTGGCCCACACACTGCCAGTTAGAGTGGCAAGAACGCAGAATAGCGTTCCTACGCCAGCCGCAGCGGCCGAATAGGAATCGTGGCGAAGATCGCGAGAGCGTAAATAGCGTATGCCAAACACCATGCCGATGATATAGGCCACGAAGGCAATCCATGACATAGGCACATGGAAGAAGATGATACGGGCGCGCTCCTCAAGGCCTATGATGTATGGCAACGTTACAAGGGGGTTGGACGGTCCGATTGCGTCGACGTCGTAGATAACATCGGACTCTGCTCGGCGTACTTCGACGATGGTCGGCGTTCCAGAGGGCAAGTCCGAGTCGTTATAGAGAAAAGACGCAACACGGAGGCGAACAACGACCCGTTCGTCGCGGCTATCGGCGACTTCGACGAGTAATCGGCCTGCATCTATTGTCTCAGGAGGTCTTGACGTGCGTTGTACAAGCACTGGCACTCGCTTGGTATCGTCCATTCGGCCCATTACGACCGCATCGGTGAACGTTCCCGCAATGGGAGGTGCCAAAGAAACAACAACAACTGTGCAAACAAGGGCAACAGTTAGCCAGCGCCACCATTGTGGACGGCGTTCGCGGAAGCTAGGGACAAAACCCAAGGCCAAACCAACGCCAAGGCCTGCAAGCATCAAGAGGTACTTCATACAGACCACAAAACTACGCAGTTGAGCGCACGCCAAGGCCCTCTACATTCGCCGCTTTATCAGAGTTAGCTGATTCAGGCCTGTTTGGGATGCCGAAGGCTCATAGCGAACGTCGTCGACGGAACTGCGCATGATGTGCACTCCAAGGCCACCACGCTTGCCTGCTTGGATACGCTTGTCGAGGTCGGGGGCTACTCGTGATCGTGGGTCGAAGGATGGAGCGGAGTCGAAAATGTTAACACGAACTTCATCGGCACCAACGACAACTTCGAGCATGACGTTTTTGGAACCGTCGGACTGATAGCCGTGCTCGATGACGTTTGTGCATGCTTCATCGACGGCCAGCACTATGGCGTCGACGCTAGCAGGTGGCAGCCATGAGGCGCAACCCAGTGCAGTGCTTACGACCTCGCGAATAGTTGCCAGCTGACTCGTCTGCGCCGGAAACGAAAGCAAGGGACTCGATGATTGGCGCGTACTCATTCTCCGTCGAAGGTTGGGAAAGCCATAACAGCTTCGGTTACTGATGGCGTGATAGTAAAAAGAACAGGAAATCCCAGCAAGTCAAAAACCGTAAACACGGATGGTCGCATAGCGGCAAGCTTGATGTCGCCGCCATGAGCTCTCACTTGTTCAATAAACACCATGAACACGCCTAGGCCTGCGCTGCTGATGTAATCGAGACTGGCAAAATCGACGACGATGCGATTGCAGCCCGACGCTAACACTCGGTCGATTTCATCCTCCAGTGTTGGCGCTGTGTGTGCGTCAAGATATCCGTGGAGCGCAATCGTGGACGTGTGATTTTCTGACGTTGCCGTGGAAACGGAGAATGGTGTTGCCGGTGGATTCATGGTATGGTCGTTAAGGACGATGGAACGTTTCGAAATGCAGTGGCATCAAGATTGTGCGATACGCTGCACCGTATCGCAACTATGGTGAGATCGTCGTGGGGGGCGGTTGATGCACCGTGATCATGAAGGGTCGTCAAAAGCGTCCGTACAACGTCTTCGGCTGTCGACACATTGGTCGAAGCCAGAATCTCGACGACTGAGTCAAGACCTAGTTCTAGCATTTGCGCGTTGCGTCGTTCGGCAACGCCGTCGGTAGTAAGAACCACCACGTCACCTGTATGGATCGGGATGTCGATTTCTTCGAGAGTAGCATCGAATACACTGGCATCGGCCAAACCGATGGCGAGACCGTTTGGTCGGTACGATGACACAGTTTGACCATGAACGACTAACGTGGGCACGTGTCCGGCGCGGGCTAGTCGTACAGTTGCTGAAGGTTCACGGAACTCAACACACGACATGGTGATGTAGATGCCTGGACGCATGTTCTTGTACAGCGTGGTATTGAGTCTGCGTAATAAGTCGGCCGGACCTTCGGCAACGCGCATCGCTGTTAACACTGCCCCTTTCAACGTAGCCATATAGAGGGCGGCTGGGATTCCCTTGCCCGAGACATCGGCGATCACGATTCCGGTATTCCCATTTGGGAAGTGTACATAGTCGTAGTAATCGCCCCCTACTTCGTGGGCAGGAATCATCACCGAGTACACATCGACACGGTCGTTGCGAAGCGGACGTGGCGGAAGAAGCGACATTTGGATGGATCGGGCGACGCGGAACTCCTGTTGCAGACGTTCATTGGCGGCGTTAGCTGTTTGCAGTCGGTGCTGCTCTAAGAACATCCGGATTTGATCGCCAAACGCCGTAAGCAAGCGAACGTCGTCGCCGTCAAGTCCAAACTCAACTGTACTGAAGACAACCAGCGTGCCGACTCGCTGCCCTTCGTCTATGACGGGAACGAAAATGACAGAGTTGATCCCGGCTATGGCATTACGACGGCCACGCGCATCGTCGACACTCTGAATAACGAATGGCTGATCATTGTCCAACGCCAACGCGCGAAACCCGTGGTCGGTGTGAAGTACTTGGACGAAATCAGCTCGAACGAGATATTCGCCCTTTATGGTAAGGATGCCTGATGGCCCGTAAAGCTCTACCCACGACCCATGGGCGTTACACACATCGGCAGCTAGACGCGTAACCGTGCTAAAGAGCTGATCGTGGTTACGAGTTTCCATAACAAGCCGGTTGAGCTGCATGATTGACTCAACTTCGTTCGAACGACGAAGAACCACGCCGCTATTCGGCAAGGCAGCAATCACGGCACCCAGTAAGCGAAGAAGGGCAACACTGCCGAACAGATTCAATGTTGCAGGAACGATATCGCTTGAAGGAACGAATAGCGCCACAGACTGCGTAGTCGAGGAATTTGACGAAAACGCAAGTGTCGAAAAGACGGCAAAAGCGGCGATCGCACCGAAGAACGTACCAGAGATTAGCCGGACCTTCGTTGGAGTAGGCAAAGCAACTAGCCAACGCTGACGCTTGATGCTTGAGGCAATGAGGATGCTGCCCGAAACGAAAAGCAAGACAACGAGCACCTTTACGAAAAGCGAATCGTCGGACTTCAGCGAACATCCCCAAATGGCAAGGATGTGTAACGCAACTACGACGTGAACGACCCGAGCCCTACGTGATCTACCCACGCTTAGAGCATAATACAGGAAGCCAGACAAGGCCGCCGTAATGGCAAAAACGCCAATGCCAAGGGCATTGCTTACGATGACTGTAACAACGTCTTGCGGCGTTGCGCGAAGCACATAAAATGGCGTTACTACGCCTACGAACAACAACGTGACCGTTGTGACGGCATAGGTAGTAACCCAACTTGTCACGCCTTCACTGGTGAAGTTCTTGCCCATTCGCGGTGCTACGGCTAGAAGCACCAAACCCACAAGAATGGCTACGATGGCTATCGATAATATCGCGAGAAGCGCATCGATGCCTAACGACTCACCTGCTTCACGTTCTGAGCCAATGAACCAGACAAGCTCGACAACAAGTCGAGCAACCGTAAGAAGGCCGCCAAAGACCAGCAGAAGAATGGAAATGGTGCGTCGAGCAGCTGAGTCGACGAGGAGAGCGGTCACGACGATTGCTTCCTACGTTTTGTCGATGTTTTCATAAAGGGGCGCCGTGTACGCATACGAAGGCGACTGGTTGCTGATGCTACGGTGTTTCGACAAACGTAACGCCAGAGGCGACCATCAACGGTACTCTGCGGTCGCCAACAATCGCTCTCACGTCGGATTCTGACCTACCGAGTGACGACGCAACGGCGCGCGCCGACTCGGCGTCCAGTAACTCCTCGGTGACGATCCCTTCAACGAGGACGGTACCTGCGGCATCAAGAGGCACGGTGAAGGAACCATCAACGAACGAAATGCGCAGTTGAGAGGAACCATCGGTAATCACCATCCAGCAGCCTTCTTCCTGACATACGCGTTTGACCGTACCACGAATGGCGACCGTGCGGTTTAACGACGTGGGCTCAAGAGCTTGTGACACCGTAATGGCCGGTCTATCGGCCGACGGTGGCGCGCCAAACGTACGATCTTCCTGACAGGCCTGAAGAACAAGAACCAAGCCCAGGGTGATGGTTAACAGGAGGAAATGACTCATGCTCAAAACTACGGCTTCGGCGTGGCACGTAGAGCACGAAACGACAAGTGCCGTATGCTACCGTGCGTGTAGTGCAGGTTTGGACGTAGCATGTAAGCTCCATCCTGAGCATTTCGCGACCAAATGAACAATCGCAAGAACGTAACCGATGGTTGGGGACGGTAGAACTCGACGGTACGTTACAAACGGCGAATCATGGATGCAGACCAACATGGACATTCGCAACAGTCGTCGCGATCCAGCGGTCACGCGCCTACCTGATACATCACCATCCGCGATGAACGGGCATCCAGTATTCCACCCAAATTCCACCGATCTTTGGAACTAAGAGACTAGAACTGGAAATTTGGGAACAAACGGGAATCAAGAAACACATAAGCCGCATACGTGTAAGTACATGATGTACAATCGTATGCGGCTTATGAGTGTGAGCCAACGACCGGACTTGAACCGGTGACCTGCTCATTACGAATGAGCTGCTCTACCAGCTGAGCTACGTTGGCGTCGGGGGTGCGAAAATACGGGATGCGATGGACCTATGCAAGGTTCTGCGCCATAGTCTGCTGGCGCATACGCCCTACGTGTTGCCGAATCGTATCCACATACTGCTCTACGTATCGATCCATGGTCGCGCGGCGATACTGCATGATATAGCGCGGATGGTCGAGGGCAAGTACGTGGTTGAACCTTCTGGTGGGGGCCAGATAGCGCTCAACGAATTGCCGAAGTTTACCGCTCCCGAGTATGAGTATACTGTCCGAAGGGGCGCCCGCTTCACGCACGGCATCTACATGCTCGGCCACGAACGGAACGATCGCACGCTGCAAGGCAGCGTCGTCGTAGAAGTTTACGTTGACCCCTGATCGAACGAACCCGAGAGGCGAGAAAGCGGTGAGGAGAACGTCATCGTAGAAGGCCTGCGCTCCACCGTAGGCATCAATGACGGCAGAGATAAAGATTGCGGAGGGTTCTCGTCGGCCGTCGAGAGACGTTGGTATGTTGAGTTGATGGTTGAGAGCCCATGGGTCGGTAAAGGCCAAACCCGTAATGCCAGCACCAAAACGCCCTGGGTTAATTCCCCAAATGGAGAGTCGAGACTGGGAACCTGATAAGTATCGACTGTAAAAGCAGCGAACGACTCGCTGTACCTCGGAATCTGCATATGGATTCATCACGAGAAACCCCGCTGGCAGATCGATCTCGAGATCCAGATTACATAGCCATGTAGTAAATGCTTCGGCGTGACGGCTACTCGTTACACCCATACCCATCCAACCAAATCGTGAAGTTGAAGTCGAGACGCAAACAGCGATCGACGCCTACGCCTGCGCCTGCCGAACCTTAGAATTCTTGGCGGAATAGACAAAGTAAATACACTGGCCGATTCCTAACCAGACGAACAAGCGCGCTGCATGCATCCAATCGGCCCAACACAACGACACAAGCAGGGCACCACACGAGAGGATGCCAAGCCAAGGAATAAGCGGAACAAGAGGCGTCTTGAAAGGGCGTTCTCGCGTTGGATCCTTCTTACGAAGGATGAGTACGGCTGCACAAACCACGATGAAGGCAAAGAGTGTTCCAACTGAAGTCATTTCTCCAACGATGGCAATTGGGGCAAATCCAGCGAAGGCGCTCACCACAAAGGCGAACAACAAGTTCGACTTCCAAGGTGTCTTGTACTTAGGATGGGAGTCACTAAACAGCTTCGGCAACAGACCATCTTTCGACATCGTAAAGAAAACGCGAGACTGGCCTAACAACATGACAAGAATCACGCTAGAGTAGCCAGCAATTATCGCAAGGTTGATTGCAGGGCCCATCCACGATATCCCCATATGCTCAATCGCCACTGCAACTGGAGCGGCAGCACCCTTAAACTCCGTGTAGTTTGCTACTCCTGTCATTACAAGTGAAAAGAGCACATAGAGTATTGTGCATATCACAAGTGACCCCAAAATACCGATTGGCATGTCCTTCTGCGGATTCTTCGCCTCCTGGGCAGCCGTTGAGACAGCATCAAAGCCGATGAAGGCAAAGAAAACCATGCCAGCAGCCTTTAAAACGCCACTTAGGCCGAAATCCCCAAACGAGCCCGTGTTCTCTGGAATATAGGGCGTATAATTATCGACATTGATGTAGGCAAAACCCAGCCCAATGAAGATCAGTACTACTGCCACTTTTAGGGCAACAACGAAAGCATTTGCACGCGCGGACTCTTGAATTCCACGAATCAAAAGGAAAGAAACGGCGAACACAATGATCATAGCAGGCAAGTTCACGATGCCCGTCTCTACCGAGCCGGGAGGAGTCTGCCAGTACGACATCGAAATCGACGTTGGTAAAAATATCTCGTAATAAGCTAAGAACTTAGCCAGATAGGCAGACCACGAAACGGCTACCGTTGATGCACCGACTGCATACTCAAGAACAAGATCCCACCCGATAATCCATGCGAACATCTCCCCCATGGTAGCATACGCATACGTGTACGCGCTACCTGCCACTGGAATCATCGCCGCAAACTCAGCATAGCAAAGTCCGGCAAACGCGCATCCCAGCGCTGCAAGTACAAACGACAACGTTACGGCTGGTCCCGCATGCTCTGCCGCCGCAATTCCCGTTAACGAGAACAAGCCTGCACCGATGATTGCGCCGATTCCTAGATTAATCAAGTTCATCGGACCCAGTGTGCGCTTTAGGTCCTTAGAGTGTTCTGCTTCACGTTGCAGCTGGGCAATATCCTTGCGGAATCGTAGTTCGAACGCCACAGGTTGTCCTCGTAACTTTATGTGATGGGCATTAGTCTTGGGCAGTGCAATATACACGAAACGTGGCCAACGGTGTCTCCGCTTGCAAACTCAACCTCAAGCGTACACCATCTTAGCACGCCTACGTATGCTTGACAGGAAATCTGCCGCCGTAAGTGAGCGCCCCGTTACGCGACGAACGATCGATGCTGGTAATTCGCTGCTACCAACGTCGTGGATATTGGTTCGCAGCCAGTCGCGAATTGCCTTGAACTCGCCGCGAGCAACCTGCTGCTGAACATCAGGAATCGACTCCTGCAAAGCAGTCCATTCCATTGCCGCATAGAGCTTACCTAGTGTATA
>JALHPC010000070.1 GCA_022842685.1 Candidatus Kapaibacterium sp.
CCATCGTTGTGTGCCGATGTTGCAGTCAATGCAGAGCTGTCGAATTTTAACTTCCCGCAGGCCCGCGACTTCTTGGTGCTTACCAATCGCCGCGTATCCGTTGGCCCACAGGGGTCGTCGAACATTGTCATTCGTCAAGAAAACATCCCCATAGAACTGGTACGCCAGCTTGCTCAGGCGCAGGGTTCAGGACCGCTAGAGATACGTGCACAGTTGCGGATGTCGACGTCGATTCCAGGTTGCGATGATTTTATCAACGTCGTGTTTCCAATCGACACTGTTCCGCCTGTTAGTCCCCCGAATACACTCATCGCCTATCGGCAGGTAGTAAATCCAATCAAGCCCGAGCCAGACTTCACCGTCTTCCTGCTTGATCCGCGCACGGGCTTTACAGCGCCAAACACGTATGAGTCGTTCCAGCTTGGCGAAGATCGCAACAACGCCGTGCCGCAAAATAATGGCGATCTGTTCGTGACTGTTCAGGACGTAGTTGTTGATGCCACGACCGACGTTCGATATCAGAATCAAACCGGTCAGCTACCTCGCCTTCACATCCGCAATGGGGGGCGCATCGTGTCGGGCGCGTTGTGGCGGCAAATGACGTCGACGCAGTTCTCGCAGCGCACCGGACCAACGGGCGTGCTAGCGCAGTTTGCTCAGGCCGTTCCCGGACTTACCTTCTCGATAACACCAACGGCACCACGGCAACTGCAGGCCAATGCTACAGAGGCAGGCAATGTGTATGCCTTCCGTGTTCGCAGTGGCTCGCCCGAAGCACTCGGCGGAGCGTGTAACGATGTGTATGCGCTCGTGTTCGTGCGTGGCGTCGACAATGGCTTTGGCACGTTTGCCACTACCACGCGGCAGTCGCAAATGCAGTTCCAAGTAATGTATCCGGTGTACGGACGGTAAGGACACAACAATGATGAACACACGAATGTATGCTGTTGCCGTTCTATCTCTGCTTATGTGTGCAACATCGGTTGTAGCACAGGATGGCTGCGGAGGACCACTAACAGACTTGAACTCTGAGACGCACGACTATCGGCCACTCATTATTTACGGTGATAGTCGCGACTACCTCTACTTTACGTCGGCTCGCGACTCGCTCGATAAGGGACGTGGCGTTAAGAAAATCCGGGAAGCGAAAATGTACGTATCGGAGCGCGACGCATCGGCCCGTAAGCGGGGAACGCTGACCCCTATCACGTCGGGGTGGAGCGAGCCACGACGCGTGGTGATGAATGATAAGCTGGTAAATGCCTATACTCAAGGGGCGTTAACATTTAACGAGCGTACAAACCTTGTTGTGTTCGCTGCTGAGCGTCCTTTAGAGCGCACGTCGAGCACGAGTTATAACATGGACCTATGGATGGCTACGCTGGAGAGTGCCGATAAGCTCGCCGAAGTCGACCCCAGCAAGGCCAGCCCACTCGTGAATGTGAACCGTTTGGAATCGTGGGAATCTCAGCCGGCTTTTCATCCCGAGGGTAACGTGTTGTTTTTTGTGTCGAATCGTGACGTTAAAGACTCACACGACCTAAACATCTACTACTCCGTTCGTGCTCAAGATGGAACCTGGGGCCAAGCCACGTTGCTACGCGAGATAGCTACCGGTGGGCGCGAGATGAGTCCGTTCGTCTCGTCCGACGGACGCTACCTCTACTTTGCTAGCGACTGGAACTACGACAAGTCTATGCCTGGCAGTAACGGTCGGGACATTTGGCGCGTTGACATTCGCGTAGAAGCAGGCGAAGAAGGTGCTGATGTTGTACGTGTCGTGGGTGCGCCACAGCATCTCGATGCTGTTCTTCAGCAGTCACGACTAATTGCCGGACAGGATCGTTGTTTAGAAACGGTAAATTCTTCTGCGAACGATGAATTTCCATTTCTCACTCCCGACGGAAAATATCTCCTATTTACCAGCGACCGTGATGGTGGTAAGGGGCAACGCGACAACTACGCGTATGGGCTTCCGCAGCCACGCATTTGTGTGCGTGCCGAGATTGAGGAGCAGGTATTCGACCAGCACGGACTACTGCTACGCAGTGGACAAGTGGTGCGCGACATCGAAGTCGACGACAAATCGCTGGGTCGTACAGAGCGGCTGCCCTCTGGCGGGCCTGAGCTTTGCTTAGATCCCAACCAGGAATATGTAGTGCGATACAATGCACCGGGTTCGAATTGCGGCATTACCAGCACGGTTGACGTGCCGGAGCGGCGCATCCGCACGGGGTCGAGCGATAGCACCATCGTGGTGCGTTACGTCGTGCGCACGAGCTGTCCGCCCCCACCACCGGCAGCCGATCTTAGCGACGCTTCGGCGGGAGTGCCGTACTACATCACTGGATACTGGATGCCGAACACCAGCAAGAACCTCGAGGCATTCAGGAACGAGTGGCGCAACGAGCGTAGCACACTCAAGTGGGTCAACCCTGATGAATCGGATCCCGACAAGCGGCAATCGAAATTCGTTGACCCTTACGATTTGCGAGTAGGTGATGATTTTACGCCCGACCAGACGTTGGCAAAGATGCGGGCGAATGACGCAGACTTTGGTGTGTATCAAAGCAGTGCGGTGCAGGTAGAACAATTCCTGGATGAAAAGGTCTACCGTGGCATCGAGCAGGCCCTAGCTTCGATGGGCGACAGTTGCTGTGCCACGCGAGCGCTTAAGATTACCGTGCACGGCTTTACCGATGCCTGCGGGCTAAAGGCAGGCACGTACGAGGGGCCAGATGTAGAGGTTGGTACTGGCATACCTTCGATGTTTGGCGTCGACCCGTCGTCGGTTCCTGGTGCAAGACGATTTGTTATTCGCAAGGGGCACGACATGCGTCGTGGTGTAGTGTCGACACCCGATGGGGGCACCGTTGCATTAGCAGATGGTGGACAGTCGGGCAACGTTGCGCTAAGCATGTTGCGTGCTGCCGGCATGGCGCAAACCGTGCGACAGGCCATGGAGCAGCGCAGCGAGCGTTTTCGCCGTATGATAGAGGATGGGCGCATTGTGTTTGAAACCATGGGCTACGGCGTGTACGACCGTGCCGGCGTTGGCGGCGGCAGCGGCAAGGAAAGCAATAAGCCCTGCGGCGCTACCAGTTCGTTAGCGCTTGATGTTGACGGTGCCAATGGTCCGCGTAAGGCCGAGCGCTGCAACGTACCAGAACATCGTCGGATCATGGTGTACTTTTCGTATGTAGACAGCGTCTCTGTGGCGGCAGGACACACACTGGACGTATGCGGCCAGCCCGATGGCAACTATGTGCGACGTGTGCAAGGCGCACAAAAGAAGTACGAAGAGCAGATAGCAGAACGTCGTCGAATTCAAGACGGTCAGAACCGCGAGCCCAAGGCACCAAAGCCCGAGTTGGCTGTGGATGTGCCGGCGCCAATTGTGCCAGGCACCGAAAACACTTATGTGGTTGAATATGTAGTGTGCAACAGCGAATCTGATGCCGAAGCAACGCGAGCGTTGTTAGCAGCCATGGGCGTGGCTGTTGTTGAAAAGCAGCAGACCGACGGCGAGCGCCTTACCTGGCGGTTTGTATCGACAGAGTTTGCCGACAAAGAAGCTGCTATGACGTCGTTTACGAGCGTAACGCAGCGATTTGCTTCGCTACGCAAGGCGCTCAGCACATCGAAGGTACGCAGGGCGAAATAGGGGCGGGCATCGCACGATCACGTCGCCTCGCGTTTATGATGTAATGTTGTTTTGGCTCCAGAGTCGTAGTTTCGAAGCCGATGAAGCTCGTGTGCTCACTCATGACGGTAGTTCTTCTGCTAACCAATGTACGTTGGTTGGTGGACGGTGTGCATACTAAGGACAGTATCGATAGTATTCGGAGTCCCCATGTAACGGCTGTTGACGCGACGTGCGACAGCCCCGAATTGCTAGAGCTGCCTGAACTCAAGGAAGGGGCGCCTCGGTTCGAGAAGTCCCATCCCAAAACCATACCTGTTAGAGAGTCATCTTGTGCAGCATGCACGTTTGTGGAGACGCTGGGAGGCGTACCACGATATTTATCTGTGCGTATTCTACGGGTATAGAATAGCGGGATAGTCCCTTTTAAGCTACAAGCCGGCAGATGTTGTCGGTCGTACATGTCATACCTCAGTTTCCAGTTGCAGGGGTAGCGACGTATCAAGCATGTCGGCCAATCGCTAGATGTTTTGCGATGGGCATGGCATAGACTTCAATCATATACCCTTATACCCAAATGAAAAAACTCCTCATGGTGGCGGCCATGCTATGTGGCTTTGCGTGCACGAACGATCACGACGACAACCACCATACCCATGATAGCGTATTGCCAATAACCTCAGCGGTGCTTACGGATACCTCGGTTACACGAGAATATGTGTGTCAAATACGGGCTATTCAGCATATAGAACTACGAGCACTCGAACGCGGATATCTTCAGCGCGTATATGTTGATGAAGGGCAGGTTGTGCGAAGTGGACAGTTGATGTTTCAACTACAGCCTGCCATTTACGAAGCCGAGTTCGGAAAAGCGCAAGCGGATGTCAGGCTAGCCGATATCGAGTATCAGAACACAAAGAGTCTCTATGATAGTGGGGTTGTCTCGAAGAACGAGCTCGCAATGACGCATGCACGTTTGCAGCGAGCCGAAGCCGAACGCGCGCTTGCGCAAGCAAGGCTGCAGTTTACACGAATTCAGGCCCCATTCACCGGCATTATGGACAGAATGCACGTGCGTATGGGGAGTCTACTGGAAGAAGGCGACATCCTAGCGACGTTGTCAGACAATCGGACGATGTGGGTATACTTCAACCTGCCTGAAGCGCAATACCTAAACTATCGATTGAAAGCGTCGGGAAAGCTCGACATTCCTGTAAAGCTTCGACTTGCAAACAACCAGATGTTTAGTCACGAGGGATCTGTTACCACCATCGAGGCGGACTTCAATAGCGAAACGGGGAACATTGCCTACCGCGCCACATTCCCGAATCCACAAGGACTTTTACGGCATGGCGAAACCGGCAGTGTAATCATTCAGGAGCGCCTTCCTTCGGTACTGCTGATACCACAAAAGGCGACCTTCGAAGTTCTTGACAAGAAGTTTGTATATGTCGTTGACAAAACTGGTCGTGTTCGAACGCGGCAAGTGACGATAGCGGCAGAACTACCGCATATCTATGCTGTTGCAAAGGGCTTGAATACCGACGATAGGTTTCTTCTTGACGGCATTCGAAAGGTTCATGAGAACGACGTTGTGACAACGAGGTACGTTGCTCCACGCGAGGCAATTAGCTCGCTTGGCTTAGAGGCCGAGTAACACCCTATCCAAGCACAGCTATGTTCTCTAACATTCTACACCGGCCGATACTGGCCATTGTTCTTTCCGTTGTCATAGTATTCGTCGGTCTGCTGGCGATGCGCCAGCTCCCAACAGCGCAGTTCCCGCAGATAGCTCCGACGACCGTTAACGTCGACGTCGTATATCCGGGTTCGAGTGCAGACGTCCTTGTAAAATCGACACTCATACCCTTAGAACAGTCAATTAACGGCGTTCCGGGTATGCGATACATTGCTAGTGATGCAACAAGTGCTGGCGAGGCAACAATTCGAATCATTTTCGAGCCCGGAACCGATCCCAACCAGGCCGTCGTGCAGGTAAAGTCGCGTGTCGACCAAGTAATGCCGAACCTGCCGCCTCTAGTACAGCGCGAGGGCGTCGTTATCACTCCCGTGGTACCGAGCATGCTGATGTACGTGAATCTTTACAGTACCGATTCGGCGGCCGACCAGAAGTTCTTGTACAATTATGCGAGTGTGTCGATTATTCCCGAGATCAAGCGCATCAAGGGCATTGCATCGGCGTCGATTTTGGGCAGCCGACAGTATGCCATGCGAATCTGGCTGCAGCCCGACCGTATGCGGGCGTACAACATATCGGCAGAAGAAGTCATGAAGTCGATGCAGGAGCAGAGCATCATTGCTCGACCAGGTCGGCTAGGTCTTGCCTCTGGCACAACTGCCCAGTCACTCGAGTACGTGCTGCAATACCAGGACCGCTACAGCACACCAGAGCAGTACAAGAACATTATCCTTCGTGCAAATCAAGAGGGAGAAATCATCAAACTGCGTGACGTTGCCACCGTAGAGCTTGGTTCGGAGTTCTTTGATATCTACTCGAACTTCAATGGGCACCCTTCGGCCGCAATCATTCTGAAGCAGACCTATGGTAGTAATGCGTCCGATGTCATCCGAAGTATCAAGGCCGAACTGGAAGAGCAGCGGGCGTCATTCCCAGCAGGGATGACATACACGGTAAGCTACGACGTTTCGAACTTCCTCGATGCCTCGATTGAGCAAGTCACGCACACCTTGCGCGACGCCTTTGTTCTTGTAGCTCTCGTTGTGTTCATCTTTCTTGGTGACTGGCGGTCGACAATCATCCCCGCACTAGCCGTTCCGGTGTCCTTGATTGGCACGTTCTTCGTACTGCAGGCATTTGGATTGTCGTTAAATCTTGTCACGCTCTTTGCACTTGTGCTAGCAATTGGAATCGTGGTCGACGATGCCATCGTGGTTGTCGAAGCCGTACATGCAAAGATGTCGCATGACGGCGTCGGTGCGTATCGTGCAGTGAAATCCGTGATGAGCGAGATCACTGGAGCGATACTCGCAATTACACTTGTAATGGTGTCGGTGTTTGTGCCAATCGCGTTTATGGATGGCCCGGTTGGGACGTTCTATCGCCAGTTCTCCATTACGATGGCCAGTTCGATTCTTCTATCTGCCGTTGTGGCTCTTACGCTCACACCCGTGCTCTGTGCACTCATCCTTAAGGGCAATCATGGCGGCAATGATACTACCGGAGTAGTCTCGCGCTTTACGCACGCCTTCGATCGTCACTTCGACAGCGTTACGTCATGGTACGAACGACTACTTCGTATAACAGTACGCAAGAAGTGGCTGACGTTTATCCTTTTCGCTGGTAGTCTCGCTGGAATCGTTGGTCTATCCTCCATCATGCCGTCAGGTTTCATTCCTGGAGAGGACCAGGGCACGATTTACGCTATCATTCAAACTCCACCTGGGACTACCTTAGAGCGTACAAACGACGTCGCACGTCAGCTGCGGAAAATCTGCGAGGAAATCCCCGAAATCGCTTCGGTCTCATCGCTGGCTGGGTACGAGATCATGACCGAAGGCCGTGGCTCAAATGCCGGTACGTGCCTAATCGATTTGCGTGACTGGGGTGAGCGCGACCGGAATGTTCGCGAAGTCATGGAAGAACTCGAAGAACGCACGCGCGACCTAGGTGCCATAGTTGAGTTCTTTGAACCGCCAGCTGTACCGGGCTTTGGCTCGTCGGGTGGATTCTCACTTCGACTAATCGACAAGAATCTAGGAACAGACTACCACGAGTTCGAACGAGTTAACGATGCGTTTATGGCCGAGCTCAGGAAGCGACCTGAGATGTCGGGGTTATTTACGTTCTTCGCCGCAAATTATCCGCAGTATCAACTCACGATCGATAACGCCATTGCAATGCAGAAGGGCGTTTCGATTGCAAATGCCATGGAGAATCTCAACATTCTTATTGGTAGTACTTACGAGCAGGGTTTTGTAAAATTTGGTCGATTCTACAAGGTTTACGTGCAGTCGGCACCGGAATATCGCCGCTATCCTAGCGATCTTGAAAACCTGTTTGTCAAGAATGATCACGGAGAAATGGTTCCTTACTCGTCGTTTATGACGATTCGAAAGACCCAGGGTCCGAACGAGATTACTCGATACAATCTCTATAACTCGTCGGCCATACGCGGTTTGCCAGCTGAGGGCTATACAACGGGCGACGCCATCGAGGCAATTCGCGAGGTTGCCACCACATCGTTACCGCGGGGCTATGATATCGCATGGGAGGGTTTGTCGTACGACGAGGCAGCACGTGGCAGCGAGTCTGTATATGTGTTTGGCATTGTTATCGTGTTTGTGTATCTGGTGCTTGCCGCTCAGTACGAGAGCTTTGTCCTACCACTTGCCGTTATGTTGTCGCTGCCAGTTGGAGTGCTCGGTGCATTCTTGTTCCTCGACGCAGCTGGACTTGCCAATGACGTCTATGCTCAGATTGGCATCATCATGCTGATTGGTTTGCTCGGCAAGAACGCCGTCCTTATCGTAGAGTATGCTGTACAGCTACAGCGACAAGGGGCATCGGTATACGAGGCCGCAATACAAGGTGCAAAGGCGCGATTCCGCCCGATTCTAATGACGTCGTTTGCCTTTATTGCCGGTTTGATTCCACTTGTGCTGGCAGGCGGACCGGGTGCCATTGGTAACCGTACGATTGGAGCGTCGTCGCTCGGTGGCATGGTGCTTGGCACGGTTGCTGGAGTATTTATAATACCCGGGTTGTATTTCGTTTTTGCCGCACTTGTACAAGGCAAATCCATGATTCGCGAAGAGTCTACGGAGCCCCTTTCAGAAGAGTACGTTAGTAAGCGAACTGCGTTGATCGAACGTGAGACGAACACGGAGGAGCCATTATGATTCAGCAGTTGCGGATGATAATCGCGATAGTGCTATGTGTTGGATTAGTTGGTTGCATACCAGAGCTTAGGCGATACGAACCCCAGCGAACATTGCCGTCGGCGTTTGGTGATCCTCGGGACAGCGTCAGTCTTGCTAGCGTTTCGTGGCGCGAGTACTTTAACGACTCTGTATTGACGGCGTCCATCGATAGTGCGCTCGTGCACAATCAGGAACGAAACGTCACGGCCGAGGATGTTCGTATCACAGCGGCGGAGGCGTTGGCGCGTCGTGGCGAGGTACTTCCGACTGCGTTGGTAGCGGCTGGTGTAGGTGCGGAGCGTGCGGCGCGGTATACACGCGATGGGGCAGCTGAGGAAGCCATCGAGATTGTGCCGGGAAGAGCGAATTCCGTGCCGCTCGCTGACTTTTCAATAGGAGCAGCGATGACGTGGGAGGTGGACATATGGCGGAAGCTGCGCAATGCGGCTGATGCGGCCGAGCTACGAATGCTAGCTGCTGGCGAGGGTCTCCATTTGATAACGACGGAAGTCGTGGCATCGGTGGCAGAGACGTATTACGACCTTCTGGCGCTCGACGAGCAGCTTCAAGTAGTTGATTCAACTGTTGTGCTTCTTCGAACGGCACTGCATGTCGTGGAACTCCAGAAAATCTCGGCAAAGACTACGGAGTTAGCTGTTCAACGATTTCGAGCAGAGGTGTCGAGTCTGCTTGCGCGTCGACATGCACTCGTACAGCGTATCGTGGAGGGAGAGAACAGACTCAACGTGCTGCTTGGGCGAGCTCCGCAACGTGTAGACCGCGTCGCGGCCGGCTTTCGTTTGTGGGCGCCTGATAGTATGCGAGTTGGACGACCAGATATGCTGGCGCTGAATCGACCGGATGTTCGACGCGCGGACCTTGCAATGCAGGCGGCGGCGTTGGACGTCGACGTTGCTCGAGCGAGCTTCTATCCATCACTTCATGCCGTGGCTTCTGGTGGTCTTCGCTCGAGCGACGCCTCGCTACTTATGTCCACTCCTGAGTCCATTGCGCTATCGGCCCTAGCGGACTTGGTGCTTCCCATTGTCAACAGGTCTGCGATTGAGGCCCAGTATCTTGCAGCGGGTAGTCGTTCCAATCAAGCTGCACTCGTGTTCGAACAGGTGCTTGTAAGG
>JALHPC010000071.1 GCA_022842685.1 Candidatus Kapaibacterium sp.
AGCCAACGTCGCTATGCCGAAGGCATGTATCTGTGCGAAGCACGTAACTGGCCGCAGGCCGTAACTGTGCGAAGCACGTAACTGGCACTGCTCACCCCCCCCGCCCCCCTCTCAAGTTTGAGAGGGGGGTGCCGGTTCGTGTTTGTTTAGGTTTTCGTGTTCTTGTTCGTGCTCGTGTTCGTGCTCGTGTTCGTGTTCGTGTTCGTGTTTGCCTATGCGAAGCATGTCGCTGTTGGCGAAGCCAACGTCGCTATGCCGAAGGCATGTATCTGTGCGAAGCACGTAACTGGCCGCAGGCCGTAACTGTGCGCAGCACGTAACTGGCCGCAGGCCGTAAGGCATGTTACGCTACCGTCCCGTCCTCTACGACTACTCGGTTTGCCGTAGGAAGTGCCGCTAGCAGACTTTCGCTATGCGTTGAAACAATCACCATATTGCCTGCCTCGGCTTGGGCACGCAGTGCCGATGCCACCATCTGTGTGGTGGCTGGGTCTAACGTGCCCGTGGGCTCGTCGGCAATAATTACGCTAGGACGTGTAACCAGGGCGCGCGCCAGCGCCACTAGGTGGCGCTCGCCACCGCTGAGCTGCGACCCCAGCTTGTGCCGTATGTAGCTAACGTTTAGGTCGGCCAGCACCTCCAAGCAACGCTTGTTTGCCTCGACCTTGCTCATGCCCCGTGCCGCCAACGGCAGTATCACGTTGTCGTACGCCGTTCGGTCTGCTATCAACTGCGCATTCTGCTGCACAATGCCCATGCCCCTTCGCACAACGCGTATCTGCTTGGCTCGCATGGTGCGCGTGCTAAAGCCATCAATTAACACGTCGCCACTAGTTGGCAAAATGTCGGCGTATAACATACGCAGCAGCGTCGTCTTGCCGGCTCCGGTTGGACCCGTAATCACGTAGATGCCGCTGCCGTCAAACACACACGACACATTGGTAAGCGCCGGTATGGCGTCGTATGCCACCGTAGCCCCCAAAGCCTGAAACGTTATCATGCGTCACCCGCCTTGGTTACGATGGGTACCTGCGGTTTTGTTACGCGGCTCGACATCATCATGCCTAGCGGACGTGTTCCCTCGAAGGCCTCAAGTACGGTCTTGATTATGGCCATAATGGGTACGCTAATAATCATGCCCACAATGCCCCACATAAAACCCCACAGAGCTAGCGAAAACAACACAAGCACCGGACTTAAATCCAAGCTGTCGCCCATAATCTTGGGCTCGATAACGTTGCCAATCAGCATCTGCACAGCCGATAACACAGCCGTCATAACGGCCGTCTCTGCTACACTGCCAGTTTGCAGAAGAAACACAAACGCAGGCAACACACTGCTTACGATCGAGCCGATGTTGGGAATGTAGTGCAAGAAGAACGTAAACAATCCTAAGAGTGGCGCAAAGTCAACGCCAAAGGCCTCCAAGATTGCCCACGATACCAAGCCGTTGGCAAGGTTGATAAGCGTCTTTACCTGCAAATACTTTACCACATGCCGATTAACAGCCGCATGCAGTGCGGCGGCGTCGAACCACGTTACACCGGAAAACGCATGTTTGAGCTTTTGCGGAGTGTGCTCGCCAGCAACCACCATAAACACCAAGAACAGCAGCATCAGCGTAGAGTCGCCCAAAAACGTAACTACACCACCCAGTGTAGCCGATGCCGCCGACGTGATGGCTGACACGCTCATTAGATTTGTCCACGCAAACGACGTGCTCTTACCCGTCATCGATACCGACGCCTGTCGAAGCCACCTGTTTACGTCGGTTGCAAAGTCGTTAAGTCGCACCTGATACTCGGGCGCTTTCTCGATAATCGACTCTACTCCAGCCGCCGTTATCGACGCCACGCCCCACACGGCTCCGCCGGTTATCGCCAGCACCACAATCATACAAAGGGGCATCGGCACGCGCCAGCTTCGCAGGCGCGATACTAACGGCCTATACAAGATGGCCAGCAGCGACGCCAGAACAAACGGTATAAGAATGGGCCTAAGGACATACAGCACCACACCGCTGGCAATAATGGCCAGCAGCACAACGGCAATGGTTACCGGACGAAAATTCATGCACAAAAGTACGCTATGCCCGCCGTTGTACCACGCGTACAAGCAAGAGCATCACGGGTACTTCCACTAGCGGGCCAATCACGGCGGCAAAGGCCTGGCCCGATGTAACCCCAAAGGCGGCAATAGCTACCGCTATGGCCAACTCGAAGTTGTTGCTGGCTGCCGTAAAGGCCAGCGTTACGCTGCGCGGCCGGTCTACGCCGGCCTTGCGCGAAAGCCACAAGCTAACGCCAAACATCAGCAAGAAGTAGAGCACAAGCGGAATGGCAAGGCGAACAACGTCGAGCGGTACCGATACGATGGCGTCGCCCTTCGAGCCAAACATCACCACAATGGTGAACAACAGGGCTATCAGCGTAATGGGGCCAATCTTTGGCAAAAAGCGTTCGCGATACCAGTTGTCGCCGCGCCAGCGGCGTAGCGCTATGCTTAGCCCAGCGCCAATCACTAAGGGAATGCCAAGGTAGATGGCCACGGTTACCGCAATGTCGGCAACGGTAACGTTTACCAGTGCCCCTTGCAAACCAAATGCCCTGGGCAAAATATCTAAGAACAGCCAAGCATACAGTGAATACGTGGCTACCTGAAAGAGCGAGTTGAAAGCAACCAAACCTGCGGCATAGTCGCTATCGCCGCAGGCAAGGTCGTTCCACACGATTACCATGGCAATACAACGCGCAAGACCTATCAGGATAAGCCCCTGGTAGAATGCTGGATTATCGGGCACTAACAGGATGGCTAAGCCAAACATCAGGGCAGGGCCAATAATCCAATTCTGAATCAGACTCAAGCTCAGCACCTTGACGTCCGTCATGGCCTTGCCCAACCTATCATACCGCACACGGGCCAAGGGCGGTATCATCATAACAATCAGCCCAAGCGCTATGGGCCAATTGGTGGTGCCCCACTGCATCGAGGTAATTGCTGCGGGCACACCGGGAACCATGGCGCCTAAAGCAATACCAAGGGCCATAGCCAGCAGAATCCACAGCGTCAGATAGCGGTCAAGAAGCGAAAGGCCAGAACGTTGCATTGTTGCCAAATGATAGAGAATGGTGCGAAAGTACCGTCCACCACTCACATGCGTGGATGGTCGTAACTTTGCGTCCTCGTAACATTAAGGACCTTCCATGCGCGGACCCGTTTCAACCTTCATCGAACAGAACTACCTACACTTCAACGCAGCAGCGCTTATCGACGCTGCCAAGGGCTACGAAACACATCTTGCCGAAGGTGGCAAAATGATGATTACCCTTGCCGGCGCTATGAGTACGGCCGAGCTGGGTAAGACGTTGGCCGAGATGATTCGGCAAGATAAAGTGCAGATTATCTCGTGCACCGGTGCCAACCTCGAAGAAGACATCATGAACCTGGTGGCGCACGACCACTACAAGCGTGTGCCCAACTACCGCGACCTTTCACCGCAAGACGAGTGGGCGCTGTTGGAGGATGGCTTTAACCGTGTTACCGACACGTGCATCCCCGAAGAAGAGGCCTTCCGCCGTATTCAAGCCCAAATCTTCAAACAGTGGAAAGGGGCACAGGACAGCGGCGAGCGGTTCTTCCCGCATGAGTTTATGTACAAGATGTTGCTGGCCGGCGACCTAGAGCAATACTATCAGATCGACCCCAAAAACTCTTGGATGCTGGCCGCTGCCGAAAAAAATCTGCCTATCGTTTGTCCGGGCTGGGAAGACTCCACCATGGGCAACATCTTTGCTTCGTATTGCATTAAAGGCGAGCTGAACGCCAGCACTATGAAGTCGGGTATCGAATACATGGTATGGCTTGCCGATTGGTATCGCAAGAACTCCGAGGGCAAAGGCGTGGGCTTTTTCCAGATTGGTGGCGGCATTGCGGGCGACTTTCCAATCTGCGTCGTGCCCATGATGTATCAGGATTTGGAGTGGCACGACGTACCGTTTTGGAGCTACTTCTGCCAGATATCAGACTCGACAACCTCGTACGGGTCGTACTCTGGAGCTGTGCCCAACGAAAAAATCACATGGGGTAAGTTGGACATTACCACGCCCAAGTTTATCATCGAAAGCGACGCTACCATTGTTGCGCCCCTTGTATTTGCTTGGCTGCTAGGGTACTAACCATGAAGACAACATTCTGCACAATAACGCTGCTTCTGGTGGCGGGGCTTGCTATGGCCCAAACCGACACTGCAACGTACAAGGCACGCGAAGTTGTTGTGTCGGCCGCCATGGGCGACGTCGACATCGACAAGGTGCCGCGCACTGTCGAGGTGCTTACGGCCGACGTTATCAAGCAACTTCCGGCACGGTCGGTGCAAGAGCTTTTGCAGTGGCTACCCGGCGTAGATGTGCGCCAGCGGGGTCCTGGTGGCGTGCAGGCCGACATCACGCTTCGCGGTGGTGGCTTCGAGCAAACGGCGGTAATGATCGATGGTCTGCGCATGAACGATGTACAGACTGGCCATCACAACATGAACCTACCCTTGTTGCCGCAGGACATCGAGCGCATCGAAATTGTCAAGGGCGGCACGTCGCGCCTTTTTGGCGCCAACGCTTTGGACGGTGCCGTGAACATTATTCCCAAGCGTGGCGCCGAGCGTGGTCTAAATGTACAAGCCACCTTGGGTGATTATCGGCTACGCGATATTCAAGCTGGACTTGCCTTTTCGGCTAACGACGTCGACCACCGGCTAAGTCTACAGGCTATGGGTACCGACGGTGCACGGGCCGGAGCAGATGCCGATGTTGTCTCTGCGGCATATAGTGCACACTCTACTGGCAGTCTAGGAAGCATCCGAGTCCATGTTGGCATCCTAACCCGCAGTTTTGGCGCACGAGGGTTTTACACGCCCAATTTTCCGGATGCCTGGGAGAGAACCCACACGCAATTTGCCGGAATCGTGTACCGCCTACCTGTGGGCGAGTCGTTCGATGTAACAGCGCGTGTTGGCTATCGCCGCAACGAAGATGAGTTTCGGTTAAAGCGCGATACGCCAACGTTCTTTCAGAACATCCATCAGACGGATCAATTCACGGGTCAGCTTGTAAGCAGTTATCACAGCTCGGTTGGGCGCACGTCGCTTGTTATCGATGCTGGCACAGACGCAATTGAAAGCACCAACCTTGGCAATCACAGTCGTGTGCGCGGAGCTGTAACGCTTGATCAGTCGGTGCCCCTTTCCAACGATGTATATGTTGGCTTTGGTGGTGGAATGATGGTGTTTTCGGATCGTGTGCCGATTCCGGTTGGTGGAGTAGATGTTTCGTTCATGCTTGATGCTACGTCCAAGCTCTATGCCACCATTAATCGCAGCGCACGAATACCATCGTATACCGATCTGTTTTACCGAGACCCTGTAACAAGGGGCAACGAGGCACTGCGGTTAGAGTCTGCAACCACGGCCGAACTGGGAGCGGTATACACTACGGGGTCGGTACAGTGGAACGGAGCCGTGTTTAACCGTTGGGCAACAGACATGATCGACTATGCCCTAGATACCGGCACCACCTTTGTGGCAGCAAACATTGGCAACGTAGATGTAGCGGGCCTCGAAGCGGGCATGCGTTGGCGAATTGACCAGGACATTCCGTCGAGTCCGATAACACATTTACGACTAAGCATGAATTGGCAAAGCGTAACATCTACGTCGCCCGTAGCCACGCGGTACGTTGCAGATGTGCTGCGATTTCAGGGCATAGCCGAGGTACGGGCAACCTTGCCGCAAGACGTCTTGCTGTTTAAGGAGGCAATGTTCATGGTGCGGGTACTAGATCGCATGGGCAATCTTGAACAACGTTTGCTGGGTTCGTCGGGCATTCGTGTAATCGGCGACGCTACGCTAACGATTGCGCGGTTTGCACCAGCCATGATTACGTTCGAAGTGACGAATATCTGGAACACGCCGTACGTCGAAGCCGGCTGGGTGCAAATGCCTGGCAGGTGGGTGCGGGTGCGGGTGGGGACGACGTTGTAAAAAGTCGCGGGGGGGGGCAGAGGTCTACGTATCCTCACCCCTGCCCAACTCCGCAAACTTTTGCGCCATGGTGGGGTTGCCCTTCGTAAGCTTCTTTATCGTTACATCCTGTGCCTTGTCGTTGGCCAGGCGTAGGTTGTTCTCGGCGCCTAGCAGGGCGTCCTTGGTTTTTTGCAGATCCTTGATTGCCTTGTCGATGCCTTCA
The DNA here is from genome assembly GCA_022842685.1 of Candidatus Kapaibacterium sp. Lineage (GTDB taxonomy): Bacteria > Bacteroidota > Ignavibacteria > Kapaibacteriales > Kapaibacteriaceae > JALHPC01. The sequence goes on from JALHPC010000071.1 coordinate 6,237, forward strand.
ATGGCTTCGTTGAAGCGGCGCGATGCAAGATCGTAGTTCCGCGAGAACCCCGTCTTAAACTCGTCGAGTTTTGACTCGAAATTGGTGATGTCGATGTTTTGCGCTTTTACAAGGGCCAGCTCGGCCTTGTAGCCAACCGCATTAAGGGCGGCATTGCGCAACACCGTAATGATGGGAATAAAGAACTGTGGCCGTACAACGTACATCTTGGGGTAGCGGTGCGAGACGTCTACGATGCCAGAGTTGTAAAGTTCGTTGTCGGGCTCGAGCATCGACACTAGAACGGCATATTCACATTTCTTTTCGGTGCGATCCTTGTCGAGCTCTTTCAAGAAGTCTTCGTTCTTCTTCTTGGTGGCTGTGGTGTCGCCCTCGTTCTTCATTTCGAACATAATCGACACAATCTCGGTTTGCGTTTCATCGAAGTCACGAAAGATGTAATCGCCTTTACTGCCCGAGCTGGCGTCGTTGTCTTTGTCGAAGTGAGCGCGTGGAAACGCCGTTGCACGAATCTTGTTAAACTCTACATCACAGTGTTGCTCCAGCGTCTCGCCCAGCATCTTGGTTGACAGCTTCGCCTTCATGTCTTTTAAGCGTTCAATGGCGTCGTCTCGATCTTTAATCTGCGTCTCGTACTTCTCCTTCAGCGACTTCTCGGCCAGTTCTTTTTCAAGACGTGCCTGTTCCAGCTTGTTGCGTAGGTCGTTCCGCTCTTGCTCTACCACGCTAACGGCCTTTGAAAGGGCCAACTCCTGTTCGGTGGCAAAGCCGGCAATCTTTGCTTGTAGGGCCTGTATCTCGCTATCCTTGGCAGCGGCGGCCTGCTGCAGTTGACTTGTGGCCTTGGCTAGGGCAAGCTCAACGGCCGTGTGCTTGTCGCGCTCGGCAAGATCAAGCCGCTCGCGCAATGTCTGCTCGAACTCGCGGTCGCGCACCTGCTTCACGATGTCGGCATAGCCCGCCTCGTCTATCGTAAAGGCCTTACTGCAATGTGGACACTTGATTTCGTTCATACCATTCCTTTCTAGCGCACGTGTTGTTCGATTCAACGCAAGATATCTGTGAAGGGGGCAATGAAGGCGGCTTCGCCGCAGCGACGGCCTTCGGCCAGTAACATGCCTTCGGCATAGCGACATGCTTCGCATAGCGACGCGGCTGCGCCGCAGCGACGGCCTACGGCCAGTAACATGCCTTCGGCATAGCGACATGCTTCGCATAGCAACGCGGCTGCGCCCTAAAGCAGCCGGGGGATTGGGCTGAAGCCAATTGTGCAGTGCGAGAAGTCATTCGGTCGTTGTTACGGTTTGCCTGCCTCTGGCATTAGCGCTGCTCCAGCAAGAGGACGACTCCGGCCCCGGCCTCTGGTCGGAACCGCCTCCGGCGGCCGTAGGGAAATGGAAAGAAGCACAACCCCCACAGACCCGGCATCTCGCCGTGACCGCAATCCCACAGACCCGGCGTCTCGCCGGGACTGCCTCTGGCGGTGGTTGTTTTGCAATCTGGCCGCTCTTGTTTTGATTAATGGTAGCGCACTGCTCACCCCCCCCTCTCAAACTTGAGAGGGCCGGGAGGGGGTGAGCAGTGCGCTACAGTTAACAAGAGTGAACGACGGGCGTGGCATGTTATCAAACACAAATAAACGGTGACTCTGGACAAAAACGTATCCAACAAAAACAGCAAAGGAGGAATCAACCACGCCTGTCCTTTAGGGCAGGCTGGAATGTGGTTCTGCGCCTAGGCCCGCCGTTCACGGCGGGTACAATTGCCGCGGGACAACAACCACATCGTACAGACAATGGATGCCTCGTCCTTAACGAACCGCCGATCCTTTGGGTTTGGAAATGCTCAATTGCCTGAGTAATTTTGCTCAGGATCATGAGTAAACGAAGCAACATCATACGACGCGCCCAGGCCGATGTGCTTGCGGCGCGCCTGGCAGAACCCCGGCGCCGTATACAGGTGGTTTCAGGCCCTAGGCAGGTTGGCAAGACAACCATGGTGCAGCAGGTCGTCGAATCGCTTACAATGCCGTGCCGAAGTGTGTCGGCCGACGAACCGTCGCTGCGCGATACGAGTTGGATTGCACAGCAGTGGGACGCAGCACGCCTTCAGGTGCAATCTAGCGCCGGCGCCGTACTTGTATTGGACGAAATCCAGAAGATCACCGGATGGTCCGAAACCGTTAAGCGGCTTTGGGATGAAGACACCAAGGCCCGCCGGCGCCTCAAGGTTGTTATCCTTGGTTCTGCCCCCTTGCTTATGGCTCAGGGTTTAACCGAAAGTCTGGCAGGACGTTTCGAAGTCATCGCCCTGCCACATTGGTCGTTAACGGAAATGCGTATGGCATTCGGCTTTTCCCTCAAGGACTACATCTTCTATGGGGGCTATCCTGGGTCGGCCGAATACGTTGGCGACCATCATCGATGGCAAAGCTACGTGATGAACAGTCTGGTCGAAACCTCCATCGCGCGCGATGTGCTGCTTATGACGCGCGTCGATAAACCCGCGTTGCTTCGACGGTTGTTCGACCTCGCATGTCGGTACTCTGGCCAGGAGCTTTCCTATACCAAGATGCTCGGACAGTTACAGGACGCAGGCAATACCGTGACGCTTGCTCACTACCTCGACCTCCTAGAAAAAGCCGGCCTCGTACGCAGCCTCCACAAATATGCTGGCGATGTTGCTCGGCAGCGTAGCTCAAGTCCGAAATTGCAGGTACTCAACACAGCACTGACGTCTGCTAGTGCAGGCATCTCCATGAGCGACGCAACATTCGATCCTGCATATTGGGGTCGTATGGTCGAATCCGCCATTGGCTCGCACCTTGCAAATGCTGCCAGCATGGGCACGTGCTCGCTGTTCTACTGGCGCAACGGCCGCCACGAAGTGGACTTCGTTGTTCAACGAGGACGCAAACTCACAGCTATCGAAGTCAAAAGCGGCATTGCGCCACGTCCAAACCAAGGAATGACGCAATTCCAATCATCATTCTCACCACACCGCTCACTTCTGATAGGGGGCGACGGCATTACCGTCGAGGACTTTCTGTCGAAACCTGTCGAACACTGGGTAGCATAATACATGCTTCGCATAGCGACGCGGCTTCGCCGCAGCGACATGCTTCGCATAGCTACATGGCTTCGCCCCATTTGCCCGTGGTTGAAAGCACGGGCTAAAGCAGCCGGGGGATTGGGCTGAAGCCAATTGTGCAGTGCGAGAAGTCATTCGGTCGTTGTTACGGTTTGCCTGCCTCTGGCATTAGCGCTGCTCCAGCAAGAGGACGACTCCGGC
>JALHPC010000072.1 GCA_022842685.1 Candidatus Kapaibacterium sp.
CAGCGAGAGGTCTTTGTTTTCCAAGCGCTTGAGATAGCGAAGCATCTCGTGCTCGGTTTGATAGCTGTTAAAGACGGGATGTGCAAGGTAGGTGGAGGTACGGCGCAAGGATTCGACAATGCCACCGCGCGCTGTTGATAGCAACTCCGATGCGTCTGCAGGTACTCCAAACACATCCAACAATACCGATATGTCTGTAAGGGTCGTTGTTTCATCGATGGAAATACCAACGGTTCCGCTTGCGTCGTAACGCAGATTGATTTGCGCTTCTTCGGCGCGGCCACGTACGACGTCGGCATTGGCGTCGATGGTAATCGTATCAAACCACGACTCGTTAACGAGTCGATGTCCGCCAGCAACAAGGCCGGCAGCAAGCGCCGACGTCAGGGCGTGAATGCGCTCGGCAATGCCGCGCAGGCCAACCGGACCGTGATACACGGCATACATGGCGGCCACGTTGGCCAGCAGGGCTTGCGCCGTGCAGATGTTGGACGTGGCCTTGTCGCGCTTGATGTGTTGCTCGCGGGTTTGCAAGGCCATGCGATAGGCGATGTTGCCTTGGGCGTCGACGCTGACGCCAATGATACGTCCGGGCATAAGACGTTTGAACTGCTCGCGCGTAGCAAGAAAGGCCGCATGTGGTCCACCATAGCCAAGTGGTACACCAAGGCGCTGGGCAGAGCCAACGGCAACGTCGGCACCAAACTCGCCTGGCGGTACGCACAACGTAAGCGCCATAAGGTCGGTGCCCACGGCCACCAGTGCCCCTTGATCATGAGCACGTTGGCAGAAGTTGGCATAATCGGTGAGCGTTCCAACGGCGTTGGGGTACTGAACGTAGGCGCCAAAAATGTCGGGCGTGAACGCAAAGGTCGACCAGTCGCCAACAACGACATTGATGCCAAGAGGGGTGGCACGGGTTTGAAGGACGGCGATGGTTTGTGGAAACACATTGGCGTCGACAAACAGGGTTGTTGCCGCCTTGGTAGCTCCTGCACGAGCTGCATGCATCAGGTGCATGGCCTCGGCAGCAGCCGTGGCTTCGTCTAGCAACGATGCGCTGGAAATTTCCATCTTCGTAAGGTCGGTAACGAGCGTCTGAAAGTTCAAGAGCGACTCCAAACGACCTTGTGAGATTTCGGCTTGGTATGGCGTGTATTGTGTGTACCAGCCCGGATTTTCAACGACGTTGCGAAGGATAACAGGTGGCGTGAGCGTGTCGTAATAGCCCATGCCGATGTATGACTTCCAAATCTGATTTCGCGAGCCGACGCCTTGCAGGTGGTCCAGCAACTCGTGTTCTGTTTTGGCCGGGGGAAGGTCGAGTGCACGCGGCAAGCGAATGCGTGACGGGATGGTCTCGCTTACAAGTTGCTCGAGCGAGGAAGCGTTCACGGTGTGGAGCATGGCTTCGACGTCGTGGGCCGACAGTCCGTTGTGGCGATGCTCGAAGCGGTCAGTATACAGCATGGGTAGGTGGGATAGCATGGTGATGAATGAACGCGTAAAACATCAAACGCCACTACGGGTGTTCCCGGTGGCGCGGTGCAAACACGTTCGAAGAGCGGCCAAAAATACGAAGAGGCAAGTCAATGGTAAGGGACCACAACAAAAAGCCCACGTTGCCAGCTACTGGGCTGGGTCAACGCGGGCTGTTGGGAGAGGGAGGGCTGTGTGTGGGGGCGGGAAAAACCTAGTGCGTCTTGGCGTTGTCGCGGTATAAGCAACATTCTGGAAGATCCTTGTACACCTCTGGCGAGGCCTTCAATGTGTCGGCATCGTGCCCGGCGGCAACAACCGCCTGCAGAATCTTGGTGCTTGACGTCTTGGTGTCTTCGAATGTTACCGATAGCTGCTTGGTTTTTTTATCCCAATCTGCAGTCGCAACACCATCAACCGACTTGGCCGCCTTTACAATGCGCTTCTTGCACGAGCCGCAGTTGCCCGACACCTTGGCCGTAAACGTCTGCTCGGCAGCTGCGAGCGTCACCGCGCACACGGCGAGCAGCGACGCAAAGGCCATGAAGCGTCGTGAGCGGAGCGCAAGTGTTGCTGTATCCTTCATATGGGGCGCATTAACGAAGCTTCAAGTAGCATATTGTGAACATGTGTGTCATCACACACATCTAGCATACTTCACGCCGCAGCAATTCGTAGTTTGCCCTTCTTTTCACGTCTTACGCCACCACATGCGCCGTTGGATTGTCATCGTTCCCGTCCTACTTGCCTCGGCCTTGGCCACCTACCTTGTTCTGTCGAAGGGGGCACCGCCCTCGCCGGCGGCTGCGCCGCCGGGTGGGAAGCCAGGCGGCCCCGCCAAGGCCGTGTCTGTGGGTGCCACCGTGCTTCGCACTGCATCATTTACCGAAACGCTCAGCGTGCCGGGCACGCTTACAGCGAACGAAGAGGTCGACATCGTTTGCGAGGTGGGCGGACGTATTACAACGCTGTCCTTCGCCGAAGGTGGACGCGTAGCGAAAGGGCAGACGTTGGCAACGTTGTTCGATGCCGACGTGCGTGCACGGCTTGAGAGGGCACGACAGCAGTTGCGTCTCGACGAAGACCGCCTACGGCGGCTGCGAATGCTCGAAACATCCGATGGCGTAAGTGCCCAGGATCTTGACGTGGCCGCGGCCACGGTGGCCATGCGCAAGGCCGAAGTCGACGAAATCGAGGCAACGGCATCACGCTATACGATTCGGGCGCCGTTTGCCGGAACGGTCGGTCTACGCGCCGCCTCGGTTGGCGCTGTTGTGTCGCCGCAGACGCGGCTTACAACGCTGCGCGACGAGACCTCGCTGAAGCTCGACTTCTCGGTGCCCGAGCGCTTCGGCACCATGCTTCGCGCCGGAACGTTGGTCGACGTGGCCGTGCGCGATGCTGCATCACGCCGGTCGTACAAGGCCTCCGTTTACGCCGTCGAAGGCGCAGTCGACGCTGGCACGCGCACGCTTCGCGTGCGCGCCCGCCTGGCGCCCGATCGGTTCTTGCTTCCAGGCATGTTTGCCGATATCAACTTCACGCTGGCGAGCGAAGCCAACGCCATAGCTGTGCCGTCCGAAGCCGTTGTGCCCGACATCAACGGCGCTACGGTGTTCGTGATACGTAACGGCCGCGCTCTAAAACAACCGGTTATGCTTGGGGGCCGCAGTGCAACGCACGCCCGAGTGCTCGAAGGCCTTGCTGTTGGCGATACCGTCGTTACCACTGGCATCCTACAGCTACGCAATGGCGTGCCCGTTACGGTGCAGGTGACACAGGAATGAACATCTCAATCATCTCCATTCGACGTCCGGTTTTAGCCATCGTGATGTCGCTCTTCCTTGTTATCGCCGGCGTTATCGGCTACTTGTTCCTTGGCGTGCGACAGTTTCCGAACGTCGATCCGCCCATCATCAACGTTACAACGCTTTACGCGGGTGCTAATCCCGACGTCGTCGAGTCGCAGATCACCGAACCACTCGAAGAGAGCATCAATGGTATTGCCGGTGTTCGGTCGATTACGTCGAACTCGTCAGACGGACGCTCTGCGATCACCGTCGAGTTCGATCTTGGGTCCGATCTAGAAGCGGCCGCCAACGACGTTCGCGACCGCGTAGCGCGAGCTCAGCGCACGTTGCCTGCCGACGCCGACCCTCCGGTTGTTGCGAAGCAAGACGCTAACTCGCAGGCCGTTGTGGTGGCTACGGTGCAAAGCGAGAGCCGCACCCTCGTTGGACTTACCGATATTGCTGCAAACGTGTTTAAGGAGCGCCTGCAGACAATTCCGGGCGTCGCAGGAATTCAGATTTGGGGCGAACGGCGATATGCGATTCGCATCATCATGGATCCGGATCGTCTGGCTGCCTACAGTCTAACGCCTAACGACGTACGCGCCGTGCTGCAGCGAGAGAACGTCGAGCTGCCAGCCGGACGCCTAGAAGGGATGAGCACCGAAATTGCTATCCGCGCTCTTGGACGTCTGTCAACCCCAGAACAGGTTGCTCGCATCGTTGTTGCCGCAACAGCGGCGGGTCAGGTACGCATTGCCGATGTGGCCCGCGTCTACCTTGGCGCCGAGAACGAGCGTACGTTGCTAAAACGTGATGGCCGCCCCATGGTAGGCCTTGCCATTAGTACACTGCCTGGGGCAAACCAGGTTGATGTAGCCGACGAGTTCTATCGACGTCTTGAAGAACTCAAACGTCAGGCGCCACCAGATATCACGCTCGACGTGGCCTTCGACACCACAACGTTTATTCGGAAGGCCGTTGCCGAGGTTCAAGAGACCTTGCTGATTGCCTTCGGCCTCGTCGTGCTTATCATCTTCGTCTTTCTCCGATCATGGCGGGCCACGCTCATCCCCGTCATGGCTATTCCAGTCTCGCTTGTTGTTTCGTTCTTTTTCCTGTGGATTTTTGGCTTCTCCATCAATGTTCTCACACTGTTGGGCATTGTTCTCGCTACAGGATTGGTTGTCGACGATGCCATCGTGATGATGGAGAACATCTATAAACGCATTGAGCGTGGCCAAGAGCCCAGGCAGGCCGGCGAAGAGGGATCGACAGAAATCTATTTTGCCATTATATCTACGACGGTCACACTTGTTGTGGTGTTTATCCCCATTATTTTCTTGCAGGGGCTTACCGGTAGGTTGTTTCGTGAGTTCGGCGTCGTGGTTGCCATCTCGGTGATTGCAAGCGCATTTGTTTCGCTGACCCTTACCCCGATGATGAGTACACGCATGTTGCGTAAGGGTGGACAAGGGGCACTGGAGCAGCTTACGGAGCCCATGTTTGTATGGTTAAACGAATGGTATGAGCGGTTGTTAGGCGGTCTGCTACGGCGTTCATGGCTGGCAATACTGATTATGGCAACGGCCATGGTCGCCCTCGTAGGAGCAATGGGTCTGCTCAAGAGCGAGCTGCCGCCGCTCGAGGACCGTTCGATGCTGTCGATGAACATGACGGCCCCCGAGGGCTATACCTACAACCGTATGGACATGTTTATGGACACGGTCTCCAAGGTTGTTACGGATTTGGTACCCGAAAAGCATCTTGTATTGACGGTGACGTCGCCAACGTTTTTTGGCGGCGGGGCCAATAGCGGATTTGCCCGCGTCGTGCTACGCGAGCCCGAACACCGAACACGGTCTCAGCAGGAGATTGCTGCGCTGCTAACCCGCGAACTCGGTACGCGAACCGAAGCGAAAACGATTGTTATTCAAGAGCAAACAATACAGACCGGTGGCGGAAGAGCGGGATTGCCAGTTCAATTTGTTGTGCAAGCGCCCGATATGGAACGCATGCGTGCTGTGCTACCGGCGTTTATGGCAAGGGCACAGCAAGACCCTACGTTTAGCGTGGTCGACGTCAATTTGAAGTTTACAAAGCCAGAGTTGGAAGTCGAAGTCGACCGTGACCGCGCAGGTGAATTGGGTGTTAGTGTGTCCGACGTTGGAAATGTGCTTCAGGCAGGCTTTGCCGGACAACGCTACGGCTATTTCGTGCGCGAAGGAAAGCAGTATCAGATTCTTGGCGAAATCGAGCGATTACAACGAACGACACCCGATCAGTTGCGATCTGTGCATATCCGTACCGCATCTGGAGCAATGGTGCCGCTGGCAAGCATCGTGAATATGCGCGAGAATAGTTCGCCGCCACAGTTATATCGATATAATCGCCTGGTTTCGGCGACGGTTTCTGCGGGCTTGGCCGAAGGCCGCACCATTGCCGATGGCATAGCAGCGATGGAGTCGATTGCAGCCGAGACGTTCTCCGAAGGAATGGCATCGGCTCTTACTGGTCCTTCCCGCGACTTCGTGGAAACGTCGTCGACCATTCTGTACGCATTTCTGTTAGCGCTCGTGCTTGTATACCTTGTGTTAGCGGCACAGTTCGAAAGTTGGGTCGATCCGTTTATCATATTGCTCACGGTGCCCCTTGCCTTGGCGGGTGGGGCAGTGTCGTTGGCGCTAGCTGGAGAGACACTCAATATTTTTAGTCAGATTGGTGCAATCACGCTTATTGGCCTTGTTACGAAAAATGGTATTCTGATTGTTGAGTTTGCTAACCAAATTCATGCAGGGGGCGTTGATTGGCGGCAGGCGGCATTGCAGGCATCGCAAGCCCGCTTTCGTCCGATTCTCATGACGTCGTTAGCTACCATTCTCGGTGCTCTTCCTATTGCATTATCATTGGGTGCATCGTCCACGTCTCGAGTGGGTCTTGGCGTCGTCGTTGTAGGTGGCATGGTGTTATCAACGATTCTTACGTTGTTGGTTATTCCGTCGATGTATGTACTGCTCTCGCGGTTGAAGCGGAGTTCACGGCGCGACCGACATCGTACCGGCGTTATGCTTGTTGTACTTGCCCTAAGTGCTTCGGCTCTGTGTGCGCAAGAGCGCGTAACGATGCAAGATGCTATCGGAGAGGCGCTTACCAAGGGATATGCCATCCGCCTGGCGCGGCTGGACTCTACGTTAGCGCAAAACGTAGCCGATGGGGCGCTCACGGGTTATCTTCCAACGGTCGACGTGGCTGGTCAGATATCTCGAGGGTCGAACGACATTACGCAGACGCTTAGCTCGGGCACGATCATCGAACGCGCTGGGGCAGGATTTACGGCAATGAACGCCAATGCTGTGCTAACGTGGACCTTGTTTGATGGATTACGGATGTTTAGCGAGGACGACCGGTTGCATGCTCTGAAGGGTGTTGCTAACGAGCAAGCAAAGTCGCGAGTGGCCATGGCTGTTGCCGACGTCATGTCGGCCTATGCTAGCGCTGTGCAGCAACAGCGTTTACATGCGATGTCCGCGCGAGCACTTGCGCTGGCCAGTGAGCGTCTGGCATTGGAGCAAGACCGGCGGCGCGCCGGAATAGGTACCGGAGTAGAAGTATCGCAGGCAGAAGTTGACCGCAATATGGTCGAGGCAGGTGGCGTACGATATGCAGCACAGGCACGTGTAGCCAAGATATCGCTTGCCATGCTTATGGGTCGCGATGTAGCCGAGAACATTGTTGTTGATACAGCGCTAGCCATTCCGCCAGTACCGGCGCTTGCCGAACTCCAGCAGTCGATGCGTGTACGCAATCCAGAGGTCATTGCTGCCGACGCCACCGTTGAAGCATCATCGCATCATGTGCGCAGTGTGCGCAGCGCATTGTTACCCCGTGTCGACGTCACTGGTGGATATCAGTTTACGAATAACCGCAACGACGCCGGATTTTTGCTAGAAAATCGCTCCAACGGATGGGTAACGGGCGTAAATTTTCGTTACGACCTCTTTCGAGGATTTGCCGACGCGCAGGCAATCGAGCGAGCTCAGGTTGAGCGCATGCGCCAGCAGCTAACACGCGACGAGCTGTTGGCCGACCTTGCATCACGTCTGGCCCAAGTCTACACGCGATATCAACAAGGATTAACGCTCATCGGGCTGGAACAACAATCGTTGGCGGCCGCAGAGCGCAACGCTGTGGTATCGATGGAGCGCTTGCGTGCCGGCACCATATCGAGTATCGACGCCCGGCAGTCAGTCCTGAGCGTGTTGGACGTTGCGCAGCGCTTAGCGCAAACCGAATACGAAACGCACATCGCTGCCATCGAAGCGCTCCGCCTTGCGGGATTGGTATTGCGGTAGGGGGTGCGAATTCCCTCTGTGCAATATCTGCATCACCTTCCCGACATTAGCCGCTTCGCACGGCGTTATCCGACGCCCCCTACAGAAGCATTCATACTAAGGAATAGAACCATCGGCGCGACCTACTACGATTTGCTGGAAACGTATTGTATAACATGTAGGAGGTTGGATGACGATGGAACGGCCGGTGCTCAAGATAGGCACCATTGCAGGCGTTGGCCTGCTGCTGATGATTGGCGTGGCGCTTGTTGACGGACTAGTTGACGAGCGACGATCGAGACAACAGTATGCAACGGAAGAGGTTGCGGAGTCATGGGGAAAGGCGCAGACATTCTCGGGGCCACAACTGCGGTTTACGTGGTTAACCGATGAGCTAGATAGCAAACAGAAGCCTGTTACTGTCTCGAAGGAACACTGGCTTATGCCGGACTCGATTGTTCTGCGTGGCGATGTTCGACCGCATAAACGACGGCGCGGCATCTACGACGTAGTGCTGTACGAAACCGATCTTGAGTATGCCGCAACATTTACGTGGAGATCACTCTATGAACGGTTTGGTAAGAGTGGCGGACGATTGCATCCGGATGTCGGTGTTGTTCTATCGGTCACGGATCCGCGTTCGTTCTCGCGTGAGTTGCTAGCAAGCGTAAACGGTACGACCATGGCATTTAAGCCAACCGATGCAGGCGGCTTTAGTGCAAGACAGGAGCTTCGTGCTGAACTACCCGAAACGATGAAGGCCGACAGCCAGATTGTAGTTCGCGGGAAGGTTCGGCTTCGTGGTTCGGAGCAGTTGTCGTTTATACCGACCGGCAAGAACACAAAGGTCATTGTAGATGGTGCTTGGCCCGACGTCGGGTTTAGCGGTATGTGGCTTCCAGAACATCCGCCGGCGGACTCGACCTTCCATGCCGAATGGAATGTGTCATATTACGGTCGTAACTTCTCGCAGGTACCTTCGGTTGAGTATGTACGAGGTATCGAACCGAATTCGTTCTCGATTAACCTTCACGACGTAGTAAATAGCTACGTAAAGACCGAGCGGTCGGTGAAGTACATCATTGTTGTTATCGTTCTTACGTTTGCCCTGTTTTTCGTTCTGGAGTTGCTCTCGTCGGTCCACATCCATCCAGTACAGTATTTACTTGTTGGCTGTTCGCTGGTGCTGTTCTATCTGTTGTTACTTGGCATTTCCGAGTTTGTTGTGTTTGATGTGGCATACGGTATTGGGCGCGGATATGCCGCATACCTGGCGGGAAAGGGGATTCGCGGTGCCGTCGCCGTGGGGCGTGACAACAGACCCAGCGGGGACATGCTCCGCGATGC
>JALHPC010000073.1 GCA_022842685.1 Candidatus Kapaibacterium sp.
GGTTTCGACTTGCTTCGGCTGATGGGCGGCACTACTATTTCATTACTGGGCGCCTAAAGGAGCTTATCATCCGCGGAGGTGTAAACATTTCACCTCTTGAAATCGATGAAGTGCTAGCTGCAGCGCCAGGGGTGCGCGCTGCTATCTGCGTGGGCTTCGACCACGATATGTATGGCGAGGAGATCGGAGCATTAGTGATTCCGGAACATGCCGACGTGAAGGCATCTGACGTACTTGCGTACTGTCGATCACGACTTCCGTTTACGAAGGCACCCAAGGTCGTGTTGTTTGTCGAGGAACTACCCGTCACGTCGACTGGAAAGTACCAACGCACGAAGGTTCGACATCTCTTTCGCGACTATCGTGGAACACGCTTTTCTAAGTAGTTCGGTGCCCCTTGATGTGAGTTTCAGTAGCTGCGTAAATCAGCTGCACGGACGCCAGCTCGCGGCCGAAAGAACGTCGACGGCACAAGCTCGACATCGGTAACAGGAGTTCGAGAATTCTGGGGAAACCGGGCACGTAATTGAAAGCCGTTGCGAACCGCAAACAAAGATTGCTGCGGATTGACTTGACTGCGGTTGGTGTACGCAAGGTCTTCGACTTCATCCGACGTAAGCGACGAAGTATCGGCCGCAGTATAGAACAACACAAGGAGGTCGCTAGGGGCAGTAGCCGAGCTTTCGGACTGAAGCACCCTGCTGGCAGCAATCTGATCAGCAACTCGAGCCATTTTCGAAGTATCGTACGTTTCAACGTTTACGAAGTACACGTACGAGTTGAGAGACGACGAACGATCGATGAGCGAATCGGCCACGACGTAGAACGAATCGAGACGGTTCTCATCGATGCGTTGCATAACAAAGACAAGGGCAACGCCAATACCAATGCCCAGAAGAACAACAGCAATGATCAGCGAACGCGAGAAGGAAAGACTCATAATGGGATAGAGGCAAAGTCGGGTTGTGACAACATCGTAGCTAGGGCACCAAAGGCCCACATAGTCGAGGCAACACTCATAGGAATCGAAATGTTGTCATCCACGCGTAGGCGTACTGAAGCTGCCTCGGCAATCGCACCAGCAACGGCTCCGATAGCGCCTGCGATCCAGTACGTCCATGGCAACGGAAACAACAAGCCGTACACGGCAACGCAGATTACCCCTGTTAGAACGAAGGCGACAGTTCCAACGACAGACTTGTCGAAGAACCGACGCTTGCCATATTTCCTTCCAACGAGTGCTGCGAACGTATCGGAAACGATCAAAATGGTAAATGCCGTAATCGCAATGATCTTAGGGAACAGCACCACCGAAAGTAGCGCCGCAATGAGGACCCACGACGCTCCGTTAAGGCGTAGCTTCGAAGAGGCCTGTTCGTGAGGTCGGAGCATACGTCCCAGCAACGGCATGAGAGCTGCACGTGTGGCTGTGTGGCGCTGGAGGAGCACGTCGATAATCACTGCTACGGCAGACATCGATGCGAGGATAACTATGGCTGAGTACCTATCTATCTGAAGGTAAATTATTGGTATCAGAAGCGAGGAAAGGTGGATAGCCTTGCGTGCAACTTCGTTTGCATATGTGATCTGTGCGCCCTGCGCCATAAATTCGCCCTACGTGAGCCCAAACGATTCTTCACCTTTGCATTTCCGCGCCCCTGCCAAAATCAACGTCGGCCTCGAAATACTCGAGCGTCGCGACGATGGCTTCCACAACCTTCAGTCGGTTTTCCTTGCCATTGATCTGTGCGACGAACTTTCGTTCATGCCAACCAATGGTAGCATTGAGCTGGTGTGCGAGCCCGCTATGACAGCCAACGTAAGCGACAACTTGGTGTATAGGGCAGCTACGCTTCTCAAGGATCGTGTGGGAAGGCCAGACTGGGGCGCAAAGATAACGCTTCGAAAGAACATCCCTGCGGGAGCAGGTCTTGGAGGCGGATCCTCTGATGCTGCAACAACGTTGCTAGCGCTAAACGAAGTGTGGAACACAAGAGTGCCGGTCGACGATCTTATGTTGATGGCGTCCACGCTTGGATCGGATGTTCCATTCTTCATCAACCCCCGCCCAAGTCTCGTCACTGGTCGAGGTGAAGAAATTCAACCGCTTGACTGTCACCCGTCGTGGGACGTTGTACTCGTTACACCAAACGTCCACGTTAACACCGCGTGGGCATATCAGGCATTGCAGAGAACGACAAGACGCCCGCCGTCCAACCTCGCATCCTCATTCTTATCATTCGTCAACACGGGCCGTCCCGTTTCGAGCGCTTTGGTCAATGACTTCGAATTCGTTGTCAGCACCCAACATCCGGAGCTAGCCGTCATCCGTCGGAAGCTTGAAGAACTAGAACCGCTCTATGTTTCCATGTCTGGCAGTGGGTCTGCAATGTTCGCCTTGTTCGCTCCTGGCACGGTCCCAACTTCGATAGACGATATCTTTGCACCCAACGTTGCCGTTGTCTGTCATACCTTGTAACAAGTGGATCGCCTCATGAACATCCTTGTCGTTGCTGCTGAAGTTGCTCCATTCGCAAAGGTTGGTGGCCTTGCCGACATGGCTGGTGCACTTCCACGTGCGTGGACGAAGGACGGTCACTCCGTCGCAATTGTGCTGCCGAAGTACGGACACATCGATGTTGATACCTACGGTATTACAAAGGTCGCCGATGGTATTGCAGTTCCCTTTGGACACTGGACGGAATACGCAACAATCTGGACGTGCCCAATGCCTGGCGCACCCGACGTTCCAGTCTACTTTATTGAATCAACCGAGTACTACGATAGACCTGGCATTTACGGTTATCATGAAGGGTTCGAGGATAACGATCGCCGCTTTCTGTTTTTAAGCTGTGCTGCGTTCGAGCTGTGCCGTGCCATCAAGTTCGTTCCCGACATCATTCACGCACACGACTACCACACGGCTCCGTGCATGCCACTGCTCAAGGTTCGTTTTCGTCACGAGCCGCTGTTTCAACATTGCCGTGGGGTCTTCACCATTCATAACATGGCCTACCAAGGACTCTACGACCCTGCACGGGCCATGGAATTCTGCGGATTCCCAGTCGAGGATTTCTACCATGGTTCTTGGTACGAGCAAGATGGTGTATTCAACTGCCTGAAAGCGGGCATCATGTTTGCCGACAAGGTTACGACAGTAAGCCCCACGTATGCTCAAGAAATTCGTTGGACTCCCGAAGGTATGGGACTCCAGGGGGCTCTGCAGGCACGCAGTGGCGACCTGATCGGCGTTCTCAACGGCATCGATCCGGATGAATGGAGCCCACGAACCGATCTCCATATTCCCGTTCATTACGACAGGACAACCATCGATCGCAAGGACATCTCGAAACTCGCCCTGCTTCGGCAGTTTAATGTCCCCGAATCAGACCTTACCGCCGATCTGCCTCTCGTTGGGATGGTAACTCGGCTTACTGACCAGAAGGGCATTCCCCTTGTGCTCGAAGTTCTTGAGGAGTTCATCGAAGCAGGCCACTGCCGATTCGTCATGCTGGGCAGCGGAGAGCGTCGCTACGAGTCGTTCTTCGTTGGCCTTGCGCAACGATTTCCCAGCCGTGTCCTTGTTGGCACAGGATACAACACGCCGTTATCGCATCTAATTCAAGCTGCCAGCGATTACTACCTTATGCCGTCGCGGTTCGAGCCCTGTGGTCTTACACAAATGTTCGCACTTGCCTATGGTACGGTTCCCATTGTAAGGGTCACCGGTGGACTTGCCGACACTGTGACGCAGTACGATCCGATAACCTTCTTGGGCACGGGATTTCGTTTCGTCGGCTACAACGCTGATGCCCTCCGAACAGCCATGTACGATGCACTTCGTCTTTACAAACGTACGCCACACTGGGATGCTATTCGTAGCAATGCAATGAACCAAGACAACTCGATTACGACCTGCGCCCGCCGTTACGTTGAGATCTTTGGATGGGCTTGCGAGAAGTAGTACCAGTGCTTGGAGTATGCTTCTCGTATGACACGGCAATTTCTATGTCAAGCGTACCCGGAAACATATCGAAGGCCGTTGCCTTGACAGGAGTGTAGCCGGCACGCTTCCACGATTGCGAACAGCGTCGTACGTCGTTGGCATTGCAATAGACCTGGACCACGCGACGCGGACCAAACGAACCAACCGATTCGATGACGCCTTCATCGGGGCCCGAGTACGGTGGGTCAATGATGGCGACATCCATCGTACGTATAGCAGCACGAAGCGTAGTTGGCGTAACACGTGCCGCAACGGCCTTGGCACGCGCCTTTCGGCGCTGTAGAACGTAGCGTGCGTTTGCTACCGTAGTAGCATCTGCATCAATGGCAACGATCGACGATGCTACGTCACTAACGTGAGCGGCAAACAGCCCATAGCCACAGTATAGGTCAGCCACGGCGTCGCCCGTACGCACGTCGGCCATCGCCACAACAGTCGAGGCAAAGGTATCAAGTATCGACAGGTTAACCTGCGAGAACGAGAACACCCCTACTTGAAAGAGAATGTCGTTCACGGTCTGACGCCAAACCGACTCGCCCGTCATTCGCTTCTGTTGTACTCCGCTAAACAATCGGTCGGAATCAAGGTAGTACCGACTGCGGCGTGGGTCGACATATAACCATGCGTGACGCACCGATGGCACCAATTGCTGCACTGCGGCAATGGCCGACCGAGCAGCGCGAACAATGTCGGCGTCAAGTTCGTGAACATTGAATATCACGACGTGTTCATCATAGGTACCACGCACGATGACGTGCTGCAAGACCTTGGCAAAGGCGTTCCGGCGGTCCTTCAACACGTCAGACACAAAGGCGAAGACCCTTCCATGCTCTTCGGGCTCGAGCACCGAAGGTGCGGTCGGTGCCCCATTTGCAAAGGCCAAGTATGACGACGTGCGGGCATTACGGACAATACGACGGCTGGTAGTGCGGTAGTGTCGTGGCTTTGGCGATGGGACAAACGACCAGGGAACGTCTGGGCCAAGACTATAGCGCAAATGCTCAGCAATGACGGACTTCTTAACTCGAGACTCCTGGGCGTACGTTAACGATGCAAGTGCGTGAGGTTCGAGTTCAAGAGAGAAGCCCGCGGCCACGACGGCAGCACGCAATCGCTCTTCGAAGTTATGTCGTTGAATCATAGATGCTTGACGATGATGAGCGAGTAGTCGTCATCGGGTGAATGGGGGTGTGCATGTTCATGTAGCCGATCGAGGACCGACGTCAAGATGTCTGTAGCAGACTGATGTCGCCGTTCGTTAACGCAGTTAACCAAGCGCTCGACGCCAAACTCATCGTTGCGTGTTGCACCAATCTCCGAAACACCATCGGTGTACAGAACCAGTACATCACCATGCCGAAACGAATGTTCGCCAACCTTGTATGGCGGAGGATTAGGAATCACGCCAAGAAGTGGTCCGCCAACGATAAGATCTACGGCCGCAGTGTCTTCCATCAGTATTGGTGGGTTGTGTCCCGCATTCACATAGGTTAGAACACCGCGATCTGGGTCGATGTATGCAACAAACATCGTTACAAAGACCTCGACCTCGGTGTTATCGCAAATGAGGGTATTCATCCTCGTTACAACCTCATCGATGGGCAGGTCGAGGCGTGCGAGGATATTGAGAGCAGCCTGAACATTTGCCATGAGGATAGCTGCGGGAATCCCCTTGCCTGCAACGTCTGCAATAGCTACCAAGGTCCGTCCATCGGTCATCCGAATCACGTCGTAGTAGTCTCCTGACACTCCGCGCGCGGCAGCCGAATGCGCAGCAACGTCTACCATTGGTGTGATTGGAAGTTGCACTGGCAACAGGTTGCGCTGAATGTCGGTCGCTATCTGAACCTCTGTCTCTAGAAGCTGCTTACTTACCTCTTCACGAACAAGGCGGATGTTCTCAAGTACAGCAAGTGTTGTGACGGCAACTGCCTCGGCAAACGCTACGCCATCGGGTGTAAGTACATTACCATCTAAACGATCACCACAAACAAGGCAGCCTTTGTATACACCATGAACACGCAACGGAACGACGAGCGAGATTCCATGTTCCGCAAACGTCGATTGCATCTCAACGTTCGCTATTTCGGTAACACCCATTGCCCCTTCTAGTGCCGATGCTAGAAAGTAAAGTTCGCTCAACTGCTGGCGTGGCTGCCGACGCTCGAGCACACTCACTGTGCCATCAGCAGAAGCCAGTATCAAGGCAATCTCGGAGATCATGAGTCTTCCCATGATTCGATACGTCATGGTTGCTATCACTGCACGCTCGGAACGCATTGCTACAAGGTCTCGAGACACAGAAACAAGATCCTGAACTAAGAGTCCGAGACGCTCTTGAGATGCCACAGAATCCAACACTTTGCGCTCCAAGCTGTCGCAATGCAGCAGAAGGGCAAGATTCTGAAGCTCCGTGTCTATACGTGACTCGCCATCGTGCACCCGTTCATTCATTACTGGCTGTCCCAATCCAACAACCCCCACGGCGCGCGAGCCAACACGAAGCACCTCCCATGACGACATCGCAAGATGCCGCAACGCAATCAGACTCTCGACATTCCCGTGCACACGATCCTCTTCAAACGTCCAGTCTGAAAGGGGCATCGACATAGGAGGTCGGACGCCCTGTGCAGCAACGAGTGTGCATGAGTCGTCAGCAAATCGATACACGCATGCGCTTCGCACATGACAACGCATGACGACCCTCGCTAAAGCTAACTGGAGGTTCGACTCTGTCGTGGCGAACGAATCATCAGCAAACGACGCGTTGAACTCACGGTTGTCGGTCACAACAAGAGGTCCACGATGAAGGTAAACTTGTACGGCATGTAACGAATATACAACGTTCCCGCTGGAACCCTCGAAAACCCGTAGTTTTGAAGGTGAAGTCGAAGACTAGGACTAACAAACCCACCGCATGCCACGATTTGCTACTCCGTTCCTTCCTCTCGTTGTTGCCCTCTATGCGCTTGTGCCAGTCATTGCCCTGGGCCAAGGTGTTACGACTGGTGGCTTAACAGGAACCGTTCGATCGAATTCCTCAACCGAAACTCGCTTCCTCGTAGGGGCTACGATTCGATGCGTTCACGAGCCAACAGGTGCCATCTATGGTGCGGTGGTGCGAAGCAATGGGCAGTACTCGATACGCGGGATGCGATCGGGCGGCCCGTACACGGTAACTGCCACCTACGTTGGCTTCGATAAGTACGTAGCTCGTGATGTCTCGATTAGCGTTGGTGAAACGCAGACGCTTAACATCATCATGCGTGAGGCCTCTACCCTAGCTCAGGAAGTCGTTGTTACTGCCTTCGGCGACAACGTGTTCGACAAGTCAAAGACGGGAATCGGCTCTGTTATCTCCAACGAGATGATAACTGCGGCTCCAACCATCAACCGTAGTATCTCCGACATGGCGCGAATGAATCCGTACGCGAACCAGTCGCAAACTGCAGGATCAGACGGCCTACAGGGGCTCTCCGTCGCCGGCGTGAACTCACGGTTCAACAACTTTCAGGTTGACGGTGCAGTGGCCAACGACCTCTTCTCACTCTCGAATGCAGGTACAGCAGGAGGTCAGGCAAACGCCAACATGATTTCACTCGATGCGATCGAGGAGCTGCGGGTAAACGTTTCGCCCTTTGATGTTCGCCAAAGTGGATTCACCGGTGGCCTCATCAATGCCATCACTCGAGGTGGCACGAATCAATTCAAAGGATCGGTCTTTGTGTTTGGTCGCAATCAAGATTTCGTTGGCCTTAGCCCAGATGCGAACAGACTACCGTTCGAGCAGTTTTCTGACTTCCAATTCGGGGGCCGTATCGGAGGGCCTATTGTCGAAAACACGCTGTTGTTTCACATAACGGCCGAAGCTCGTCAACGCATGACGCCAATAGAGGTCGGACTGAATGATCCACGAGCACTCAACAGCTTTCCCGCAAGCCAGTTCGTGCTTCGCGATATCGACTCTGTCGCAAGAACTCGATGGGGCTACGACGCCGGCGGCTTCGACCGCTTCGCTGCAAAGAACAACACGATCAACCTTACTGCAAGACTCGACTGGAATATCTCGGAAGATCACAAGATTCAGCTACGGCATAACTTTACTCAGGCAGTCCAAGATCGCAACGTCGTACGCGACGCACGTCGATTTTCGATGGCAAGCAACGGCAATGAGTTTACAAGCATCAACAATCAGACTGTCCTGCAGCTTAACAGTATTCTTGGCGATGCTCTATCCAACGAGTTTCGTGTGTCGTTCACGCAGACGTCCGACGAACGCATGCTAACCACTCGACCATTCCCGGAGGTGCGCGTTCAGGTTGCATCGGGGATCAACGTAACGCTAGGACCCGAGCGCAACTCGCAAGCGAACGCCCTCGACCAACAGCAGCTTGCCTTGACAAATGACTTCACCATGTTCCTGGGCGATCATACCGTCACCGTAGGCACCCACAACGAATTGTCGTGGTTCAACAACCTGTTCATTCCAGATTTTTATGGTAGCTATCAGTTTGCGAGTGTCGAAGACTTTCGTCTTGGAACACCTAACCACTACCGTGTTAGTTACGCCAATACCGACGTTACCGGTGGTGAGTTACGCCCGCGACCACAATGGCGATTGTTCCAACTGGGTGGCTATGTAAATGATGAATGGAAGATTGGCTCGCATCTTCGACTTACAGGTGGCTTTCGTGTAGACGTTCCATTATACCCCGACACCACGTTTTTCAACCCAACGTTCGCAGCGGCCTTTCCAGGCCGAGACACACGCGAACTCCCC
>JALHPC010000074.1 GCA_022842685.1 Candidatus Kapaibacterium sp.
GTCGATACCGTGTCATCAACTAACTGCCCATTAACCCGTATGCCACGACCGGTAACAACTGCAAGGCCGTAACGTGATGCGCGAATAATCGACCCCGCTCCTCCATAGGTATTATCAATAGCCTTGTTCGTAAATCGGAGAATCTCCCTAATCTCTTGTGCTGCAGCCGGAGTCATCAACGTGCTCATACAGACAACTAGCATCGACAGGGTATGTTTCACGAGAGCATCCTTCCATCGTTGGTTAAGCGGAGTATTCCTAGGCGACCTAGTCCAAAACGTATTCGATCGCCGGCCATAATCGATAGCCGAAGCGTTGTAATGGTAGCTTCTCCGGTATCCGTCACTGTGCCGTAGCACTCCTGCAGAAACCATGCCACCGGAACGTGCATCTCTACGACAGTGTGCATGTCTCCAAGATTCTTGGCAGTTTGTCCATACGGTTCGTAGAGAGGACTAAGCACGACATCTGCGACGACGTTTCTCGTTACGACCATATTCCGCAGGCGACGTGACGGCCGAACATCACCTGTACGATCCGTTTGGTTCAACGCCAACATACGATAAAAGTACGTCGCATATGACCGCAGTCCAGTGCGTGCCGAGCGCAATCCATTTCCCCGACGTGTGTACATTGATGATTCTCGGCTCGCCTACTCTTCCTGGGCTTTAACCCACTTCCTTGGCTCCCGTGTCCCTCGTAGCTCTCATTACATGAGTAGGTAAAGGTGCGACATGGCAGACCTTACGGTTGGTGGCGTGCCTACTGAGTGCATGAATCGTACGACGGAACTTAAAGACGTTATAGGACGCACATGCTCTCATAGTGGTCTTAACACTTGGCTTAACAATTGGCCTGCAGTAGTTGCCGAAGGCAACTCACAGACACCTACTCCTCTTCAGTAACAACAACAATGTTCACCTGCTCTCCCACTCGCACGGCATACATACCTGGGCGCATGGACGACGTTTGTTGCCGAACACCTAAGACATCGTAGATTTCAACATTCGTATCCTGTAATTCACGTATCCATGTAGCGAAGCGACTCTGCGTAAAGGCCATACGATGCGAAGTAGCAGTTCCGTCAGGTAGTTTGGTCTCACTGACACTGACCACAGGTGCAGGCTCGGCGATCTCGTACACCACTGTTTGGTTTGCCTCACCCAATCGAACAGCAACATAGAACTTCTCTCGCCACCAGGCGCCCCCGATAATCTCAATAGAACTATCACGCACAGGTAGCAAATATTCGATTGAGTCGGGCAACGACAGTCGATAATATCTAGCTCGAATAGGTCCGGTCGATTCGAATTCGCTGAATACCGGAATAGTCAGTACTCCATGCCTTCCGGCAAGTCCACTGTACCAACTTGTAGATGAGATATCTGCATGAAACCTCGCGCAGGCACCCGTTCCGGTCACCGTCGACAACGCACAACGCGATAATTTGAGAACGTTCGTTGGCCAGTACACTGAGTCACCAATCTCGGTGAAGGTACTAGATGTAGCCCACTCCGGAGGTGCTTGAAACACACCTCGGTTCGAAAGAGATGGTCCGTTGCTGAATGATGCGCCACGCGTCATCAATAATATTGACGCATCTTGAAACACAACAACTTCATACTTTAGGGGACTGTCGGGATATCGGGCATGGAATGCCATCAACAACGCACGTCTTCGTTCGACGTCAAGTACACAGACACCAGATCTAATGCTGAAGCCAGCTAGTCTACCACCATAAAATGACAGCGCTCCTCCCCAGCCCAGAAAAGTGTATCTACCTAAAGGAGCAGGTGGATAGTAAAATGGAAATCCTGTCTCAACACCGGTATGGATGTTCACTGAAACAAAGATGGAGTCACTAGGATACTTTGTGTCAAACACAATATACATAACCGAGTCACCGACTACGGCCTGCGAAGGCCACTTCGAACGAACGGGAACATCAATCCGCCGCATGTCCGAGTCTGCGTCTCGAAGATAGTAGATTGTCGATACCGTGTCATCAACTAACTGCCCATTAACCCGTATGCCACGACCGGTAACAACTGCAAGGCCGTAACGTGATGCGCGAATAATCGACCCCGCTCCTCCATAGGTATTATCAATAGCCTTGTTCGTAAATCGGAGAATCTCCCTAATCTCTTGTGCTGCAGCCGGAGTCATCAACGTGCTCATACAGACAACTAGCATCGACAGGGTATGTTTCACGAGAGCATCCTTCCATCGTTGGTTAAGCGGAGTATTCCTAGGCGACCTAGTCCAAAACGTATTCGATCGCCGGCCATAATCGATAGCCGAAGCGTTGTAATGGTAGCTTCTCCGGTATCCGTCACTGTGCCGTAGCACTCCTGCAGAAACCATGCCACCGGAACGTGCATCTCTACGACAGTGTGCATGTCTCCAAGATTCTTGGCAGTTTGTCCATACGGTTCGTAGAGAGGACTAAGCACGACATCTGCGACGACGTTTCTCGTTACGACCATATTCCGCAGGCGACGTGACGGCCGAACATCACCTGTACGATCCGTTTGGTTCAACGCCAACATACGATAAAAGTACGTCGCATATGACCGCAGTATGAGATCGTGGTAATAGAACACGCGACCCACACTACCCATGTCGTCTGGTTCGTCAAGAATGAGATTCCGCTCGCGCTCGCTTTCAAAGTTCGAAACTTTACCGACATCATCAGTTTCGGGCTGTATCCACCGGAAGTGTGTTGCCCCATCAACTAACAGCAGAGCGTTAAATGTAGATCGGGCGTTCTGGTACAAACGAACGGGGCTTAGCAAGAAACGGCTGAACTCAGTGCTCTTCGTGCACCTAACCCGAAAAACTGGGCCATCAGTGTCCAACGCACCGTATATCACCAGTGACGGCGCAACAGTGGCCGCAACATTCACCGTACGGTGCATTTGATTCCATGACTGCGCATCAAACACGTTCTGGAGTTGGTCGGCGCCGTTGGTTGTTACCAAAGACTCCGTTTGTATTGCAACGGGAGAAGGCACCCACACCGACGCTCCCGCGGGCTGATTGTAGTCACTAGATAGGGCCCACACGCCCTCGACACCACCTAAACGACAAAACGCAATTACATCACGCGGGTCAACCGGTGGCTGACACAGCAGGTCGTTCCAACTTGACACCTGGGATTTGGACGAACATCCACAACTCATAGCACGACTCCTGACAAACGTGAAAAAGACTGGTTTGTCAATACAGCCGAGGGTTCGAGCCGATGGCTCGTCAAACTGACAACATTTCTGCCGACATGTCAAGGACGATTTGTTATGGCCAGATTCGTGGTCGTTTGATTGGCAGCAGGGCCAAACTAAGCTACTTCTACTGCAGCCGTATGCGGTTAGTCCACCCAGATGAATGCATGTCACGCCAAATTCAACGCAGGTCATGTTGCGTGTCCCATGCAATGTCCCATGCAATGTCCCATGCAATGTCCCATGCAATGTCCCATGCAATGTCCCATGCAATGTCCCGTGCAACAGGCATGTACCTGCCTCAAAGCCACGTATCTTGCGCCATGGTGTACCGCCTTCTCTTCTTGCTGGTTCTTGCCAGCGCACAGCTTTCGGCGCAGCTTTTGCCCGATGCTCTTACTACTGCCAAAGATTTACATGGTAAGGGCAAATTTGCCGAGGCCTATAGCGAATATCAACGAGCGCGCGCGATGGGCGATTCGTCGACCGCCGTTCGCTTCTACCTTGCACAGGTATGCATGTCGCTCGACAAACCAGCAGAGGCACTGGAACACATTTCGTTTGTGCTGGCTCGCGAGCAACGCAACCCGTCGTCGTGGGTGATACGCGGCGAAGCACGCCGCCAAACTGGCGACAGCGCTGGTGCGTGCGACGACTTCGTACAAGCCGAACTACGGGGCAATCGCACCGCAGGACTGCTGCTGGAACAGTATTGCGGTAGGAAATCAACAAAGGCCCCGCGGATCGTGTTTACCATGCCCAGCCCAGAATGGTATGCCGCCGACGTGCAACGCCAGGGCCGCGCGGAAACGTCGACGTGGTTTGCCAAACACGACTCTGCCGATGTTGCCAGCGAGAGCTTTGTGGTGACAATTATCGACGATGTTGAAAATCCCGGCCCTCCCGATACGCTGATGATGGGAATGGTTGGTCAGGCCCTGCGCTATAACCCGCAGGTTACGTACTCGAAGATTGGAATTGATACGTTGGACGGTACTCCATGCATACTGTATTCCGTCGCAGTTCCTGCTCAGGAAGCTACTCCTGCCGTCAACCAACTATGGCTTGTACTGCACGCCCACAGGGCTGTTTATATCGTTCACTACGACACGGTTGACGCGCTTGCTGGACCGCGCTTAGCTACGTGGCTGGCTGTTCTTCGCTCGATGCGATTCGCCCTGTAAGGGCTTCCTTCCCCGGCTAGTCCCAGCGGTTTACTTCGGCCTCGAGCTCTACGCCAAAGGCGTCGGCAACGGAACGTTGGATATCCGCAGCCATCTGCCACACCGTGCTACCGGTGCCCCCTTCAGCATTTACAATCACAAGAGCTTGGTTGGTGTGCACTCCCACACCATTGTTGCGAAAACCTTTCCATCCGCATTGGTCGATAAGCCACGCTGCTGCTAGCTTTACACGTCCGTCGCTTACAGGCCATTGCGGCATCGCTGGATGTTGCGACAACAACATGGCAGCTTGATCTGCATCAATAACGGGATTTTTAAAAAAACTACCAGAATTCGGCAGCTCTGCAGGGTTAGGCAGCTTGGCTGTACGAATGGCCACCACTGCATCGAATACATCACGACGTGTGGGAGTATGCGTACATCCCTCGATGGCTCGGCGTACGTCGGCATAGTCTGTTACGAGTGGCGCCTGCCTATTCAGCATATACGTTACTGATGTTATCACCATCACGTCGCGCCACTCCTGCTTAAAGACGCTGTCACGATAGCCGAAACGGCACGTCGGGGCATCAACTACTAGCCGCTCGCCGGTAGACATATTTACACATTCCAACTGCAAAAAACAACGGCTTTGCTCTACGCCATAGGCACCAATATTTTGCATCGGTGCTGCACCAACAGTCCCGGGAATGAGAGCCAGATTTTCCAAGCCACCAAAATCACGATCTACACTCCATTCCACAAATTCATGCCACTGCTCGCCCGCTCCCACACGT
Source organism: Candidatus Kapaibacterium sp. (assembly GCA_022842685.1). Classification (GTDB taxonomy): domain Bacteria; phylum Bacteroidota; class Ignavibacteria; order Kapaibacteriales; family Kapaibacteriaceae; genus JALHPC01. The sequence continues at coordinate 5,182 of JALHPC010000074.1, forward strand.
ACGGTTACAGCATTGCCATCGTCGGCAAGGATTTCTATACCTTCAATACAAATGTGAAGTACCGTGCCACTCACATTAGCCACAGGCACAATGTTCGATCCCCCACCAAGAATTCGATAAGGGGCGTCGCAGTGCCGACGTGCGGCATCGAGGTCAGCAATCGAACGGATGGTGACGAACTCGCGCGCTACGTGGTCCACGCGCATGGTGAGGTAGGGAGCTAGCGAGACGTTACGACGAAGAAGCATGGCGCGAATGTACGGACGTTCCCCTAACGTCCAATGACGATGGGCTGGGCAAATGCCGAAGCTCTACCCTGCCACCATACAACGTAGATACCTGAAGCTAGGGTCTCCATGTTGAACGCAACCACACCATCGACGAACGACTGCGAGCCAGCTACTCTGCCTGCTACGTCAAACAGCGTTAGGTGACCGGGGCCCACGAGGTCGTCGATGTAGAGGTGACGTTCATCAACGCGATACCTAGCCGGTGCTAACCGACGCTCTTCGATTGCCGACGTGAGTGGGTCGGTAAATCGATACAGTCGTCCAGGAATTGGTGCCACGTTCGAGGTTGCAAGTAGCGATGGGCGTCCCTCGACGTAGCCCGTCGTAACGTGAACGTCTCGCCACGATGGCACCGTGACGTCTCTGGGCTCCACAAGTAGGCGGTCAAAGTTGTCTGCACCACGGATACCCACTTCGACATTCAAACTTACGCTCGCGGGAATTGTAACGGTACCGTAGTGCATCTCGACGGTGCCAGTGGCCTCTTGTACCCGCATGGTAAACGTAGCCGTACCACCAATCACAAATCGTCGGTTCGTATCGAAGTATTCCAGCCCCATGTTGTTCCACTCAAGTTCCCACCAGCGCCGGGGTGCTTCGCCAACAACGCGTGCACGCAACGTGCTAGTGCGTGTACTGTCGCGTACATACGCCAGCCGCGTTCCAAAAGGCGACAGCACAAGCCCAACGGGTTCGTAACTCGTTACACTGCGGCCTTCGCCGTCGTACACAGGACTGGGGCCGCCTGTAAGGAAGCCGTTGATGTAGGCCCACGTAGAGTCTACAACCTTGTCACGAAAACGAATCGGAAAGGGCGGCAGCAGCCGATGCCCCTGATAGCCACTCGTCGTGCCCGATGGGCGGAATACTACGGCGTCGTCCGACAACGACGCATAGGGCTGAACAGCTACCTCAAACTGTCGAGGACGTATAATAAGGGGCTCCGACCGACGCCGGCGGTTGACGTAGTACAAAAAACTGCCGTTGAGGTTTACAAGCACGTCCGGTGGGGTTGCATCAACCCACGCAGTGGTGTCCCAACGTGTCCGTAAGGTCCTTCGCACTGTGCTTGAATCCAGTAGTATCGTAGCCACCCCAACATCGTTGGTTACGAGTTGGTCAGCGAACAGATCCGCACCATCACCCACTCGAAGATCGATTTCCTGATTCGGTACGGTGGACGACGTGCCGTCGTCGTTAAACGTAACGGCAACAACGGTGCAGTGAACGCCGGCAGTGTCGACACGTTCGGCACGCACAGCCAAACGAATGGTGTCGCCACCGGCCCGAACATTTAGGCGTACGATACTTGGCTCGAAGCGATAGCCACGTGCCACGGGCACAAAGGCATACTCGCCTGCGGGCAAGCCACGATCTAGCATGATGCCGGCATCGCGTTGCTCGTCGGTATATGCAATCGTGCTTGCGTAAAACGGAAGGCCTGTATTGCGATGCACAACGTGGAAGCGCACACCTTCGAAGCGCGGCAGACCTTCTACGGTTATCAGAACGGGAGTAGCAGGACTAACACGCAACGGCCACATGGCTGTATCGGCCGATACGATAACGGGAGCAATTTCCTGCGCAGCATCGAGCGTCAAGGGCCATGCGTTGTAGGTAGAAGGAAGGCGTATGCTGTAAAGGCCATGGCCTAACCCTGTAAAAGCATACATACCGTTGGCGTCGCTCAGCGCTACGTCGTTGCCGGACGTTGCCGGCGTGCCCTGTACGTAGCTAAAGTTCCATGGTGAAATCGTAAGCCGTACGCCGGGAACCACGGTGTCGGAATCGCGAAGGTGCACCTGCCCAACAACAACATTGCTGCGCTCGGGTAAACGGTTACCCACGCAAGCAGCGGCCTCGGCCATGGCACGCATCACGCGTTGATGCCGAGGGTGAAACGCCATCACTACCTCGCCGCCTTGCGACCGTCGCTGGTGACAGTAGCTCATAATCGTACCAATGGTGGGCCGCGTTTGCAAGAACGACACACAGGTACCACTCTCGGATTGAACACAAGAATCGAGAGGGCCACCAGGCCACAGGCAGCTTTGTGTATGGACAGCCCCAAGGACATGCCCTATCTCGTGAGCAACCACGCTGGCATCCCAACTCCATGTTGGCAGGTCCGTAACAGACGTGCCGTTAACGTCGGCAGCGCAGTAGCTAAACGTCGGCTGACACAGCCCACCGATGCTGGCAGCAATGCCGCCGGCAGCGCCGCGCGCCACAAGGAACACCATAAGGTCGCGTTCGACATAAGTAAGCGCCCGTTCGGCATAGCGCACAGCGCTATCGATGTAGCTAAACACGCTGCCAAACCGTGGATACGGCGTTGTGTCACTATCGGCCACACGCATACTCGTGATGCGCAGACGCATGGCAATATCGCGTTCGAAAATTTGCCCCACCACAGCCATCAACGATGTGGCATAGGTGGCTGCGAGTGCGGCGCTGGAACCTGTGGCGAGCACTACGCTAGGGTCGATTTCGACGGCAACACGCAGGGTAAGCGTGTCGAGGGTCGACATTGCTCTATCGGCTACCTTGCCTGCATGCATAGCCGCCAGCACTGCCGAATGAACGTTGGCCTCGTGTGTGCCACACGATGCGCCGCCGGCAAGCGGCACGGTAACCACGGCATAGCCGTTGCCATCGCGGGCTGGCCCTATAGTGGTAATCGATGCCCCTTGCACAGTAGTAACAAGGGTGGCTGAAGGCCCTACAACAACCGTGGTGAACGCATCGGCAGAAGCAGATGCATAGGTAACGAATTCCGACTGCGGCTGGGTGAACAGCTGTGTGCGGGTAACGTGCTGCACGCCTACGCCAGGTAAAACAAGGTCGAGCTTGGCAGGCCGTACGCTGCGCAGATGGGCAACAACGTTGGAATCTACTTGCAACCGAGCCGTTCTTTGAGCCGCGTCGCCGATGACATGGCGAAACAGCGCCATCTGGGCGAACGCAGTACCTGGAACCACGCTGCACAGAAGCGTCGATATCACGCAACGGATAATGTGAATGCTCATGAAGGCATAACCGACCACGATACCCTTGCTAGGTTACAGGGAAGGCCCGAGCATTTCTTCTGGACGCACCCATTCGTCGAACTGCTCGGCGGTAAGCAAGCCAAGACCCACAGCTTCTTCCTTGAGTGTGGTGCCATTCTTGTGTGCCGTCTTGGCAATCTTGGCGGCATTGTCGTAGCCAATGTGCGGGTTGAGTGCCGTTACAAGCATGAGCGTGTTACGGTTGTAATAGTCG
>JALHPC010000075.1 GCA_022842685.1 Candidatus Kapaibacterium sp.
TGTACCGCATCAATGCCGTTACCAGCGTTGATGGCGAGGCGCCAGCGCTACATCCGCGGCGCGAGCCGCTGGCGATGCCGCGCGACGCGTTCCGCGCCCACGTATCCACGCTCGAGGCCGCCACGGTGTACGACGTAGGCGGTCGCGTGCTATGCACGTCGCAGGACTGCGAGTCTATCGACAGAATGCCGTTGCCCCTTGGCGGTGTGGTAATGGTGGTAAGCACATCAGAGCGAAGGATGTATTATGTGGAATAGACTAATCAGAGCTGGAACGTTCGCCGTTGCCGCACTTCTTGTTACAAGCGCAACTCCCCAGGTGGATGTGTTGACCGTTGAGACACGGCAGTCGGTAGTTACTAGCACCCTCAACTTAGAATTCTACAATGCATACGCTAGTAGTGGTGCCATTCAACGGTGTATCCTTTCGGATGTTCGTGGTGCGTTGTTGTTGGACTTTACAGCAGAGGTAGACAAGCAGCGTCGAGGTAGGCAGGATGTGCCGTTGAATGTGTCGGGCTATGCATCGGGTACTTACTATGCTGTTGTAACCTGTGCATACGAGACCATAACGCTGCCGTTTGCCGTGGTGCGATAGATCCTCTCTGCCGCCTCTCGGATGCCATAAGCTACGTAAGAGCAAGGTGTTACGCAGTCTTACGTGAAATGAGAATGACTCGACTACCGTCGTACAATTGCTGACATCAGGTACGGAAAGGCCATGCTAACTTTGTGTAATGCTTCAAGTTCCCAAGAGTGTATGCGTCGTTGACGACGACAGCATTTACCAGTTCACCACAGCTCGCATGATTCAGCTGGTTGATGACTCCGTTCAGGTGTTGTCGTTCGCCGATGGCGAGCAAGCCATACGCCATATCCATGCGAATGTTGGCAACAGTGAACTCTTGCCAGACATGATACTCTTGGATATCAACATGCCGTTCATGGATGGGTGGGAGTTCCTTAAGGCATTTGATGAAGTTAAGGATCGCCTAGCTAAGCAGATTTGTATCTACGTTGTAAGCTCTTCGATTGACGAGCGTGACGTATCTAGGGCCAAGAGTATCGGATACGTCGCAGATTATGTCGAGAAGCCGGTAACGACCGATCGTCTTCGAGAACTGCTGCTTCAGTATGCTGGTAGCGTCAACTAGACGTCCACGACTTTAGCCGTTGCATCGATGCCTGCCCCAGATCTCCAGTGTCTCCTCGATGCCATCCCCGACTTGTTGGCCATGGTAGACGTTTCGGGTACCGTTGTTGCTTCGAATGCTGCGTTATCCCAGCGGGTACAGTCGACGCAATCCGATACCATACCCGTGGCACTGGGCCTTGACCTTGGCGTATGGAGACGATCTTTGGACAGTGCCTTGGCAGGCAATGTGTCGGAGTATACAGCCGATGTATTGACGTCCGACGGACGTCATGCTGTCCTTGCATGTACCATGACGCCACTCGTCTCATCTGACGATTCCGCCACAGGCATCCAAGTGCAGTGCATTGCCGTGCGCATAAGCGATGTTACAAATGAGCATCAGCGTGGCTATCAAACCGAACAGTATGCTGCGCGCCTGAAGGAACTCGTCGAACGGTACGAAGCAATTTCGCATGCAACACATGATGCTGTTTGGGATTGGGTAGTTGATGACAACACGCTTGCATGGAGCCGCGGCATCTTTACCAACTTCGGACACGATGTTCGGGTAACGTCGTTATCGTGGTGGGAAGACAACATTCATCCCGACGACGTTGAAGACGTGGTTACGTCGTTAACGGTATGGTCCGAATCGAATGATGAAACATGGTCGTCCGAGTATCGATTTCGATGTTCGGATGGAACCTATCGATGGGTGTACGACCGAGGGCTTATGCTACACGACCAGGGACGTCGCCGGTTGATTGGCGCCATGATTGACGTAAGTGAGTTACGCGGAGCCATGGCACGCATAAGCCGTCAGAACGAGCTCTTGCGTGAGATTGCGAGCATGAGCTCGCATCAACTACGTGGACCGCTTACGTCGTTGATGGGACTGCTCTACCTGTACGACAAGGAGCATCCAAGTAATCCTGTGAATGGACAGGTGATCGATTACCTTGACGTTGCTGCTCGCAACCTTGATAAGATCATCCATCAGGTGATACAGCATACATCGCGCGCGGCCGCCGTCGACGACACGGAACGTCTGCCTGCGCAGGAGCGTTGACCGCTCTACCGTATATTTGCCCAACTGTTCACCGACACTTGCTTTGACCTATGTACACAAGCCCTCACTTGGTGCTGCCCCGCATTGACAACCTAGCCGATATCGACGTTTACATGGCAAACGGAGGCTATCAGCAGTATCGCAAGGCCCTTGGCATGACGCCGGATGAAGTCATTGACGTCGTCAAGAAGTCGGGCCTTCGCGGCCGCGGCGGCGCATGCTTCCCAACTGGACTCAAGTGGAGCTTTATGCCCAAGGGCAACGACAAGCCCAAATACCTAGCAATCAACGGCGACGAGTCGGAACCAGGTTCGTTTAAGGATCGGCAGATCTTTGAGTCCAACCCGCATCAGCTTATCGAAGGCATCTTGATTGCCGGCTATGCGATGGGCATCGAAAAGGCCTTCATCTACATTCGCGGCGAGTACCATGCGTGGGTTGACATGATGCAACGCGCCGTCGATCAGGCCTATGCCAAAGGTGTCGTTGGCAGTGCCATGACGCAGACATTCGGCGGGTCGTACACCATCGACATCGTGGTTCACAAGGGTGCTGGTGCTTACATCTGTGGTGAAGAAACGTCGTTGATGAACTCGTTGGAAGGCGATCGTGCCTATCCACGCTACAAGCCACCGTTCCCTGCAAACAAGGGGCTCTGGGGCATGCCTACTACCATTAACAACGTTGAGACCATCGCCACTGTACCACCGATTTTGGCAATAGGTGCTGATGCCTATGCTGCTATCGGAGCACCCGGTCATACAGGTACCATTTTGTTTGGTGTCTCTGGCCACGTAAACAAGCCCGGAGTGTACGAACTCGAAACAGGCACACTGCTTACCGACATCATCTACAACCACTGCGGTGGTGTTCCCGGCAATAAGCGTATCAAGGCCATCATCCCCGGAGGGTCGTCGATGCCCCCTCTTCGAGGCGACGAGATAGACGGTGTACGCATGGACGAGGAAAGTCTGAAGCCACTGGGTACCCATATTGGTACGGCTGGCATAATGGTGATGGACGAGGATACAGACCTTGTAAAAGTTACGCTGCGTATAGCTCACTTCTACCACCATGAATCGTGCGGCCAATGCACTCCGTGCCGTGAAGGATGCGGGTGGATGGAGAAAATTCTGCATCGCATCGACCATGGCGACGCAACGGTACAGGACCTCGATTTGCTGCTCTCTGTTGCAGGCAACATCGAAGGCAATACCATCTGTGCTTTGGGCGATGCTGCCGCTTGGCCCGTGCAAGGATTCGTGCGCAAGTTCCGCGACGAGTTCGAGGCGCGCTGCAAGCCAAGCCGCAGCTTTTTGTCGCTGAATGTTGTCCACGGACGACGGGCTACTGCATCGACGCTCGTTCAGTCGACGTAATACCATATGTACGACTGGGGCACGCTGGCCTTTGCCTTCGGCCTTACGTTGCTAGCCGGACTGGCTACGGGCGTGGGATCTGCCATGGCCTTTTTTGCACGCAGAACGTCTACGAAGTTCTTGGCCATTTCGTTGGGCTTCTCTGCCGGCGTTATGATTTACGTGTCGTTCGTCGAGATTCTTCAAAAAAGCATCCACGCATTGGGCCATGCCTACGGCGACGTACTCGGTCATTGGCTTGCCGTTGGATCGTTCTTTACCGGCGTGTTTATCATTGCCATCATAGACCGTCTTGTACCATCGTACGAGAACCCACATGAGAACATGACCGTTGAGGCGCTCGACAACGCCGAACTCGAAGCTGCCTTCAAGCGGAGATCGTCGCTATTGCGAACCGGAATGTTCACGGCAATTGCCATAGCCATTCACAATTTCCCCGAGGGGCTTGCCACGTTTGTGAGCGCCATTCATGATCCCAACCTTGGTATCGCCATTGCCGTGGCAATTGCCATCCATAACATTCCCGAAGGCATTGCCGTATCGGTTCCGGTCTATTACGCTACCCATGACCGCAAGAAGGCCTTTTTGTATTCGTTCCTGAGTGGATTAGCCGAGCCCTTGGGGGCTGTGATTGGATTTCTTATTCTCATGCCATTTATGAGCGAAGCCGTCATGGGTATCCTTTTTGGCATTGTAGCAGGAATTATGGTCTTCATCTCGATCGACGAGTTGTTGCCTGCATCGCAGGCTTATGGCGAGCATCACCTTTCCGTATACGGCATGATTGCCGGTATGGCCGTTATGTCAATCTCCTTGCTCCTGTTCCTTGCATGACACCACAACGCATCGGCATTGTTGGCGGCAGCTTCAACCCTATTCATATTGCCCATCTTATCATTGCCGATAGGTTTATCGAGCAATGTGCGCTCGATACGTGCATTTTCGTTCCTGCCTATCAATCGCCCTTCAAGGTTGGTGTTAGGGGGCATCGCGATCCTACGGCGCAACAACGATTCGACATGGTGAAGGCCGCAACGTCGTTGAATGCTCGGTTCGATGTAAGCAGTACCGAGATCGACCGTGGCGGCGTTTCGTTTACCATCGATACCGTACGCGAGTACCACTCCGCCAATCCGTCGGCTGAGCTTTACGTTCTCATCGGTAGCGACCAGGCCATAGAATTCGTTGGGTGGAAAGACTGGCAAGACATCTGCCGAATGGCCCAGCTCTGTATCGTTCGACGACCGTTCCTGCTAACGCATGAAATGGAAGTTCGCACAACGGAGCGCCTGACCGTTGACGGTCGCTCGCCGAAGTGGATCAATGCCCCCTTGTTAGAGATCTCATCGACGGAGATTCGTGATCGTGTGGCCGCGGGGCAAAGTGTGAACTACCTGACGGTAAAGGCCGTGCGGGACTACATCTCGGAGCATGGACTCTATAGTGCGAACAACGAAGCTCCATAGAATTATCGTCGGTGTGCTTTTGGCAATCGTTGCCATTGGCATGGCCTATCCAATGGTGTGGATGTTGCTGCTTTCACTGCGTGCAGTGCCCGAGCAGTATGGATCGCTTGCGGACTTGATGTTTGCGCCAACCACTACATCAAACTATACGGATGCCCTTGGCAGCGACGACTTTGGTCGGTACATGCTCAACTCCGTCATCGTTGGCACCATCGTCACTGCTGGAAACGTACTGTTCTGTTTCCTCGTTGGCTATGCATTTGCGCGGCGTGCCTTTGCGTTTAAGGCCCTGCTGTTTGCTACGGTCTTAGGGGTGCTGATAATTCCGCCGCACGTGGTGATGATTCCAATGTACAAGCTTATGGCAACACTTGGGTGGATTAACACCTATTGGGCACTGATAGTACCTTGGCTTGTGACGCCGTTTGGAGTGTTCCTTGTGCGACAATACGTTGCTTCGCTACCGGCAGAACTCGAAGATGCGGCTCGCATCGATGGGGCAGGCGAGTGGTACATTCTGTTCGGTATTGTGATGCCGCTTGCTCGTCCAGTGCTTACGGTGCTAGCCATTTATGTATTCCTGAGCAACTGGAACTCGTTCTTGTTTCCGTTTTTGTTTACCAACGACGAAGCGCACCGCACGCTTCCGGTGGGCTTGGCCTTCTACGTTGGCAAACAGAGCATAGACTGGGGACACCTTATGGCCGGAGCCAGCATAAGTGCCTTGCCCATATTGGCTCTGTTTATGATGTTCCAGCGACGCATCATTGAAGGCCTCACGGCGGGAGCGCTAAAGGAGTAGGGGGAGGCACGCTTCCATCTCTGCTCACCGAGGTCCTCACCGTCAACCTACGTCCTAAGTGGACCATGTTGAATGTGTAAATTCGCAGTTACGTCAACCAAGAATTGTCCCATATCACTGTCATCGATCGAATCTATGAATGCAACATCGACTCCTGCCCTAGGGCATAGCACTGTTGGCCGGTTGGCTCTGTACATCGCCGCTGGTGCCGTGGCAATCGTTCTTGGCGCTCAAGTAGCCATTCCGTTGCCGGGAACACCCGTGCCGTTGACGTTGCAAACGTTGGCTGTGGTGCTAGTGGGCTTCACTCTTGGAATGCGTCGGGGACTCGCGGCCGTGGCAACCTACTTGATGGCGGGTGCGGTGGGCGCTCCAGTGTTTGCAGGATTTTCGAGTCTTGCGTCGTTGTGGGGACCCACCTCGGGTTACTTGCTGGGCTTCATACCTGCCGTGTTACTGTGCGGTTATGCAACTGATAGGGGCGTCACGCATCCTCTTGCTCGATTTGTTCTTGCTGCCGTTGCTCAGGCAATCATCATCGTCCTTGGGTCGGTTATACTCTCAACCTTCGTTGGATGGCATCAGGTGTGGGCCATGGGTGTGGCCTGGTTCCTTGTTGGCGATGTGGTGAAGTCGGCCCTCGCCACTGGCATTATGTTCCGGAGGAGTGTACAACAATGATCGACCAGAACGATCGGTATCAAATGCGTTTGCTGGCAACGTTGATAGCCGACGAGATCGAGCGACGTCATCGTGCCGACCTCGCACCAAAGTGGAAACATGCAACCGTCATTTTTCGACCAGAAGATACGTCGTTAAAGCAGCACGAGCTACCGATGGAGAAGTTCATGCATAAGGTTGTGATGATGCGTGATAATCTGCGGGTGTTGGAGCAACAGATCAACTCTAACAAGGATCTCGACGACGCCGAAAAGGTGAAGCTTCAAAGCTATATCACGCGGATCTATGGAAGCATGACGTCGTTCAATTTCATGTTTGCCGAAGAAGAGGACAAGTTCTAAGTCGACCCCAGCTGTGGAAACTTTGATTTGCACAGTTCTTCCACCTGCCGTATTTTCGCCGTCCGTCCAACGAACGACGGGCCCATAGCTCAGCTGGGAGAGCGCCACAATGGCATTGTGGAGGTCAGCGGTTCGATCCCGCTTGGGTCCACACAGCGTTGGGTCATCCCGACACTTTTGGGGGATCGTAGCTCAGTTTGGTTAGAGCGCCGCCCTGTCAAGGCGGAGGTCGCGGGTTCGAGCCCCGTCGGTCCCGCCCCCAACTAAAAAGCCCAATCACATGATTGGGCTTTTTTCGTTTCGTGCAGCACATCTGGTGCTCGCTATCCTGGCTAGTTCCACCGCAGCGCTACTACCACGTTCCTACCCGGTGCGCTGATACCCGATTGTGCTGTCCGATAGTGCACGTCGAACATGTTCTCCACGCCTGCCGTTAGTGTGAGCCCATGGGTTATGCCAGCAGATATTCGCACTCCTGCAACGGTCCACGCCGGCTGACCACCCACAGGTATCGTCACGCCTATCAGGGGGCGATCGGCCGGCGCTATCTCGCGGTCAAGCCAAGCGGCGCTCCACCGTACGTCACCTTCAAGCGTTATCTGGCTTGTTGGCCGCCATGATAGTCGCGTGATGCCAAAGGCCGGTACAACGTGCTCAAGTGGTACGTCGTTGGTTTCATCGCGCCCCGTAGTATACGTTGCCGACGTGAACAGCAAGAGTGTGTTCCAGCGGAACTCTGCAGAAAGATGTACACCAGCTATTCTTCCAGTGCCAACATTCTGTACGTTTACAGGAAGGAGTTTGGTGTCGTTTACCTCCAGCGAGTCCGCTCCAACCACGGGGCGTTTTTCAAGCGCATCGCTAAGCCACGACCTAAACAGGGTTCCGCGCAGCGTACACCACGCCGCTGGTGCTACTTCGATGCCCCCTTCAGCTGTTGTTACGTACACAGGGCCAAGCGTGGGGTTGGGAAGGGTAATGCGGCCCGGCTCGGCTTCGAATACCTTGGCGGCATCGTCAACATTAGGTGCCCGAAAGCCAGTGGCTAGATTGGCACGCACGGTGAGTGATGGGGCAGTACGCCATGAAACACCAATCGAACCTGTAAGGGCGGCTGGGTTCATTTCGATGTTGCTAAATGGCAAGGCAAACACGCTTGCTGGTGTTATTGTTGATCGCAAGGCAATGCTGGTAGCTCGAAGCCCGCCCGAAAGCGTAAGGGTGGGCAGCACATCCCATCGCAGTTGGGCATAGGCCGCAAGCGTGGTGTAGGTAGAGCCACCATCGGGGTAACGTGTGGCAGCAGGACGCGCGGTGTCGCGCGAAACGGAACGCTCCGTTGCAAGGGAAGCAACGTTCTGGTGCGATACTTCGACGCCATAATACAGGTCGACTTCGCCTGTTGTTGGACGCTCAAAAAGACGCAATTGAACGTCGGCGTTGAAGGTCAGGATTGAAACGTCCTCCTGCTGCGACCGCAGCCAATCGCTATTGAAC
>JALHPC010000076.1 GCA_022842685.1 Candidatus Kapaibacterium sp.
CTTCTTGCCACGTTTTTTTTTGCTACCTGCTGTCTGTACGGACAAGGGGCACTGCCAGCATTTGCGCCACTAGCTGTGCGAGAGGCGTTTACAGTTGGGCTTGGTAACTCGTTCGACGCGAGTCGGATGTCGGTTATGTCGAAGGGAATCAACGACTTCGATTGGTCCGACCCGCTGCCCGTTGGTCCCGACGGTGCCACCGTAGCCATCCCGATGCCAGCCGATAGTATAGCCGACGTGATGGCCGTGGTGAACTGGGGCACGCAGAGTGCCCCTCGTCTTGCTATCGGTTTTCAGCGCCTGCGCCATCCGCGGCTGGTGCCGCCGCCCGACCGTGGTACGGCACTGGTTGTGGCCGACGCCGAGGCGGCCGCAGCGTTGGCGAGCGAGATCGACGCGCTACGCCGGGCACTTCGTCGCGAGGGTTTTGCCACACAGTTGATTACGGTTGCCCCTTCGGCTAATCCTGCAGACGCCGTCGAGGTGCGCCGTGCAATTCGCACGCAATGGCAACGCACCGACGTGCCCCGCCTAACACATGTGCTACTCCTTGGTGCCGTTCCGGTGCCGTATTCAGGTGGTTTCAACGTAAACGGCGCCTTCCCCAATCCCGACTTTCACCCTGAACATGGTGGAGCGTGGCCGGCCGACGCATACTATGCCGACATGGATCGATTCCCGGGCGTGGATGCCGAGTCGTCGTGGACCGATGCCGATGTAGACGTGAGTAATCCCGTCGTGGCCGATCGTGTCGAGAATCGCAACGTGCCAGGCGATGGCAAGTTCGATCAAAGTCAATTGCCATCCGACGTCGAACTCGCCGTTGGCCGTGTCGACATGCGAAAGCTGTGGCTGCTTGGAGTGAGCCGCGATGACCGCACAGCCGAGCTTGCACTCCTGCGGGCCTATTTGCGGCGCAACGTCGAACTGCGCACCACTCCACCTTCGGTGACGGTGCTAGCAGGTGTGGACGACAACTTCGGGCTCTTTGAGCGACGAACCGGCGACGTGGTTGTAACCGAGGCCTTTGCCGCGAGCGGCTTGCGCTCATGGATGGGCGTTGTTAACGACAGTGCTGCCATTCGTGCGGTCGACTTCGTGCGGAACGGTGCCACCGGCGACCGACCCATTCTCGACAGTGCCTCGGCCTTGCTAGCCTACGGCTGTGGTCCCGGGGGCTACAGTCATTGCGACTTTGTTGCGAACGTCCCGCTGTTAAAAGCATCACGACTCAACGCACAACACGTCTTGCTGTTTGGGTCGTACTTTGGAGACAGTGATTCCGACGACAACATGATGCGTTCCTTGCTGGCCGTCGACGGCACCACACTTACCGTTGGGTGGTCGGGGCGTCCACACTGGTTCCTGCATCCGTTGGCAGTCGATGCCACCATTGGAGAGTGCTTGCAGCTTACGCAGAACAACGCTGGAAGCTACCTTGGCGCAACCACATTCGACACTCGGTCGGGCCAGGTACAGCCGTTCCGGCTGGGGGAGCGGGGAACGTATCTGCAGTTGATTGGCGACCCAACGTTGCGACTTCCCGGGCCGCCAGTGCCAGCGGTAACGATAGCGCAGGATGCCGCTGGCAGCGTGGTGCTACGCTTTGCCGAGTCGGGTGCCAAGGTCGACTCTCTTGTCATCATCATCGACCAGGCAGAGCAGGTCGACGGCATATGGCAACGACTTGCAGTGGTGGAAGCAGCCGCGCTCGAATCGCAGGTATATCCACCAGCGCCCACCACGCGCTTTGTGCGCGTGCGCGCTACGTCGGTGCGGCAACGTTCGGCCGATGCCCCTTTTGAGAGAATTGTTGGGACGTGTGCGTTGGAGGAAATTCGGCCATCGTCGGTGGTGAGCGAAGCTCGCGACGCCGTGTGCGATACGCCTGAGTGGTTCGACCTCCTTGGGCGCAAAAGCAGTGGGCGACCATCGGCTGGCGTATGGATCGAACGCTGTGCAGGACGTTCAAAGGTCGTAACTTTCTAGTCTTTGGCAGTTCATTGTATCTGCCTCAACTCACGCTTGTCACGTTTTCTAACTCTCTTGATGCCACGTCTTCCCCTTACGGCGCTGCTTGTCGCCCTGCTACTTTGTACGCCGATGCTCCATGCACAGGTGCAATTTTACACCATCGATCGGCCGTTAAACGTGCCCGTACTCAACGTTACGAATGCCGTTCGTAGCATGCGTATTGATCGTCCAGCCGTGGGCACCTTCCAGCCGGGCGTTGTGATTGTGAAGACGCGCCAGGCCATCCGTGTGGAGAAGGGCGACAAGTCGTTGGTAAACTCAACGCTGCCATCGACACTTAGCGGGGTGCGCCCTAACGGCGTGCGTTATGCCATGTTGGAGCAGGCGCCAGTACGTGCAGACGAGAAGGTGCAGGCGGCTGGCTTAGATCGTATCTACGAACTATCGTACGAGGAGCCCATCGATCCATTCGACCTATGCGTGCGGCTAATGCAGGACCCCTCGGTTGAGTATGCTGTGCCGAAGCGTATTCATCAGCTTGCCTATACGCCCAACGATCCGCGCTTTAATAGTCAGGGCGGAGCACGATCGATGGCAATACAAGAGGCCTGGGATATCTCGAAGGGCTCGCGGGATGTAATCGTTGCCATTCTGGATTCGGGCACCGATATCGATCACGAAGATCTGTCGTCGCAGCTTTTTGTTAACACCAAGGAAATTCCCAACAACAACATCGACGACGATGGCAATGGCTTTGTCGACGACGTTACTGGTTGGGACTTTGTGGGCAACGTATCGACGTCTGACGTTCAGTCGGGCCGCTTTCGTCCCGACAATGACGTAAAGGTTCGTTCCTCGCAAATGAACGACAACCTTGCTCACGGAACTTCGGTTGCTGGCTGCGCCACGGCCCGTGCCGACAATGCCCGTGGCATCGCCGGTACCGGCTTCAACGTCACACTGCTGCCAGTTAAGATTGGCTCGGACAACCCACAAGCCAACGGTATTTACAATGGATATGCCGCCATTCGCTATGCTGCCGATCTTGGCGCGCACATCATCAACTGTTCGTGGGGTGGAGCCGGCAACGATGCAGCTGCCGACGACGCAATCGCCTATGCCGTAAGCAAGGGTGCCGTTGTTGTTGCTGCAACGGGGAATCTGGGGTTAGACATGGACGTAACGCCGTTCTTCCCTGCGAGTTCTCCGGGGGCGTTTTCCATTGGTTCGATCTCGAATACTGACGTTGGAAGCGACTTTTCTAATTATGGCAGACGGGCTGCTGTATATGCCCCTGGTGAGAACGTTCTCACCACGTACCCCGCTAACCAGTATCGCCAGCAGACAGGCACGTCGTTCTCTGCGCCGCTTGCCAGTGGTGTGCTGGCCCTGCTCAAGGCCATTCATCCTGATTGGACGCCGCAGCAGTTGATGCTTCACGTACGTGGCACCAGCAAGGCAATCCAGAACATCGACGCCTCGCGTCGAGGTAAGTTTTTTGGCGCAATCGATGCCGAGGTAGCGCTGTCCACCAATCGCTCGTTTACTTCTGGCGATCGTATGCCGGGCCTAGTCGTTCGCAGTGTTCGCTTTGGCAACGGAGCCCCCGTATTGTCGTCTCGTTCCGCTACCGATGCCACCCTTAACCTTCGCAATATCCTCGCTCCTGCGATAGGGGGCGTCGTTACCATTCGATCGCTCGACCCTCGGTGCGTTGTACGCACCTCGGGTAACCTTACCTTTGGCGCAGTGGGTCATAACGACTCCACGTCGGTGCCGTTTACCATCGACCCCGATGAAAACTACCCTTGGTATCAGAATACCGTTACCCTTGAAATTACTATTCAGTCTGGGTCGTTCTTCAACATCGAATACGTCGAAGTACCATTCTCCGTTCAGTCTTCAAACCAGCATGCTGGTGGAGATGTGGGCAACTTCATCATGGACCGGGTTGCCAGCGTTGGTGCGTCAGAGCATTACGCCACGGGCAGCATTGGAGGAACAGGTCAGGTGCCCATCCTTACTCGCTTTGGTGCGTCACAAGGTCTTGCCCAAATCCCTCTCAACGCAACGGCATTTGCGGCTCGCGCCGGCGGTAGGTTCTGGATTGCTGGACTAAACGCTTCGTCGGTACCCACGATTGCACGGTCGACGACCTCTGCCGCATCGTGGAGTCAGACGAGTGTAGCGGCCGTTGTACGCTCAATAGAGCATATCCACATGTTTACCGACAACGAAGGGTTGGCATTTGGCGCAGGAACGGGTAATCGTCTTGGATTCCTACGCACAAGCAATGGCGGCCAAACGTGGGAAGCCATCGGCTCGGCCCCACAAGTAGCGGGCAGTAGCGAACAACCTGTAGGTGGTGCCGTTGCAAACGTGGGCGACACCGTATGGTGTCTTACAACGGCAGGCCGCATTGCGCGTACGCCCAACAGGGGTACAACTTGGACGTCTGCCGGTGTAAATGCTGGTGCCATTACGCCTATTGGCCTTGGCTTTCAGGATGCCCGCAATGGCATCGTCGTGTTTAATCCTCCTGGCTCGAACTCGACGTTTCGCGTTGCGCGAACAGCCGACGGCGGCTCTACGTGGTCGGTGGTTGCCGGCGAGCTTTCGCTTGGCGGCACACCCGTGAGCGTGCTAAGCCGCAGTGGGCACGTACTTGTGGTCTGCAACGACGGTGCAGTATTTGGCACCGACGACGGAGGCACAACATGGAACGCCGTTCTTTCGCGCCCGTCGGGCGTTGTGGTGCGTGCTACGGGTACACCTGTTGGATCGCAGGACGTAATCGCCATGTGTGGCGACGGCGTGTACACCCTTTCCTACCGTTACACCAGTCGTAGCGGCCCAAAGGTCTTGGCTTTTGTGGCCGACTCGATTGCCTTTGGCAACGTCCAGCCCGGGCAAACGCGTGTGCGTTCTGCCGCCGTGCGGAACTCTGGAACGGGCACTGCTTCGATACAGTCGGTTACCATTACTCCCGAGTCGGGTACGCCGGATTCGGCATTCCGATTTAACAGCGCAACGCCTACGCAAGTCGAAGGCGACGCTTCGGCATCGATTAGCGTGCGGTTTAACATGAGTTCACCGGGTACGTACGCCGCCATGCTGCGCGTAACGAGCGACGCTACGCCGGCAACCATCGAGTTGCGTCTTACGGCGTCGGTTACGAGTACATCGGTCGACGACGAACAACTAGCCGGAATTGGCATAGCGCCAAACCCAGCGTCGAATATTCTGGCCATCACGCTACCAACGATGGCCGACTATGAATTTTCGATCGTCGATATCCAGGGCAGGCACGTGCATGCCGGTACCGCCACGGGGCCGGCCGCCGTTATTCCATTAGCACTCACACCCGGTTGGTATACCGTTGTGATTCGCAGTGGTAATAGTCTGCGGAGCATACCATTGGTGGTAGCGCCGTAGGCGGCGTTTGCATGGGACGTTTGCGCGGGACGCTGCGCGGGACGCTGCGCGGATGTTACGCAAAGCTTGAGGAATTCCAGTCGTTGTCGGAGGCGCGCGGCAGTTGTCGCCTGCGATTGCGCAGCCATACCAGCACAATGAACGCAATGCCCCCTATCACGATGATGCTGAAGAGCAGAGTGCCCCATTGAAAGGTGCCGGGGTAGACGGCTGTTGTGCCATCGGGATTAACCGAGGTATATGGCCGGCTGAAGTAGAATGCCGGGTGGAAGGGCATGCTGTAGTACCACGGGATGCTACCCATGAGGTAGCCCATCATAAAACCATCGCCCATGCCGCCATAGCGGTTGATAACATAGGGCTGCGAGCTGGAGGCGTTAGGAATAACGGCGCGTTCGGTGCGGCGTGGTGTGCCATAGCGTGACGTGTAGTCGGACGCAGAGTTGAGGCGCGAGCCGCCAAAGGTGTTCTGTTGGCTGGACCTAGGGGCGCTGCCAAACGAGCCGGGAGAGCTGCCCGGCGATGCTGTTGAGGGCGATTGTTGCGTACGACGTGGAGCAGAATAGGGGCTGCGGCGGCCACCAAACGAGCCGCCACCGGACGGAGCTCTGCGGGGCATTGAATACGAACGACCACCGCTGCGGCTGCCACCAAACGAGCCGCCGCGACTTCGTTGTGCCCATGACTCAAGGGGCAACGTCATGGCCACGATGGCCACAACCGTGAGCGAAAACCAAAGGCGTTGTAGTGTTTTCATTAGAAAATTCCTTCTGTCGACAATGTGTCGTCGTCGTTGCGATAAGTGATCTGAACCACAAACTCCGGCCGTTCCGGGATGTCTTTCTGCCCACCAAACAACGAGCGGAGGCCTCCAGACGTATGATTGGGCGACTTGATGTGGATGAACAGACTTACGATGCCGAACTGCTCTTCGTCGTTGATGGCAACGTGGGTGGATTCGATGCTGCCATCGGAATCCACGACAAGTAGTCGGAGCGATGCGGCTTCTTCGTCGGTAAACGAGGGCTCGCGAGTTTGGACGTTGTCGAAATAGTCCAAAAAGATCTGCTTCGTCTGGAGTTGCCCGTTGCGATCCTGATACTGAACAATCGCATCGAAGGTGCCGTTTTCGTCGAGGTTAATAAAAACCTCACGTACTCCGGCAAGTTGTTCGCCGTTGTAGTAGATGGCCGTCTTTTCAATGCGGCCGTTGCTTTCGATACCAAAGGTTGCCATGGTGGGTTGGAGGTGTGTGGATAGGTGCAAACTACGGAGTGTACGTGCTATAGGGGGCACCGTTGCGTACTGGTTGTAGGGATGATGGTTTGGTGCCGTATATTGGCATCAACTTTGGGAATGTGATTCATGGAAGACTCGGGCTTTAGCTACGACGTAACGGGCAATCCGTACGAGCGTCCGGCATTCACGTTAGGAATCGAGGAAGAGTACATGGTACTCGACCCAACGACGTACAATCTAAAGTCGCACGTAAATCTGGAGTTGCTTAGCAAGGGGCGCGTGTTGCTTCACGAGCATATCAAGCCCGAGATGCACGGCTCGATGCTCGAGATTGGCACGGGCGTTTGCAACAATGTCAAGGAAGCACGCTTCGAAGTCACGAAGATTCGCTCCATCGTAGCACACCTGGCGCGCCAGAATGGCCTGCTGATAGGTGCTGCGAGTACGCATCCGTTTGCGCACTGGGAAGACCAGGAGATTTATCCCGACGATCGGTATAAGATTCTCATCGAGGATATGCAGCTCCTTGCAAGGTCGCTCCTCATTTTTGGCATGCACATTCACATTGGCATTGCCAACCGTGAAATCCAGATCCAACTGATGAACGAGATGCGCTACTTCATGCCACACATCTTGGCCATCAGCGCAAACTCGCCCTTTTGGGAGGGCGTCGACACTGGCCTTAAGAGCTACCGATCGAAGATCTTTGAGCGTTTCCCTCGCACGGCGTTGCCCGACCTGTTCTCTGGTTGGAGCGAGTATCAGCACTATGTGGACTTGCTTGTAAAGACCGGGTCGATAGATAATGCCAAAAAAATCTGGTGGGACATTCGTCCCCATCCATTCTTTCCAACGCTTGAGATTCGCATTTGCGATCTTCCAATGCGCATCGAAGAGACGATTGCCATTGCTGCGTTGTGCCAGGCGCTTGCCGCCAAGCTCTATTCACTCTACGAGAAGAACCTGTCGTTCCGGCAGTACCGCCGTTCACTCCTCATGGAAAACAAGTGGCGTGCTGTTCGCTATGGGCTTGACGGCAAGCTAATCGACTGGGGGCGCCAAAAGGAACTTCCGGCTCGTGAGCTCATTAAGGAATTGCTTGACTTCGTAGACGACGTGGTGGACGACCTTGGGTCGCGCCGTGAAATCGAATACATCTATCAGATTCTTGAAATGGGATCCGGGGCCGACCGTCAGCTACGCGTTTTCCGCGAAACGGGCAGCATCGAAGAGGTTGCAAAGTACATTCACAGGGAAACCAATGCGGGGTTGATCGAAGATGTGTCGCCATTTCTTTCGGGCATAACACCGCCGTCGCCCGAGGCATTGGCCGAGAAAGACCTGAGCATTCGTTCGGAGAACGACCCGAGTTAGCGGCCTGAGCTGGCGTAACCTCATCGAACCTCGCAGATGTAACTAATCGTCTCGTTTGTTGTTGCTTGGGTTTCCGCCGCGCCCATGGCCTTTCTCGCACGTAGTTTCGTCGTTCTGTGCTGCCTTACTGCAGCGGTGCCCCTTACTGCTCAGCGCGAATGGCACAGGTGGGCATTCGGTGAGGGGGCGGGGATTACGTTTGTAGAAAACGGCCGCGTACTTAGTACCCCCAAACAAAGCTCCCGAACGCCGGTGTTTCAGAGCGAGGGGACGGCGTCGATTAGCGACCCATGCTCGGGGGATCTGC
>JALHPC010000077.1 GCA_022842685.1 Candidatus Kapaibacterium sp.
TTTTGTTACCAATGGTGAACCGATCTACTTTGATTTTGCAACATCGTACTGTTCAGGATCGGTGCCAGCGACGTTTTATACGCGAGGTTATGCCACAGTGCGGAGCGCATCCTTATCCGAACCAGTGCCAGGAACATTCCATCTTGCCCTTCAGCTCGGCGAAATGTCAAAGGATAAAGTAGTTCATGAAACGACCTATGCCGAGTTGTACGACGTTCAAAAGAGCTCTCCATACGGCCTCGCGGCCAAGAAGTATTTTAACGATTATAAAGTCGGTTGCGAACTCAAGGACTACTTGAAACCAGACTTTGGGGAGCCGTTGTCTTTATTAGCAAGCCGACGTGCCGTTGCGAGTAGGCTTACAGGATTCGGCGTGAGGGTCGGCGACATTTATTCGCAAGTGCCACAGACCGACATTCTCCGATCGAGTCTGCGACTGCCTGTGTGGGCATTTAAGACTGGTGGGGGCCCTCGAGTACGTCAACTGCTGCAGTTCTCGCCCAAGAACACGGCGTTCAACGCAGTCGCAGACTTGACGGGAACAATCTTCGAGTATGACCATGTCTCAGACAATGCCAGCGAAGTTGTTGGAGGTGTTGCAACATCAGAACCCTCGAGTATCCGATTTGAGAATCCAATTGTTGGTGTTCTTCCAAGTTTCTATGACAAGGTGCGTGAACAGGCACTATCAGGCGATCAACTCGCCGTTGCCGAAGGACCTTTAGCTGAGTCATATCTTCCTAGTCCAGCAATAGGGTACGCGAAGGTAGTACAACGGCATATAAACGAAAGCGGTAACAATGCAGGGCATACTGTACACGAGTTCTATACGGCAAAAGATGTACCCACCTTTACCGTCGATCATTCGCCTGCGAAGATCCATGACGACTATAGTGAACGAAACAACTTTTCAATGTCCTCCCTTAGCCGGCATCGATTATCACTGTCACAGTCGTACGCCATTCACTCAATAGACGCCCATGGCTTGCCAAAGGCACAATCGCATTACAGCGGACTACCTAACGCCGTTGATGCTTTACTTACTGAAAAAGTCAGCTATGACTATGGCTTCAAATCTGACTCGCTATATATCTACGACGCTCATGATCGCGCACTACGTGCACGCATACCTATCGACGCTATGGATATCATCACGGAACGGCGAGCAATGCAGGAGTACTCTGCAACCACGTATCTTGAGTTGACTGTCCTATTGACGACGCCCATTCCGATTCCAGCTTTCGGCTTCCAACAGTCAATTCTTGATCATAACACGAACACGAATGTGACAGTAAAGTCCACGAGGTATTCTCCATTTCTACGGCGCACGATACGATACGCTAGTGGCAGGACGGACACGACGAGCTACGATGCAGTAGATGCGCGGACTGGTGCACCGGCGATCGTATCAAGTTTTGACTCGTATCATGCTGCTTCGCTAAATGCCAATATCAGTCCAGAGAATCGACATCTTGGGGTCATAACTTCAATTGTCGATTTGGCCCTCACGCAATATGCGGATCTAGGTAAGAAATCAAGTCGCTACCGCGAGCAGTATGGCGCCAATCGCTTTATACCGTATGTTGGTTCAACGATGATAACCTCGTTGACGAGTTCGTCGGCGGTGATGCAACGCAGTGAATCGATCCCATTTGGACTCCATGATCTAATCGACGATTTGCCTCGCCGCGAGTACTTTGCCTCGAGATACAAAGTCGGAGATGCTGTAGAGTTTGTCAATTCTAGCGATCAGATCATTGCCACTGCCGTCATAGAGGGGGTTACACGAGTAGACGATGATGTTACCCTCTCGTATTCACTGACTGCTGGAAGCGTTTCATCTGCAGACATAGAGTCAACCACACTGCGTATCATTGATCCGGTCGAACGCAACATGCTGTCTGCACCGTTGTGGCGACGGTCGTACTATGGATGGAATGCCGAACATCACAAGGGGCACGCACGTGATCTACTGAATTGGTCCTGGCTAGTTGAGAATTACAACGATGGAGTACGGGGCGGCGCTTCTGGTATCAACCTAAAGTATGGTGCGTCCATGCGTTATGACGATGGTACTAGTGAATTTGACAATGCTGGCGGTTTGGGCACGGACTTGGATCAATACGGTGTCTGCGATCCAACTAGTGCGCAAGGGGACTCCCGTTATATACAAACCCTCGTCTACGATTGGTCATCTCAACAAGCAGCGTGGGGTTTTAGGGAGCCTGGTGCACCTTACCCACTTCCGAATCCCTTGCCGTTAAACTGGTGCAGTTTGCCAAATGTCAGGAGCGTTGTTGTTGAAGGTCAGTCACGTTGCGAGTATTACTATTCAAACGCGTTTCTGAGCAACCCATGTTATAGAGTCTCGTGGGCCGTTGTCGATCCAGCAACTGCCAATTTAACTAACATGCTCGGTAGAGCCGTAGAGGTACAGCCGTTTGATCGTTGGAGGCGTTTCTTCATTGGCGATCGATTGGCCTTTCATTACGGTACATTCGCGCCATCTCACACCCTCGAAACTATGGGTAATGTTAAGCTTCGGGCTCAAGATAATCCAACCTATCAGTGTGTACCATCGACGACATCTACCATTGGGCAATCCGTTACTGTTTGGTCCAAACTATTGCCGTCAACAACACCAGACTTGCCAGCCTTGGATCATACGTACTGGACCCCGATTGCGTCGTTAAGGTACGAGACTGATGATGTTGTTAACGGAAGTGGGGTTGCAAGCAGTATGCTCTCGACCACAACTGAATCACATGCTCATACAGGTACCTATACCCCTCCATCTCCAACTCTAGCTAGTGAACACCTCACTGACGTAGCCGTCCCAGCTGTTATAGACTATGTTGCGCAACCACGATCTGGATGGTTCCGCGGGCCGCTTATAACTTCTATCAATGAGCATGGGCAACCACTGACCATTGAACTACCAGATGGAACGGTGAGCGCCGTCCAGTACGGAAGTAAGGGACGTGTTGTCGAAGCAGTATATGAGCAGACTGATGGTTCGTCCGGGTGGTTCGTAGGTGAAAGTGGTGACGAAGTGAATGCGGCACATTCAGGGCGTCGCGCCCACTTTCTAGGTGCGACTCCTGTCACAGTAGAGCGGCCTAGCAATATGGTGTCGGTAGCGTCGAGCTTACCTGCTGTCGTTCGTTTTTGGATTCGCCCTGACGATGCAAGTCATCGTATTCGTGACTGGGTCAGTGTGAATAGCACAGTCATCACTGAGTCGGATTCTGTGGCATGTGTTGACGGTTGGCGCCTCATCGAACTCTATGTTAGTTCGACACCCTCCACGTTGGAATTTAGTCGTACGCTTGATGGTGCTGCGGCCACGTTTCACGTAGATGATATTGTCGTGGCCGGGGTTTCTGCCAACACGCAGTGTGTTGTTTACGACGATGCCTATTTGCCAAAGACGCTTCTTGGCGCAGACCACTTTGCCACAAACGTCCTTTATCGACCAAATGGCACTGTGGCCGGCGTGTCAAGAGAAACCACTTCAGGTCTGACGACTTGGGCATTTACACGCACGAACGTGCCCAGCGTTCCAGCCGCTATTGCAGGTGCCTATGAGAGCGCCGCGCTGCAATCACTCGAAGAGTACTTACCGACGGAGCTAGTTGAATTCAGCATGCCACTGCCGATGCGAGCGCCGCTAGGAGGGTTTAACATGCGCGAGGACGTGCTGGATGTCAAAGTAAATAAAAATGGTGTCGAAAGCGGTGGAATCCTGCGACGACTGATGGACGTCCAGCAGAAGGAGGCGCAACCGAAAGGCAACCAGCAACAGGATAGGAGATAGCGATTGTGAGTGAATGTAAGCGCCGTTACTTTGAAGCCAAATTGTTTTCTTCACTGGCTTACGCAATATGGTTGATATGGCCGCTTGTGCTCCTTGCACAGCCAAGCGCCAGCGATGTATGTCAAACAGTCGTTTCGTGTTCGGCGCCAAATGTCCGCACGTTGACGGAACACATAATGGTGTCGAAGTGGAAGGTTGGCTGGGATCAAGTGCCGGAGAATTCTGCCGATGAGTGTCTAGTAACCGTTGACGTTGTTATCAGAACTTGCTCAACTGCGACGGGCTTGATACACTATGTCGATATCGTGGGCTTCTGCTCCCCATGTGCAACGATTTCGTTCGTTGATATACTGAATAAGCTATCTTATCGCTTCTTAGGTTTTGCTAGAGCCGTCAATGACGATCCACTAGATCTCGTCGTTGGAAATCCTGAGACTGTGAGTGTAGTGTTTACTGTCCGGTACTGTCTCTCTCGTATTTACTGCTCGAGCGGCGTCTTTTGCATGCGCTCATGCGCTTGCGTGCCCTACGACGACCCAGAATTAGGGGCTATAGATTTCTGTAATCAATGCTGTGGTGTAGTCGTTAATCTCGCACGTGCTGAGTGTGCCTATCGTTGGGTAAGTGCTTCTCGATTACAGTTCTCTTGGGAAAGTGTAATGCCTTGGATAACGTGCTCGAATCTTGGGGCTACACTGTCAAATGGATGCGGTTCAGAAGAAACTCCGGTGATTGTCGAGGACTGTTCGGCTGCGGCTTGTGATTATTTTGACCTTAAAAAGCCGTAGCAGGTTGCGTTGCACTCTTGTAATTCCTGGAGAGTAGATGTTGGATCTGTGTAAACTGTCGAATTTACGTGGCGGCAAGGTCGCTTCGGCCATAAATTATGTTGTCTTTGTTTCTACTATGCTCTCGTTTGTGGCACGTGCTAAGTCATCAGGACTGACCGCGGATACGAAATACCATACCTTGGTCTCTGTCGTGGGACATCTCGGTCTATTCAGCCTGCTGACAGTCCTATTCATGTTCGGCACTCCGGGTATTTTTGCGCAAACAGTGGACGGCATTTTGCCTCCTTCAATAGTACCGCCGCTTCCACTCAGCACACGCGTTTTGGTAAATACGATATCGACGGCGACCGCCTTCCCGTCGCAGATTGATGATGGTGGTTCCGTTTCGATTTCTCTAACGTCCGACCCTGCTCCACAGCAACACCCTCAACACACGGTCAAGCACGCAAGACTATATGTTGTGTTCCATGCCGGCGGTGACCGGGAAACGTATGAGCAGGGGCAGGCAGCATGGAGTGCACAGATAACGGGCCGTTTTGTTGGAGTAAAGGCAGACCTTACCGAGGATGTCTTGATTCCAGACGTTTCGTTGACGATAGATGAACTACGTCCCGAAGCAACGTACGTTGTTAGTTCTATCGACGTTGCCCTTCACCATCCGTTTCATGCAAATAGCAGTTCATCCAAGTACGTTACGATCCGATTCGAACTTGACGATCCTGATGGCTGGCTTCCTAGTTCTGTTTCTGCTGTCAACGATGCCATACGCATCAGTCTAAGACTTGATGAGCAGGTCGTTTATAACTTCGCTTCAACAACAGCACCAGACGATTACACAGTCTACACATCTGTCATGGGTTCTAGCCCCCTTGAATCCAGCTGTAGTAGCACCGATGGCTCTTCAGATTGGATAGAAGGTACAGAGGTTACATTGACATGGAACTTGCCTGCTATAGTAGCTGCTTCGTCCTTTGAGGCATTTGAGGTAGAGATAGTACGTCTTTACAATGTCGATAGGGCCGTAATGCAGGCACCTACGTTTATCAAGACGAAGATCGATTGGCAGTCAGCCCAACGTATACGGGTGGGCGGAAGTGAGCGTTCCTTACGAGTGACGCCGATTGATGGTAGCGGATACTATGCTTTCCGCGTAAGGGCGATATCTCGGATAGCGAATGCCCGCAGCGGTGAAACGCGACTAGTGATAGGCCCATGGTCTGATGCGCCGGTCCAGGGCACGCAACACGATTTTGAGCCTTGTGTAAATACCTACTCTTACAGCGGTATGTCGCCAGAGGAGTACGAACACGACGCAGTTTTTTACTTTCTTGACGCGAATAGACATCGTGTATGGCGCCATAGTACCGTCGTTGCTAATGATACAACATCAAACTCCGTAAACTCGGAGAGTCGCTCGTACTTAAGTCAACTTGGCGCTTTAACACAGATGCTCATCCGTGACAATGCAGTGGATGGCGTGATAGGGCAACAACTACTTCACGATCGAAGTGGACGGAGCTCGCTCGTGACAACGCCTGCGCCAATCAGGGTCGAAGATGTTTATGTCTCTAGCTTGGCATTTGTGAATGATGGACTTCGAAATGGGAGCGGGGATCCTTATTCTAGACTTGATTTTGACGTACTGGGATCGACATATTCAGCGCCGACGTCTGTTGATGACGCTTCGCCACTTTCGGCACATCACAGTTCGCTGAATGCCAACTTGTCGGACCCATCAGCAGGAGGACTGCCGTTTCTTAGACATCACTATAAGGCAGATGGCTCGCTTCTGGCTACAGTCCTTCCTGGTAGCGCCCGCCGCCCAACAGGTAGCGGCGTTTCACCTATTGATAAGTCGACGCGGCATTTAAGAAGTAACGTATCCTATCTTGAGCTGTACCAGATCTTCGGCAGCGAGACGCCGAACGAAGGCGACATAACGAAGTTCATCGAGGTAAGCCCCGATGATATTGCCTCAGCAAGATATGTGAATGGTCAAGGCCAGCTGATTGCCACTTGTCTCATTGGTGGCACAGAGCTAGCAACTTCGCAGGAAGCAACGGAGTGGGAAGCAGGAGGGACGTATATAATCGCTGATGGCACCGCATCCCCATTGCTTAATCTTAACGGTAAACACTCGTCGGCTGTTCGAAATCAACAAGAGCGTGTCAATGTATCAACGTTGGCTCATGATGTCAAGGGTGGTACCAAGGTGGCACCGAACGAGCGCCTTGCCTCAACAGCTTTCGCACTCGTGACACCAACCACGGTGTCTGTTTCGTACTATGGGCTTCTGGCTAATTTGGAACCGTCGCCATCTCATGCCCTCGTGCTTGATGATTGCCTAACGGCGTCGTTCCAATGTAATGCAAAGGTGGAGTATCGGATCGTCCGAACGGACGTCGTGCCTTGCAGTGTCTATGTTGATTGGCGCTCAGTAACGAACGCCATCACTACGCCCGAAACATACGAGCTTGGATTCGGCGAGTACTTAATCGAAAGGAGGATCGTCTCACCTCAAGAAAACGCAAGTAACCAGCTGCCGATGGACGCAGTGTTAGGATCTCATTTCCAAGCTAGTGAACTTACAGCTGCCGTTGAAAGTCTGATTGTCGACGCATTTGACGAGAGTGACCCAGATCTGAGTGACGACGAGCGACTAGCACATTATCGTAACTTTAGGCAGAGTTACTCAGCAACTGAGTTTAAGGTCTCGGTGCCACACCCTCAGCCAGAACCACCTGCCGAGGTGCCGTGTCCGCTTGTTAACCTGCCAGCTCCAAAGGATTGCAACGCATGCCCACCTGAGGCCTTGCGTGGGGAATTTGACACTCCAAGATTCGCTGAGTATGCTCTCAGCGCCTATGAAAACGCAGGTCTGCCAGGCCCTGTCACACTGAATAGTGTGCTGTTCTACATGGTAGGTACGACTAAAACAGACAAGTTTGACTACACTCCTGTCGTAAGTCATAGCGCAGATCTCAACGCGTTAGTGAAGAACTTATTGACGGAAGTTGATGATGATCAGTTTCTCTACGATTGTAAGGGAATGTGGGCACTTTGGACGACACTTGTCGACGCACGCATCGAAGTGCTGAAGGGTGCCCATGCAAGTAACACCTTTGCCAATCCTG
>JALHPC010000078.1 GCA_022842685.1 Candidatus Kapaibacterium sp.
GGGTTGCATGTATTTTTCGTCGGTAAATGGAGTAATGCCGATAAACTCTTGGCTAGCTTCAATCTGCTACTACGTACGCAGTCTTTCCGTAGTAGATTTGCACGATATGTCTCACTAGAGGGTCTAAGCCGTTTTGAATTCGCCGATCACACCTTTACCGAGGAGGGTGACCTAGCACATTCGACGCTGCAGTACCAAATTGGTGGAACACGGGCGCATGCAAGTAATCAGATTACCAGAGCAACTGACAAGAAGACCGGGAAAGTGTTTTATACATCGTTCACTTCGTTTAGTGATAACGAAGGCAGGTTCTTCAACGAGATGAACGAGCAGCACAGAATTTTGCTAAATAGTAATCGCGGAGAGCCGCCATTGCATTACAGTTCTGTAATTGATCTTGAGATTGACTATGCGATAGCAATTTTGCATGAGGATCTTGGTCACGGCGGAAAGTTCGATGAAATCTCGGATAACGCTGCGAAGGATCCAGCGAAGGCACGAGAACTTTTTAGAGATTACGAGCGTCAAGAAGTATCTGGCGGTCGTCATCTACACGAATCTATCGCAAGAGAAGGCGACAGATGGCGTCGGATTCGCGAGGAATATGAGCCGCAGTTGGCAAAGGCACTGCAGGAGAAGTACTCACATTTAACGGAACAACAGGCCTTCGAGAGAGTGAGATTCGGTTTCATACGACATCAGATGCATAACAACGCAGTTAACAACCTGCAAATGTTAAACAACCCACTGAATCCACTGCCTAGCAGCGGGTCTAATGTACCAACCAGTAGTGGAGAGTAGTGGATGAGAGGTTCGTATCAAAGCGCGTTACCACCGTGCATAGTATTGCTACTTGTGTTGTTAAATATGACACAAACTACTGTAGTTTACTCTACCGAGGAAGTACACCGTCAGACATCGCGAGGCATAGTAGTTGATACCTGCTATTCGGAGATTGACGAGCAAACGTTCCGCTTGCTGTTCAAGACTCGCGGCAATAGTAGGACCTATGGCGAAGATGTGCAACAAGTTCAATGCGATTTTGTCTCATTTATGAGTCGAGCAGGAATCACCAATTGGTCGATGGAGCATTTTCTTGTTGATCCATCGCTTATAGATCTGAACGGAAATGCATTTATCTCGGCTTTTTCTGGTCCAAGTGTAAAGCGCCTGTGGCAGCTTTTTACGTTTAGTAAGCACGTCAGTCGTTATCCTCATGGTGTATACTCCGTTGACGACTCACTCACGAACTCAGTATTCGATTGTGAAATACGGTACTTCAAGGCTAACACTCCTGAGCTGGTCCTTGTTAGAACAGAAAAATGCAAGAAGAAACCGTGGGATATGGGGTTCGATAAGGCAAGACGGAAGATGGTAGCTACATTATACTTTCAGGGTGGTCTTGAATTCAATATTGATGACTGCAAGAATGAATCAATCAATCGTCTTGCTGGGGTCGGTCTTTGTAGACTTATACAGGCGTCCGTTGGCACTTTAGCTGCAGGTGGAATTCGACGAAAATCCCTCCAGGATACAAGCGGGTGTCAGGCATGGCGATTAAGTCCACGAGACGACGTCGACTCTGCTAAAGAGTATAGACCGCACGTGTCTGTTCACAATGGCAGACGTCTAAATCTTAAGAGACAGGCACCAATGTATATCTTGAGTGAATATGCGGCGAAATTGACAGGCATTACCTGTGTGGAGGCTGGTGGGTTTATCGTAAGTGTTCACAATCGAAAGAATCTCTTTGATTTTGAATCAGATCTCAGGTATCGAATAGACAGTTCGTTTGTTGAAATACATTGTTCAAGGAAGAAAAGTCGTGGACGAGCAGTCTTTCGCGAAGAAATGGAGACATACCTTAAGGATCCTTTGGGCGTTGTAGAGACGTGGAAGAAGGGTGAGGTGGTTGTTAGTCTGACGTCAAGAACCTCAGGTGGAGGCAAGTTCTGTGGGACGTATAAAATAGATATTTATCTTGTTAAGGTTTGTGTAAAGATTCAGCTCTGCGGTGATAGTAATGCTATGCGAAGAGCCAACGACAGGCTTAAAGAAATGCAGGACCCTGCTGAATTCGTCCTCCGTACGTTACGGCTTCGTTCGGGTGTTTGTGACTGAGTATTAAGACGTGTTTTACAATCCACCCTCCAGCGACATTGCCCCCTCTCTCGTTTGTGTTGACCCCATTTCGTCGTCGTTCTTGTTTCGCGCATGTAGATGAGTGACGTAGCCGCGTGGTTTTGCGCATCAAGTCGTAGCTGAGTTCGATGAAATGTACAGTGCGTGTGGGCTTGACGGTAGAGACCCGGTAGGTTAGGGGAAGTGCCCGAACTAAACACAGGTGCCGGTAACTGCCCGCTTCATACGAAGTCCGTTGCAGAGGTGTGGCTGGGGGGCGGCTGTTTCATTCGTCCAGGGTGCCGCCATGGACTATCTGGGTAGCCCGCGTTGCGGCGCCCCTATCGAATACTATCCCTTATCACTGTTGGCGCACCTATGCCAACTACCTCCAGGAGACAATGTACAACGGCCGAACACTTCGCAAACTGACGTACTTGCTAGTGACACTAACGTGTATAATCGCTCATAGTGCGTGCCAGAGTGGCGATGTGTGCCAGAGTGGCGATAGTAGTCAGTATACAAAGCCATGCATGTACGACTCGACCTATCGCTAAGTTGTATATCGTTTTAGGACTGCACTTCGAGACTCGATTGCACAAGAAACAAGAGATTTCTTTCTACGCAAGGGCTATTCAGATGTCCCGAAGGACCATGTTGAATTGGTGTACGAAACGGTTCTATTCAACGAATCAAGAACCGGTTTCCTACTCTTCGATGTTTATCCCTTTGATGACTTCAAGCTGGCGGCTCTCAGGGTAAACAAGGCACTACTCACTGACTCTGTCACTGGTATTGTTGGAAAATGTGGTTCAGAATTCATTGTCAGTCTTGATACGTCTAAGCACGATGTGTTGAAGGCGTTGATGGACATCGAATCAAGGATACTCTACTATATTGGTCCTTCGCAGAACGTCAAACTAGATGGCTGTATCGTGCCAGATAAATTATTTAATTACTATAGTCAGTATCTTTACACTGTTGACGGGCGTATCACAGACTCAATGCGAATTGTACTAAAGCCAAAGGAGTAGTTCGTAACCAGCGTCAAATGCCTTAGGTAACGAAGTGACCATCGCGTAGAAACATCCTGGACCTCAAGTGTGTCGGCGAAACTTCACCAAGAATAGATGTCGGCTACGTTCGCTCCCTTACTGGCAGTGGCTTTTATTGGATAGCGTATCCTGACAGAGAGTCCGAGGGACTTGCCGGTGATTTAAAAAGGGCACTTTTCAGTGAAATCTGGTGGGCAGGAACAATCGCTGCCTCCATCAGCGTCGTCCTAACGGGGCCCGTTGGGCCCGCTAGAGGCGCGGCGCAGACGACGACACCAGAAACTACGGGAGCGAAACTGAGCACTGTCGTAACAACGAGTACCGTCGCGCCAAGCACTAGTGCGGCGGGTAAAGGAGCGGCGGGGACAGCGGGCACGGGGGCGGCTGGGACGGCGGTGGGTAAGACAGGCGGTGGGACAAAAATAGTCCAGCGTTGGATGTCGACAGCTGAGCTTGACGCTACGTAATCGTCTGGTTTGTTAAGGGGCGGGCGCGATGGGACGCACTGGGTCACTGATGCTGCTAATGCAAGCACTCAAAGAGCGCGGCAGCGATTGGCATTGCCACAAACACTAGAGGTTACAGTAACCTTAGAAATTCCTTCTGCAACGTTCTCCGCTCCAACAAGGGTTCTGCCTCGGTTTAACATGCCAGGTGGGGGAATGGAGCGTACAGCAACGGTCCCTGTTCCACTGAGAATCTTGAAGGTAGATGGAAAGCCATGATGTCTAGTCAAATCAATCGCAAAGTCAAAGTCTTTGCCACCGAACTTTCACCTGCTCCTATAGAGGGTGTAGTAGTCGGCGCATCAAGCGACAGCATTGCACTAAGTCTCAGTGCACCAATCGAGTTAGCGGGAGATGAGACTGCCTCGTATTTGGTGGCGGCTGTGCGCCATGAGAATCAAAGCTTGAGTGAGATTGTTCCTGGACAACGTGTTCTTTGCTGTATCACACTCGTTCCTAAGTTGCGATATAACCCAACAAAGCCTTGCGATCTTTCTTGGTGGCGAGGAGGTGAGGCGGCTATTGGAGATGTCGTTCTGATTCCCGAATCGCCACCCTTAGCCAGCGCCCCGGCGTGTGAGAGTTAACAGCTATGGTCATCTGTTAGGCGGCTAGGATGTTTCTCATTATGTAGTTGGATCACTGTGATTTCATAGGTCTCGCCACTAGCAGTCTGCCATAAAGCTTCACCAAACGCCCATTCCCTTTAGATCCGGACTCCAAATAGGATATCCACAAAGAAGCAACAAGCGACGCGAATGCGAACCCAAGGGGGTCAGCATGTGCCAGAATGGCATACACGACAATGCCCCTAAAGGGGGGGCAGTATGCTCCGGTACAGGGGTCAGTATGCTCCGGAACAGGGGGGGCAGTATGCTCCGGAATCTACACGCCGTACGATAGAGATTGAGCAGCTGGTACCCGTTCTGTACCTGCACGGTGTATCAACGGGGCGAATGCTGGAGGTACTTAAGAGCATTGCCGGTGATCGGTTCGATTCGATGAGTCCAGCAACGGTAACGCGTATCATTGAGAGCTGGCAGCATGAACACGATCAGTGGAGCAAGCGGCGAATCACGAAGCGGTACGTGTACATGTGGGCCGATGGCATTTATACCAAGGTCCGTACCACTGATCACCGTCCATGTATGCTGGTGTTGATAGGGTGCGACGAGCACGGCAACAAAGACCTGTTGGCTATCTATGACGGCGAGCAAGAGAGCGAGCTCTCGTGGACAGCGGCCCTGACCGACCTGAAGAATCGTGGTCTACAAGCCCCTCGATTAGCCGTCGGCGATGGTGCATTGGGCTTCTGGGGTGCTATCAACAAGGTGTATCCCAAAACAGCTCATCAAGGATGCACGGTTCATGCAACGCGAAATGTACTCGATAAGTTACCAAAGAAACTCTTCGACGAGGTGAAACCCATGGTTCAAGACATCTTCTTGGCACCCACTCTCAAAGATGCCAAGGATGCGATTAATGTGTTTGCCGCATCCGTCCGACCCAAGTATCCCAAGGCAGTTGAAATGCTCGAACGCCGTCTGGACATGCTATTTTCCTACTACAGCTTCCCAGCCGAGCATTGGAAGTCCATACGATCGACCTCGTCATCGAATCAACACTTGCCAAGATACGACGGTGGACTTCGCAAACCAACGGCCATGCCTCGCGTGAGGCAGCTCTTGCCATGGTCTTTGCCATGGGCATGCAAGCCTCGAAAACGTGGAGGAGAATTGATGGACTTAATCTCATTCTGCATGTTATCAATGGTGCGCCATGCATCGACGGAGATCTAAAACTTGCCGCATAATCAAACAATCGCGGATACCCTTATCCACAACATTTGGAAGTAACTCCGAGCAGATCGTTGGTATCGTCCGCGAATCACACGCCCAAGGCGTAGCAGCGACATCGAAGACGTACAAGGTGTCGTCATACACGATCTACATATGGCGCAAGAAGTACGGGAGCATGTAGCCGAGCCATGTCTCCGAGCTCAAGCGAATCACACAAGAAAACGCTCGGCTGAAGAAGCTGGTCGCCGAGCTTGATCTTGAGATCGAAGTGATGAAAGAGATCGCGGCAAAGCAGCCGACGCGATCGGCTGCGGGTAGGCGTCCCACAGAAACTTCAGGCAGTGGAGTACGCCAGTCGACGAGGCCTGGATCAACGCCGCGCGTGTGTCATGATGGGTGTTTCGCGTTCAATGGTAACGTATGAGCCTCGTCAACCAGCCAAGGATGCTCCAGTACAGAAGATCATCAATGACGTTGTGGTGAAACACCCGGCCTGGGATAAGCGCTTGGTGTTCGGCTGGATGCGGGAGCAGGGGCATGACTACTCAGAGTGCACTGTTCAGCGTGTTTACCGGCAAAGTGGCCATGCGGCTCAGTGGCGTAAGCGTTCGCGCAAGATCCGACGCGGCGTTCGGATCAATCCGACGGCGATACAGCCACACGAGGTCTGGTGCATGGACTTTGCTGAGGATCGTTTGATGACCGGTCGGAAGATGATGGCACTGTTGATCAAGGACGAAGCCACGTCGTATGGCCTCAGCATAACCGTGCGGCGGTCATTCAAAGGTGCAGATGTTGAGGCTGTTCTTGACGAGCAGGTTGCTCGGTACGGAATGCCGAAGTATATTCGTTCCGACAACGGAGGACAATTCATTGCGTATGTGGTGCAGCAATGGGCTCAACGGCGCAAAGTTACGCTGGCATACATTCAGCCCGGGAAGCCATGGCAGAACGGCTTTGCAGAGAGCTTCGTCGGAACCTACCGTCGTGAGGTGCTCAATGCAGAAATCTTCATGTCACTAGCCGAGGGGCAAACGATCTCAAACATGAGGCTGCACATGTACAACACTGAGCGACCTCACAGCAGGCACAGTTATCGACCACCAATCACGGCATTCAACAGCCATGCAGCCTAACACATTTTTATAACCTGTGACTGGACCGATAAATCCACCCTACTCAATGGTTCATTCTTCCAAGGAGCAAAATGCAAATCGTCTTCGACTTTGGATCGGTTCATCTCATCCTATCGGCACTCACAGGCTATGCATGGATATTGTTGATCGGAATCGTCGTGTACCACTTTCGCCAACCCATTCGCGAAATGCTTGGTAGAATGACTGCACTGAAGAGCGCGGGCATTTTGATTTAATTGGTTATAAGATC
>JALHPC010000079.1 GCA_022842685.1 Candidatus Kapaibacterium sp.
AAATCGATGACGTCATTCTCGTTGGTGGTTCTACACGCATTCCTAAGATCCAAGAACTCGTAAAGAACTTCTTTGGCAAAGACCCTTCGAAGGGCGTAAACCCCGACGAAGTCGTGGCTGTAGGTGCTGCCATCCAAGGTGGCGTGCTAGCAGGCGATGTTAAGGATGTGCTGCTGCTGGACGTAACTCCGCTAACCCTAGGCATCGAAACCATGGGCAGCGTCATGACGGCCATGATTCCAGCGAACACAACGATTCCCCATCGTAAGACCGAGACATTCTCGACGGCATCCGACAATCAACCAAGTGTGGAAATCCACATCCTACAGGGCGAGCGCCCTATGGCGTCCGACAATAAGACGCTTGGCAAGTTCCACCTAGACGGCATTCCACCGGCACCACGTGGCATACCACAGGTCGAGGTAACGTTCGATATCGACGCGAATGGTATCCTGAGCGTAACGGCTAAGGACAAGGCCTCGAATAAGGAGCAAAACATTCGCATTACTGGCTCGAGCGGCCTTGACAAAAACGAAGTCGAACGCATGAAGCGCGAGGCCTCGGAGCATGCCGCCGAAGACAAGAAGCGCAAGGAAGAAATCGAACTGCGCAACCAGGCCGACAACCTTGTGTATAGCACCGACAAGCAAATCGCGGATTACTCCGACAAGCTTGATCACGAAACCAAGGAGCGCATCCTGAAGGCCAAGGAACGCCTGCAAGATGCCATCAAGAACAATGCGTCGGACATCCGTCCGGCCATGGACGCGCTCAATCAGCTATGGAGCGAGGCGTCGACGAAGATGTATCAGCAAGCGGCCGAGCAGCCAGCGCAAGAGCCCGCTGCGGGCCAACCTGCGCCCGATGCCAACGTCGAAGACGCCGATTACACCATCGTCGACGACAAGCAGCAATAGCAACTCGGCGCATCGAAGCACGAACGTGCTTCGACGTTAAACCACAAACACAAGCGGCTAGCGACATGCCCACGAGGGAAGTCGCCAGCCGTTTTTGGTTTTGTTATGGCGCGCAGCGCTCACACTCGTGATCGGCCGCGTTGGTTATCTCGCCGCGCTGGTTCCGCTCAATCGCACAACAGTCCAACAGCGCAGTGCGCACTCGTGCGCGTGCGCGTTGAACACGGGACTTCACGCCCGAGACTGAGATCCCCAGTTCGCCCGCAATCTGAGGCATCGGTATGCCATCAAACTCCGAGCGCACGAAGGTCGACCGATACGGTTCCTCGAGCTCGTCCACCATGAACGACATGCACGAGAACAACTGCTGTAAGTCGTCGCGAGTAGGTTCGTCGGCAACATCTACGTCGTCTGGAAGCGGCTCGACACGCCGTGCGCGATAGTGATCGCGCACGGCATTCATGGTAATCTGAAACAACCACGACATCATCGAGCCACGCTGCGTAGCACGCTTCTCCCACGCCTTTACCAATACGTCGTGTACAATGTCCTCGGCAATGGCATCATCATGAACCCTGCTACGCACAAAGCGTAGCAGTCTGGCTCGGTACTCGCGCCAGTGGTGATTCTGCAGCGTTAGGCCTTCGTGTTCCATTGCCCCTTTTCAACAGCAGCCGGATGAATCAGAACCGCAGCACGACGACGTTGCAGTGCACGTACACGCTGTACACGAACAGGTACACGTACCACATGAACACGTTGGTGTGCATGTGCAGCAGGTTTGCTGGTTGTTGGCACTCATGATAGACTCCTTACAAAGATGTTAAACAATGACTGTAGGAGTATGACGGACGGGATGTGCAAAAGGACGCAGCAACGTATTGTTGCAATGCAATGTGCAAGCAACACCTTATGTCGATCATCGGGCGTGCCGTTATCGCCATTCACGTCATGTCCATCGACATCGCCCTAGGCGTTGCTGGCAGTATGGTGCTTAGCGCACATGTATTGAACGCTAGCATAGCATGGCAATGGTATGTGGTAGTTCCGCTTGCAACGTGGACGGTCTATATTGTCGATCGACTAATCGATGTTCGCCGCACAAGTGCTGCTGTTTCGACATACCGCCACAGCATGGTTCGAACCTACCGCCGTCCACTCACAATGCTAGCGACCGTCTTGTTTATTACCGCATGCTTGCTGGCTCTGGCAACGCCTAGCATGCTATCAATGTGGCCCTTGGGGTTCCTTGCTACCACTGCCGTGTTCGTGCACCTTGGTCTCCAGCGCGTTCGATACTCGCGTGTAGTGGGCTTGTTAAAGGATGGCAACGTCATCATTGCCTACACACTGGGCACGGTTGGATTGCCCATGCTTCAAGCCCCATTACCCTTCAACGGTTGGCCTGTTGCTGCTGTGATTGCTCTTGCCACAACGGCTATCGTTGTTGTGGAAAGTGCAGCCGATTTGCGCACCGATATTGCAGCCAACAGCGCCAGCATTGCTCGGTCGCTGCCCCCCTATGCAACCATGGCAAGCGTGGTTGTTGCCGCAACAGGCTTGTTGCTCTTGGCGCAGCTAACCCATCCCATCGTCTACATTCAAGCACTAGGAACAGCAGCGCTACCCATCGTTTTTCGCAGCTCGGCAGTCCTTCCTATCAAACGCGCCTACGCCGAAAGCATCTTAGCAATCCCGTTGCTACTATTGATCTAGCACCCTACCGTTGAATGATAAGGGGCACCGACTCATGGCGCGTGCCGCGCCGAACACGCACCGAATAGGTTCCAGTCGTAAGCGCACGCACATCAATGCGTGCAATGCCGTCGGCGATGGTCCCCGAAACCACAACCTTACCCTGCATATCGAATACGTCGTACATGTCGTATGCCGTGCTAAGTACACCAACAAACGACGATGCCGGATTTGGCGACAATACAACGTCGACCTTGCTTTCGCTTGATGCCACACTTGTTTCGATTGGCACAAACGAACGCCGTGCCGACCACACGCCGTGTGTGTCGGCATCGATACTGCGCACACGCCAATGCACTCTGCGTCCGGCCTCGGCAAACCGCAGTATTGTTGTTGTGTCTTGTACACCGCGAGCAGTGGCTATCGTTGTGCCAAAGGCCGGTGTTAGCGCGGCATCCACGTCGTAGGCAATAGCACCGGGAACACGGTTCCACGTAAACGTTGCTTCGATGCCCTGACTTCCAACCCAGCTTTCGCGCAAGCTGTCGGGCGGAGCAATGGCCGTTACCAATGTGTTGGCCTCGCTTGGCACCGAAGCGCCACCAGGGCCAAAGGCCGTTACACGCCAGTAGTAGGGTACGTAGCCCTGGCGTAGATCCTGCACGTTGTGTTCGGCGTCGCGCAAGCCCGAGAACGCCGTGACGCTGTCGGCAAAGCCAGCATCGCGCGACAACTCGAGCGTGTACGACACCGCATCAGCCACGGGCTGCCACCGCAAGGTGGTGTCGGGATGTATCCCGCGCGCAGCGCTGGCAGGCGTGGTAAGCACGGGTGCCGCCGGACGCTCAAGCGTACTGCGTATGGTCCCCGTATACGTGCCTCGCCCGTGCGTTCCCACAGCCACCACGTCGTCGGCCGTGCGCGTACGTACCATAAACACTGGCACTGTGCCCACTTCTTGCGCCGCTGCGTTTATCCAGACGGTGGAAGAACCGTTGAGTTCGATTGCATAGTACAAGCCAATACTCGTGGCAGCAACGTATCGACGTGTTCCATCTGCCATAGGCACTATGGCAATGTCATTCACTGCTGGTCCCCCGCGCTGCGTGGGGCCATTCCCTTCTAAGTTTCCACCGACGGCCGTCCATGTTATTCCACCATCGGTGGTGGCTACCACACTTTCCACGCCGTAGTTCGAGTACGACACAACAACGTGCCGGGCGTCTTCGTGGTCGATGGCAATACCACTCACAAAGGCACCACGGGGCAGCACGGGATGTGTAAATTCTGTTGGCTGTATAACAGCGGCTTGTGCGTCGTCGATGCGGAACAAGCGCCCCGTCGTAGTGCCGTACCACAGCTGATGGGCGGGAGCATGGGCAAAGGCCACCGAAGAAATTTGGCCCGACTCTAGTCGGGTAGTTCCCAAGCTATCCCATCCAATGCTGGTCGAATCATCGCGCCCCAGTGGAATGCGCGTCACGTCGGAATTACGCCACAACATGCGTCCTCCCGCCTGAATAACAACATTCGAATTATTAGGATCGACCGCAAACGGATTGATAAATAAATAATCGGTTGCCCCAACGGGGTCGATGCGTGTTCTTCCGGTCTCGTTCCCCTCGGCATCGAACAGGATGCGCCGCACGCGACCTTGCTGACTTGAGGCGTAGAGCGTTCTTCCCGAGTCGGCAAACACGCAGTACGATCCGTCGCCCCCTAATCGATAGAGCCAGGGATTGGTAAGAGTATTCGACGACGTCATGTACGAGCCATTATCTTGCATGCCACCAACAAGGCGAGCATCGCCGGCAATATCGGGTGTTGCCACGGCATAAAACTGTGTGGTTAGGTAGCCGTTGTTGAGACTCTCCCATTTAACCGTATCGGCGAACAGATTGTCGGTACGAAATATGCCAGCATCGTTGTAGCTATATCCCTTCGTGGCATTGCCTGGCATAAAGGTAAAGCCGTGCTGGTCGGGGTGGTGGCTGGGGTATAGCGGAAACAGCGTACCAGGTGTTGGCCAGCCATAGCCGCCTATCCAGGCGTTACTCTGTGAAGTCCGAAAGCCGTCGGTGTTGCGGTACAGGTTGGTGCCGCCAACAAGAACGACGTTCGTATCGGCGGGCGACACGGCAACCACCAGGTCGTAGCCGCCCTGCGAAATAAAGTCGCCATTACGTCCACCAAACAAGGGAATACTGGCCGAGCGGTTATCCCACGTTCCACTGTCGGCATTGGTTCCAACACCGCGTCGATACTTCCACAGACTGTGCCATTCTTCGATGGTACGGTCTCGCAGAATAAATTTTCCAACGGTTCCAACATTTGGTGTTTCGGCAATCACGTATAGCTGACGTTCATCGGAGGGGGCAACGGCAAGCACAATGCGACGCACGTTGGCGGGTAGATCTGCTGGCGAGATATCGGTCCACGTAGCACCGTCGGTACTACGCCAGATGCCGCCGCGCGTGTTGAGTTGTCCGCCCGTAAACGCACTACCCGAAGCATAGAACGTACCGGACGGTGTTACGATGATATCGGTAAACAAACTGCCCGAGGCCACAACGCTGCGCCAGGTTTGGCCTCCGTCGGTACTTCGTTGAATGCCATTACGTGCGGTAGCCACATACACTTCGTCTGCCTGTGCCGTTGGGTTTACCACAATGCGCCACGCATAGGCAAACGCATTGCCCGACGGTTCGGTGGCGCTGATAGTACTGGTTAGGGGAAACCAGCTTAGGCCATTGTCGGTGCTTTTCCAGATGCCATTGCCGCTGATTTGTGCGCTATTGCCCCAAATTTCACCGGTGGCAGCATACCATGTTTGGGTTTTGCCTGGGCGTGGGTCTTGGGTTAAACTCGTAACAGCATGTATTTGATCGGGAGCTGTGGTCTTCACCCACGTCACACCGGCATTCGTCGTGCGCCATATGCCACCCGAAACGCCAGCTGCTATGAAGGTCTGGTCGTTGGCCACGTCGATAGCAAAGGCGCGGGTGCGTCCGCCCACATTCCACGGCCCACGCTGCTCAAAGGCGCCAGACTGTGTGGCGTCGTAGGGTTTGTCGGGCGCAAACGCGCCGGGCATAGTGGCAGCGAAGGCCATTTCCATAGCCCGAACATTATCGGGAACCGTACCGGTTGCGGGATTGGCATAGCGCGCCATCATGTATTCGCGCCGATTCTGCGAGGCAAGGGCGGGGTCGCCACTGCCGCTGGTGTGCGTACACGAGGAAAGAGCGGCGGCGGCAGAAAGTGCCACCATCAGGGGTCGAAGGGTGGTCGTCATCCCGAAAGATAGGGCTTTCGTATAAGGCAGCCGCTATGGCTAGGGCCGAAGGCCGTAACTGTGCGAAGCACGTCGCTGGCACTGCTCACCCCCCCCGGCCCCCCTCTCAAGGTCGAGAGGGGGGTGCCGGTTTGTATGAGTTTTCGTTCTCGTGCTTGTCTTGGTGATCTTGATCGTGTTCTTGTTTAACGATGCGTAGCGGCGGGCTGGAATTTGGCCAAACCCACAGACCCTGCGTCTCGCAGGGACTGCCTCCGGCGGTGGTGAGTGTGTTGGTAGCGCAATGTAAGGTTGGTTCACTATTCTATTAGTTAACACA
>JALHPC010000080.1 GCA_022842685.1 Candidatus Kapaibacterium sp.
CGTTTGACGGGACTCCAACCATCTTAAGATCAACGACATAGCGATTAGGGGCCGTCGCAAGAGCACCAGATGTTGCAGCATTGCTTACGTCTCCACAGACAGAAGCATCATTCACCAGCGGTGCCATCGTAAGTGCTCGCTTATCCTGGACATAACCGTAGGTTCGGTGCTCATACACGGGAACAACCCTCGCACCAGAGGAGAACCGTAGGGTCTTAAGGCGCCACGGTGCTGCGTCAGGCATTGACGTCGTCGCATCCCATGGCTGCAACGGGGCTACCGAAAGTTTTTCTCGATCCTTTTCGTTGACATTGCGATACGGACGGCGGCCCGTAATCTGCCCCCACGCATCCACATCCTGTAGGTCAAACTCCGGATTCTCTGTTGTTGCTATTGGTAGCGGTAAAACACCAGGATAGATCGAGCTAACGTCACCTACGTCAAAACCATCCCGCGTCTCTGTTGGCGAGGTGGCCGGCGTCGTTGCTTCGGGATATTCGTAGAAGAAATCTAGCGGCTGTGTTGCCCCGTCGGCTACGTTGCCGTGCTCCTCCCAAATACGTCGTAGAGTAAGCTTGCCGTACCTTCCATTGCCGCCAGATATTACGGTTGACGTGATGTTGTTCGGAGCAACCGAATAGTCGTAAACAAAGTGTACTCGCTTGACGAGTTTGTATGGCGTCTCTTTCGCATACAGGTCGATGCGTGCTAGATAGCACGCCTTATTGTCTGAATCATACGCTGGATTACCACCTGCCGCCTGGTCACCCTGCTGTGGTTCATGCGCATCTCTCCTGACCGGATAATTCGCACCAAGATCATCTGGTGCAACTTCTCCCGATTCTCTACTGGGATGAGTACTGGTGTAAAAATAGGCCACGTGGGTTGCTGTTTCGATTGCTCTTAGCTCACGCGTCGTAGTAGTGCCTTCAGAGAAAGACAACATGTCGTCCTTCGCAGATTCTACGGTGTTCCGATTCAGCCAAAATCCACACGAAGGCGATCTCCATCGCCTTGCCACCGGTTTCGTGTATCCGAACTTGACCCATCCGCCAAAATCGTTGTCGTCAGGTCCGTCATTTCCTACATCGATGTAGTTCGATCCCAGTATCGCAGTCGCCTTCCACTCAGTCGCATACGTATGCCGGAGTCTCGTACTCGAGCCGACCTCAGAATCATAATCGCTAGGCACTCCATTGCGAAATGCAATACGCGTATTGGGTCGGTTAGTGGCTTCTCGTTCGAGA
Source organism: Candidatus Kapaibacterium sp. (assembly GCA_022842685.1). Classification (GTDB taxonomy): domain Bacteria; phylum Bacteroidota; class Ignavibacteria; order Kapaibacteriales; family Kapaibacteriaceae; genus JALHPC01. The sequence goes on from JALHPC010000080.1 coordinate 1,248, forward strand.
ACGCCCCCACGTGTGCCAAACATTCGGCTCGAAAATCCGTGGCTATAGTTAGGCGCTGCAAACTGTGTAGTACCACCTAACTCGTCAACAACTTCAAACTCGGCAATCGCTTCGTTTATAGCAGGAGTTATACCGTCTAAAGGCACCATCGAATTCTTCAACAGAAGATTAGACTGCCGGTCCGATGATAGCTTCGAACTTGGTTGTAGCAATACTAGCGACTCAACCTCTCCATGCGTGCGATATTTTATCAACTTGTTAGTTGCAGGTCGCTCGCCTCTATTATAAGGATAATATTCCTTCGCCCATGGCCCGTGCATACTTGATGAGAGCAAACTCGTGCTTGAAGAGTACCTCACTCGTGCCCCTTCATCCCCTACGTATCTGAAGAACGGCTTATCCGCTGTTCGCCACAACTTCGATTCGGCTCCTAACATGGTCAGGCCGTTAACGTAGTCACCAGAACTGTACGAATATCGAGTTGGCATGTCACGAAACGCGCCTAATCCGAAGCCTAAGTAAGGTGGTAGCGAAGTCGCTTTCGCTGATACTGCCGAGATGTCAACCGAACTAACCGTAACAGGCGGTCTCACATCCATGGGAAGGGGCAGGTGGGCGCGAAACGACCCGCTTATGCCCGGAGCATTTACGATAAAGTAGTCAAACGCAGGACTCGGCAACGGCAGAGGATCAACTTCTGTTACAGACAAGCGACGGTCTCGTTCTACAACGTAATCCATGTCGTACCCTTTAGGGCTCGCATCTTCATCCGTCGCCATGTACGCCTCGGACGTATGGAGGTATCCAAGTGCCTTGCGTCTAAGCCGCCGTTCTCCTAAACGAAGAACCGTTACAGATATCCCCGCCTCCGTTGTGCCTACCGTAACCGAGGGGGAAATCGTTATGGCAGTTCCAGTGAATGCTGATGCCAAACCGGGCTGAATACGAACTGTACTGCGAGGGTCATAGCTGTATCCGACTCCCTTTAGTAGCAAACTTGATCCAATTCCAGTCGAGAAGCGACCATCAGTATCGTACGATAAACCAGCGCCGATACTGACACCTTGCGCTACTTGCATACCGACGCCCAGACCCAACCCTGCAGTTATGTCGAAGCCCTTGATATTGTCGAACGAAAGCGTTAACATGGGAGCAAGTGAGAGTCCGATACCCTTATCGTCCGCAGCTTCCGAGAAGTTCAGTGAGAGTATCTCCTCACTACCATGAAAGGTCGTTGAAAGTCTGGTGTACTCGTTCTTTTCGTAGTACTCGACGTGCCGGCGGTCCATATCATCAGGGAAGCCACGTTGAGATCGTGCAATACTTGGAGGTTCAAGTGACCATCCATAGCCAACCCAAGACGCGTCGGCCTCTGCATGAATGTCACTGCTATAGCTCAGTACCACGGGGTAGCTAACGCCGTGTGGCCCGGGCACAACCAATAGGGGTATTGTACATGTAAATGCGCCTGTAAATAATTCCACGTTTGGGTATGGAACCAGCTGTGCTCCTACACGAATCGAATGCAACACCAAGAGAAGCGCTGCAAAAAGGCCGCTACACACTATCTTCATACTCATAGCCGTATCAGTGACGTTGTGACGATTCCCTGTGGAATGGTTGCTTGGACTAGATACATTCCGGTTCCAAGAGGTTCGCCATGAATGCCAATTCCATCCCATTCAATTATACCTTCAGGTGAGTCACCAGACCATTGCCAAACTAATCTCCCATCGGGAGAGAGTACCCTAACAGCTGACAGAGGACCATTGCAGGACATAAGCCGAAATCGACACGCTGCTTGAGTAGGATTTGGCGAAACAACTAAGACACAACCACCAGCAGCAACCTGTACCGCAGTCTCATTCTGGGTAGTCAAGTGCCGTAAGGTGTCCACTCCATCGAACAACCCCTTTCCTGGCCGCACCACATTCACTCCGTCTGAGCCACTTGTAGCCAACACAGGAATAGACGTTCGATTATGGACATTACGTCCACGGCCGATCGAGCCGCTCAAGTATACCACGTCGACATCAGAAACCAACATCGACGCCCCCATATCAACTACAGCATCCTGTGGTATGCGCTGGATATGCCGATTGCTTCCAGTGGCCGTGCCAAATCGGAGTGCTAACACCATTCCATCTACAATTCCGATTACCTCTTGCGTACCATCTCCATCAATATCGCAAACGAGCACGTCAGCAGAACCTGCAAGAATGTCAACAGGTGTGCCAATGACCCTTATCCACTCACCACAATGATTGAGAGTATACAATAAGGGGCTTCGGCAAGAATCAGACGTACAAAGGAGGACCTCTGGACTGCCATTCATGTCGAGGTCTGCCCAGATGGCCGACGAGGTACGAGCGTTCCAACCATCTGGAAGAACTCCCCGTTTGTAATATCCAGTCGACTCAGTGGATTTTATTGCCTCCAATACCGTCGTCGTTCGCGTCCTCCCACTTGCATGTGTTGCTAGAGGGCCGGCTCGCCACAGCTCATCATGTATGTCTTTACACAACCGATCGGGGACAACCAATTGCGGTGCGTCTTCAACAGGGACATTCGAGATTGCTTCAGCGGGCATGCAGGCCAAAACACCATCAGTGTTGACAAGCCTGATACTAAAAGGTCGCCCAACATCATCTGTGCTTGCCAGCAAAACATCTACATCACCATCACCGTCATCATCGTAACCGGCTGCAGAGTGGATGTAGTAACCGTTCGGGAGGTCCAAACTTTGTTCCACTCCAGCGCTTGGGTCAACAACAAGGATCCTGTCTCCTCGCCGCCCCGTGGCGTCAAGCAAGCTTCTGCGTTCACCGATTACTATTCGCTCACTTGAGCCACGCGCCAGCGTGGCAGCAATTGAGAACACGAATAGCCCTCCCGAGGGGACATCCAAGCGCATACCGCGAAAGCCATTCACGTCCCAGCGGCTCGACTGAAAACCTGAAACAGTCGCAAAAAGAGTGACGATGTGCAGCCCGTCTTCACGAGATCGATACGTCGACACCAAATCTGCAGATCCAAGGATATTCGAAACCAAAGTATCTTCAGTAAACTTGCGATTCACGCCGTCACCAAATGCAACCGATGCACGTAGTGCCCTTCGATTGGCAATCAGGTCATAATCACCATCTGCATCGAAGTCCCCTGCCGCCAAACCATCAAATCTGTCTAGGTCGGTGAAACGACTCAGAGGAAGGAGTGTGTCAATGTCAACAGTAAAAGCCGGCTCTTGATTGATAATTTCAACGACAGGTTCGATGAGAAACGAATAGTGCCCAACCTTCCACGTACCATCACGACTCTTGAGTGACTGATGCTTGTAGAGCTCGGTTTGACACTGACAAGCGGATTGCACTGTTCTATAATCAGATAACAAGACAAAGCTGTCTAGGCTATCAACACAGACGAAGAACTGCTTACCGTCAACATGAATCGGCTCTTCGAACTCAACATCATATCGTACAAGTCCATGAGATCTACGTTGCTGTCGTCTGGTGGAGTCATGCCGGGGCATTGGCATTGGCATTGGCATTGGCACGCGCACGTATGTCGAACTACCAAGCGAAAGTTCGTCGACCGGAGTTCCACCTCCCCCTTCGTCTCCAAAAATTCTAATGCGTGCGCTTCCAGTACTTTTAGTCGTCGTCCAGATACGAACACCAGTCACTCGCAAAGAACGGTTGACGACAAATCGCTCAGAATAGGCACGGTGGCTCATTGGCAGATACTCGCTCATCCCCTGCCGCGTGTTGTACTGTCGCAGTGTGTCACTTATCACTTCGATTGCAGAGTAAGCATCAGACGTACAGTATACAAGCCGAATCATTGCGATTCCGAACGCCAACAAAATGCGTCTACACACCTCAACACTCTCCTATCAAACTCATCACAAATTCTTGATCGTCACCATAGCGAACTCGAACAGCATCCACACGTAGGTGACATCACGCTATCCGAATCTACACAAGATTTTGTGAAACGCAAGTGTTTTTTCAGTGATAACATTTTGTCATAACTCATTTCTCAACCGTCGAAATCTGAGATTCTCCATTCTCAGATTGGAATCGCGGCCGGTCAGCGTTCGTGAATTGGCGTTCAAGACTGCTCATTCAATGCCGACGTAACATAGGCTTTGGTTCGTTGGACTCTGTAGCACACCAAGTGCTTGAGTGCTGCTGGTCATATTACTGGGGTACAGCAACTGAAAGCTAGACACGTCATTTGGTGCAGCCGTGAATACATACTTCCGATGCTTGTGTCCTCCTCACAGTGTCACCACAAGGAGCGTCTACAACGCCCACATTCCTGTCTCTATGTGTGAGGGCCGATGCGATACAACTGCACTGGCTTAACATCGATAGCTCAAGAACTGTCGTGTACGATACTGAATGCCGCAGAGAGTAAATCGCAATGAGGATTGCATAAGTCTCTTTCATCCCCAGCCGGCAGGTCTGCGTTATCCCATGAGCCAACGAAGTGCGGGTTAAGACCATTTGCGCAAACCTCCCGAAGTTGGTATTCCTATGCCGATGCTGCCAGAATCTCGTTCGCGTCGCGACCGTTAGAGTTGACCGTATACATATTGCCAACTGTGTTTTACATCGGACGATATACTACATTTTAGGTTCGGACTTTTTACCCCACACCCTCTCCATCTCCAGTTGTCGCGAACGTTCGGTGTGGGCGATATAGCGCTTCATCGTCTTGAAGCTACGGTGCCCTGTAAGTGTCATTAGCACTTCAGGGCGCATGCCACGTTCCAGCGATAGAGTCACGAATGT
>JALHPC010000081.1 GCA_022842685.1 Candidatus Kapaibacterium sp.
TGGTTTCGGCAGTGGCCGGACCGCATTGCCGTGGTGATGCCTGCCGGTACCGTTGACGAATGCGTTGTTGTTGGCTCTGACGGCCGCGAGGCCCTGCGCGTGCCACAAGGCCGCCTACATGCGTCGCCTATCGAGTTGCCGACGTTGGGCCTTGCCAGCGGCATGTACATCTGCCGCGTGCGCACAACCGGCGAGTGGCGCTCGCAGTCCTTTATGGTTGTCAAGTAGAGGTGGGCCATGGGTGGGCCATGAAGCCAACTACGTGCAGCGTTTGTTTGCACAATCAACCCTTGGTACCAATGCCAACGTCCCCTGCAGCCCTTTCGCTATTTTTGAGCCATGATAATCTCCGCACAATGGATTCGCGAGCTGTTGCCCGCCGTATCGTGGAACCCGGCCGATGTTGCACAACAACTGACGTTTGCCGGCCTTGAAGTAGAACACATTACCGACCAAGCAGCACGCCTGCAGGGATTTGTCGTGGGCTACGTAACCGACAAACAACCACATCCCAAGGCCGATAAGCTAAGCGTTTGCACCGTTGATGTAGGTCGCGACACAGCCGCCACTATCGTTTGTGGCGCTCCTAATGTTGCGGCCGGACAGTTTGTACCCGTAGCCCTACCCGGATGTCGACTACCTGATGCCGATTTCACCATTGCCGAACGCCCACTCCGAGGCGTTACGTCGCAAGGCATGATTTGCTCGCAGGCAGAGTTGGGTCTGGGCGACGACGCCGATGGCATCTGGATACTCTCCGGCGACCTCGTTGCAGGTTCCTCCCTGGCCGATGCCCTTGCTCAGACCGATATCCTGCTCGACGTTGCCATTACACCTAATCGTGCCGATGCTCTCAGCCATCTTGGCGTCGCTCGCGAAATCGCTCTTCTTACCGACTACGCTACACCTCATACGGTCGATGTAATGCCACAGGCATACGAAGCCGACCCAACCGTTGCCAATGTGAAGGTTGCCATTGAGGCAGCCGAACTGTGCCACCGGTTTCTGGCACTTCCTATCGACGGACTTACCATACAACCATCGCCCGAGTGGATGCAACGCAGGTTACGCGCCTGTGGGCTTCGACCCCGTAACGTTATCGTCGATGTTACCAACTACGTCATGCTCGAACTCGGTCAGCCGCTGCATGCCTACGATGCCCGCACCGTCGCTCAACGCACCTTCGTTGTTCGCCAAGCCGGTGCCGTTGCCCCCTTCACAACGCTCGACGGTACAGTACGAACTCTGGCCGCCGATATGCTGATGATTTGTGATGCACATCAACCACTTGGAGTAGCTGGTGTGATGGGAGGTAAAAACTCAGAAGTTGCGCCTGATACCGTTGATGTGATTCTAGAAAGTGCATGGTTCCTACCATCAAGTATTAGAAGAACTGCCAAAGTCCTTGATATTCAATCAGATGCGTCGTATCGTTTTGAAAGGGGCGTCGACCCAAACATCGCGAAAACGGCGGTGCTTCGCGCCGCCGAATTGCTTGTGACGATTGCCGGCGGACGTCGGGGCGCGCTTACAGATGTCGTAGCTTGCGAATATCAGGCACCCACGTTTGCCGTCCGCTTTGATCGAACACGCCGCATTCTTGGAACACATGTGGAAAACCAAACGATCGTTAGGATCTGTAAGGCAATGCATTGCAATGTGTTAGAGGAAACACCTGAGAGTATTGTTGTACAGCCGCCGTCGTGGCGTGTGGATATCTCGTCAGAGATTGACATCATTGAAGAGATTATGCGTGTGGTGGGATTGGACGCAATCCCTGCGCCAAGCCATACTTCGGTGCCAACACAGGGGGCATCGTTGCCCGCGGCATTACGTGTAAATAAAGTCTCATCAAAGCTGATGCAAGGTCTTGTAAGTCAAGGGTATTACGACTGTTGCACAACGTCGCAGACTAGTCCACACATGGCGCAGTTATCGTGCGATGCTCTCGTAGAGGTCGCCAACCCCCTAGGCGTCGACGGATCGGCGATGCGAACGAGTCTGCTACCTGGACTTGTGAAGGCGGCTGCTTGGAATCTGCGTCACGGAGCCACCGAGGTACGTCTAGCGGAAACGGGACGGGTGTTCTTGCCTGATGCCACAAGTGCATTGGGGGTAGTCGAGGAGCGGCGTATTGCCTTTGTGGCATGCGGAAGCACCGCTACGCAGTGGCAGTCGGCTAGTCGAGTGGTAGACTTTTACGACGTAGCGGGTACCCTAGAATCGATCTGTGACCATGCTGGCCTTCCCCGGCCGACCGTTGCAGTCGATGATGTTGCGTCGGCCCTGTGGGGTAGCAACGTTGGAACCGTCGTTGTGGACAGCAAGGTGGTTGGACGTATTGGCCAGATTCATCCCGGCGTTGCATCCGAATTCGGCATCGACCTTCCTATCTATGGTGTCGAACTTGCAGCCGACCTCTTGACGCCCGTTGTTACCCGCTATCAGGCGCCCAGTGCCTATCCCACAGTAGAACGTGATTTGGCCATCGTTTTGCCTTCGCAGATTGCTGCAGGTGCCGTTCTGCAAGCTGTTGAAAACACAAGGCCCGATATCCTGTCGGCAATCCATATCTTTGACGTGTTCACCGACGAACGGTATGTGGGTGCCGGCAAGAAGAGTTTGGGCCTTCGGCTTACCTTTCTTCGCAGCGATCGAACCTTGGTTGACCAGGAAGTCGACGCAGCAGTATCGCACATTCTTTCGGTCGTTGAGCGTTCGTGTGGAGCCACGTTGCGCGGTTCCATCTCATAACGACCCATCTAGAACGTTGGAGTAACGATGCCACAGCAGCCCGTCACCAGTCCGTTGTTTTCTGCGCAGCCCGACCACGCACTGCCGGAAGTTGATGCTGCGCTTCAGCGGTTTTGGGACGTCGTTCGGCGGACTGCCGAGGCCATGGTTACCTTACGTCAGGACAATGCGTCGTTGGTAGCCGAAGTTTCCCGACTTACGAACCTTGTTGACGACCTTACGGCTCAGCTCGACGTTGCCCGCGCCACCCAGAACGCTCCAGTCCGCCATGAACGCGAACAGGAGTTGCTCGACCAGCTAGCCATTGCCTCTACAGAATATGAGCGGTTTCGTGAGGCAGCCGAAGCCGTTAGTCGCCAGCGCGACACACTGGCCGAGGAACGCGAAGCCCTTGCGGCCGAGCTAACCACTCTGGCTGCGGAACGAGATGCGCTGAAGGCAGACGTTGAAGCAGGCCGTGCCCAACAAGAGACCTCCACCACACGCACAGAGCCATCGTTCGAAGCAGCAGATACCCACGAGCTGTTGATGAACCGCATTGCCGAACTCGAACACACCGTTGCAGAGTACAAGGCCAAGGCAGTACTTGGTACGTCGGACTCCATGCACGACGGCCAAATGTCGTTGTTTGGCCCCGCCCCCACTGCGCTTACTGATAAGGGGGCGTCGGCAACCACGACGAGCGTACACCTTCAGGGTCTAACAGGTAACGAGCTTCGCGCCATTGCTGCGCGCCTTGATTCTGTTGCCGACCGTATCGGTGGTTTGTTCGGCATTTCCTAACTTTGCCTTCATAGTTAACGAACACGCCAACGCGAAGCCGATATGTCCAAAGCCATTCGAGTATCCATTGGCGGCAAAGACCTTACCCTCCGAGGAGACGACGAGGAGAAAATCAAAAGGTCGGTTCGAGAAGTAAATCTGCAAATCCAGTCCCTTCAACAGTCCCTTCGGGAGCATTCTACCCCGACTCTCTCGCTTTTGGCCGCTCTGAACATCGCAGAGCGCCTTCACGATGCCGAAGACCGCCAGCGTACCACGGCATCACACGTGGCTGGTGAACTGGAAAAAATGACGCAGTATCTCGAACGTGCCGCAAAAGCACCACTGCCATAGGCAGATGGGGGAGAGCTCGATGCATGGGCATTCTGCCACGCGCTGACGTGCAGGAACGTGTAGCCGCATTCCGCATCGTGAAACGCACACTTGATAAAAGAACCTATACAAATTGCCCTACTAGGGAACCAGTCTCTTTGCAGCAATGACAGGCCTCGACCTGCTATGCAGGTGCTTAACCCCGGTGCCCATTGGCCGGGACCATTAAGCCGTTGGAAGTCAGCGCTTCAAAGGATGGTACCCACTGTGTGTAGATTCCTTGGGTTCTTTACCCAATTGGGCTGGCAGGTGGCTTCCACCTGCCCACGGTCGGAATGCGGCTCTTTTTTACCCATCGCGGACGCGTGCAGCCGTAGTTCGCGACCAATCGTCTCATGATGAGACACAAGGAGTACGTATGGATCCATCAATCGTAGGGCCCGTGTCGGGCGTTGTTGGTGCGTTGTTGGGCTTCGGAATAGCATGGTTTATTGGCCAAAAAGCCGCAGCGGCTACAAAGGCCGAAGCTGAAGCCCGCGCAAAGAGCATCGTCGATGAAGCACAAAAAGAATCCAATGCCATCAAAAAGGAAAAACTTCTTGAGGCAAAGGAAGAGATAGCCAAGCAGAAACGTCAAGCCGATTCGGACCGCGATTCCAAAGACTCGAAGTTGCGCAACCTCGAAAAGGATCTGCGTCGCCGCGAGGAAGGAATCGAGGAAAAACTCGCTGTGATTTCTAAGAAAGAAAAGCAGTTGGCTACGCTCGAAAGCGACCTTACCACGCGCCACAAGGCCATCGAACTAAAAACGAAGGAAGTCGATGCCCTCGTAAACGAGCAAACCGATCGCCTTGAACGCATAACGGGCATGAGCAGGGAAGATGCCAAGAAGTACCTGGTTGATAACATGGTCAACGAGGCAAAGAGCGATGCGGCCCAAATGGTAAAGGACATCCGCGACGAAGCTCGCGTGAATGCCCGCAAAGAGGCTACCCGCATCGTCTTGCAAGCCATTCAGCGCACTGCTAGCGATATCTGCGTCGAGAATACTGCCTCGGTCGTGAACTTGATGAGCGACGAAATGAAGGGCCGTATCATCGGCAAGGAAGGACGTAACATTCGTGCCTTTGAAGCCGCTACAGGCATCGATCTCGTTATCGATGATACCCCAGAAGCAGTCGTGATTTCGGGCTTCGATCCGTTCCGTCGCGAAGTTGCTCGCGTCTCGCTCGAACGCCTGATGGGCGACGGTCGAATCCATCCAGCCCGCATCGAAGAGGTTGTTGATAAGGTCCGAAAGGAACTCGAAGAAGAGGTGATTCGCGTTGGCGAAAATGCCCTGATGGAACTTGGTATCCATAACGTTCACGCCGAACTAGTTCACTACATCGGTAAAATGCGTTATCGTTCATCGTACGGTCAGAACCTACTTGCCCACTCGGTAGAGGTTGGATATCTAGCAGGCATCATGGCCAACGAGCTAGGTCTTGATGTGAACTTAGCAAAGCGTGCTGGCCTTCTTCACGACATTGGCAAGTGCGTCGACCGCGATATCGAAGGACCCCATGCCTTGTTGGGTATGGAGCTTACCAAGAAATACAAGGAGCACCCGCTGATTGTGAATGCCGTGGGTGCCCACCACGACGACATCGAAATGGAGTCGCCCATTGCCGTGCTGGTGCAGGCAGCCGACTCAATTAGCGGTGCCCGCCCTGGCGCTCGCCGCGAATCGCTCGAGAACTACGTGAAGCGCTTGCAACAACTCGAGAGCATTGCCACGTCGTACGATGGCGTTACAAAGACGTATGCCATTCAAGCAGGCCGCGAGATTCGTGTGATGATCGAGCCGGATCGTATCGACGATTTGCGCGCCGACCAGTTGGCGAACGACATTGCCCAGCGTATCGAGAGCGAAATGGAGTATCCCGGACAAATCAAGGTCACGGTGATTCGCGAGCGTCGCTCCTTCGGTCTCGCCAAATAACCTCGGCGGCTTGCCGCCCTCCTGTCGTTACTACTTCGGTGCCCCTTTCATGCAGTTGTGAAAGGGGCACTGTTATAAATGGCGCAGATGTTCGGGTAGTTTGATTTTGCCGTTGATGAAGTCGTGG
>JALHPC010000082.1 GCA_022842685.1 Candidatus Kapaibacterium sp.
GAGTTGCTATCAACAGCGCGCGGTGGCATTGTCGAATCCTTGCGCCGTACCTCCACCTACCTTGCACATCCCGTCTTTAACAGCTATCAAACCGAGCACGAGATGCTTCGCTATCTCATGCGCTTGGAAAACAAAGACCTCTCGCTGGCTCATAGCATGATCCCTCTTGGTTCGTGTACAATGAAGCTTAATGCTACAGCCGAGATGATTCCCATCACCAATCCCAGCTTTAACAAGCTACATCCGTTTGCGCCGCTTTCGCAGACGGAGGGCTATCAGCAGGTGTTTGCCGAACTCGAACAGTGGCTGTGCGAAATCACCGGTTTCGACGCCTGCTCTCTGCAACCCAATGCTGGTGCCCAGGGTGAATATGCTGGACTCCTTACCATTCGCGATTTCCACATAGCCAATGGTCAAGGACATCGTAACGTGGCCCTCATTCCATCCAGCGCCCACGGTACCAATCCAGCGTCGGCCGTCATGGCCGGCATGAAGGTCGTTGTCGTAAAGGCAACAGCCGATGGCCACATCGACGTCGACGATCTTCGCGCCAAAGCCCAAGAGCACTCTGCCAACCTTGCTGCGCTGATGGTTACGTATCCATCCACGCATGGCGTGTTTGAGGAGTCCATTCAAGACATCTGCAGCATCATCCACGAGCATGGCGGCAGGGTATATATGGACGGTGCCAACATGAACGCTCAGGTGGGCCTTACCAGTCCGCGAGCCATTGGCGCTGACGTATGCCACCTAAACCTACATAAGACCTTTTGTATTCCACACGGCGGTGGCGGTCCTGGCATGGGCCCCATCTGCTGCACTACCGAATTGGCACCCTATCTCAGTGGTCACCCTGTTATCGACATCGGTCGGAAAGGGGCACCGGTAAGCGCTGCGCCGTGGGGATCGGCTAGCATCCTGCTTATCTCGTATGCCTACATAGCCATGATGGGATCCGAGGGCCTTACCAATGCAACGAAGATTGCCATTCTCAACGCCAACTACATCAAGAGCCGTCTCGAAGGCCAGTACTCTGTGCTCTACGTTGGCACGCACGGCCGCGTAGCGCACGAAATGATCGTCGACCTCCGCGAATACAAGCAACGCGGTGGCGTCGAAGCCGAAGATGTTGCCAAGCGCCTCATGGACTACGGCTACCATGCGCCTACGCTTAGCTTTCCCGTACCGGGAACAATTATGATCGAGCCCACAGAGTCGGAAAGCAAGGCCGAGCTCGACAGATTCTGCGACGCACTGTTGGCCATCCGCGCCGAAATCGAAGACGTATGCACAGGCAACGCCGATGCGAAAGACAACGTGCTCAAGCATGCTCCGCATACGCAGTTTGTGGCGATTGCCGACGAGTGGACGCGCCCGTATACGCGCCAGCAGGCCGTATTCCCGCTCCCCTGGGTTCGCGACCGCAAGTTCTGGCCAACCGTAGGCCGCGTAGACAACGCCCACGGCGACCGCGTGCTCGTGTGTACGTGTCCGCCTATGGAGGCTTACGCATAGGTACGGCCTGCGGCCAGTTACGTGCTTCGCACAGCTACATGCCTTCGGCATAGTTACGGCCTGCGGCCAGTTACGTGCTTCGCACAGCTACATGCCTTCGGCATAGTTACGGCCTGCGGCTAGTTACGTGCTTCGCACAGTTACGTGCTTCGCACAGCTACATGCCTTCGGCATAGTTACGGCCTGCGGTCAGCCGCTTTTGTCATTGCTCACCTTCCGGGTGTCTATCTCAGCTATGCGAAGCATGTCGCTGCGGCGAAGCCGCGTCGCTGTTGGCGAAGCCAACGTCGCTATGCCGAAGGCATGTAGCTGTGCGAAGCACGTCGCTGGCGGCGGTGGTGAGTGTGTTGGTAGCGCAATGTAAGGTTGGTTCACTATTCTATTAGTTAAAACACGTCGCCCTATGCAACCTTGCCTCTGGCATTACCGCTGCTCCAGCAAGAGGACGACTCCGGCCCCGGCCTCTGGTCGGAACCGCCTCCGGCGGCCCAGGGGAAATATGATGAAGCACAATTTGATTATGTACCGCCGGAGGCAGTCCCGGCGAGACGCCGAGTCTGTGGGGCGGTCCCGACCTTGCAATTATTCACCGCCGGAGGCGGTCCCGGCGAGACGCCGGGTCTGTGGGGCGGTCCCGACCTTACGATTATTCACCGCCGGAGGCGGTCCCGGCGAGACGCCGGGTCTGTGGGGTTGGTGGTACCTTTCCATCAACCATCCACAACCCACCATCCACAATCCACCAAACCACCGCCGGAGGCAGTCCCGGCCTAACGATTATTCACCGCCGGGGGCAGTCCCGGCGAGACGCCGGGTCTGTGGGGTTGGTGGTAACTGGCCGAAGGCCGTCGCTGTGCGAAGCACGTCGCTGGCCGAAGGCCGTAACTGTGCGAAGCACGTACCTATGCCGAAGGCATGTATAGTGTGACCTTATCCACACCAACGTGTTATGTTGCGGTATGTCAAACACATACGAAGGTCAAGAAGGGCTGGACGAACGTTCGGCGGCCGACCGTGAAATCATCCGTTTGTTTGCTGGTATTCAATCCAACGACCTAGAAGCATTCGAGGCGTTTCACAAACTTCTTGCTCCCCGTATCTTGGCTTACAGCTTGTCGTTCACGCGTGATATCGACGCAGCGCATGATTTGCTTCAAACAATCATGCTCCAAGTGTATGAACACCGTGGACGCTTCAAAGAAGGAAACTTGATGGCGTGGCTGTTCACCATCGCTCGCAACGCTTGCCGAACATGGCAGATGAAGAGCAAGCGATTTGAACCGCTGCCAGACGGCTTTGACATGACGGCGACAGATACTGCACCGTTGGACGACGACGAAGTGTCGATTATTCAACGAGCGATCCTCTCACTGCCCGATGAGTTCCGCACCGTAGTTGTTCTACACTACTTTGGCGATATGGGCGTGGCAGAGATCGCCGAAGCAGAAGAGATCTCGGTCTCGCTAGTAAAAATGCGCCTGTTCAGAGCCCGAAAGAAACTCGCCACTATCCTTGAATCCGCCTTGGATCATCGCTATGGACAATCTCGATAACCTCCTTAAAACTGCTACCGACGATTGGCGCGAACGCAGCAAGAAGCCAATGCGCCGCAGCGCGCTAGCGTTTATCGCCCTTGGTGGTGGCTCGCTTCTTTCTGGTAGCCGCGTGCCAACCATGATTGGCACCGCCGTCGTTGGCGCTATCGCCGTCGCTACCTGGTACCTGTGGCCGTCAGCAACAAACGAAGTTGCACCCCAGCAACAGATCGCCCAGCAGTCCACAACACCTACCGTCCAAACCACCCCACAGGTTATCGCCCAAGCTCCAGTCGAACAGCAACGCCGAACGCTTCCGTCGGTTCAACCCCAGCAAATCCGCCAGACGCCGCAGCGCGAGATCGCTGCACCAGCAGCCACTTCAGAGCATCTGTCGTCTCCTATTTTCCCTTCAGAACGACCGAAACTTTCTGCACGTGACCTAGCCGAAGAACGCCGCCTTCGCGAACTGTTCCGCCAAGCAGCCGCCGCAGCCGAAACCGACCCAGCCGCCTCGGTAGCACTGTTTATGTCGATTGCCCGCTCATACGAGGCTCGCAAGAACTTTAACCATGCACGGTATGCCCTTCTGCAAGCCCGCGATCTTGCCGCAACAGGAGCTGGTGATTCCGAGCAGGTTCGTACTATCGAAGAAGCTCTGCAACGCCTACAACCGTAAGCTGCCGCTCGATGAACCACATCACTAGACGTGGGCCTGCTTCCAACGGCCTCGCGTAAAGAGCCATAGTGTAAAGAGACCTACCGACGTCTCCGACGCAAAGGCGGCCCAGAATACGCCCGAATGTCCCCACCCCGCATGCAGTGCCAACAGCCATGCCAGCGGAATCTGTATCAACCAGAAAAACACGATGTTGATATACATCGGCGTTCGCGTATCGCCCGCACCGTTAAAGGCCTGCACCGACACCATCCACCAGCCGTAAACAAAGTACGAGTACGAGAGGATGACCATCCACTCGGCACCAATTTCAATTACGCGTGGACTTGATGTAAACACACCGAGTATCGACGTGTTGAGCGTAAAGAACACAATCGACACGGCTATCAAGTATCCCATGGTGTAGGTTCCAATACGCCATACGGCTTGCTCGGCTCTGGCCGGCTGTTCGGCTCCTAGGTTTTGTCCCACCAGCGTAGCCGCTGCATTCGAGAGCCCCCACGCCGGCATCATCGTAAACATCATCACCCGTATGGTAATCGTGGCCGCCGCAACGGCGTCACTACCCACGTCGGCCAAAATCCGCATCAGAAATATCCAGGCCGTCATGGCCACTATCATTTGGCCGATGCCCCCTAACGAGGTGCGCAGTAGGTTAAGCATGGTGCTGGTGTGCACTCGTAGCTGAGCAAATGCAACCCGGATGTGCTTTGCACCCCGTAGTAGCAGCCATAGCTGAAGTACCACTGCCGTTCCACGACCAATGTTTGTGGCCATGGCTGCCCCCTCGACACCAAAGGCCGGAATGGGGCCCCATCCGTAAATGAACACCGGATCGAGCACGATGTTCAGCGCATTGGCAATAAACAACACCCACATGGCAACGGCGGCATCGCCTGCCCCACGAAAAATGGCATTCATCACAAAGAGCAACGACACAACCATGCTGCCGCCCAGCATCCACTGCGTATACCGATGTCCATGTTCTATCACCCATGCATCACCCCCCATAAGCCCCATAAGCTCGCGTGAGTACACTATCCCAGCAATCATAAAAGGGGCGGCGACACACACTGCGGCGATGACGGCCTGCGCCGCGGCTATGCTTGCCTCGGCACGATTGTGCTCGCCAACACGACGCGCCACAATGGCCGTGACGGCCGTCGAGAGTCCCATCGCCACCGAGTACAGCAAAAACATGTACGTCTCGGTAAGCCCTACTGCCGCTATCGCCGACGGGCCAAGCTTGCCTACAAAGTAGATGTCGACGACGGCAAATACCGACTCCATCACGAGCTCGAGAATCATCGGTACGGCTAGCAACAGGATGGCCCGTCGCATGGGAATAGCGGTGTAGTCGGCTTCAGAGCCACGAATGGCTTCGCCGAGAGACTGCCAGATACTTCCTGATGGTTGAGTTGAGGTCATAACGTTGTTAGGCGGAAGTTGGCCAATATGCCGCCGCCGAGACAGGGTGGGACGAAGTCGCTAACGCAAGTGCGAAGCTACGGCGAAGCTCTGGCACATGGGCCACGTCCATTTGATAATAGCCGAAATTCCGTCATTGCTTCAATTGTTTGCTCCTCTATGTTCGCAGGGTATTCCACGAGCACCCAATGCGCATCCTGCTGTTCACGACGTTGATTGTACTGCTGCCCCCTATCGCTGCGGCACAACAGTTGGCAACCCTTACCGGTGGCATCGGACTGTCGACAGATGCCTTTACCTCGTCGGGCCAGTTACCACTCGGTCAA
>JALHPC010000083.1 GCA_022842685.1 Candidatus Kapaibacterium sp.
TTGCAAGTTCAACTACCCTACCATTCGAATGTGCCAACGTCACGTAACCGTCTTTCCCAACAACAAGGGTATCGCGCCCTCCGATTTTGGCCTTAAGGGGCACCGGCTTACCTTGAATTTGTACACTTCCGCGCTTAGCAAGCACGGTAAAGTCCTGAGTGGCTGGCGATGACGAAACCAGCAGAAGAAATAGAGCAACGACGTACAGAAGCGTATTCATGTAGCGAGAAGAGTTACGATTTCGACGGTGATGTGCGCGGGCGGCGACGCATTGCGATTCTAAACCGACGAGCAAGTTTTTTCAATGAGTCATGATAGAGGTCGTGGATCGGTCCCACCAGAAAGATACCGAAGAGCGACAACGTGGGATCAAGTTTGAAGAGATGAGATCCAAACAACCACACAGTGATCCAAAGCAGCAAGACTGACTGAAGGGCCAACAGAACAAGTGCAAGCAGGTCGTACCACGCTTCATAGCGATTGTAGAGGGTGGTAAACAAGAACACATTCAGGATGACAAGTATCAGCGCGAGTATGGCATTCTGCCATGGCTGGAGTGTCGTAACGAAGTCGTCGCGCAGTACCATGGATATGATATTGGCATGGATGACGGCACCGTACATGTCGGGCAATCCCCTGCCTACGTATTGACCGTTCAGCGGCGTGTAGAAGCGATCCTCGAGGTCGACTTCACCAATGTGATCACCTAGGTAGCCAATCACGACGATCTTATTTCGAAACACCGATGAAGGAGACGTCAGGGGGTCTACATCGTCGACGTCAACGTGGGTGAATGACTCCAGATTACCAACGTAGTGTATCGTCTCGGTGGGTAAGCCACGTGCGAGGGCACGCTGTGTAGCTGTAGAATCAAACAGCTGCGTTGCAGCTAGTGCAAACGACAGTATGGTATCGCCATCTAGAACCTCCAGCAGGCTTGTTTCGCGGCATGTGCGCACAAGGTCCTCGCCTTCAGTAACAAGGTTGCAGTAACCCAATGAAGCTGATGTTTGGGTGCCAAAGAACGGGAGGCGCACCGTCGTTACTTGATCGTCGTCGGCGGCATCATCCGACGCCACAACGCGAATCCCCATTACGAATCGTGGGAACTGCCTTATGGCAGCAACTAACCGGCTGTCCATGGCCGAGTCTCGATCGCGCTCAAGAAGAACATCTAGTGCAATGACGGCCGGATTGCACGACGCGATATTCTCAATGATGGCAGCAATGCGATCCCGATTGCTTGCGCCAATGTTAACAACCACGACGTTCGTGTCGTACGCGAAGCGGTCTTCGTTCCGAAAGTGACTAAAGGCAAGGTCGGTTACGTCCAAGTCTTCGATTACCACTCCGATGGGATTCAGGAAGTCGACATTTCTTGGCACTTGAAACAGCGCGAACGACGCCACCACCACGGCAAGCGTGATGAGCAAGTTGTCGACAAGGGTCATGCGAAACGTCTTGGGCATTGTTCGGCAAACCTACATGATTCCGCTTCGATTTGGCGCACAACGTCGTCGTCTTGGGGTGTAGCTGCCGCTGTGGTGCTAGTTTCGCAGTTCGGTTAACATCCCTCAACAGCAACGTCACCATGATTGAACGATACACGCGGCCCGACATGGGCGCCATTTGGTCCGACCACAACAAGTACTCCATTTGGTTGGAGATAGAAGTCCTTGCCTGCGAAGCCCAGGCCGAACTTGGAGTAATACCAAAGGAAGCTGCTGAAGAAATACGAGCGAAGGCAGCGTTCGACGTTCAACGCATCCTCGAAATCGAGGAGGTTACCAAGCACGACGTCATTGCCTTCACAACGAACGTAGCCGAATACGTTGGACCCGCTTCACGCTTCGTCCACCTTGGCATGACGTCGAGCGACGTTCTCGACACGTGTCTTGCCGTACAACTAAAGCAGGCCGGAGAGTTGATTCTGGCTGACCTCGAATCGTTTAAGGACATTCTTGCCCGCAGAGCTGTCGAGTTTAAAACGACCGTCTGTATTGGCCGATCGCACGGTATCCATGCAGAGCCAACAACGTTCGGACTAAAACTCGCGTTATGGTACGAAGAGTGCAAACGCTCTATTGAGCGCATGAAGCGCGCCATCGACGTCATTTCTTTCGGTCAGATATCGGGTGCTGTAGGCACGTTCGAGCATCTTTCGCCCGAAGTCGAGGCCTATGTGTGCCGCAAGCTTGGCTTGAATCCCGCGCCAGTGAGCACGCAGGTTATTCAACGTGATCGACATGCCGAGTTCCTCTCTACACTTGCAATCGTCGGTGCTTTTCTTGAAAAGATAGGCGTTGAGATACGTCACCTCCAGCGCACCGAAGTGCGTGAAGCCGAAGAGTACTTCTCGGCTGGGCAAAAGGGATCTTCGGCGATGCCGCACAAGCGTAACCCCATCATCAGCGAGCGACTGTGCGGCTTGGCGCGTTTACTCCGGGGGAATGCTATGGCGGCTATCGAGAACAATGCCCTGTGGCATGAGCGTGATATCTCGCACTCATCGGTCGAGCGCGTAATCTGTCCCGATTCGACGATCGCACTCGACTACATGCTGCACTTGGCATGCGGCCTTATCGACAAACTGGTCGTTTATCCCGAAGCCATGCTTCGGAATCTTCGGCTTACACATGGACTACCGTATTCGCAAACGGTGCTGTTAGCTCTCGTCAAACGCGAAGTGTCGCGCGAAGACGCGTATCGGATTGTTCAGCGCAATGCTATGAAAACGTGGGACACAGGCACTCCGCTTCGCGAAACTCTCGCCGAGGATCCAGAGATCACTGAACGGTTGACGAGTCATGAGCTAGACGATATCTTCGGCAGCGTTTCGATGTTACGCAACGTCGACACCATCTTTGCACGATGCGGGCTGTAATCCTAGTAGCACTGGTAGGCGCATGTGTTGCTGGGCAGCTACCTGCGCAGGTGCGTGGTCAGGTTCTCTCGGAACAATATTGCGGCTCGTGCCATGTACGGCCCGATCCGGGTGTGCTCGACAAAGCAACGTGGACGTCGAAGGTCTTTCCGATGATGCGTCAGTACATGGGCCTCGACCCCAAACCCGATCTTGGCAAGAACGCCCATGATCTTGCAGCGTTATATCCGGCACATCCGATGATGACCGAAGACGATTGGTTCGCGGTTGCATCCTGGTACGTCGACAACGCCCCACAACGCTTGTCTGCTCCCAATCGCCCGCCCCTAAACGTGACGACACGCTTTCGCATCGACACTACACGTCGAGTTTTGTCGATGCCCCCTATGGCAGTAATGACCATTCAGGCACCCGGAGTTGGCGGATTGGCCATTGGCCATGCAATGAAGGGAACCATCACGCTTGTTCCTGCTTCGGGCCGGCAGTCGGAGATTGCTGTTGGTGGTCCTCCGGTTTCGGTGGCAACGATTGGAGGGCAATGGTATATTGCCAACATGGGCAATCTACTACCGCACGACTCTGCTGTTGGTAGTATCGTACGATGGAATCCTAAGCAGCCGCAGAGGGGTGTGCAGACCGTTCTTCGAGGTCTGCGACGTCCAACACACGTTGTTGCTGCCGATCTTAACGGGTCGGGCCGCGAAGATCTTGTGGTCTGTGAGTTTGGCAACCGAATTGGCCGCTTTGGCTGGTACGAAAACACGGGCAAAGCGTGGAAGTACCATCTGCTTGCCAACCGACCTGGTGCGGTGCGTTCCGAGGTTGTTGACATTGATGGTGATGGACGACTCGACATCGTCGTTCTTATGGCTCAGTCTATGGAAGGAATCGTTGCCTATCGCAACCTAGGTCGTGGTAGATTCGAGGAGGTCGTGCTCTTGCAGTTCCATCCTGCTTTTGGTGCCTCATCGTTCCAGTTTGCAGATCTCGACGGCGATGGAGTTAAGGAACTCATCGTTACGGCTGGCGACAACGGAGACTATGAAGACCCGCCGCTAAAACCGTATCATGGTGTGTACGTGTATTCGCGAGGCGCAACTGCATGGACCTACACACAGTCTACCATGCTTCCTCAGCATGGGGCCTATGGCGCTCGGATCTTTGACGTTGACCTCGACGGCGACCTCGACATCGTGAGCTTTAGTTTCTTTGCTGACTACTCAGCACAGATTCCAGATGCCGCTCTGTGGTGGGAACGTCAGTCCGACGGTACATACCTACCCCACGCACTACCGGGAGTGGTTAAGGGGCGCTGGCTAACCATGGCAACACATGACGTCGATAACGACGGCGACGTTGATGTCATCCTCGGTAACGCCGCCTTTGGCCCAGGTTCAGTTCCGCCAGACCTTCAACAGACTTGGGCGTCGGGTACCGACATGATATTGGTCTTGGAGAATCGAACGAAGTAGCTACCGCCGTATTACGGGAACGACGAACTGACCTGTAGCGTCGTGAATCAGCCACCACATGATAGCCGGTTGATGGACGGGACGAGATGTGACGGCGTTGCCGCTTCGCTGTTCAAATAGCTCGAGCTGCCTTCCAAGGGCATCAATCGCAAAAACTCGTCGTGATGCCGAAGCCGACCACGTAAGTGCCCCGCCTTCGACTGTGACGCCAGCAGGCAACGTTGTACCGTCAAACAAACGGTCGCCACCCTCTTGGCAAACGTCTTCGTTCGTAGCCGTACCCTCGCGAAGTACTACGCAGTCGGTGACGTCTGTTGTCGTCGCACAGTCGGTCACACGCAATGCACTGGAGGTCTGATTGCCTAAAGCACCGATAGCCGGTACATCGACAGTAGCTTCGCCGATAAACGTCGAGTCGATCGTCAGAACAATCGTTGTATTGATGGTTCCGGCAGACCGATTTACAGCAAAGTCCGTAATACGCCCCGGAATGCTCCCTTTAAGCTGTCCACTTGGCACGGGTACTATGCAGGTGCCGTTTGTCTGTAATTGAACAGTCACGTCGATGTTTTCAAGTCGACGCTCGGTAGATATAACCCTAAGCGTAAGCACGACGTTTTGTCCAGGACGATACCGAATGTCGTCGACAGCCATTTGAATCGGAGCCCCTTTACGATAGCTGTTAATTGTGATGGTGTCTGACGATCCCAAGCAGCCATCTTCGGAGGTAACAACGGCCCAATAGCGTCCACCACGGCGGACAGTAAGAGTCGCTCCCGTGGATCCGTCCGACCACTCAATGGACTGACCGACATCGCTGGTTGAAATGGTGATTGCATCGTCGATTGACTCCAAGTCAACACGTGGGGCGGAAAGTCGCGGCGTGGGAATGCGGCCAGGTCGAACCGTGGCCATGGCAGACCCTTGACAACCGTTAGTCGATGAAACGGACACGCTAATCTGACCAGAGTCGCGTATGACCGTTGTACGACTGGTGCTTCCGTTAGACCATAGGTAGGAATCGAATCCTTCGCAAATCGGAAAAGCGTCGTGTATG
>JALHPC010000084.1 GCA_022842685.1 Candidatus Kapaibacterium sp.
ACAACGAAGTAGAGCATCGCTTTGCCGTTTTGCAAGACGTTGTAGAGTCTATCAGGCGTCAGCGCAACGAGCTGATGATTCCTCCGTCCGAGCGCGTACCCGTTGCCATCGATGCACTACCTGAATACGTGGCGTTGTTGAACTCGCAGTCGCACCTCGTACGAGGCCTTGGCCGCTGCAGTCAGGTTGCTGTAGCCGAAGGGTTACCGAAGCCCCCTGGCAGTATTGTTGATGTTGTTCGAGGTATGGACGTGTACATGATTGTGCAAGGAATGGTTGACCTGGGCAAGGAACGCCTTCGACTTGAAAAGGAACTCGTCCGATTGCGTGGCCAGATCGTGGCACTTGACAAAAAGCTCTCCAACGAACGTTTTGTGCAAGGGGCACCGGCCGACGTTGTAGAAGCAGAGCGCAAGAAACGGTCGGACTGGGCATCAACCATTGAAAAACTTGAGCGTAACGTGGCCGCGCTGGCCGAAGGAGCATAATATGACGAACGCAGTACATATCGTCGAACCACTTCGCACACCTGTAGGTAGATATGGTGGTGCACTCTCGGGTGTACGGCCCGACGACATGGCAGCGCATGTTATTCGTGCCGTTGTAGAGCGGACGTCGATACCGGCCGATGCCGTTGCCGACGTATTCATGGGCTGTGCCAACCAAGCTGGCGAAGACAACCGCAATATTGCGCGCATGGCAGTGTTGTTGGCTGGATTGCCTGATACGGTGCCAGGGGTTACGGTGAACCGCCTCTGTGCTAGCTCGCTCGAAGCCGTGATACAGGGCTCACGTGCCGTACGCTGCGGCGATGCCGAGGTAGTGATAGCCGGTGGCGTCGAGAGTATGAGCCGGGCACCGTATGTGTTGCCAAAGAATGCCACAGGGGCAGCCATGTTTGGTAACCTAACGGCCTTCGACACGGCCTTGGGCTGGCGTTTCCCGAATGCTGCCATGGCGGCGATGTTTCCGCTGGAGCCAATGGGCGAGACCGCCGAGAACATTGCGGAACGTTGGGGGATAAGCAGAGAGGCGCAAGATGTATATGCCTTGCAATCCCATCAGCGTGCGGTAGCGGCGCAGGCCGCAGGCGTGTTGGCTCAGGAGATTATACCCATCGAAATTGCCGGCAAGAAGGGGACGACTGTTGTTGACACTGATGAGGGACCTCGGGCTGATACAACGCTGGAACGCTTGGCGCAACTCAAGCCGGCATTCCGCAAGGGCGGCAGTGTAACGCCAGGGAATTCGTCGAGCTTAAACGACGGGTCCGTGGCGATGCTTTTGGCGTCGGATGCGGCGGTTGAACAACACGGCTTACGCTCGATGGGACGAATAATCGGCAACGGAGCCGTTGGTGTTGATCCGCGAATCATGGGCATAGGTCCGGTAGGGGCAATACGCCTGGCTTGCTCGCGCGCCGGCATACGGGTGCAAGATTTGGAGCTTATCGAGCTTAACGAGGCATTTGCCGTGCAGGCACTGGCCTGCGTGCAAGAGTTGGAAGTCTCTACCGACATTGTGAATGTTAATGGTGGAGCTATTGCACTGGGCCATCCACTTGGAATGAGTGGTGGGCGAATTCTTGGAGCCCTTGTACGCGAAATGGAACGTCGGAACCTACGCTATGGCGCTGCGGCCCTCTGCATCGGCGTTGGCCAAGGCCTGGCCGTTGTGGTAGAGCGGTAGGGGAGCAGAGCAGGGCTTCAGCCCAGCCCTTGTGCCTACCTTAGCGCGTGGTTTCGACTACGGGATGTGAAACGTTTTGCTCGGTTTGTTGTCAGTTGTATTGTCGTTCTCCTTCATACGACTCGCATCCTGTGGATAACTGTGTGGATAACTGAGCGAACAATATCTTGCCAATTACTTGGAAATGTCATAAGGGGGGGGGGTAAGTTGCATACGTACGAATACGGATGCTTAGTGATCTCGAACGTGTCGGTACTGAGTGCACGCAGTACACACAGATTCAAGAATCGGTGGCTGAACGTGTCGTACAGTAACTAATTTCACACTCTTCATAAGGAGTAACGTTATGAATGACGTTGTACGATGTTTGGGTATGCCATTGCGCAGCCGCAATCATCTTCGCGCTTCGGCAGCCATGGTGGTTGCCATGTTAACGATAGCCCTTCTGGGCTTGGCTTCTTCGTCCGCTCAGGCGAACGACTCATGCAACTGTCAGGCGAATGTAACCCGAACGGTAACGTTCTGTATAGATGGCACAAACTATACGGCGAATGTGGACTTTTGTGAAGTGAACTATAATCCGCCTGTTTTAGGTGATTGTAGCACAGTTTTGCTTCAGAATCGCAAATCAACGTTAAGGAAGATTTGTTTTGTTGGTACGCAGCCCATAGGGTACACCGACGCTCAGATCATTGGCTATCTGCTCTGTCATATTCGCTCAACGGCTTGCAACGTACCAAATGAGTTTGGATTCGTTGTTCCTGGCCCACCTGTTAGGCGATACTGTTGGGAAATCAAGGTTCCAAAATGTACAATGCGTGATAATGGCTGTATTGTACCATGTGGAGACTGTAAATATTGTATTTGGGCGTTTGAATGGCAGCGGGCTGGTGGCGTTTGCGCGAACACTATTTCGCTTCGGTGCGACGGACCTAACTGTAACGGTCAGAACTGTACTGAGAATGAGGGCTGTCCTGTAATTCAATGTTGTCCATGATTTCTGCGTCCGCATTCAGCAGTTGCCTGTTGAATGCGGACAATATTAAGCTCGATTATAAACTTTCGGTTCACTATCGTCGTTGCTATTTGATCTATGTCGCCTGTTGCCTTTGAGCAGTGTGCTTTGCGTTAGTTAAAGGGATTATCGCATGAATTTTAAGTTGATTCAACGGATGTTGTTGTGTGTCACTCTGTTGATAGCGGGTCAATCGGCTCTGGCGGCGCAGTTCACAGATACTTTGGTAATGGTGGCAAGGACCGCGGTGCTTGGACGAGGGGGGACCTTACAGGACCCCATAGCTCTTGGTGATGGAGAGTTGATTGTTATGTTTATCCAGAAGCGCAGTCTCTGCTTCATTGATTTAACAGATCTGACTTCAGTTTGGTTGGAGACTACTCCCAGCCTTAAGGACATGGACTATTTCTTTCCCGCTGCAGCTGATTCAGGCGTTGTAGCTAGACTGCGTTCAGATCCTCTCGGCCGTACTGTGCGGCTGGATACTCGGGGTTCAGTTTTAGTACAGACACCAACTGAAGTTCCAGATTTAACTGGATATCTGCAACACTATACTCCTCTTTTAGGCTTTCCGCAGTCTCGTTTTTCATTGGATCTAGGTGTGTCATTTTTCGAGACGATGCCGAGTACTGTTGCCCTTCAATACGATAGACAACTGGATCTCGGCGACAGTACCTTGATGTTCGAATCGCTTACAGACCGTAGAAAGTATGTTTGGCTAGCCGACTCGAGTCCGCGACTCTTGATAACACCGTTCAGACAAAACAGCAACACAACCACGCGCATGTCGGCTCGCAGTGCTCCTCTTACGATGTATACGATTGTTCGCCCAACCCAAACCAGCAGGCAGTGGAATCTAGCCATTGGAACGCTGGGCGATACGACGTTAACACGTATTGATACGCTGTTGGTGAACGGCACGCACCGTACGTTACGACCACACATCGTAAGCAACATGTGGGCCGATAGTGTGTTCTATGCCGATTCTGCCGGCTGGCAGTGTATCCTAACACCCACAGGCAACTATTCCGTTGAGTGTCCCATACGCGTTGACGAAGCTCGCTCCGAACGCGAGTGGTTGTATGTGTTTTCCTATGATGCGGATTCTATACGTGTGGCATTTACAAGTCGTTCGCAGTACCCGCAGTGGACAACGTGGTCGGTTCATGCAGACTTTAGCCGTTTACGCCATGAGTATCATCCCTTTGCGATCAAGCTGTTTGGTCCGCATGGTATTTCGTTAACCCGTGCAAGCTCCAACTCCATGATTTCGTCGCTAATGTATCCGTATCCGTTGGCATTGGGCGCCATTCTAGCTTCACTCGACAATCTGCCGTTGCAACGTTTACTCTGCACCTGGACCGATGACGGTGCTTTACCGATGGCGATTGATGACTATGGCCGGGTGTTGCGCCGCGATCTCAATCACACTACCAAACCTACGTACGTCACGTATCCAGGACTGTTGTTCGATGAACGTACAAATGTCAACGTGTTCATTGATGATCTCGATGGCACCCTTCCCTGGTTTGGCGTGCGTACTCCCCAGCCATGGCAGGTAGGGGGCACCGATACACTGGCGCATAGCGGCAGCGTCGTACGCCGGCTGCTAAGTCGTGGCGACGTGCATGACACGGTGTGGCGTGGCTTTACTACGGCCTTTGCCCGCATCGACGCTAGCACGTGGAGCGTTGCCAACCACGATGCCCTGTGGGTGCGCACCGGTGCCGATACGATGCGGCACGAGTTAGCGCCCCTGCGCACAGCCACGGGCTTGCTGCCGGGTTATCCTTCGTCGATCACGCCGCTGGGCGGCGCCGGCCGACTGCTGCTGTCGTTCTACGGCACCATGCGCAGCGACTCGGACTTAGTACCGCAGCCCTACCGTCACGGTGGCCTTGCCGTGGTTGATGGCAGCCAAGAGGTGCGCAGTGTACCCCTGCCGGCCGAATGCGGTAGCTACGTCTATCCCGTGCATCGCCTTAGCGACGGAACGCTGGTGGCTCTTACGGCAGCCATGCGCGAAGATACTGCCGACGGTGAACGTCGAACGCCACAGTTGACGAACGTGCGCTACGCTCGCTCGACCGATGGGGGAGCGTCGTGGACGTCGTCGGCCCCGTTGTTTTACTCGGGCGAGTGGCTACCCTGTACGGGCAAGGTCATCGACCTTGGCGGTGGCTACGTGCTAGGTGTTATGCCGGGCTCAGTAGTGGTAAGCACCGATGGTGGCCGCACGTGGGACTTCGACGAGCGCGTGCCGGCGTCGATGCGTGCCATCGACATCCACCTTGCGGGCAACAACCTGCTTGTGGCAGCCCACGACGGCCTCTACCGCATCAATGGCGTTACGAGCGTCGATGGCGACGCGTCGCCGCTCCAGCCACGGCGAGAGCCGCTGGCCATGTCACGCCAATCCTTCCGTGCCCACGTTTCCACGCTCGACGCTGCCGCGGTGTACGACATGGGTGGTCGCGTGCTGTGCACGTCGCAGGACTGCGAGTCCATCGACAGAATGCCGTTGCCCCTTGGCAGTGTGGTGATGGTAGTAAGCACATCGGAGCGAAGGATGTATTATGTGGAATAGACTAATCAG
>JALHPC010000085.1 GCA_022842685.1 Candidatus Kapaibacterium sp.
TTCCAAGCTGCCACTTACGGCCGATGGCATCGCGGACGATGAAGTCGATTTTTGGGCCGTAGAATGCTGCCTCACCCTCGCCGATAAAGTACTCAAGCTGCATCTCGTCGGCAGCTTCCTGAATTTCTTGCTGAGCACGCTCCCACAACGTGATATCGCCGCCATACTTCTCGGCATTGTCGTCGCGGAAGCTTAGCCGCGTGGTTACGTGCATGCCAAAGGTGCTAAACACCTTTTGCGTAAGCGCCACCACGTTCTTGATCTCGTCCTTTAGCTGGTCGTGTGTACAGTAGATGTGGGCGTCGTCTTGCGTGAAGCCACGAACACGGCTAAGGCCGTTCAGTTCGCCAGATTGTTCGTAACGGTACACCGTGCCAAACTCTGCCAAGCGCAGCGGCAGATCGCGGTACGACCGGGGCTTGCTAGCATAGATTTGGTGGTGGTGCGGACAGTTCATGGGCTTAAGCAGATACTGCTCGTCTTCGACGGTAATGGGGTCGAACTGCGAATCGGCATAGTAGGGATAGTGGCCTGACGTCTTGTACAGCTCTAGATTCCCGATATGCGGCGTAATCACTTCTTGATATCCACGTTCACGCTGTTCGTCGCGCAAAAACTGCTCAAGCCGTCTGCGTAGCACTGTGCCATTAGGAAGCCATACAGGCAGGCCACCACCAACAGTGGGAGTAATCATGTATAGCTCGAGCTCGCGACCCAGCTTGCGGTGGTCGCGGCGCTCGGCTTCTTCGCGCTGCGTGATAAACTCTTCGAGTTGTTGCTTCTTGGGAAAGCTAATGCCATAGATACGCGTTAGCATGGCACGGTCCGAGTCGCCCCGCCAGTAGGCACCGGCAACGCTTAGCAACTTGGGATACTTGATGGCGCCTGTTGATTGCACGTGCGTGCCGCGACATAAATCGGTAAAGTCGCCCTGACGATAGAACGTCACCTCTTGTCCCTTTAACCCTTCAAGCAACTCCAGCTTGTACTGGTCCTGCTTTTCGGTAAAGTATGCCACCGCATCATCCCACGATATTTCGATGCGCTCAAACGGCACGTCGCGCTTCACCAGCTCCTGCATCTTGGCTTCGATACGCGGCAATTCTTCAACGCTCAGTTTTTGTCCGCCCGGCAGATCTACGTCGTAGTAGAAGCCTTGTTCAATCGGCGGTCCAATACCAAACTTGACACCGGGATAGAGTGCCTCGAGGGCCTCGGCCATTAGGTGGGCAGTAGAATGCCAAAAGATGTCTTTCCCCTCGGCATCATCGAACGTAAGGATGCGCACGGAAGCGTCCTCGTTGATGGGACGAGACAGGTCGTAGGGCTTGCCGTTCACCATAATACCTACGGCTACTCGGGCAAGGCCTTCGCTAATACTTTTTGCTATGTCGGCACCAGTGGCGCCCTGCGGATACTCGCGTTGATCGCCGTTTGGAAGAGTAATAATCATCGGACGTAGTTGGTTGCGTGAACCGCAAAACTACCGCTTTTCCACGTCCTATCTGGGCTGGTGGTAGTGCCTATGGGCGCATCAGCGGCACCACAGAAGCCTGTTCGCCTACCACTACCACCATGAACCACGGCCCTGTTGGCGGTATTGGCACGACAGCTTTACCTTGACTGTGCATCGTTGCAGCGTGGTATTCGCGTCCCACAACATCATACAGGCGCACAGCTACAGGCATGCGCTGGTCGTATTCGATTTCGACGGCGTCGTGCAGCTCTCGTATCGTCACGTTTCGAAGCCATTGCACATTTCGCAGGTTGGCCGCGCAGACGTCGTACGTCAGCACGCCATTACGTCCAACGCGATTAGCGCAACCGTCCGCACCTATAAGCACTGCGCCCACGCGCAGCGGCTGTGGCGCTCCAAACCACACGGTCATCCGTAGTCCAACAGTCACTCTTCCAGTAGGGGGCACCGCAAGAAGACGCAGAACAACGGTGTCGATAACCGTCCCACGTTGTATGCCCAAGAGCTGCGCATTGTCGACACCTGCCACATCCACGCCCAAGCGTGGAACAACAATGCCATACGTATGCCCTAGCCCTTCGGGCTCGATGTCGATAGGCAGCGTGGATTCCACGCCCGGTATGGCCATTGCATCGGCAACGTCGACGCGCACATCGTAGCGGTCGCGCAGCTCTACGCGTAACGTAGCCGTGGAACGGCAGCCGAACACCGACTCGGCAAGTACATCATACGTTGTCGACGTCGAAGGAAGTACGCGCACGGTGTCGCCCTGCCCAATGTATACGCCGCCGGCACTCCAGGTCATGGTGTGTCCACCCAAAGCCCACAGTGTAACGGAGTCGCCCGGACATGCGGCAACGGCATCGGCAATGGTAATCACTGGCAGAGGGTTTACCACGACCGTCGTGGAAAGCGTATCGGGACATCCGCCAGACTGCACGGCAACGCGATACGTGGTGGTGGCCACAGGCGCTAATCGCTTGACGGTCGCCCCAGGGTTGCCATCGACGGCATCCAGCCACTGTACTGCCGATGCCCCTTGCACAACAATCGTAGCTTGTGAGCCCGCACATATGGATGTATCGGCGCTGATGCTGGCGGTGGTTGGAATGATGCGCAGGGCAACAGTGCGGCGCGCAGTGCAGTCGCCCATGGTGCCCAGAACAACAACGTCGGTAGGCGCCGTAACCGAGGGAAGAACGACGCTGTCGGCGCCGACGCGCTGGAACACTGCCGAGGACGAGAACGAATACGATGTTGCACCACGGGCCTTGATTCCGGCGGGTTGGCCACGACACAGCCATACGGTATCGGGACCGACAGCAAGGGGCGGCACAGCGTCGACGTTGATGGTGAATTCGCGTTGGACGGTGGTATCGATTCCCACGAGCGAAAGCCGCACAACGATGGGGCCGGCGGCTACGCCGCGCAGAACGATACGGCGGCTGTTAGCCACAGCTGCACCGGCAGGATTGATGGGCTGAACGGTGTAATTGAGAATGCGCCCACGGAGCGAGTCCACTTCGATTACCACGCTATCGGCACTGCAAGCATAGATGCGACGCAGAATACCATAGGGTTCATCGGGAGCGGGGAAATCGCTCTCGACACATGAGGGCAGTCCCGACCGTGATCGACGTGGTGCAAGGTCGATGTGGTTGGCGGCATAGCTGCAGCGAAGGCCTGCGCGGTTGGGCGTACGAATCACAGATAGGTAACGTCCGTTGGGCATGTAGATGCGTGCATCGGGGCCTAGTTGCAAGGCAGGCGGCGTGCTTTCGGTAATGCGAATGGTATCGAGCAGCACAGAAGAATTGGCAATGGCATTGGCAAAGCCACCACGTACGTCGATCTGAATCAGGGCGGCGTACGAGGCCTCGTTCACCACGGCATAGCGTACGGTAAGGTACAGAAAGCGTTCGTTTGTAGCCCAGGCGCAGCCGTACGAATACATGTCGGGCTGGCCAAAGCGTAACGCAGGCATCATCAGCAGAGGAACGGAGCGCGGTGCCGAGGGCCGTCCGGTCATAGGGTCGACGTCGACGAGAACAACGTTTTGCCCGTCGGCAATAGCAAGCATTCGACCACTGCGCGACACCTTCATTTGGCCGTAGGTTGCAAAGGAGCGTCCCAACGGCCATCGGCTTTCGCTTGGTACACCACTGGGTAGGACGGTTTCGTTACGAACAATCAGCAACCCGTCGTCGGCAATCGTGTAGATGAGGTAGCCACTGCTATCGGGCTTGCGGGCTGCGCACACGCGCTCGGTGGTAAACGTGCCCGTGTACACGTGCACGCTTGGCATAGTTGGGGGCGACGTGGATTGGTCGACAACTGCTGCGCGGTCAACATCGATGATGGGATCACGACGATTGACGTTCGACGTCCTATCCGGCACTAGGTGAGCATACACCAAGTTATCACCGAAGAACGGCGTATGCCACGGCACCATGATTCCTGCCTGCGTGCTACTGGTACCTACACCACTGTTGATGGCTGGTAGAATCCCGCCATAACCACGCGCAGACTGCACACCACGTGGAGACGTCCAGTGCAGAAGGCGACCGTTTACGCTGTCGCAAAAAATCCCCACCCCTTCAACAATGCTCTCTTGTGGTGCCTGCGGCCACACCTCTGCCGAATCAAGAAACTGCCCAGCATCATTCACGAAGCGAATGCCGGCCCCTTCGCCAAACAGCCATGTACTCCAGCACCGTGGTTGTGCGACAAGGGGCACCGCAGAGCTAAGCGCAACAGCAAGGGCACACCACCCAAGGGCGAAGCGCAGGCGTAACAACGGTGTAATGGGCGGCAACACGGTGCAAGTTACATGCCTTCGGCATAGCGACGGGCCTTCGGCCCAGCTACGGCCTACGGCCAGTTACGTGCTGCGCACAGTTACGGCCTACGGCCAGTTACGTGCTGCGCACAGTTACGTTGGCTTCGCCAACAGCGACGCGGCTTCGCCGCAGCGACATGCTTCGCATAGTAACATGCTTCGCATAGCAACGTGCTTCGCACAGTTACGTTGGCTTCGCCAACAGCGACGCGGCTTCGCCGCAGCGACATGCTTCGCATAGGTGGACACAAACACAAACGCGAGCACGAACACGAGCACGAACACGAACACGAACACGAGCACGAGCACGAACACGAACACGAATACAAACCGGCACCCCCCTCTCGACCTTGAGAGGGGGGCCGGGGGGGGGGGTGAGCAGTGCGCATAGTTACGGCCTACGGCCAGTTACGTGCTTCGCACAGTTACGTTGGCTTCGCCAACAGCGACGCGGCTTCGCCGCAGCGACATGCTTCGCATAGTAACATGCTGCGCATAGTAACATGCTGCGCATAGCAACGTGCTGCGCATAGCAACGTGCTGCGCACAGTTACGGCCTACGGCCAGTTACGTGCTTCGCACAGTTACGTTGGCTTCGCCAACAGCGACGCGGCTTCGCCGCA
>JALHPC010000086.1 GCA_022842685.1 Candidatus Kapaibacterium sp.
GCAGGCAGTGGTTGATGCTGGTGGGGGACAGCAGATATTATCGCAGATACTGATGTCGAATGGTGATTCGACCATGAAGCCGGCGGCATCGTTCTTGCTGTTGGGACAGCGATTTATCCTGGATTCCTACATCATGGGTAACGTCGTGTTTCCGCATGTAGGACCGTTGAAACCGCGCATGATGCCGTCGGCGCTCGACGTTGCGTTCGTTCTTGGCAACGATGCGTCAATACAGTTGCAGCGCAGCGAAATCGACGATTTTCAATATGCTGGCAATCTTGCGGCCTTGCGCCTGCTGACTGAAAGTCTCGATGCATCGTACTGGAGCAGCTCGGTGTACACATCGTGGCTTGGCGCAATACGTGCTGCGAGTCCACCGCGTGAGCGTTCGTCGTTGCCCCGTTTTATGCAAACAACGGCTTGGTGGCAAAAGGCACTGAACACACAACTTGGATCGTGGGCTGAATTGCGACACGACTTTTTGCTGTACGCCAAACAGTCATATACAGGCGGTATCGGATGTTTCTATCCATCGGGATACGTAGAGCCCCTACCTGATGTGTATGAGTCGATTGGGAAGGCCGCTGGACTTCTAGGTGAAGTAATTGGCGAAGCAATACCAGAAGCGGAACGCGAGCGGAACTATACTGTGCGTTCAATGTTGACGACCCTTGAACGCATTGCAGCAGTGAATGCCACACTAGCATCGATTTCGAGGGCAGAGCTTGCAGGACGGGCATTAAGCAGGGACGAGGAGGACTTTATAAAGAACTGGCTGATGAACGAAGATGCCGGTTGCACGCAAGTGTACACAGGACACTATCCATCGATGTTCTATGGAGGCAGTTCTGATGTAGGTACACAGGGTAAGGACTTCATCGTTGCTGATGTACACACCCAGCCCACTGATGAGATGGGCAGCATGGTTGGCAGAGTGCTTCACGTTGGTGCTGGCTACGTTAATATGATGATTGTTGTAGCTGAAGACCCCGCCGACAAGTGCTTGACGTCGTACATCGGTCCCGTGGGGTCTTACTACGAGCACGTTACAGAGAAATTCAACCGCCTAACCGACCAAGACTGGGCACGTGTTATGGAGGACAACCGCAGTAAAAGAGTTGTTGGACTGCGTCCATCATGGACCAACGTCTATCTAGCAAATGTAAACGGCGAAGCCAGTGGCGCAGAGGTTCCTACGCTCGACGTCATCATGGTGTCGGTACAAGAGACTGGCAACGGCAACAGTGGTGTCGAAAACATGTTGTTAGCACCTAATCCTACACCGGGCGACATGTTGGTGTCGTTTCGCGTACCGCAAGCACTAGCGCAGCCGGTAAGCATACAAGTTGTAGATGCCATGGGTACGGTGATTGCCACGCTCAGCACGCATATTCAGAGCGAGGGTATGTACTACATGCGTTGGAACGGGCGCGACGCACAGGGTAATGCTGTACCTGCAGCAACGTATTTCGTCGTTGCAGGTTTGGGGTCTAATGTTGTGGTACAGCGAGCTGTGGTGGTGCGATAGGGCGTCCACAACATCCCCCATACACATCAATGCCCCTTACCACATCGTCGTGATAAGGGGCATCGAAGAACTGGAAGGGACGTTGTCTTAGAGACGTTTTGCGCCCACGAGACTGCGCACGTAGAACAGGTAGTTTCCTGTTCCGTCGTCGTTGAGAATGCTCTTGCCGTTTAGGTCTTTCGTAAATGTTGGGCCTACGTTGTCCGACTTGCGGCTGTGAATGAAGCGCATGTTGCCAGCGCCGTCGTTACCAATGTACATGCCTACGTGATCCACACGGTTAAGCTCGGCGGCCGTCGACGTGTCGGCGTTAAAGAACACCAAGTCGCCAATACGAAGTGCCTGGCGCTTTTCGGCAGCATTATTGGCGTTCCATACGTAGTCTGTCATCACCTGCGTGCCCACGCCTACTTCCCAAATTTGGAATGAGCGTCGTGGCAGCCGTGCATTGGGATTTGCTGGGTCGACGTTAAAGCACATGGGGATGCCGCCGTTATGTCCCCACACCAAACGCATATAACCCGAACAATCCACCGCACCAAGGGCCGCAGCATCGGCTTTTCGAGTCCAGCTATTGATAAGTCGTTTGAGCGACTCGCTGTAGTGTGGCGTGTACACGTGGTCTACACCTAGATAGTCGTTAAAGTCTGCGCCTTCGGTTTGCGCATCCTTACCGTATTTGGCGTTCAGCTGCCCACCATCGGTATAGTCCATAGCAACCGCCAATATGTCCTTCGTACCATTGACGTTCTGCGCATATCGGCTGAGTATCCAGCTTGTGTCGATGATTCCTGTAAAGGGGGCATCGAGAACGCGCACGTAGGTGTTGTGCGACACTGTGATGCCGTTTTCGGTAAACCATCGCTGAGGTCCGGGCATCGTTACCGTGCGTGCATTCGTGGTGAACGTGGCAATCCACGTAGTGTCTTCATCTTCGACGATGGACACAGCGTGTTCTGCGCCATTGATGTCAACCGCAAAGCGGTCGCCCAAGGAGGCAATCGACGCCCCTTTAGGAGAGGAAATGGGAAGACTGTTGATAGGGGCCGTTGCTTCGTTGGAGCAGCTAGACAGAGCTAGAGCGACGACAGCCAGGTAGGCGAAGTACGATGGTAGAATCTTCATTGTGGTGTGTTGGAGAGTACGTGGTTTGATAACGGTACAAAATTCCGTTAGCCCACTCACCGCCTACTCACCGTCGTCGAGGGCTGCTGCTGCGCGCATGGCGGCGGTGGCAGCAGGGCGGTCATCAAGGTCGAAACACACCGATGCAAGGGCGTCGTACGCTTCGACGCATAATGCGTGGAAGTCGCTGCGGGGAAAGGACGTCCACTCTTCGAATGCGTCTTCGGGGAGCAGTGGTCCGGCATACAAGGCCGTTGCTTGTTCGAGCAGGCGACGTCGTTCCTGCGGACGTTCGCAGCTGCGCGAGGCAGCCACGAGGGCGCGAAACTGTTCGACATCGACCAGCGAGTCTAATCCGAGATCGAGAACATAGGCGCCATCCTGATGAGAGATAAAACGTGAGGGCTGGCGTGGTTTAAGGGTGGGCTCGAGTATCGAGCGGATGATGCTAATGGCGTTTTGAAGGGTGGGCAAGCAGGAATCGACGGTCGCGTCGGCCGACCAGAGGTGCTCGACGATAGTGTCGACGGAGACGGATTGGCGATGCCGAAGAACGAGGAATTTGAACACGTCGCGGGCCTTGCGGCGTTTCCACTCGTCGAGAGGAACTTCGACACCACTTCGCACCAATCGGAAACCACCAAGCAAAACCACCCCAAACGGGCGAACACTGTGTTGTGAAGGGCGCGGGCGAAGAACAGGGAATAGTGACACATGTTCTGGCAGACTACCAAACGAGGGAAGTGGTGCGCTCACCGTGAACGATCGGTAGGTATCCAACGCATGTTCGATGACGGGTGCTGCCTCGGCATTCGCAACATCGTCTAACTCCAGCGTTGGCAGCGAGGAAAGCAGGGCGGCAGCATCATTGCTTCGATTGAGATCCTGATAGATTCGTGCGCGAATTTTTAGAGCTTGGTGAGTCAGGTAAACATTACCAGCGCTTTGTGTCGTCTCCAGGGCATGGTCGATCAACTGTTCGGCTTGCTGAAGGTCGCCAGCGGCAGCGTAGATACGAGCGGCA
Organism: Candidatus Kapaibacterium sp.; assembly: GCA_022842685.1. Taxonomy (GTDB): domain Bacteria; phylum Bacteroidota; class Ignavibacteria; order Kapaibacteriales; family Kapaibacteriaceae; genus JALHPC01. Next base: position 3,678 of record JALHPC010000086.1, read on the forward strand.
TACATCTGGCAAAGTGCTTCGCCGAGAATAGCACCAGCGTGGCTGTACTTATGGAATGCCTGTTGGGTAACACTCAAGGCAGAGGTAAGGTCGCCGGCTTGAAAGAAGGACATGCCGAGGGTACCAAGGCAATCGGCTTCGGCTATGGGGTCGTTGCGCATCGTAGCAAGTTCCAACGCTCTCCTGCCGATGTCGAATGCCTCGTCGAATCGTCCAAGAGCCGTTAGCGACCCCGCAAGAAACTTAAGTGCATTCAGTCGCGCCGTTGGGTTGGCATGTTGTTGCGCAAGGTGTAGTGCCTCTGTTGCATACTCTAAACAAGCAACCGATTTATCTGCCCCCTGAAGCAATACGCACAGCCGCAGTAGAGCTACCAGTCGACCATGGGCATCTTCACGTCGTTCATAGGCATCGATGGCTTGCTTTATCAGTGCAACACCTTCGGGCAGCGATCCAGTCATTCCAAGTACTTCGCCATAGCGAAGCAAAACGTGAGGTGCAGCGGCTGTATTGATTGATGATGACAGCTCGTATGCCTTCATCAGAGTCTCCTTGGCGAGCGGCAAATCCGTCCTGAGTAAGGTTCGACCCAATAGGACAAGGGCGTTAACCTCGGTATCGGTGCCAGTACCGTCCACCAACGTCAAGGCCTCTCGTATGTATTCAGCGGACTCGTCCAGCTTGGATCGAAGAAAGAACAAGCCGGCAAGTGCCAAGAGCGAATCGGCGAGTAGGCGCTGGTCGCCAATCATGCGACACTGTAGAACTAATTCTCGAATGTCGTTCAGCGTAACGTCCGTGTACGAGCCAGCCCGCAACAGGGCTTCGATAGCACTGATCTTGGAACGAACATCTTCGTGAATCATGACGCAAAGGTAGGTGTCTGCAGCAGACTGTCTGTGTTGTAGTCTGCGCAAATGCCATGTTCAAAGCGCATAAACACAAACACGGCCTTCGGCCAGACCGTATGTTAAACGTCCGCATGACCATCTCAAGTTAGGTTGCAGTTCAAACCAACAATCTATCTTCGGAGGAATCATGCGGACGAATTCACAAGTTACACAACGCTCAGTGAGTGAAGACATCTTGTATATGGGCCTGGACGTGCACAAGAACCACATCAACGTGACGGTGATGTCGGACCAGG
>JALHPC010000087.1 GCA_022842685.1 Candidatus Kapaibacterium sp.
ATCATCCTTAGCATAAGTTATGTGCTCCTCATCGTAGGTGGAATCGTCCGCGATGTACTCGCGTTACGAATGTTGTTCACGGTAGCGGGTGGCTTTGCCGTTTGGTATGGTCTCGCAGTCGGCGACCTTAGTCTCACGCTCTGGGAGTCCGGCTTTACGGCTGTAAACCTCGCACAAGGTGCATACCTATGGCACGAAAAGCGCAGTGTAAAACTCTCGGCCGAAGAGCGTGAATTGCACCAAACGAGATTTTCACAGATGTCACTTATCGATTTTCATCGGTTTGTTCGTGCCGGAACCTGGATAACCGCTCCCGCTGAAACAGAGCTAACACAGCAAGGTCAGCCAGTCGTTCGTATTGTGCTCATCAGCGAAGGGGCTGTCTCGGTTACCATCGATGGTACAATTGTTGCCTACTGTAAACGTGGCGACTTCATTGGTGAAATGGCCTTCGTTAGTGGTAATCCTGCATCGGCAACAGTGCTCACGATAGGTGCTGCACGCTATTTGATGTGGAATTTCGACGACCTCCGTCAGCTCATCGAACGCCACCCTGATATCAAAACTGCGCTTCAAGGCGTGTTTACACAGAATCTTATCGAAAAGATCGGCCGACCAGGACCAGCCCCACAGCAACCAACGACGTAACACCTTACGAGAATTTTTACGTAGATTCGCCCTGCAGCTCGATTCGAGGACATCACTTCATGGAACAAATACATTGCAACGGCAACCTGTCGCTGCGCAACAACGGTCGCCTAGAGGTGGTTTTCCTCGGTACAGGTACGGCCTTCGGCCAGTCGCTCTTTCAGACGAATTTTCTGCTGATTAAGGGCGACCATCATGTGCTAGTTGACTTTGGTATGACGGGCCCAGTGGCCCTTCGCGACGTTTGTGGTGTTCAGCCCACCGATATCACCCACATCCTACCCACACATAGCCACGCCGATCATATTGGTGGACTTGAGTACCTAACGCTGTTAAACCGCTATGTTGCGCGCCGACAAGGCAAGCCAAAACTCAACATGATTGTCCACGAGGAGTACCGATCGGTACTCTGGGAGATGTCTCTCCGTGGAGGCCTTGAGTTTAACGAGATTGACGGCGAGGGGCGACGGCTGGGCTTTGACGATTTTTACGACGTTACAGAGCCGGAGATTATCACCGATGATACGCGCAGACGTTTGCGCGTGCGCGTTGGCGACATCGACATCGAGCTGTTTCACACGAATCACATTCCTGGCGAAGCCGAAGACACACAGTCGGCGTTCATCACGTACGGCTTGTTTGTAGACGGACGAGTATTCATATCGGGTGACACGAAGTTCGATACAGAGCTCATCGGTATGTACTCCGATCGTGCCGAGGTGATGTTCCACGACACGGCCTTTATCTCGAATCCCGTTCATGCTTCGCTCGACGAACTTCGGTCGTTGCCCGAAGAGGTTCGCCGTAAGATGATGCTAATGCACTACCCAGATTCATTCGCCGACCATCCTGTCGACGACTTCATGGGCTATGCACAACAAGGTGTCCGCTACATTTTTTAGCCGACTGTAGACACCTGCTGATAGAGTGCCTCATACTGCGGCACGATAAGGTCGATGTCAAACTGCTCTACTGCACGCTTGCGTGCCGAAGCACGGAAAGCCGCATGTTTCTTGGGGTTCGTGAGTAACTCGATGCAATAGCGAGCCATGCGCTCTACATCGCCAAGCTCTGCCACGTAGCCAGTCTCGCCATGGCGCACGACTTCGGGAATCCCGCCAATGTTTGTTGCAACAACTGGCACCTCGCAGGCCATTGCCTCGAGAGCGCTAAGGCCAAAGCTCTCTTGCTGGCTTGGCAGCAGAAAGATGTCGGCCGTACTAAGGATTTCCGGCAGCGCCGATTGTTTGCCTAGGAAACGCACACAGTCAAATACGCCAAGTTCGCGTGCAAGTCGTTCGGCATCTGAGCGGTCGGGCCCGTCCCCTACGAGTACAAGCTTTGCTTTTACCTTCTTCTTTACCTCGGCAAGAATGCGGATACAGTCTTGCACTCGCTTCACAGCGCGGAAGTTCGACACATGCATCAGCACAGCTTCGTCGCCATCAGCATGTAGCTGACGAGCCAACTGGGGGCACTCCTCGCGACGATAGAGTTTTGTGTCGACGAAGTTTGGAATCACATGGATTGGCTGTTCGATGTCGAAGGACTGCCTGGTCTTTTCCATGAGATGTCCCGATACGGCCGTCACGGCATCAGAACGCTCCAACGAGAACTTCACCAGCGGATGAAAGCTCGGCTCCATCCCCACGAGCGTAATGTCGGTTCCATGCAGCGTGGTTACCAGCTTCACTGGCGAGTCACCATTCAGAATCTCGCGTGCTAAGAAACCACTTATCGCATGTGGAATGGCGTAGTGGACGTGAAGAATGTCTAGCTTCTCATACTTCACCACATCGATAATCTTGCCTGCCAGTGCCAACGTATACAGGTTGAACTCCAACAGTGGATACGTTGGTGTTTCAACTTCGTGGTAGTAGATGTTATCTTGGTACCTATCCAACCGCATGGGCTGGGCATACGTGATGAAGTGTACGCCATGACCTCGCCGCGCTAGTGCATGGCCAAGTTCCGTTGCCAGCACACCACTGCCACCATAGGTTGGATAACACACGATTCCGATCTTCATACGCTAGATACCTTTCCAATTCGAGTGAACGAACTCCCCTCTCCTTCGCACATTACCGTTGCCCACGAAGTGCGGGCCGAAATTACCATCAAACGCTCCGTTTTTCTTGCATGTATCATCCCAGTTCGATCGAAGCAAGGGGCAATGGACACGCTTGCGCGACTTCGCAGTGAGTTCCACACGGCCGTGCATCATTGCTGGGCGTATCGACTGGGCGCGAGTGGGATGGACTATCGTATGTCGGACGACGGCGAACCAAGTGGATCCGCCGGTAAGCCCATCCTGTTTTGCTTGCAAAAGAGTGGCCTTACCGATACGATGATTGTTGTAATACGCTGGTTTGGAGGCACCAAACTTGGTGTTGGCGGACTGGCTCGGGCATATACCGAAGCCGCACAAGCCGTACTGGAGATTGCCGAACGTAAGACCGTTGTTGAAACGGTGCCCCTTGCCATTCACTGCGGCTACGACGACGTGTCGGTTGTGACTGAATGGCTGGAGAGTCACGGTCTGACGATAGCGCCAATGTTCGCCGATAGCGTGTCGTTTGAAGTGGACGTGCCAACGATGTTGGTAGACCGGATGCGGTCCGATCTTACCGAGCGCACCAACGGGCGCGCTGGATTTCAGGTGTTGCACGCTGCTTAGAAATCTCCGCCAAGCGAGAACATCCACACGGGCTCGGAAAAGCCACCTGGGTCGCGCCGCCACGCAACGTCGATTCGCAGGGGCAAACCGAGTGCTAGACTACGTATACCAATACCAGTGCTCCACAAGAGCGCTCGATCGGCGATAGCACCTGTGGTTTCGCGAGCACTCCAATCGTCGTCGAAGGCGCCGCCCATATCGAAGAACAGGTTGCCCTGAAGTCCCTGGAAGAGCGCCGGAATAGGCCCCGCTTGGAAGGCAAACAGCAGCGGAAAGCGGAACTCTGCGTTGGTGACAACATAGCGCGAGCCATTACGAATGTTAATGGGATAGCCGCGCATGGGCCAACCGGGGCGCAAGAACGCAAAGTCTTCGGGATTCTGGAACGGAAGCACGCCGTCCGAGAAACTACGATTGATCCAGTTGTCGGTGCCGCCCACAAAGAACTTTTGAGGATTCGGGCCAAAGCTGGCTCCGCCGCTACCTCGCAGGGCTATCGTGTAGGGTCCGCCAAGGTGTAGGTATTCGCGATAATCCGTTCGTAACGTACTAAAGGCCAAGCCGTCGGCTCCGATACTGGGCGATCCCTCGAGCGTGATGTTCCACCTGCGCCCGTCCATCGGAGCCCACATGCCAGGGATGCTATTGTCGAGCACATAGCTGATTTGCGGTACGGCAACAAAGCGCGTTAGCGTAGGTGTCGTTGGCCGGTCGATATTCTCGCGCGACATAACCATGCCCTGCACGCCCCAGTCCAATCGGGAGAAACGGCTAAAGGGGTAGGACGCAAACGCCGAGAGGCCGTAGTTGCGCAGACGGTTAAACTCGCCACCTAAAAATGTGAAGCCGGCATTCTGGTGTGCAGCAAAGCGCCAGTCGATAATGCCTGGAAGGTAGGAGTACTGCAAGAAGAAATTGCTGTTGGCTAGATCGATGAACAGGTTGGCTTGGAAGAAGATCTCATGATCTCCGAGCATATCGCTAAACAGCATCTGCGTTACGCCCTGCGCACCAAACCAGTTGTTGTAGCCCGCTTGCCCGATGA
>JALHPC010000088.1 GCA_022842685.1 Candidatus Kapaibacterium sp.
CGTAGAGCGATGTAAGACTGACGATGGTTCCTTCGGCGTTAATGCCGGTCCAGTAGTCTGCGAAGTCGTTGTTACGAAAGGCCTGCGTTTGGCAGTTAAGGAAGTACACGGCCACACGAGACGACGTAAACGTGTTGTCGTAGTACCGCGAGATGCCCAGATTGTAACCATTGATAGGAATACGGACGCGGTTGGTGGTGTTTTTGCACACTTGGTAGATGCCTTGGCCGATGTGCATGCCGGCGTCGCATTCGCCAAAGGTGTTTTCTTCGACGAGGTTTGGTGCCAACTGTGTGGCAGGCGTGCCGTGTACACTTAGGCCCAGAGCAAGATTGCCAAAGGTGCTGTTCTTGACTTCCATCGACCGACCGTTGATGCAGTAGATGCCTCTGATGAGGTAGTCGTCCAAGATTGGACTTCGTGGAGCTGCCACGCCGGCAACGTCGAGGAATGAACAGTTGGACACCGACAAGCGGTAGAACTCCGGCGGCAGCCCCGGCACCCACTTGTTGCTCTCGTAGTGCAACATAAAGGGCTGCACCGTCCACACATTGCCAGGCATGTTCTGGGGGCTCGTGCGGTGGGCCGTAAACTTGTCGTGTACAAACGGGTCGGTGCGGACGTTCTTCATCTCGAGCGAGACGTTCTTGAAGTCGCAGTACGTGGCCTTGACGGAGCTTGCCATAACGTCGGCGACGGTGGCAAGGCCCTCGATCTTAACCCTCGTGCGACGTTTGATGTATTCGTGTCCTCTTGGGTCGAAGGTACAGTTGGTGTTGACGCCTCCAACGTAGGTGTAGATCTCGGGGGTAAAGACGATACGGTAGCGGTCTTCACCCGAGCCGCCTTGGGCGTCGAAGTGACCGTTGATGACCACTTCGTCGGCACCAAAGATGACGTGGGCGCCGGGCTTGACGCGGAAGGTGGCTCCCTTGTTCACGGCCAAACTTTGGATATAGACCACAGCCGAGTCGCCGATTTCGAACATTTGGCCATCCCAGATATGTACATGGGCGTCGAAGCGCACCTTGGCACCGGGCTTGACGCGTAGCGTGCCATTCTCGACAAGTACAACGCGGTTTTGATCGGTTGATATGCGCGACGAGTGATCCATTTCCAGTATGCCACCCCAGCGTACCATCAGGTTACGGCTGCCGTTAAGCTCAACATGGCTGCCTGTGCGCAGCGTCGTGGCCTTATTGCTAGGCGCGCCACTGATCGTCCACCACGAGTCGTTCAGCAGGCGTACGTTGCCATAGACGTCGCTCTCGCGGTTGAAGAACAGCCCTGGCGCAGCGTCTGTGCCGTCAACGATAAGGTCGCCAAGCGTAAGAGCGCCTACGAGCTCGACGTTTTGCAGATAGCCCTCCATCAGAATGCGCGAGCCGTCGGCCGTGGCAATAATGCGGTTTTGGCTCTGCGTAAACTCGTCTTCTTCGGTGAGTACCCTGCCGTCAATCAGCAGCAAGCAGTCTTCCGGTACCGTCAGGTCGGTGCGTACGTTCACGTCCGACGAGCTTATCCGCGTAACACCCTGGTTCTGGTACTCGGTTGTGCTGTATGGGCCAAGCAGGTTTGTGCCGCCCCATTCTAGGACGTTTAGAAGGCCTGTACCTCCGCCACCGCGTGTGTTGTCGCTGGCTAGGTCTAAGGCGTGATGTACCTGTGAACCTAAATGCATCAGCATCTTACCGTCGGGGTTGGTGACGTTGGCGTCGAACGCCAGCGTCTCCGACACTGTAAACTCATACGCACCCTTGTGCGGTACCGCGTGAGCTACAGCTCGATAGGCGTTTACCTTGCCAAAGCCCATGCGTTGTGCCCAGTGGCGCTTGAGTTTGTCGTTGGTTTGATAGACGTAAGGAAAAAGCGTGTTGACGTCGGGGAGCTTGTCGGCCGTGAATGTAAGGATGTCGTAGGCTCGGCGTTGGTGGTCAAGACCATCCTCCGGCGTTGACGCCCAGTCTGTGATGTCATCCCATGGTGTGCCCAAATGGTCGCTCACAGAGAGCATTAACCCAACGATACCCGAAACAAGCGGTGCAGCTATCGATGTTCCGTGAGACATACCATACTTGGGGGCGTTATTTCTTGCAACCCAAATGTCCAGTCCTGGAGCTACAAGATCTACGAATGCATCACGCTTAGCTTCTGCGCGGTCAGTCAGGTTCGAAGAAACGTTAAACTTATCTGCGCCCGGCGAATAATTCCATCCCTCAACAAACCGTTCGCCACCAATCCAAACCGGTGGTGGCGTTCCTGGCCACGCTTCGCAGTCAGCCGCAACAAGAATCTCCCCGTCACCTATTGCTGCAACGGCTATCACCTTCGTATCAAGCGTTGCATCAGTGGTGTGGACAACTACATCGGCCGCGGGGTAAACAATGCGAGGAACGGAGTGGTACCAGTTGTTTGGATCGGGATTCTCCGGGTCTTCGTGCGGTGTTGGTTCGTTTCCAACAGCCGCAACTATCACAACCCCACGGTCCATGGCGAGGTTATGATCTGGAGACTCTGAAAAACGATTCAATGACGAATGATTTAAAACATCTACGATTTCCCTCTGAAAGTTAATATTAATCTCAAAATCCAGGTCCTGCTCAGAAGCGTCATTTGCGTTCAAGACGCGGTCATCGTTACCATATCCCCAACAAGTACTATACGTTGCGCCACCAGGGCGAAAGACAAATATTCCATCGCACTCCGGGCATGTTCCCACTGCGGAACCGTTAGGTCCAGACGTGGGTTCCACAAGGTTGTCATTGTTCGACGCGGACACCGCTGCCGAAAGCACCTGCGTACTATGATCCATGCCTTCGAAGACACTTGACAATGGCATGGTGGACTTGTACTGCAGTCCATTCCCGGCGTTGCTGCTGCGTAGCCACGCGTCCGCAGTCGAAGTACCAAATATTAGCCGAATATTACCAGGATCTCCAACATCCTCTCTGAATGTCAGGTCAGAGTTATCGATTCGTACACAGCTTCCATCTGTGTCCTGAAGATCAACCGCACCAACAACTACATTGCTTCTGCCCTTCGTAACCGTCCAAGCCATGGGTGCTTTGATTGAGTAGTATGCCCAACCTCTAGTTCGATCGTGCGAGGTTGCCGGAAAGTAGGTGTCAATCGATCCATCCGCGCGCAGATACTCGGCTGGCTTCCTAGAATCAAACACACGATCATTTGGTACCGAGCCCGCCATTCTAACACACGGCCATCGAGTCGAAATAGCAACTAGATTGTGTCTATCAACCTCGAGTCCCTGAACATAGTCCGAAACCGCACCGAGGTTGGTCGGCTCGTCGAACACGAGCTGATAGTGCAGACTTGGGGCCCTGATATTTGTGGACGCATCAGCCCTGCGCAACCTGAACGATCCCAGTGCTTCGGCCATGTCCAATAAAATTCGCCGAGAACTATCCGGAATGAACTCACAGTTGTCAATCGCCACGGTATCTCCAATATGACGTAAGAAGTCATCTACACGGAGTGGCGTTTCCCCTATTCGAAGGCTCCAGCAGTCGAAGCAGTAGATGTCACGTTCTGATTCGATTTTCCCCTCCGCATTACGTCCTGTGTCAACCACAAAGTAGGGACCGCCGCCGCAAACAACAAGGGAGTCTTTGCCGCGCTTGAACTCGTATGGCTTTAATGAGGGATTCTGAGCGATTACTGCTTGGCTAGAAAGCATCAAGCATACGAACCCAGCACAAGCAATGGTTGCAATCAAGCTCCACGAATATTCCGCAGCAGCACTTTTTACGCAACCAGGGGGAGGGGGGGGGGGGGGCAACAGTGTGACTCATAACAGATACGTACGATAGCGTAAACAGCGTCGATTCAATCTGGCAGACATATTTGCCATGCCTTCTTCGGCTAAGGGCTCGTTGAAATTACAAATCATCGTCGGCACACACAAATCTATCACAACAACGAACCATTTCCGTCCTGCACGGGAAATGGTTCGGGAAGCTACTGTCATCAATCCTCCAACGGTACCCAAGTGACAAGGCTTCGCGCAAAACCGACCGACCCGGCGTCTCTGTACATCCAAAAAATGCGCCGATTCCCCACGTTGGGCGCGCAGCGGCGGAGTGTGCAGCGTAGTGCAAAACATAATGCAAAGCGTACGGGGCTTTAGCCCAATCCCCATGGCTGCTTTAGCCCGTGGTTTCAACCACGGGGAACAGGGAGAGCTGCGTTGTATTTTTT
>JALHPC010000089.1 GCA_022842685.1 Candidatus Kapaibacterium sp.
AGAAATACGACCATCGTTGGCCAAGAAGAACGTGGAACTACCAGGATCGCACGGTAAGGCGGGCCGAATAGGACGCGTAGCATCATTGCGGCGGTTGGCAGGTATGGCGCCCAAGGCCACGGTGTCGCCCGTTTGAAGAATAATCTTCGGACACTCCAACACACAGCCAATAAGCACTACACGAACATTGCATGTTTGGCCATTGGGCATGGTCATGCGGTAAAAGAGCGTGTCGCTAAACGAACCCGGCTGATTAGGGCGAAAGCGTGCGCGAATATCTGCCGTTGCCCCTGCACGCACATCCACGTTGGCACCAATGGCAGGCGTGGCAGTCCATCGCTGGTTGGTGCCAGGCGTTGATCGCACAAAGTCGAGGCGCACGTCGCATATCTCGTTGCTGTTGTCATACAGCACGTCGCTCAATTCCTCGCTCTGTTCGCCCAAGCGCACTGGCTCGTCTACTATCATCGTAACTGTATTCGATAGGCATTCGCAGCGCTCTGGCACGATGCGTGCCTTGAGTGCTATCGTAACCGTTCCAGAAGTGTTTGGGCACGGTATTGGAATCTGCAGGGTCTGGCGGAAGTCGCCCAGCGTATTCGTCGCCACAGTAAAGCAGAATGACACTACATCGCCGGGCGCTAGCGTAATAGCTGTAGTAAGCGGACGACCAGCACCATTCACACTAATCGACGCAAGACGGAATGGGGCCGCCACATTACCGGGCACATTGATCGTGGCCGGTGCATTTCCGGTATGCTGAAACGCCCAGCACTGTTCGATGGAAGGCGGCTTATTTGCAACGACTTCTTCCGAGAACGTTACCGGATCGCGGAAGACGATGCTGTCGGACGCACTCACCGTCTGACAATCAAACGGCCGCAAGTACTCGACAAATATCGTCGTGTCTTCGCACACCGCAACCGTGGTAATGGCAGGGTTGGGTTGCAGGGTTCCTACCGGCTCGGCCCGCACGAACGACACTGTACGGACGGGCTGATTACGGGCCGTTAACAGGGCTGTACCGCTTGCATCTGTAGACTGCACATTTAGCTCGCGCGAACGTGTCGAATCAAGCAACACCATTCGTGCACCCTGCATCGGCAGTGCTTCCAACGTGCCCTCGTTACGCACCGTAGCACGCACGCGCACGCGATTCTCAACCTCGCCCACGGCCAGTGTGGTCTCCATACAACCGCTGCCCCCTATCGTAATTGTGATAAGGGTCAATGCAAACAGAAACTGGAAAAAACGATTATTCATGATGTTCTTTCCTTGCATTAAAATGTTAGACCAAAGCGCACCATAAGCATGGTGGACTGACGAAAGGGGTTGCGTTCACTATCGGGCACGTTCGGGCAACAATCGATTTCGGGCAACGGCAGGTTCATATGGCGAACGCCTACGTCGACACTCACGTCAAGGTCGCACGTTGCGGCCCAATCGTAGCCGATACCTAGGCCGAGCATATATCGCTGCCTGTCGAACGACGAACCGATAATGGGAGCGCCACTTGAGAAATCAATCGGTAGGGCGGCAAGGCCGTACACGTACGGTGTATGACAGGAAGGATCCAACTCGTCGGTGTTTGGCGCAGGCGAAAACGTGTAGCGTCCTTGCGCGCCAACGGGGATAAACACCGACCCATCCGTTGGCATCACACCAGTAAACACACCAAGGTGGGCGCGGCCAATGCGGTCGAGTTTCCACAGTCCAGCGGCCTCGATAGCAGGAACAATATTCGATCCACCGCGGCCAAAGCCGAAGAACGAACTGCGATAGGTTTCTTGGAATGGTGCAACGGGATTTTGGTTCGCGTCAACGATAGGATAGGTTACAGAGTCGGAACCAAAGCGCACGCCTGCTGCAAGGCGAAGTTCGACCTTGTCGAACACGCCCCAACCCGTACGCAAGCGGCAACACATATCGAAGGGCTCGGCATCGCGAATGCGAATAACCATTGGCGGCTCTAGTGGGTCGGCCACGCTGGTGTATGCTCTGCCGGCGATACGCGAAAGCGGCAACAGATATTCGGGACGCGTTGTTGAGCCCTCGCATGGCATGGCAAGTATTCGCACGAGGGTGTCGCTATAAACCGTGCCAGCAACCGTACGATGAACAACGCGGGCCGTCGGGCGCACATCCGTGGCAATCGACGTTAGCAACTGCGAACGGTCGCATTCGTCGCGTAGGGCCTGGGCCGTATCTGCGGCCGCAGTTAACTCGACGTTATACGCAATAACGCCTGTCGGCTTCTCGGCGGCGGCGCTGCCGCCGCGCTTAGGCGAAGCGCATGACGCAAGCGCAACGACAAGCAAGAGTGGCAGCGCCGTACGCTGCCACGTAGTACGGTATCTCATCCCTCGATCTCTCTCTCAATCTTATGAACAAACAGCAAAGATAGCTGCTTCAACTTTTGATGGCTGCAACATGCGTGTCATGACTACTTAGTCGTCAGTAAGGCCTCGCTTGATGGCTCGCCGCAGCGAGCCGGCGGCGTCGTCGCCATTAATTTTCCATATCGTACAGCCACCCAGGCCATTTTTCAGGATGTATCGCGACTTCTCGAATAATGACTCCGGATCATCAAACGTGATAAATATCGAATCAGCACGATTGTGGCGGTATGGAGCTCGCGCTACCGAGTCGCGGTACGTCTCGAAGCCCTGCGCCTTGGTATAGTCCCGAGTTAGCTCGTCGTACGTGCAGTTCCGCAGAAACGAACCACGCATGCCCAAACCATGGGTTGATCCGGCTTCGACATTCCGAACAACGAATGCATAAAAACCGGCTCCGAGAAGAAACTTCCGCAGCGGCAGTCCCTTTGCGCGAAGTCGAGCGATGGCGCGGTCGATGCTCTCGCGCTGATACTCGGATGAATACAATGCCGTATGGTGGCCAGTATGCCCACGACGGTCGTTAGGTAGGCCATACGTCATAAGACTAACAACGTCGACAAGCGGCAAGATGGCCGCCCAATCGTACGACTTCTCCATCGCAACGCTATCGGAGTTGGCTGCGATGGTTATCATCACCCGCTCATCAAACTGTTTTCGCATTAACCGCAGAAGCTCCGTTAGATTGTCGCGATCGGCTGGCTGCGCCGGATGGTTCTTAAAACCGCCAATCACCGGAGTTTCCCAGTCTATATCAACACCATCCAAGTCGTACTTCTGAATGAGTTGCTGTAGAGATGTCACAAAGCGCCGACGTCCGGCCTCGGTCGAAAAGACGTCGGAACACGTCTCACAGCCACCCCAGCCGCCAACGGATACGTGAACACGCAAACCAGGATGTGCTGAACGTTTCTGAAGAGGTTCGCGAAGGACACCTTCTTGTTCGTCGCTTTCAAAGACGGCTTGACCATCGCGCAGATAGATAAACGAGAATGCCACGTCGGTTAGTCCGTCAGTCGACTGCATTTTTGCTTCCTGAAGTCCTCCACGGAAATAGCCGTAAACAATTAGGTTGTCGTTGAGCCATGCCTTGGTGAGCGCAAGCGTATGGTCGAGCAACTCTCGCCCACCCCATGCAAAGTGTCCTGGCACAACGTGGTCGGCTATTCTAAACGAGTCGATAAGTCTTCGCGCCGTTGAACGCCATTCGCCAACATTGGCATGTTCAAGGTTGCCCAGACTTGCATTCTCTGTGCTTTTGATCAGACATCCACCGAATAGAATTCGGTCCTTTGGTAGCCACACAACAACGTTGTCATCCGAGTGCCCCTTTCCGAGATATTTGATGTTGATGGGTGTAGAGCCAAAGACGATCGTGGTGTCGGTATTGAAGTGATATTGACAGCGGGCTTCGCCGCGTTCGATACATAGACTATCGGTAAACCGACTCGACCACGTGGCAATGCCAATAGAGCGAAGCATCGGGATGCTGGCTGTGCGATCGTCATGGGCATGCGTAACAACGCAGGCCACGACATTACGTTGATGTCGGCGCTGAATGGTATCAAGACAGCTCCGAGTGGCTGTAGTGTCCCAGGGTGCGTCTATCAAGACAATGCCTGCATCTGTAACACCGTACATGAAGTTAGCGGGAAACGGTGTACCGTTAACCGGCTTCCACGTAGTAACCACATACCAGGTTGACGTAAGTTGCTGAATCCGAAACGCCTCGTCCGACGCTATGCTCGCTACATGCGCAAGCGAGGTACCAACACCTAGGACGATCAAATGAGATCGGAAGAGCAC
>JALHPC010000090.1 GCA_022842685.1 Candidatus Kapaibacterium sp.
TATTCGCAGGAGAGAACGGTGATCTCATCGAGTTGTTCATACGTATTCTAGGCAAGCAGTACGCTGCCGCTCCACTAGTTCGTGACCTGACATTTTACAACGGCAACGAAGTAGCCGAGGCCTATAAATACATCCGAACAACTGCAAGCACGACGAAGATAAGCCAGTGCACGACCCAGTTTACGTCCGGTGGAATTACGAACTGGTTCGGCGTCGAGGCCTGTCTCTCATCAGAAGTGTCTGCTGCTGACTTGAATCGCCTTAAACAAGTCACTAGGACATCTTTTGGCAACCTCGAAGTTCCAGCCGAAGCCGAACGCCTGAAGAAGGAAGTGTTCCGTGATTTGTCCGACAAGTGCACAGCTCGTTGCACTACGCTTACTGACGCATTGATTCAGCAACTTGTGGAACAGCAACCCGAGATGACTGAATTCCAGCGCTATTGCTATATACGGTCGGCCACCGAAGACTGCGTCAATTACTGCACGTTGTCCAACGAGCCAACTGAAGCAGATCTTACCGCGTTCCGCAAACGGCTTACTGGCGCGCCAATAGTTGAGATTACTGAAACGTGTGACAGTTCCGCAACGAGAATCTCCCATACAGGCTCGTATCTCGATATGCTAATCGACTTTCTTAACGATGACTACGAGCGACGTCGAGCTTCTGCTGAATTCCCGATTTGTGTCAACTATGCGGTAGTTGCCTATAATTTTTTAAAGTCTGCTGGTCTGTCTAACCCTCAGATTCCGGCTTGTATCCGCGATGCTGCACTGGGTCAAAACCAACTCCCATTGGCTGAGCTGGCTTCAGAGGAAGACTGTGCAGCATTTGAACAGTCGGGGACAAACCGCTATTTCATACGCGTATTCAAACCCCACCGCGGTCGATTCTATAGAGGGGGCACTGATTCATGTCCCGTATGTGACTTTCGTTTCGAGGGATATAGTAAGAACCCTGTGGCCACACATCCGTGGGTAGATGCACTCAATAACTACATGGATGCTACATGGGGTGCCGCACTCAGTGATAGATACGAGGATGCTAACACTGCACACCTTTTAGATTCCGGCGAAATTCGACCCATTCTATCGTATACGAGTCGTTCACCAGAGTTCGTCGCCTTAGCCCCCGGCAGGTACAAGATCGATGTCGATGACTCGCTTCGTGGATTGATTGACAACCTTCGACAGACGCTAATGGACTCGTCAGTTGGTATCAATGGGGCAGCAGTACCGATGTTTACGATGAACTATGGCGCTACGGGCGGGGGTACGCTGGTTACATCGCCTGCGATTGGGTGGCGCGAGGCATTGCAGAGAGCACATAGTACAGTTGTGGCCTATGATGGTAATGCGCTGAGGTTTGCTGGTCCTGTCGATTCTGCCGGCTCGCCGTTAAATCCTAATGATAGCATATGGCGGATGTATGGCCCTCTTGGCATTCACTTCCGTGGTCCCAACGATGAGTCCTTGACAGGTGAACTGGGTCCGCTGTTTTTGTGGAATATCGTACCTGTGACCGATGACAGCGGCCGGATTCAGTCACTTACACTGCAGACAATAGTTAACAACGTCGAGACGCAAACCGAATTCTCAGCTGCGGCAGTTGTTGAGAGTCCGCCAAGTTTCTTGGATTCGTTGTTCACGGCGTCGTTCGGCTACTTCTTTGTCGATGAAAATCAGGTCCTAGCGTTTAAGGACCTAGTCAACAACCTGTCGATACCGATTAATGGGATCTCGTTCTTTCGACGTCGGAGCCGCGTGCTGCTAGGGGCGGGTACATGTCCAGCAACGATTCTATGTTCGTTGGCGACGAGTTGCAACATCTGTATCGAGTGGCAAGAGCCCGCACCAGAACTGACTGAAGGTGCACCTAACCGAGGCCCACTGGACTGTGCAGGCATTGAGATTCGCCGAATCAAGGCCGAGATTCGCGCGCAGTTTCGCCGTAAGTTAGATGAGTATTATACCCGACTCGCGCTTGAGATTGAACAGAAGTGTGATGTTGACAACATCAATGTGGGGCTACTGCGATTGTCGTACCCACAGAAGTTCTATCACTACACGTTATACTACTATGATCGGGCAGGTCGCCTGATTCGGACCGTTTCACCACGTGGTGTAAGTATATCGAATAGCAACAACTATCAGCAGATGCCCGGGCACTCCTTTGTGTCGCGCTTCCATCACGACAACATGGGGCGGGTAACCTCTAAGGCGGCTCCGGACGGCGGGGTAACGCGGTATTTCTATGACAAACTCGGTCGCCTCCGTTTCGTGCAAGATGAACGCCAGGCTAGCGCATCTCCAAAGCGCCTATCGTACGTTAAGTATGACGCACGATCGCGGGCAACCGAGTCAGGCGAAGTTGAGTACACGGGCACGTTGGCGACGCTTGTCGCGTCAGAAGTCGACAATAATGCATGGCCTAGCGGAGTACTTACACGTCGCGATGTGGTCATGTATCACTACGATCAGAAAGTAACCAGCACAACCGCTGATGCTGGTTGGCTTACCGTGAGTAATGAGACTGGCCTTACCCAACGCAACGTCCGCAACCGATTGTCATGGTCCCTCGCCGTGCCAGTGCTAGGCTCAGGCGCAAGCATTGCTACTACGCCAAACGTTGTCCGCACGTTCTATTCCTACGATCCTCATGGCAGTGTTGTCTCTGAAGTGTACGACATTCCCAAGGATGTTAATGTTAACTCCGATCGTATAGTCAAGCGATTGGACTACGTTTGGGATCTATCGACAGGTAATATCACCTCTGTTGATTACCAAACCCAAGTTGTTGGCGAAAACCAACCAAAGACCGATCGCTTCCAGCACCGCTATACCTACGACAAGAATGCCCGCCTAAAGTACGTCGAAACCTCCCGCAATGGCGTCATCTGGGAACGCGATGCCGCCTACGACTACGACCGGCTAGGCACGCTCCGGCGTGTAACCATAGGCGAAGACTCAGTACAAGGTATCGACTACACCTATACTCTTCTTGGCGACCTCAAAGCCATCAACCATCCGTCGCTCGATCCCGCCAACGACGCCGGAAAAGACGGCACTGGCACGGGTGCCAACCGAAACGTCGCCAAAGATGCCTTCGCCTTGGGCTTCTCCTACCACGATGGTGACTTCGAAAAGACCGTCGGCTCTACTGAATCGCCCTTCAACACCAACAACACGTCCTTCCTCAAACACGAAGGCACCGGCCTGTGGTCGGGCTTCATCGGTGCTACCACCTTGCACCTTGCCCAAATCACCGTGCCCTCTGGCTCCACCCTCATGCGCAATGGCGCCCTGATGGGCGAACGCCTCACGTACGACCGTATCGGACGCCTCCGCGTGGTCACCACCTTCGAAAACGTCGGTAACACGTGGACGTCCGACGCCACCTCCGGCTGGTCGTCGTCCTACATGTACGACCAAAACTCCAACCTCACCCGCGTCAAACGCTCCGAAGCCCTGAGCGCCACACCAGGCCTCTACGACGACGTTACCATCGCGCCCAAAAATCTGTCAGGTAACAACAGCAACGTCATCGATGTTGTCACCGACGCCGGCACCAATGCCGTCGCCGGCTTTACCGACCTCCGCACACAGACCACGGCTCAAAATGAGGTCGATGTCACTGGTCGTGTTGTCGAAGAGTCCAACAGCGGCCTGGCCCGCACCAATACGTGGACGAGCACCGACGCCCTAAGCACTGCCACCGCCGGTACCACAGAGGCCCGCTATCTCTACGATGCCGCCGGCAACGTCGTACGCGTCATCGTCGACAACGCCGGCACTGACTCCACAATCTACCGCATTCCGTCAGGGGGCATCGCCGACGTTGCCACGTACAAACGTGTCGGCAACGGCAGCGTCGTACCCATGGAATGGACCATCATCGGCAATGGCGTCATCGGCGTAAGCCGCGACGTCGAAGACCCCGAAACGGGCCCTACCTTCCACCGCCGCGTGAGAACCAAGCTCTACGCCCTTGCCGACCACCTCGGTTCGGTTCGCGCCGTCGTGGGCGACGTCAAGATCCCCGCCAGTGGCGGCACCTTCACGGCCGACGTCATGTCGGTCTACGACTACGAGGCCTACGGCGTCCCACGTCCCGGCCTCAGCTTAGACGTACGCGCCTACTGGCGCTACGGCTTC
>JALHPC010000091.1 GCA_022842685.1 Candidatus Kapaibacterium sp.
GGCGTGGCACCAGCCGGGGCTGGTAGGACTCGACGACCCGCTGTCGGCCGTCGACGTCGACACCGAAGCACACCTAGTGAACAACCTACTGTTTGGCCGCTGGGCAGGCATCACGCGCCTTGTGGTTACGCATCGCCTTGCCCACCTGGCGCGGTTCGACGTCGTTGTGTTTATGCAAGAAGGGCGCATTGTAAGCATGGGCACGCCCGAACACGTTGCCGCCGACGAACGGTTTCGCGCTTGGTCTGCCACGTCGTCTACCGAGGCACACCCTACGTTGACGTCGACCTCGCAGCAGCCGGCTGGCCCTGCGGCCGAGACGTCACGCATTACCGACGACGAGGACCGAGAGGTTGGCGCGGTACGTATGGACATGTATAAGCGCTACGTTCGCGCCATGACGGGTAGCCATCCGGTGTTGGCACCAATGGTTGCCTTGGCCCTGCTGGTCACGGCCGCTGGCATTACGGTTCTTCCCATCCTACAAACGCGTTGGCTGGGGTCGTGGTCTGATGCCCCTGGCACAACATCTGCGCTTGAGGCCGTTGCCATATACGGCGCCATTGGCGCCGTCGTCCTCATCGGCTGGCTGTCGGAGCGCCTTCTATGGCTCGGCCGTTCGATTGCCGCTGCACGGCACATCCACAACCGCGCCTTGCGCGGCGTGTTGGCGGCGCCGCTGCGATTTTTCGATAGCACGCCCATGGGTCGGATTCTCAACCGATTTGCTCGCGACATGGGCAATGTAGACGATGAACTTGCCTGGAATTTCGAACAGTCGTTCAAGTCACTATCCCAGACGGTTGGTGCACTTGTTCTGATACTGATCGTTGTGCCCTACGTTGTTGTTGTGCTGCTGCCAGTGCTTTGGCTGTATTACCGTTTACAGCTCGACTATCGCCGTGCCGCTCGCGAAGCCAAACGCCTCGAGTCTATTGCCCGTAGTCCGCGATATGCCCACTTCAAGGAAATGGTCACCGGCTTAGACGTCATCCATGGATTCGCGCGCGAGGCATTTATGACGCAGGGCTTCGTGCGCATTCTGGCCGAGTATCAGCGGGCGTTTTACTGCTCCTTCATGCTCAACCGTTGGTTTAGCATTCGCGTACCGCTTATCAGTGGCACCGTGGGCTTGGCCACCAGCGTTGGCGTTGTGGTGCTAGCATGGTATGGTGCGATTACCCCCGGCATGGCCGGCTTAGTGCTAACGTATGCGCTTAGCTTTTGGATGTCGTTGAACTGGACTGTTCGCGCATTTTCGGAAGTCGAAAGCCGCATGACGTCGGTTGAACGCTTGGAAACCTATGCCGACCTTGTTCCGGAACGTGAGGCCGTTGCCCCTTATCTGAGTAACGATGTGCTGTGGCCGACGGCTGGGCGTGTAGAGGTGCAGAACCTCTACGTGCGCTATGCCGAGCATTTGCCTAACGTTCTGAAGGGCGTGTCGTTTACGGTTGAAGGTGGCAGCACGGTTGGCATCATTGGGCGAACGGGTTCGGGCAAGAGCACGTTGTTTCAGACGTTGTTTAGGTGTGTTGAACCTACGGGCGGAAGCATATTGATTGACGGTGTGGATATTACGCACGTGCCGCTGGCTAGACTGCGGCGTGCCATGGCCATTATACCGCAAGACCCCACGCTGTTTATTGGGACGGTGCGGAGCAATGTGGACCGCTTTGGCGAGTGTAGTGATGCCGATGTATGGCAGGCACTTCGGCGTGTGCGGCTGGACGAGCACGTGCGCACGTTGCCGGGCGAACTCGATGCCGAGGTTGTGGAATCGGGAGCAAACTTCTCGCAAGGTCAGCGGCAGTTACTGTGCTTGGCGCGGGCGATTCTTACCAAGGCACGAATTATCGTGTTAGACGAGGCCACCGCTAGCGTTGACGTCGAGACCGACCACGTTATCCAGCGCACCATCCGCACCGAGTTTGCGGGCATTACGGTGCTCGTAATAGCCCACCGTTTGGAAACCATTGCCGACGCCGACGGAGTGGTAGAGCTAGCCGATGGCATGGTAGCAAGGCAGGAGGCGTAGGGGCAGAAATCCACGTGGCCACGATTGATGTTTTAACATCCTAACGACGACGAATCCGCCCAACCATGCCGACGGCACTCGACCTTGCAAATCAGGGGCTCAAGCATCGTACATGTCGAGCGCGCGAATCATGTCACGAATATCAGATAGATGGTTGGCAGCACCAACACTCGTTACATGGGTGCCCTGGACAGGAGGTCGGGCACCCTGTCTGCAGTAGTTGCCGAAGGCAACTCACAGACACCTACTCCTCTTCAGTAACAACAACAACACTAATCTGCTCGCCCACTCGCACGGCATACATACCTGGGCGCATGGACGACGTTTGTTGCCGAACACCTAAGACATCGTAGATTTCAACACTCGTATCCTGTAATTCACGTATCCATGTAGCGAAGCGACTCTGCGTAAAGGCCATACGATGCGAAGTTGCAGTTCCGTCAGGTAGTTTGGTCTCACTGACACTGACCACAGGCGCAGGCTCGGCGATCTCGTACACCACTGTTTGGTTTGCCTCACCCAATCGAACAGCAACATAGAACTTCTCTCGCCACCAAGCGCCCCCGATGATCTCAATAGAACTATCACGCACAGGCAGCAAATATTCGATTGAGTCAGGCAACGACAGTCGATAATATCTAGCTCGAATAGGTCCGGTCGATTCGAATCTGCTGAATTCTGGAATAATCAGTGCCCCATACCGTCCAGCTAGACCTTCGTACCACCGACTTAATGGCGCAACTTCACTATGGAACTTCCTGCAGGTACCCATGCCGGTCACCGTTGACAGGGCGCAAAGTGAAAAAGCATGAGTTTTATCTGTTGGCCAGTAGACCGAGTCACTAATTTCCGTAAACGTGCCGAACGACGCCCAATCTGTTTTCACAGGCATTACACCATGATTCTCAAATCTAAACTCGGCATTTCCACAGCTACGACCTCCTATATCTATAGCTACTAAGACTGACGTGTCCTGAAACACAACGAGTTCAACCTTGCTTATCATGTGGTTCAGATACCCTCCACGACCGCATGTCTCAATCGCCCGTTTGCTGGCAACATCTAGAACTCGTACATAATCTCTGTAGCTGACTCCCGCCAACATTCCGTTATAGAGCGAAAGAGTGGTAGCTATGCCCTGTACGCGGTTGTGGCGAACGGAGTCACCAGGCGAGTCAAGTATGAACTCGGACATCTCACCGGTGAAGATGTTCACGGAGCCGTAGATCGAATCGGTCCTATATCTTGAGTCAAATCCAACATATATCACCGAGTCACCCATGACAGCCTGCGAAGGCCATCGTTCATGTACCGACAGATTAACCCGTCGTACGGC
>JALHPC010000092.1 GCA_022842685.1 Candidatus Kapaibacterium sp.
CGCGGAGCTGCGAGCTGACTTTAGTTGGGCACGAGTGCGAGCGGATGGGGCTTGGACGTTCGCGGGGGAACTCTACCGGGATTGGCTAGTGTGAATGCGTGCTGGGGCCTCATGGGCCTGGTGAAGCTGCCCGGCCCCGGCGACGTGTTTTTCAGGGATGCCTGAGTCGGAACTCAATCGTCACTTTCTGCTTGAATCGCGACAGTCCTTTGGTAAGTTAAGGGCGGGAGTCATGCCACTGCTGGTGGAGATGCGCTTCGCTACGTGAGTACGGGCGGGCTGGCGAGTCGACTCTGGCAGGTGGGCGGAGACTGCTGAACGGCGGTGGAGTTCACGGTCGTCCTTCGGTGGAGAGTCGTGTCGGCAGCTGATAGCGTCGGCAGCGAGCAACTTTGCCAGAAAGGATCGTCGGCGGGGGCGAGATTTGTTGGGAGGGTTGCAACCCACGGGCACGGAGTGCGCGCTGGGGGACGTTGTTGAGCGGCTTCGGGTCCTTCGTGGTGGAAACTTCACGGTGACGTCGAGCGGCGAGCTTACGGCTGGCGGACGACCGTGGCGAACCAAGCGGTCAACTCGAGCGGCGGATCGGGCGGGTTCTGAAAACAATAGTTCTTGGCCGCCGCCGGGTTTCCTTGGTCGTTCTGGCATGAGGCAGCGATGGACAAAACATCTGCGATTCGCTCTAGCCCATTCCGCTTTTCACTCCGGACGTTGCTCGTCTTGACGTTCGTGTTGGCGTTTTGCATCGCTTCGTTCGTTCGTATGGCCAAGGAGCGGGAACGCTCACGACATTTAACCGACCCCCAGAGATGGCCACGACCTATTCAAGAAATATTGAAACATTCCCCGACCATTGCAGGCTCCATTAAAGTTTGCGACCTACAGGGATTCTTGGATGAAACAAAACTGGTGTCGGTAACCGGGATACCAGATGTTCTCGATCAACTCATCAGTGATTTCGGATTGGTACCGACAAGCAAAAACCATCCTTATGCGAGGCAAATTCTCGATGCACTTCCCAACAACTGGAAAACGCCACAACCTTCGTATGAAGTGGACCCCAAATCCTGCACCACCGGAGGGCTTCGATAAGCTACTCTCCGTGGCTGCTGGCACTGCCAGCAGCGGGTGCTGGCCGCGATAGCACAACTTGTCTCGGTTGTCAGTTTGCGATTGCGAGGCTACCGGAGTAGACCTCGAAGGGTGTCCTGTTGTTGAGGCCCTGATGGGGCCGCTCGGTGGCGTAGAAGGCGAAGTAATCGCTCAGGCCACTGTATAAATCGTCCACGTTGGCGTACTCCTTGAGATAGATTTCCTCGTATTTGACAGACCTCCAAAGTCGCTCGATAAACACGTTATCTAGCGCGCGTCCACGGCCATCCATGCTGATGGCAATGTCATTTGCCAAGAGTCGTTCCGTGAAGTCCGTCGATGTGAATTGAGCCCCTTGATCGCTGTTGAAGATCAACGGCGTCCCGTGCGACAACGCTTCGTCCAAAGCGTCCAAGCAGAAGCGGGTGTCCATACTGTTCGACAACCTCCAACTGATCACATACCGACTGTACCAATCCATGATTGCCACCAAGTACATAAACCCATTGACCATCGGCACGTACGTAATATCGGTGCACCACACCTGGTTCGGATACGTGACCTCCACGTCTCGCAACAGGTAGGGATAAATCTTGTGTCCCATACCAGGTTTACTCGTGTTTTTCCGAGGATAAATGGCCTCGAGTCCCATGATCCGCATCAATCGTTGAACCCTCTTGCGATTCACGCCGTGACCATTGCGCTGAAGCCAGCTTGTCATCGAGCGACTGCCGAAAGTCGGCCGCTTGATGTATTGTTCATCGATCGCGCGCATGAGCAGCAGGTTCTCCGCAGACTCACCCGCTGGCTGAAAGTAATACGAGCGTCTCGCCAAGCCGAGCAGGTCACACTGCCGACGGATACTCAACTGTGAATGATCACCATCAACGAGCTTTTTCTTAGCATCAATTGAGCTCGGCAGATTTTTTTTTCAACCACTCGTTCTCCACTTTCAAGCGACCGATCTGTGCATAAAGTTCGTCCATCGTTGCCTGCGATTCATCAGGCTTTGGCCTGCTTCTGCCATCCTCAAAGATCTCTTGTACCCGTTCCTGAAGCTGCTTTCTCCATTGGTGAATCTGTGTCGGATGAACCGCATGCTGTTTTGCCAGTTCACCGATCGTCTTACGCTCTCGAAGGGCTTCCAAAGCCACCTTGGCTTTAAAGCTAGCACTGCGGGCATTTCGTTTCTTGGCCATCCGCGAATCCTTTCTGTATGGCAGGTGCCATACGCTAGCGATCCGTGCTACCGCGGCCAAGGTCTATCTTATTCGGTGGTGCAGGATTTGGGGTCCACTTCAGTACGCATAACGTACACGTCTATCGACTTTATGATTCGTATTGCCCATGTGTTTGCTGCAGCGACGACTACGTATTCGGCTTTATCATTTATCAGTATTTCGGTGCACCATTGCGGAGCGACGTTTCTACCCGTCGCCTTGGCGGCCGCCTTAACAATAGCCTCAATCGTAGTAGGTGGCCTAGCACTAATGAGTCGACGATCAGACGGTCGTTCAACAGTTTGCGTGCCGTAATAAACCCACTTTTCCAGTGCAGACCAAGCTTCGCCGTACGCCGGTTGGTAATCGATGCTGAGACGAAATAGGAACCGATTTACAATCCGATACATGCACTTACCGAAAGAGAAACCACTTCAAAACGTTAATTCAACACGTTGGAGCTACCACAATTTCCAATGTAGCAGTATCGCTGAGAATACTCGTAATTGCGCTGGTACACCCAGCCGAAGATCGAACGAAAGCTAAACTCGGCACGTGCTCGAACATAACCTCCGGCACCATAGTCTTCTAGCTCTAAAATGGGGAGTTTTCGTTTCCCAT